>DXAO01000010.1 GCA_019117005.1 Candidatus Collinsella stercoripullorum | reverse complement strand
TCGCAGGTCGCCCTCGAGACGCAGGCCAAGCGCGTGCTCGCCCTGTTTGGCCGCGAGCCCAAGCGCGTCTTCACCACCATCGGCCCGGAGCAGGAGTACTTCCTCATCAAGGAGGAGGACTACGAGAAGCGCCCCGACCTCATCTACTGCGGCCGCACGCTCTTTGGCTGCGAGCCGGTCAAGGGCCAGGAGCTCGAGGAGCACTACTTCGGCGCCATCCGCCCCACGGTCAACGAGTTCATGAAGGAGGTCGACGACGAGCTCTGGAAGCTCGGCATCCCGGCCAAGACCAAGCACAACGAGGTCGCCCCGGCCCAGCACGAGCTCGCGCCGATCTTCGAGCAGGGGTCGCTCGCCATCGACGACAACCTCCTCACCATGGAGAAGCTCAAGCTCATGGCCACGCGCCACGGCCTGGCCTGCCTCGAGCACGAGAAGCCCTTCGAGTACGTCAACGGCTCTGGCAAGCACAACAACTGGTCCATCTGCGCCGACGGCCGCAACCTGCTCGAGCCCGGCGACAAGCCCAGCGAGAACCTGCAGTTCCTCGTGTTTCTCGCCGCGCTCGTGGCCGCCGTCGACGAGCACGCCGACCTGCTGCGCATGAGCGTGGCCTCGGCCGGCAACGACCACCGACTCGGCGCCAACGAGGCGCCCCCGGCCATCATCTCCGTCTTTTTGGGCGACGAGCTCGACGCCATCGTCGAGGCCCTCATCAACAAGGAGGAGATCGAGGAGCACGAGGCCGAGCGCATGGACCTGGGCGTGCCCGCGCTGCCGGACGTCCTGCGCGACACCACGGACCGCAACCGCACCTCGCCCTTCGCCTTCACGGGCAACAAGTTCGAGTTCCGCATGTGCGGCAGCCAGCAGAACCTGGCCGACCCCAACGTGGTGCTCAACACCGCCGTGGCCGAGCAGTGCGACCGCTTTGCCACCAAGCTCGAGGGCGTCTCCGAGGAGGAGTTCACCACCGTGGCGCTGCGCTGGGTGCGCCACACCCTGCGTGACCACCACCGCGTCATCTTCGAGGGCAACGGCTACTCCGAGGAGTGGGAGGCCGAGGCCGAGCGCCGGGGGCTCCCCAACCTCAAGACCACGCCGGACGCGCTGCCGTGCATGATCCGCCCCGAGAACATCGCGTTCTACGAGAAGTACCGCGTGCTCGACTCCGCCGAGATCCACGCGCGCTACGTCTCCAAGGCCGAGCAGTACGCCAAGCTGCTCAACATCGAGGCCAACACCATGGTCTACATGGCACGCAGCCTCTACCTCCCGGCGCTCTCGGACTACTCCGGCGACCTCGCGAGCTCCGTTGCCACCAAGGCCGAGATCGGCATCGAGAGCCCGGTCGAGAAGGGCCTCGTCTCCACGATCACCGAGGGCATCACGGCCGTCAGCGCCTCCGCCGACGAGCTCGAGCGCGTGAACGCCGAGGCCCAGCGCATCGAGGACCCGCAGGAGCAGTGCAACGCCTACCGCGACACGGTGCTGCCCGCGATGAGCGTCCTGCGCACCGCCGTCGACGGCATGGAGAAGGTCTGCGGAGCCGACTACTGGCCGGTCCCGACCTACAACGAGATGCTGTTCTGGGTGTAGCCGCGCCGTCTCGCACGGCGAGAAGAACCTCGTCCCAAGCGCCGCCCCGCGGGCCTTACGCCCGCGGGGCGGCTTCGTGTGCGGCCCGGGCGCGCCGGCCCTTCTCGCCGGTGCACAAACTCCCCGCGATTGGGTGGCATCCTTGATGCGAGGATGCGATTTGCATCAAGGATGCCACCCAATCGCGCCTAAAACAGGGCAGATTCCGCCCCTCCGGGCTCATCCGTATAAAACATGCCACCCAGTCACCCGAGGTTTTGCGCGGATTGGCCGTGCCGCGCGACGCGCGATCCCTCAGACGCCCAATCGCAGTGAGTTTGTGGCGCCACGCCGCTTGCCCGCCACTCCCTCGGGCGAGACGCGTCTCGGTTGTCAGTGCTTTTTCGGCGGCCTCGTAAGTATCACCGCGAAGATAGCATTTCTCTACCTGCGGCTATGCAGGCGGAGGAGTGCCCGATACTCGAACCCCTCGCCAAAAAGCACTGACAACCGCCGCGCGCCTACGCGTCCTCGTCGTTCAGGCGCTTCACGAGCTCGGGGAGCTGCCGGGCGAGCTCGGACATGGGTCCGCGCCAGACGGCGCGCCCGGGCCGGCCGTGACCCACGTAGGCGGTGCGCAGCCCGCACTCGGGGCGTGCGAAGTCGCGCGTGGCGTCGTTTCCCACCATGAGGCACTCCTCGAGGCGCACCCCGAGCTGGTTGGCGAACTCCTGGTAGTACTGCGCGCACGGCTTGCAGCGACTCGAGTTGGCGAGCGTGGAGACGAGCGCGAAGTCGTCCTCGGACACCCCGGCCCACCCCATGCGCGCCCGGTCGCACGCGAGCGAGAACGTGGGGTTGGTGGCCAGCGCGCAGACGAGGCCCGCCCTCCACACGCCGTCAACGGCCTCGCGCGCGCCCTCCACGGGGCGCGCCGACACGACGCCGCCCGCGTAGCCCGGCACGACCTCGCGCTCGTAGCACTCCATGAGGTCGGCGATCACGGGGTCGTCCAGCGGGATTCCGCAGGCCGAGAAGAACGTCTGGTTGAAGAGCTGCTCGTTGGTGAGGGAGTCGGCACGGTCCTGCGCGTCTATGGCGAGGAAGCTCCCCGCGAAGGGGGCGGCGAGCGAGAGCGGGCTCACGCGCGCGGCGCTCGCGAGCAGGCGCGAGGCACCGGCCACGTAGCGGGCGATGAAGGCCATGAGGTTGAGGCGCAGCAGCGTGTCGTCCAGGTCGAACAGCACGGCCCTGATCATGGCGGCCCTCCCTTCGCGCTCTCGTCCGCGACCGGACGTCCTTCTCGGCGTCTCTCTTACGAGAAAATAATAAATACCCATCCGTCTCGCTTGAAATACACACGCGAAAAACGTTACTCTATCCCCCGTGTGGGCAAAGGGCCCGCACAAACGTATCTGTCGGCCCCCGAGAGCATGTAAGTTTCCACGTAGACGCCACGATTCTAGGCACTGCAGGCAGCGACCATGACGACCGGGGCCCCGTTAGTTCGAAAGGGGTCCACCTTTGAGTGAGATTCAGAACTCGTCCATCTTCGCGCTGGACGACATCTCCGACGAGGAGATGAACAACCTCATCGACGGCACCGTGACCGACTTCGACGAGGGCGATCTCGTCACCGGCTCCGTCGTGAAGATCGAGCGCGACGAGGTGCTGCTTGACATCGGCTACAAGTCCGAGGGCGTCATCCCCTCCCGCGAGCTCTCCATCCGCAAGGACGTCAACCCGGCCGACGTCGTGGCCCTGGGCGACGAGATCGAGGCCCTGGTTCTCCAGAAGGAGGACAAGGAGGGTCGCCTCGTCCTGTCCAAGAAGCGCGCCGAGTACGAGCGCGCCTGGAACGCCGTGGAGGAGAAGTTCAACTCCGGCGAGACCGTCGAGGGCGAGGTCATCGAGGTCGTCAAGGGCGGCCTGATCCTCGACATCGGCCTGCGCGGCTTCCTGCCCGCCTCCCTCGTCGACCTCCGTCGCGTCAAGGACCTCAACGCCTACCTCGGCACCCGCATCGAGGCCCGCGTCATCGAGATGGACCGCAAACGCAACAACGTCGTCCTCTCCCGCCGCGTCGTCCTCGAGGAGGCCCGCAAGGCCGAGCGCCAGGAGATCCTCTCCAAGCTCCAGGTCGGCATGCGCCTCAAGGGCACCGTCTCCTCGATCGTCGACTTCGGCGCCTTTGTCGACCTCGGCGGCATCGACGGCCTCGTGCACATCTCCGAGCTCTCCTGGAACCACGTCAACCACCCCTCCGAGGTCGTCAAGGTCGGCCAGGAGGTCGAGGTCGAGGTCCTGGACGTCGATCTCAACCGCGAGCGCATCTCCCTCGGTCTCAAGCAGACCACCGAGGATCCGTGGCGCGCGCTCGTCAAGAAGTACCCCGTGGGCGCCATCGTCGAGGGCACCGTCACCAAGCTCGTGCCGTTCGGCGCCTTCGTCGACCTCGGTGAGGGCATCGAGGGCCTCGTGCACATCTCCGAGATGGCCAACAAGCACGTGGACCAGCCCAGCCAGGTCACCCACGTGGGCGAGAAGGTCCAGGTCAAGGTTATGGAGATCGACCTCGACCGTCGTCGCATCAGCCTGTCGATGAAGTCCGCCGCCGAGACCCTCGGCGTCGAGATCGAGGTCACCCCGCTGCCGTCCGAGAAGAAGGACGAGGAGTAGCGCCGCGTTCGCTTCGTCGCGCATATGATTGCCAGGCCCCTGGGAAACCGGGGGCCTTTTTCTGCGCCGCCCCCGCGCGGCGCGCAAGGAGGAGCCATGCCCGCACATGACGGCGCTCGGAAAGGAAGGGGGGCGCAGATGGGATACCTGCTGCTCGCGGTCGCCATCGCGACGGAGATCGCCGCCACGACCTGTCTCAAGAACTCGAACGGCTTCACGGTGCCCGCGTGGAGCGTCGCGACCGTGCTGCTCTACGCGGTGTGCTACTACAGCCTCTCGCGCGCCTTGCTCACCGTGGACCTCTCCGTGGCGTACGCGACGTGGTGCGCGGTCGGCATCGTCGCGACGACCGCCATCTCCGTCGTCCTGTTCGGCGAGCGCCTGAACGCGGCGGGGCTGGCGGGGATCGCGCTGTGCGTGGTCGGCGTCGTGCTGCTGAATCTCAACACCGCCGGCCACTGAGGCGGCCGCCGCCTGGGCTATGATGTACGCGGTATCAACGCGCGCGAAGGAGGTCGCCCATATGACCGAGACCGACCCGACCGAGGGGCTCCATCTGGCCGAGCGGCCCGTCGTCCTGTTCGACTTCGATGGGACGCTGGCCGACACGAGCCCCGCGATCCTCAGGATGGCGCGGCTCGCGCTCGAGAGCCGCGGATACGATGTCGATGCCATCGGGGATATGGGGAGCATCATCGGGCCGCCCCTGCACGACGGCTTCATGGAGCTCGTCGGCGTCGACCGCCCCGAGGCGGAGGCCATCGTCGACACGTACCGCGCCCTGTTCGACGAGCAGGTGCGCCCGGAGGACTACCCGCCGCTGCCCGGCGTGCGCGACCTTCTGCAGGCGCTGCTCGACGACGGCCGGCGCATCGCGGTCGCGACCTCGCGGCTCGAGTCGATGGCCGTGCGCATGATCGGCGCCCTCGACCTGCCGCCCTTCGAGGCGGTCGTGGGCCGTCTGGAACCCGGCCGCGACACCAAGGCGGACTGCATCCGCGAGGCGCTGCGCCAGCTGGGCGTCGGCCCGGACGAGGTCGTGATGGTGGGGGACCGCAAGCACGATTCGCTCGGCGCCCACGCGAACGGCGTGCCGTGCATCGGCGTCTACACCGGTACGGCCAAGCCGGGCGAGCACGAGGAGGCCGGCGCCGACGTGATCTGCCATGGCATGGGCGAGGTCGCCCGGGCGCTCGGCCTGCGCTGACCGACCTCGGCGGACCGGGCGGTCCCGTTGCCGCATACGGACGGCACGCCCTCGTTCGGCGGTCGGTGACGGTCGAGGCTGCCCCCGCTGTCATACTGACGTGGCAGCCGGTGCAGCCGGACGTGCGTGACAGGCGGGAGCGCCTCTCCTGTCATGCCGACGGGGCGGCCGCTCCAAGGAGCCCAAGACGCCGACTCGAGATAAGGACCATGGCGCGGGGCCGCGCTATCCGCCATGCATGACGGGGCCGGCCCTCTCGCCGCACTCAAGGAGGAGAAGATGGACAGCAAGATCACCGCTCAGGTCGAGGCGTACGTGGACGAGGTCTGGGAGGACGTCGTGGCCGATATCGCCGCGCTCGTCGCCCATCCCTCGGTGGCCGATGCATCCCAGGGCACCCCGGGGGCCCCGTTCGGCGCCCCCGTCCGCGGCGCGCTGGACTGCGCGCTCGGCATCGCCGAGAAGCTCGGGTACGAGGTGGGCGATGACGAGGGGTACGTGGGCATCGCCGACATCCCGGGCGCCGAGGACCGGCAGATCGCCACGATCGCGCACGTCGACGTGGTGCCCGCCGGCCCGGGCTGGAACACCGACCCGTTCACCTGCACGCGGCGCGAGGGCTGGCTGCTCGGCCGCGGCGTGATCGACGACAAGGGGCCCGCGGTGCTCTCGCTGTACGCGGGCGCCTTCCTGAAGCAGCTCGGCACCGTCCCGCGCTACACCTTCCGCGCCCTCATCGGCTGCGACGAGGAGGTGGGTATGACCGACATCCACCATTACCTCTCCGGCCACGACGACCCGGACTTCCTCTTCACGCCCGACGCGGAGTTCCCCGTGGGCAACGCGGAGAAGGGGCGGTACGGCGCCACCTTCACGAGCGCTCCCGTCACCGACGGGGTCATCCTGTCCTGGAGCGGCGCCGAGGCCACCAACGCCATCCCGGCCGAGTCGGTGTGCGAGCTCGCCGTGGACGCCTCGGCGTGCCCCGCCCCCGCGGCGAACGCCGACCGTCTGGCGATCGAGGCGGTCGCCTCCGGCCGCACGCGCATCACGGCGCGCGGTATCGGCGGGCATGCGTCGCTGCCCGAGGGCACGGTCAACGCCATCGCCCTCATCGTGGACTACCTGCGCGGCGCCGACCTCGTCTCCGCCTCCGAGCGCCCCTTCCTGGAGCTCATGTCCCGGATCCATGAGGACACCGCGGGGGCGTCCATGGGCATCGCGAGCTCCAACGAGGCGTTCGGTCCGCTCACGGTCATCGGCGGCACCGTGGAGGTCTCCGACGGGCGCATCCGGCAGACCATCGACGTGCGCTATCCCGACAGCACCACGGACGGGCGGATCGCCGAGAGCTGCCGCGCGCTGGCGGCGGAGTTCGGCGCCACCTGCACGACCGACCACGCCAAGGAGCCGTTCTCTGTCTCCGCGGACCATCCCGCCGTCCAGACGCTGCTCGACGTCTACCGCGAGGTCACGGGCCGTCCCGCCGAGCCCTTCTCGATGGGCGGCGGCACCTACGCACGCAACTTCGCCCGCGCCGTCTCCTTCGGGCCCGAGGACAACGACCTCGAGCTCCCCGCATGGGGCGGCTCGATGCACGGTCCCAACGAGTGCGCGAGCGAGGCGCAGCTCAAGGAGGCCTTCAAGATCTACATTCTGGCGATCCTGCGCCTCATGGAGGTCGATCTGTAAGCCTGGTCCATGTCCCGCACCGCACAGATGGCCGCATTTCAGACGGCGGTGAGCCGAAGGCCCTTGGTTTTCAGTTCATGCTGCACGGGAGGATTCGCTATCCTGTTTTGAGGGAGCTCCTGAAGAAGGTTCGGGTGAATCATGGGTGGATCGGTTGGAAGGGCGGCCGCAGCGTTGCTCGTCGGTTCGGCGCTCATGGTGTGCGTAGTTCTGTGCTTTGCGGACCGGGTTCAGTTCATCAACGGCTGCCTTGCGTGCTCGCTGTACATTCTGTGTCGCGGCACTTCCGCGCCACAGTGTGGAAGCGGCGATCCGGTGCGTGCGCGGCACGTGCGCGGGGTGCTCCGCGTCGCTGCCATCCTATTCATGTTGGTGTCCCTTGCCTCCACTTTCTCTTTGGTTGTATTGCCGATCGTTGATGGAGGGGATGCGCGCTTGTGGGCGATTCCGACCATGGTGGTCGGGTGCGCGCTGCGCATCGCAAGCAACTCGTTCGACTCGGATGCGGACTCGTGACGCAAGGCATGAGCGAGCTGCGGGGACTGTTCGAGTTCTGAGAATGTGCGACATATATCAATCGGCGGGAGGGCGGTCCGGATGCGGGCCGCCCTCCCGCTTTCTGTGCGAGTCGAGCTCCTTTCGTTCAAAGGGCATATTCTGGCAGCATCCCATCCAGCAGGCACTTCGCACCGCGTGAAGCTGCATATCGAACGAGGGGTCACTTCGGGATTCACGGGAACATCCGCCGCACCCCGAGAATACCTGGCCACGTCCTGGAGAGACTCTGCCATCTGCGGGGAGACCCGGCCATCTTTGGGGAGCCCTTGCCATCTCCGGGGAGCGCGCGAGCATGTTCCCGTGACGAGCGGAGGTGTCCAGAGCGGCCGTCGCCACCGCGGCGGCCAGGAGTATGTTCCCATGACGAACGGACATGTCCCCGTTGGGATCTTGTGATGAGCCTGGTGTGTCTTGCTGCGCCCCGGGAGCGGGTTCTCAGGTCCCCTGAACACCCTGGCGCACCCCTGGAACGCCCTGCCATGCCCCCGGAACGCACTGACACACCCCCGGAACGCACTGATGTACCCCGGAACGCACTGATGTACCCCCGGAACACCCGTTTCGCCCGATTGGGCGAGTTTTCGGCGTTCCAGGGGGCATGTCTGCCCCTTCCCGGGGTAGATGCGCTCGCCCTCGGAGCGGGGGTCAAGAGGCCACAAGGGACGGGTTCCGGACAAAAGCCCTCCCGCGAGGTCGCCGCCGCGGATTCAGGGCGAGGGTCTGCAGAAGGGCTCCCCGTTACATGTCCTCCGCTCCCCGGGCCGTTTGTAAACGTCCCGTAAGGTCCGCGCTATTGTTGCGTAATGGTTAATCAGAGCATCGTAATAAGACGTCGGCGAGCGGTGGCGGCGGCTCCGCGAGCGATAGAGTAGCCAATCGAACAGCGGGCGGGTCTGCATGGCCGTCCGCACAGACGCTGCGAATGACACGTTCGCGAAAGGAGAACCATGTTCGATCACGCTTGCTCTCGTCGTCAGTTCCTCGGTTTCGCCGGCGGCCTCGCTGCCGTCGCGGGCCTCGGCCTCGCCGGCTGCGGCGGTGACACCGCCTCCGCCGGTTCCGCTGCCGCTGAGGGCTCCACGGTCGCCGGTACCGTGACCTATGACGGCGCCTCCTCCTTCCAGGCGCTCGTCGAGGCTGCCGCCGAGCAGTTCATGAACGACAACCCGGACGTCTCCATCACCGGTTCCGGCAACGGTTCCGGCACCGGCCTGACCGCCGTGGCCGACGGCACCGTCACCATCGGCAACTCCGACGTCTTCGCCGAGACCAAGCTCGAGGCCGACCAGTGCGCCGACCTCGTCGACCATGAGGTCGCCGTCGTGGGCATGGGCCCGGTCGTCTCCAAGAACGTCACCGTCGACGACCTGACCATCGAGCAGCTCGCCGGCATCTTCTCCGGCGAGATCACCAACTGGAGCGAGGTCGGCGGCGAGGACGCCGCGATCTACGTCCTCAACCGCAAGTCCGGCTCCGGCACCCGCGCCACCTTCGAGGCCGCCGTCTTCGGCGCCGGCGCCGCCGAGAGCACCTTCAAGGGCGAGGCCGAGCTCGACAAGTCCGGTGACGTCGTGACCCAGATGGGCTCCACCGACAACGCCATCTCCTACCTCGACTTCTCCCACTTCGACGACGAGAGCTTCACCGCTATCAAGGTCAACGGCGTCGAGCCCACGAGCGAGAACGTCTACGACAACTCCTTCCCCATCTGGGCCACCGAGCATATGTACTGCAAGCAGGATGCCGACGAGGCCACCACTGCCTTCCTGGAGTACATGCTCTCCGAGGACGTCCAGGGCTCGCTCGTCGAGGAGCATGGCTTCATCCCCGTCTCCAAGATGACGGTCGTCAAGGACGCCGAGGGCAACGTCTCCGAGAAGTAAAGCGGCCCCACTGTCTTTACGCCCTGTACGTACAACTGTTTCGAAAGGTGCGTTATGGCTAAGCAGATGCCGAAGCGCAGCCTTGAGAAGGTCGGATTGAGTGTCACGGGCGCCTGCGTCGCGCTCGTGACACTCGTCGTTGTGGCATTGATCTTCATGGTCGCCCAGCGAGGTCTTTCGACGTTCATCAAGGACGGCGTCAATATCGCGGAGTTCTTCACCGGCACCACCTGGAACCTCGCGATCACCAATGAGGAGACGGGTCTGCCGTTCACCGGCGCTCTTCCGCTGATCGTCACGTCGTTCGCGGTGACGGTCATCTCGACGATCATCGCCCTGCCCATCGCCATCGGTGCGGCCATTTTCGTCGTCGAGATCCAGCCCAAGTTCGGCAAGCAGGTCTTCCAGCCGCTCATCGAGCTGCTCGTCGGCATCCCGTCCGTCGTGTTCGGCCTGATCGGCTTCCACGTCATCGTCGCCGCGGTGCGCGCCATCTTCAACGTGGAGCTGGGACTGGGCATCCTGCCGGGCTCCATCGTGCTCGCGCTCATGATCCTGCCGACGGTCACCACCCTGTCCATCGATGCGCTGCGCGCCGTGCCCGACAGCTACCGTCAGGGCTCGCTCGCCCTCGGCTACACCCGGTGGCAGACCATCTGGCACGTCGTGCTCAAGAGCGCCACGCCCTCGCTCATGACCGCGGTCATCCTGGGCATGACGCGCGCCTTCGGCGAGACTCTCGCCGTCCGCATGGTCATCGGCGGCGTCGAGGTCATGCCCACCGGCCTGCTCGACTCCGCATCGACCATCACCACGACGCTCACCACCTCGATGGCCGTCTACGCCACCGGCTCGGTCGAGAACGACGCGCTGTGGTCGCTCGGCCTGCTGCTCATGGGCATGTCCCTCATCTTCATCCTGATCATCCACCTCATCGGCGCGAAGGGGGCGAAGGCACGTGGCTAGCACCTCGACCGCGCAGCAGGACGCGCGCATCAAGCGCTCCATGCGCAACGACCGCATCGCCACCGGTGTGCTCACGCTCATCGTCGGCATCGTGATGCTCATCGTCGTCTCGATGGTCGTCTACATCCTGGCGCAGGGCATCGGCCAGCTGTTCCAGCCCGGCTTCCTCACGGAGGCGAGCCGTTCCAACGGCACCGAGGGCGGCATCGCCTACCAGCTGTTCGACTCGTTCTACCTGCTCATCCTGACGCTCATCATCTCGCTGCCCATCAGCCTCGGCGGCGCGGTGTTCCTCGTCGAGTACGCTCCCGAGGGCCCGGTCACCAAGATCGCCTCGACGGCCATCGAGACCCTGTCCAGCCTGCCCTCCATCGTCGTGGGCATGTTCGGCTTCCTCATGTTCTCGGTGAACTTCGGCTGGGGCTACTCGCTCATCTCCGGCGCCATCGCGCTCACGATGTTCAACATCCCCATCCTCACCCGCGTCATCCAGCAGGCGCTCGAGGACGTGCCGAGCTCGCAGCGCGACGCTTGCCTGGCCATGGGCCTCACCCGCTGGGAGACGACGATCCACGTGCTGATCCCGGCGGCCATGCCCGCCATCGTGACCGGCGTGGTCCTCTCCGCGGGCCGCGTGTTCGGCGAGGCTGCGGCCCTGCTGTTCACCTCCGGCATGAGCTCGCCGGCGCGCCTGAACTTCCTGTCCCTGAACTTCGCGAGCCCCACCTGCGCCTGGAACATCTTCCGTCCGGGTGAGTCGCTCGCCGTGCACATCTACAAGATCTACGGCGAGGGCAGCCCCGAGGCCCAGCACATCGTGTGGGGCACCGCGGCCCTGCTGATGATCTGCGTGCTGCTGTTCAACGTGCTGTCGCGCATCGCCGGCAACGCGCTCGCAAGGAGGATGACCGCCGAATGACGAACGAGACCGATCAGTTCCTCGAAAGCGTCGGCTCGAGCGAGAAGAGCTCCCGCATGACCGGCGTCGCCATCTCCGACGAGGTCGTGCTCGAGACCCGCGACGTCAACGTGTACTACGGGGACCATCACGCCCTGAACGATACGAGCCTGACCTTCCACAAGGGTGAGATCACCGCCCTCATCGGCCCGTCGGGCTGCGGCAAGTCCACCTTCCTGCGCAGCCTGAACCTCATGAACCGCGAGATCCGCGGCTGCCGCGTCGAGGGCGAGATCCTCTACCAGGACCGCAACATCAACACCTCCAAGGAGAACCTCTACGAGCTGCGCCGCTCCATCGGCATGGTGTTCCAGCAGCCGAACCCGTTCCACAAGTCCATCCGCGAGAACATCACGTTCGCGCCCAAGCGCCACGGCCTGAAGGACAAGGCCAAGCTCGACCAGCTGGTCGAGGAGAGCCTGCGCGGCGCGGCCCTGTGGGACGAGGTCAAGGACAAGCTGGACCAGAGCGCCTTCGCGCTCTCCGGCGGCCAGCAGCAGCGCCTGTGCATCGCGCGCACGCTCGCCATGCATCCCGACGTGATCCTGTTCGACGAGCCCTGCTCGGCGCTCGACCCCATCTCCACCCTGGCGATCGAGGACCTCATGAACTCCATCGTGAAGGACCGTGCGATCGTCATCGTGACCCATAACATGGAGCAGGCGTCGCGCGTGTCCAACCGCACGGCCTTCTTCTACATGGGCGAGATGGTCGAGTACGGCGAGACCGACCAGATCTTCCAGCGTCCCAACGACAAGCGCCTGAACGACTACCTGACCGGTATGTTCTCCTAAGCACGCTTTCCATCGAGCGCCCGCCGGACGGGCCCGGCCGCCCCGGGCGTCACGGTGCGGCCTTCCATGCAGCGGCGGCGACCCGACACCTCTCGGGTCGCCGCCGTTTTTCCGTGCGCGGTGCGGGGAGGGCGCCGCGGGGCCTCAGCCGCGCCGTGGGGCTTCAGCCGCGCCGCGAGGGGGCCTCAGCCGCGCCGGTAGACCCGCTCGCCGCGGATCCAGGTCTCGGACACCTGCACCCGGTCGAGCTCGTCGGCGGGGGTGGCGAGGATGTCGCGGTCCAGCACGGCGAAGCTCGCCTTGTAGCCGGCGCGCAGCATGCCCAGCCCCTCGAACCCGACGATCCGCGCGGCCTCGCGGGTGTAGAGCGCGAGCGCCTCCTCGATATCCAGCCGCTCGTCGGCCCCGAAATCGAAGCCGTCGTATGCGCGCCGGCCGACGGCGGACTTGAGGTTGGGGAAGGGGTCGGACGGAACGGCCCAGGAGGTGGCCGGCGCGTCGGTGGAGATGCACATGGTCACCCCCGCGTCGAGCAGGCTGCGCAGGGGGTAGCAGACGCGCGTGCGCTCATCGCCCAGGTTCGCCCGGTAGGTCCCGATCTCGGCGTAGGGGAAGATGGGCTGCGTGACCACGGCGATGCCGGTGCGCGCGAAGGTCTCGACGGCGGAGGGCGACGGGGCGGTCACATGCTCCACGCGCGCGTAGGGCCAAGATCCGTCCGACCAGGGCTCCTCCTGCGCGAGGCGCCCGACCGCGCGGTCGATGGCGCGCGTCCCCATGGCGTGCAGCGACAGCTGGCAGCGGTTCTCGCGGCAGAAGGCGATCGCGCCCTCGAGCTCCTTGTCGGTACAGGTCGGGAAGCCGCAGGCGGCCTCTTTGTCCCCCTCGGCGCCCCGGTAGGGGACGTCGAACCATGCGGTGCGCCCGGACACGCTGCCGTCGGTGAGCAGCTTGATGCCGGCGCAGAACGCCTGCGCGCCCCGGTCGCGCCGTTCGGGCGCGATGGTGTAGGAAGGGTCGTCCTTCACGTAGTCCCACAGGACGTAGCTGGCGATATCCTGGGCGAATCCCGCCCGGACGGCGGCCTCGATCACGGGGACCGCGTCGGTGCCGTCGAGCGTGCACATGTCGGTGGCGGCGACGATGCCCTGCGACGCCATGAGCCTGCCGAGCGCGAGCAGGTTGGCGACGTCGTCTTCGCGGCTCGCATGGGGGATCAGCCGGTTGACGAGGTCGCGCGCGTTCTCCTTGAGCACGCCGGTCGGCTCGCCGTCCGCGTCGCGCTCGATCTGGCCGCCCGCGGGATCGGGCGTGTCGCGCGTGATGCCGGCGAGCTCGAGCGCGCGGCTGTTCACGCAGCGGATGTGCCCGCAGGTGCGCAGGATGCACACGGGCGCGTCGTCGCAGCCGGCGTCGAGGTCCCAGCGGGTGGGGGAGCGGCGCTCGGCGAGCAGCGCCTCGTCGTAGCCCCAGCCCTGGACCCACGCGTCCGGGCCCTGCTCGGCGCGCTTGGCGCGGACCGCCTCCGTGAGCTCGGCGATGGAGGTGACTGCGGGCGGCAGCGCGGAGATCTGCCCGGTGAAGCCCGCGAGCATGAGGGCGTGCATGTGCGCGTCCACGAATCCGGGGATGACGCATGCGCCGCCGAGGTCGACGGTGCGCCCGCCGTCCGCGGCAAGCTCCTCCGGCAGGGAGCCCGCGTCCCCCACCCACAGGATGCGCTCGCCCTCGACGATCATGGTGTCGGCGCGGGGCGCGTCCGGGTCCTGGGTGAGGATGCGGCCGTTCACGAAGCACGTGCGCGCGTTCGGTTCCATGGGTGCCTCCTTCTTCTCGTCTGATGGGACCAGCATAGCGCACGGCGCATCTCCGGCGGGGCGTCATTCCGCGGCGCGTCCGCTTCCGCCCTTGGGCCGCGGGCGCCGCCGGGGGGCCTCCCGCGCATCCCGCGCCGCACGGTTCCCCCCGGGGCGCGCCCGGCGCCGCATGGGCCGGCCCCGGTGCCCGCCCGGCGCCGCATGGGCCGGCACCGGTGCCGTCCAATGTTGCGTGCGGGTTAATGGGCGCGTTGAGATATGCAGAATCATGCATAAGCTATGCATCCGGGTGTACCATCCTGTACTTACAGACACCCCGGCGCCCCGCCGGGGCGAGCGGGCCCGCGGATCGGCGCGGGACAGGAAGGCGGGATTGAAGATGGACCCGGAGACACGCGGACTCGTCGCGCGGCTGGTCGATGAGGCGCGCGCCCTGCAGGACGGCATCGTCGAGGACCGGCGCGCGCTGCACCGCATCCCGGAGACGGGCATGGAGCTGCCCGAGACCGCGGCGTTCGTCACGGAGCGGCTCGATGCGCTGGGCATCGGCTGGCGCCCCTGCGGCACGGTCTCGCCCGAGCTCACCCGGCGGTACGAGGAGCTGGGGTACCCCGGCGTGACGCGGTCGACCGGCGTGATCGCCCAGATCGGCTCGGGCGGGCCCTGCATCCTGCTGCGCGCGGACATGGACGCCCTGCCCATCGCGGAGGAGAACGACCTCCCCTTCCGGTCGCGGCGCGCCTGCAGCCACATGTGCGGGCACGACGCGCACGCGGCGATGCTGCTCGCCGCCGCGGCCGTCCTGAAGCGCCACGAGGCTGAGCTCCCCGGCACCGTCAAGCTCATGTTCCAGCCCGGCGAGGAGCTGGGGTACGGCTCCAAGACCATGATCGACGACGGCGCCCTGGAGGCCCCGCGGGTCGACGCGGCGTTCGGGCTGCACGTCATCGCCAACGAGCAGGCCGGGCGCGTGAGCTACACCCCGGGGGTGACGAGCTCCTCGCTCGACACGCTCGCCGTGCGCATCCAGGGGCGCGGCGGCCATACCTCGGCCCCGCAGCAGTGCACCGACCCGCTGATGGTGGCCAACCAGGTGTACCAGGCGGTGAACCTGCTCATGACGCGCGAGGTCGACCCCGCGGCATCCATCACGCTCTCGGTGGGGACGATGGGCGGGGGCACGGTACCCAACGTGCTGCCCGACACCGCCGAGCTCAAGCTCGGGATGCGCAGCTTCGACGTGTCGGCGCGCGCCCATGTGCTCGAGCGCCTGCCGCAGCTCATCCGGGACTACTGCCATGCCTGGCGCGCGGGGTGCGAGATCGCCGCGTTCAGCTGCCCGTGCACCTACACCAGCCCCGAGCTCGCCGCGGAGCTGCTGCCCGCCCTGGAGGCGGTGGCGGGCCCCGGCGCGGTCCGGCAGACCGAGCCCATGGCGGCGACCGAGGACTTCGCGTACGTGTCGGAGTCGGTCCCCAGCATGTTCGTGCAGCTGGGTGCGGGCTCGCCGGGCGCCGCGCCGCACCACAACCCGCGCATGGTGCTCGACGAGTCCGTGCTGTGGATGGGCGCTGCCCTGCATGCGGCGGCCGCGGCGGGGTGGCTCGGCGGCCGCGCCCGCGGGTAGCGCCGCCCGGGAGGCGAAGGGAAGGACGCGGGCCGCGGCGACGCGCCCCGCAGGATGATCGGAGGATCGAAGATGGCTGAAACCGCGCGCCCGGGGTCGGATGGGCGCCCCTTCTACGGATGGCTGCTCGTCGCGGCGGGCTTCCTCATCATGGCGACCTGCTACACCATCATGGTGAGCGGCATGTCGCTGTTCCAGCCCTATATCGTCGCCGACCTCGGCATCACGGTCGGCACCTACAACGCGGCGAACTCGCTGTCCACGCTCGTGTCCATCGTGGGCGCGCTCGTGATCGGGCACGTGGTCGACCGCGTGCCGGGACGCCTGCTCGGCGCGCTGTCGGTCGCCATCACGACCGCGGCGCTCGTGGGCTTCGCCTGCGTCGGCGCCGCCTGGCAGCTGTTCGCGCTGTTCGCCATCGACGGCCTCGTGGTCGTGGCCGGCACGCGCCTGCTCATCTCCATCGTGATCACCAACTGGTTCACCGCCAAGCAGGGGCTCGCCGTCGCCATCGCGCTGTCGGGCTCCGGGTTCGGCGGGGCCGTCCTGTCGCCCGTGGTGAGCTCCCTGATCGGGGCCTACGGATGGCGCACCGCGTTCCTGGTGCTCGCGGCGGTGTGCTTCATCGTGTCGTTCCCCATCACCGCGGCCGTGTTCCGCAGCCGCCCGTCGGACATGGGGCTCGCCCCCTACGGGTCGGGCTCCGCGGAGGCATCCGGGGCGGACGGCGGGAAGGCCCGCGGCGGGGACACCCCCGTCGACATCGCGATCGGCTGGGGGAGGGTGCGCACCCATCCGTCGTTCTGGCTGCTCGTCGCCGGGTTCATGGTCATGGGCGTCCTGAACGGCGCCGCCATCCCCAACTCCATCACCAACCTCACGTCCGTGACGGTCGACGGGCAGCAGATCGTCACCGGGGGCCACACGGCCTCCTGGGCGAGCATGATCTACTCGTACAACATGATCGTGGTGCTCGTGTCCAAGATCGCGACGGGCGGGCTCTACGACCGCTTCGGCGTCCGCACCGGCATCATCGTCGGCAGCATCGCGTGCCTCGTGGGCAGCCTCGGCATGTGCTTCCCGCAGACGACGGTCGGCCCCATCGCGGCGGCCACCTTCTTCGGGTTCGGGACCTGCATGGGCACCGTGGCCCCGCCGCTCGTCGCGGTGCGCCTGTACGGGACCGAGGACATGGGGCGCATCACGGGGTGGATCACGAGCCTCGAGATGCTCGGCTACGCGCTCGGCACGATCATGTCCGGCATGGTCTTCGACGCGTTCGGGTCGTTCATCCCGATGTGGGCCGCCTCGGTCGCCGGGGCCGCGGTCATGCTCGCGCTGCTGCTCGCGGCTGCGCCCTCGGCCCGCCGCCTGGTCGCCCGCGTCCGCGCCGAGTAGGCTGCGCGCGCCGTTTCCGTGCCGATCGCGGCGTCCGGGTGCCGCCGGCGGGCGGCCTCCGATGCCGCCGCCCGTCTCCGGGGCCGCGCTCCGGAGACGGGCGCCTCCTTCGAACGGGGCGACCATCGGGATGCCGCCGCCGGGCCGCCGCGCTAGCAGGCGTCCCCGTAGATGTAGACCGTGAAGCCGTCCCCGGTGTCCTGGCTGTGGTCCTCGGCGATGCGCTCCATGCCGATATGGTCGTAGAAGGCGTAGTCGGACTGGTTGTCGGTCATGAGGAAGAAGGCCGAGCAGCCCAGGTCGCGCAGGTGGCCGCGGGCCGCATCGATCAGGCGGCGCCCCAGCCCGCGCCCCTGCCATGCGGGGTCGATGATGATGAGGTTGACCTGGCCCTGCGCGTAGGGGTTCCCGGTCGCGGCGAACCGGCGCGACGTCGCCTTCTCGCGGCTGTCGCCGAACAGGGAGCCCTCGAGCTTCGCGTCGGCGGTCTCGGCGCGCGCCGTCGCCTGCGCGAGCAGCTCGTCGTAGGTCTGCTGCCAGGCCGGGTTGGGCCGCGGCGCGCCGTCGTCGAACACGCCGACCATGCAGGCCGCGATCACCCCGCCGTCCGATTCCGCGACCAGCGCGATGGGGGAGTCCTGCAGCTGCATGGCCACGTTGAAGCGCGCGGCGAGCTCGGCGTCCTCGATATCGCCCCGGTTGCGCAGGGTGTTGCACCACAGGGTGCCGTAGATTCGCGCGATGCCGTCGAGGTCGCCGGCCGCGGCCTCGCGGATGCGGAGGGTCTCGATCGATGGGTCGGTGGGCATGGTTCCTCCAATCTTGGGGTCCGGGGCTGAGCTCGCGCCCATGTGTACCACAGGGCGCGCGACCCCGTCAAAGACGGGCGAGGGAGCGGTCGGCCGGGGCCTGCGGGCGGCGCGATCCGGCCGCCGCGTCTGCCGGGGCCCGCGGGTGGAGCGACCGGGCCGCCGCGTCCGGCGGGTCCTGCGCCCGCCGCGGCCGGACGGGGCCTGCGGGCGGTGCGGCCGGGCTGTCACTCCTGCCGGGGCCCGCGGGCGGCGCGCCCGGGCCGCCGCATCTGACGGAGTCGGCGCGCGGCGCGGCCGGGCGCAGGCCACCTGTCAGGTCTGCCCACGCCTTGGCGGCCTGAATCCGCATGTCAACGCCCTGTGTGATGTAACTACCAGAGTATCACCCGGCCGGAATGCACGAATGAGACGCAATTCCGTGCATTCAGGCCGGGTGATACTATAAAAGTTACAACATTATGCGGACAGGGGACATCCGGCGCGAAGCGGCCGGGCAGCGCGACCGTGCTGAGCCTGCGCATGGCGTTTGCGGTCGGAGCGACCGGGCTGCCGCGTCCGCCGGGTCCTGCGCACGGCGCGACCGGGCTGAGCCTGCGCATGGCGTTTGCGCACGGAGCGACCGGGCCACCGCGTCCGCTGGGTCCTGCGCGCGGCGCGACCGGGCTGCCGGCGCCCGCGGGCGGCGCGGTCCGGCGAAGCCGGCGCACGGCGCGGTCCTGCCGCCGCATCTGATGGAGCCGGCGCACGGCGCGGTCGGCCGCCGTGCTAGGATGGGAGGCTGTGAGAACGCGACGGATGCAAGGCGGTGCGCGATGGCGATTCTTCTGGGCTGCGACTCGGTGCGGCTCGATTTCCCGACCAAGCAGGTCTTCGGCGGTGTCACCCTGGGTGTCGACGAGGGGGACCGCATCGGTATCGTGGGGCGCAACGGCGACGGGAAGTCGACCCTGCTGTCGGTGCTCGCCGGGGAGCTCGAGCCCGATTCCGGCCGCGTCACCCACCGGCGCGACCTCTCGGTCGGGCTGCTCGGCCAGCGCGACGCCCTGAGCGACGGGGCCACGGTGCGCGAGGCCGTGGTGGGCGACGCCCCGGAGTACGAGTGGGCGTCCCGCCCCCGTGTGCGCCAGGTGCTCGACGGCCTCATCTCCGACGTGCCCTGGGAGGGGCGCGTGGGGGAGCTCTCGGGCGGCCAGCGCCGCCGCGTGGACCTCGCCCGCCTGCTCATCGGCGATTACGACGTCCTCATGCTCGACGAGCCGACCAACCACCTGGACATGCGGACCATCGACTGGCTCGCCCGGCACCTGCGCGAGCGCTGGGCCGACGGCGCGGGCGCGCTGCTCGTGGTGACCCACGACCGCTGGTTCCTCGACGAGGTCTGCACCTCCATGTGGGAGGTCCACGACGGCAGGGTCGACCCGTTCGAGGGCGGCTACTCCGCCTACATCCTGCAGCGCGTCGAGCGCGACCGCCTCGCCGCGGCGGCGGAGGACCGCCGGCGAAACATGGCGCGCAAGGAGCTCGCCTGGCTCAGCCGCGGCGCCCAGGCGCGCTCGACCAAACCCAAGTTCCGCGTCGAGGCGGCCCGCGCGCTGATCGCGGACGTGCCGCCCGTGCGCAACGAGCTCGAGCTCAAGCGGCTGGCCGTCGCGCGCCTGGGCAAGCAGGTGATCGATGTGCTGGACGTCACCGCGGGCTACGGGGACGTCGCGGACGGCTCGTTCAGGCCGGTCGTGGAGGACGCCACCTGGCTCATCGGGGCGGGCGACCGCTTCGGCCTGCTGGGGGAGAACGGCGCCGGCAAGTCGACCCTGCTGTCGGTGCTCCAAGGTCGCCTGGAGCCCGCGCGCGGCCGCGTGAAGATCGGGCAGACGGTGCGCTTCGGCGTGCTCTCCCAGCAGCTCGACGAGCTCGCGCCGCACCTCGACGAGACCATCCGCGAGGTGCTCTCGCGCTACAAGCGCGTCTACGTGGTGGACGGCAAGGAGACGAGCCCCGAGAAGCTGCTCGAGCGCCTCGGCTTCACCACGCAGCAGCTCTGGAGCCGCATAGGCGACCTCTCCGGAGGCCAGCGCCGCCGGCTGTCGCTGCTGCTCACCATCCTGGAGGAGCCGAACGTCCTGATCCTGGACGAGCCGGGCAACGACCTCGACACCGACATGCTCGCCATCGTGGAGGACCTGCTCGACGGATGGCCGGGGACGCTCATCCTGGTGACGCACGACCGCTACCTCATGGAGCGCGTGACCGACCAGCAGTACGCGCTCGTCGACGGCCGGCTGCGGCACGTGCCCGGCGCCGTGGACGAGTACCTGCGGCTCGTCGGCGAGGGGCGCGCGCAGGCGCGGGGACGGGGCACCTCGTCGCCCGCGGCCGGCGGCGAGCGCCGCGAGCGGGCGGGGGCGGGAAGCCCGGAGGCCGACGCGGGGCTCTCCAACGCCGAGCGGCAGCGCCTGCGCCGCGAGGTGTCGTCGCTCGAGCGCAAGATGGAGTCCCGGCGCGCCAGGGTCGATGAGCTCCGCGCCGCCATGGCGGGGGTCGACCCCACGGATTTCGCGGCGCTCACGGCCAGCCAGCATGAGATCGACGCCGCGTGCGCGGAGCTGGACGAGCTCGAGACCGCCTGGCTCGAGGCCTGCGAGCAGCTGGGGGAGTGACGCGCGCGGGCGGGTGCCCCCCGCGACGGCGGGCGGGCACCCGGCTGCGGGCTTCGGGCCGCGGGTGCGGCCGGCGAGACGGGAGGCGACGATGCTCGGCATCCATGTGAACACGCTCAGCAGGGCGCAGCGCGAAACGATCGGCTGCCGCCTGCTCTCGACGGGGGAGCTCCTGGAGCTCCATGCCGCCCTCGACCGCGCCCAGCGCCTGCGCAGGAGGGCCTGGCGTCGCGCGGCCGTCCTCTCCTTCGCGTTGGATGCCGTGCTGCTGGGCATGACCGCGTACGCGGCCGGCCCCACGCCGGCGGTCGCCTTCGCCGCCGTCGCGGTGACGGCGCTTATCGCCGTCTGCCTCGCGGCGGCCTGGGTGATGGCGATCGGGGTGTACGCCGGCCAGTTCAACCGCGCGGTCGAGCGGGGGTACCCTGAGCTCGCGGACCGCTGCCGCCTCTAGGGGCGGCCCGGCATCGGGGAGGTTCCCGCGGCGCTGCTGCGCCCTGACGGCGCGACGTCGGGGAGGTTCCGCGGTGCTGCGGCGCCCCGGTGGAGCCCGGCGCCCCGGTGGAGCCCGGGGCCCCGGCGGCGCCCGGCGCCCGCGTCCCCCATCCCCGTCGCGCGGGCCCGCAGGGGGTCGCGAAGTTGCCCGGCCCGCGCCCCGGGGCAGGCGCGCTGCGCTAGAATAAAGCCATCACGGATGTCGGCGCGGGGTGCCGCGCGAGGGTCGTCGCGGCACGTCGTCTCCGCGCCTTCATGGACAAGGAGGACCTGCATGTCAACCGTTCCCGCACCCATCGATGCGACCGGCACGCCCGCGTGGGCGGCGCTCCAGAAGCACTACGACGAGATGACCTCCGCCGGCGTGGACCTCAAGGGCTGGTTCGCCGCCGACCCCGACCGCGTGTCCAAGCTCAGCTTCGACATGGGCGAGTTCCACATCGACCTGTCCAAGAACCTCGTCACCGACGAGACCATGAAGCTGCTCGTCCAGCTCGCCCGCGAGCTCCACGTCGAGGAGCGCCGCGACGCCATGTACTCCGGCGCGCATGTCAACACCTCGGAGGACCGCGCCGTGCTCCACACCGCGCTGCGCCGCCCCGACTCCGAGCGCGGCACCGTGTTCGACGGCGACCAGGACTGCGTCGCCGACGTGCGCGACATGCTCGACCGCATGTACGCCTTCGCCGAGAAGGTCCGCTCCGGCGAGTGGAAGGGCGTCACCGGCAAGCGGATCGAGCACGTGGTGTCCATCGGCATCGGCGGCTCCGACCTCGGCCCGGTCATGGTCTACGAGGCGCTCAAGCCCTATGCCGACGCCGGCATCGACTGCCGCTACATCTCCAACATCGACCCCAACGACATGGCTGAGAAGGTCCGCGGCCTCGATCCGGAGACCACGCTCGTCATCGTCGTGTCCAAGACCTTCACCACGCTCGAGACGCTGACCAACGGCCGCGAGGTCCGCACCTGGCTGCTCGACGCCCTGGAGGCCGCCGGCGCCATCGACGGCTCCGAGGCCAGCCGCGCCGAGGCCGTGCGCAAGCACTTCGTCGCCGTCTCCACCGCGCTCGACCGCGTGGCCGAGTTCGGCATCGACCCGGAGAACGCCTTCGGCTTCTGGAACTGGGTCGGCGGCCGCTACTCCGTCGACTCCGCCGTGGGCCTCTCGCTCATCATCGCGTTCGGTCCCGAGCGCTTCGAGTGCTTCCTCAAGGGCTTCCACGACGTCGACGTGTACTTCCAGGACACGCCGCTCGAGGAGAACGTCGTCGCCCTCATGGGCCTCATCAACGTGTGGTACGTGAACTTCTTCGGCGCCGAGAGCCACGCCGTGCTGCCCTACAACCAGTACATGCACCGCTTCCCCGCCTACCTGCAGCAGCTCACCATGGAGTCCAACGGCAAGGGCGTGCGCTGGGACGGCACGCCGCTCACCACGGCCTCCGGCGAGATCTACTGGGGCGAGCCGGGCACCAACGGCCAGCATGCGTTCTACCAGCTCATCCATCAGGGCACGCGCCTGATCCCGGCGGACCTCATCGCCTTCGTCAACACCGCGAACCCCAACGTCGACGGCGACCAGGACGTGCACGAGCTGTTCCTCGGCAACTTCCTCGCCCAGACCAAGGCGCTCGCGTTCGGCAAGACCGCCGACGAGGTCCGCGCCGAGGGCACGCCCGAGGAGATCGTGACCGCGCGCGTGTTCACCGGCAACCGTCCGTCGACCTCCATCTTCGGCATCGACCTCACCCCGCATGCGCTCGGCGCGCTCATCGCGCTGTACGAGCACATCACCTTCGTCGAGGGCACCGTGTGGGGCATCGACTCGTTCGACCAGTGGGGCGTCGAGCTGGGCAAGCAGCTCGCCAAGGAGATCACCCCGGCGTTCCACGACGACGAGGCGCTCGCCACCCAGGACGAGAGCACCAAGCAGCTCATCGCGTTCTACCGCGCCCATCGCAAGTAGGCGGATGCTGCCATAGGGGCAGTTGGGGCGGGCGGCGTCTTCGGGGCGCCGCCCGCCTTTGGTATAGCGGGCGGGAGATGCGGGCTGTTGCACGGATGGTCTATGCTGCCGGCTCAGGGCGCCCCATGATGGATCGATCGCATACGTGAACGCTCCGAGGCGCCCGTCGCCCTGTCGTATACCGCGGTATGCAGGTCTGCCGTTGGGGTATTCTTCAGTACGAGCGGAAGGTTTAAAGCCCTCCTGCGAAGTTGTTGTTGGTGGGTGATGCCCACGCGAACAGCCGTCTCCGTCAAGGCGGCTGTTCTCTTATGCAGGCATCACCCACATCGATCATCTGACCACCAGGATCAGGGTAACGAGGAACGCGACGAGCGTTGCCGCTGCATAGATACGCTACACTGAGGTGCCGAAATGAATCCCAGGCACCGCGGCGCGGATGCGCGCGTGCTCGGTCCAGCCCGAAAGGACAGCCCATGGCCTTCCCCTTCAAAGCGGTCATCTTCGACATGGACGGCGTGATCGTCGACACCGAGAAGTTCTACTTCGATGAGCTCGCCGTGATGAGCGAGGAGCTCGGGCTCGGTATCACCGAGGAGGAGCGCAAGCGCCAGGTCGGCATGTCGCACCAGGACTTCCAGCGCAACCTGCAGATGTGGATGCGCCGCGGCGGCCGCGGCGAGCTGACCGGCGACGAGGCGGAGGCGGTCTACAACGAGTGGGCGTCGCATCGCCCGCGGCCGTACGCGCGGCTGCTGAACCCCGGCGTCGCCGAGACGGTCGAGGCCCTGCACGGGATGGGGGTCCGCGTCGCGCTGGCATCCTCCTCTCCGCTGGCGAACATCGAGAAGGTGCTCGACGCCTGCGGCCTGACGGGGCGGTTCGAGCCCATCGTGTCGGGCGAGCAGTTCCATCAAAGCAAGCCCAACCCCGAGATCTACCTGCATACCCTCGATCTGCTGGGCCTTCCCGCCGGTGCATGCTGCTGCGTGGAGGACTCCGTGTACGGCATCGCCGCGGGCAAGGCGGCGGGCATCACGGTCGTCGCCAAGCGCGAGGAGCGCTTCGGGTTCTCGCAGGACGAGGCGGACCTGGTCATCGACGCGATCCCGGACCTGCTGGATATCCGGGACCCGGGCGATCGGGCGGCCCGGTAGGGGCCGCTGCCGGGTGCCTTCGGCGCGCCCCGGCGCCTCCCAGCGGACACGTCCGTACCGCGGCATGAAAACGGGGGTCCCTCGGGACCCCCGTCGTGTAGGGCTCGATGGCATTCGCAGCAGGTATGCCGCTGCGCGGCCCGCCTGCGCTAGGCCGCCTGGCGGATCGGCAGGCTGTTCATGGGCCTGCGTCCCGTCGCGGTGTGCAGGGAGGAGCGGACGGCTGCGGGGGCGGTGCCCGCGTAGGCGTCCTTCTCGCGGCGCGTGGACCACGAGACCGTATCGTCCCGGCTGCTCATCCATGTCCGCGCGCGGCGCACGGCGGCCGGCAGCGCGATGGATCCCGCCTCGAGGACCAGGAAGACCACGGCAAGCGAGGAGAGCATCCCCGCGAGCTCGACGACAGCGTTGAAATCGAACATGATGGCTCCTTTCCTCGTCGTGCCGGGTACGTCGTGCTCGATGCACCTACCTGATGGATACCCGTCGGTCGGGGGCTTATGCGACGGGCGGCGAACGGTCGGGGAGGGCGGTGTGCGGTACGGAGACGCCGCGGTCGCGTCTCCGTCGCTGCCCGCCCGCGGTTCGGGTGCAGTGCGGGATCGCGTTTTCGCGGCCGAGGGCCCGCCTCTCCCGGCGCGCAGGCGCCGTGCGCGCGACGGGTCGAGCGGCCCGTGCCGCCTATGCGGTGCGCGCCCTTACAGACCGAGGAGCTCCGCGCCGCGCTCGGCGACCGCGCGCCCCAGGTCGGCCTCGTCGACGCCGCGGATCTGCGCCAGCCGGGAGAGCGTCGCCTGCAGCGCCGCCTCGAGGTCCGCCGCCGCGCCCGGCGCGCCCTGCTCGGCGGGTGCGTCGGTCTCGAGCAGCAGCTGCTTCTGCGGGATGATCCGCGCGTACTCCTGTCCCCTGCGCGTGGCGAGCATCATGCCGTTCACGGAGAACAGGCACCCTGCGCGCCGCGCCCGGGCGAGTTCCTCGCTCGTGCCCGAGAACCAGTGGAAGATGCAGGCGGCGCTGCGGGTGAGGTCGTAGCGCTCCAGCGCATCGAGGACGGTTCCAGCGGAGCGGACCGCGTGGATGGTCAGGACGCGCCCGGGGAGGGGGTTCTCGGCGCAGGCGCGGACGATCCGCTCGAAGGCGGCCTCCTGCCGAGCGCGCGCATGCGCATGGCGCGTTCCGAGGTCGAGGCCCACCTCTCCCACGAAGCGCTCGCTGGCGAGGTCGAGGGCGAGCCGGGCGGCGTCGTCATCGCCGCAGGACCCGTCTGAGACCCACCACGGGTGCAGGCCGGCGGCGCAGCGGACCGCGGGCGCGCCGGCGTAGCGCTCGCGCGCGCAACGGTAGCCCTGCGGGGTCACGCTCGCGTTGAGCAGCGCGATCCCGCGTCCGCGCGCGTCGGCGGCGACCTGCGGTCCGTTGGCCATGAGGTCGAGATGGCAGTGCATGTCGACGAAGCGGTACATGGGGCGGCACCTCCTCGGTGGCGCTGGGGGCGGGGACGGGCGGGGCGCGCGGCGGCTTGCGAGCGGGATGCGCGGGTCCGCTACCGGACGACCGTTCCGTCCGGGCGGACCTCCTCGCAGCCGACGCCGGAGAGCCGGCGGATGACCTCGCCGGCGATCATCTGCCCCATGATGGGCGGCATGAACGAGGCGGTGCCGAGCTCGGTGCGCTCGCGCCCGGATTCAGGAGCGCGCCCGGGCGTGCGCGCAGGCTCCTCGCAGGAGTACAGGACGCGCAGGTGCCGGATGCCGCGGCGGCGGCACTCCTTGCGGACGATGCGCGCGAGCGGGTCGCGCACGGTGTCGTGGATGTCGGCGATGCGCAGGCACTCGGGGTGCAGCTTGTTGGCCGCGCCCATGCTGCTGATGAGGGGGATGCCGAGCGCGGGAGCGAGCTCGGCGAGCGCGAGCTTCGTGGAGACGGTGTCGATGGCGTCGACGATGAAGTCGATGCGGCCACCGCAGGCATCGAGGCAGTCGCGCATGAGGGCCTCGAGGTTGTCGGGCAGCACGAAGGCGTCGCGCGCGATTACTTCGCAGGACGGGTTGATGTCGGCGATCATGGCGGCCATGACGTCGACCTTGCGCCGGCCGACGGTGCTCGTGAAGGCGATGGCCTGTCGGTTGATGTTGCTCGGGGCGACGACGTCCTTGTCCACGATCACGATGCGCCCGATGGCGCCGCGCGCGAGCGCCTCGATGCAGTTCGACCCCACGCCTCCGCAGCCGAGCACCATGACGGTGGCCGCCTGCAGGCGCGAGAGCCCGTCTGCGCCCATGATGGTCTCGAGCTTGGTGGTCGCGGTCTCCGGCATCGGGTTCCCTTTCGTCGCGTTGGTCGCCGCCCATTATGGCACGATGGCGCATCGGTGGGAAAAAAGTGCCTGTCCCTTATTTCCCACTGGGAAATAAGGGACAGGCACTTTTTTCCCAGGGGCATCGGTGACAGGCACCTTTTCCCAGAGCCTGCCGTCCGCTTCCGCGGCGCATCCCGTGGATTCGGTGCGCGCCCGCCGCATCCGCGCGCCGCCCATGCGAGAATGGGGCGTGTACGGTACCGCAAGCATCAACCTGCATGATAGGAGCATCATGGCGGAATTCATCTACCAGATGTACCAGGCGCGCAAGGCGCACGGCGACAAGGTCATCCTCGACGACGTGACCCTGTCGTTCTATCCCGGCGCCAAGATCGGCGTCGTGGGCCCCAACGGCATGGGCAAGTCGACCCTGCTCAAGATCATGGCCGGCATCGAGGAGGTCTCCAACGGCGAGGCGCGCCTCACCCCCGGCTACACCGTGGGCATCCTCGAGCAGGAGCCGCCGCTCGACGACGACAAGACCGTCATCGAGAACGTGCGCATGGCCTTCGGCGACCTGCTCGCCAAAGTCGACCGGTTCAACCGGATCGGCGAGGAGATGTGCGACCCCGACTGCGACATGGACGCCCTCATGGCCGAGATGGGCCGCCTGCAGGACGAGATCGACGCCGCCGACGGCTGGGACATCGACTCCAAGCTCGGTCAGGCCATGGACGCCCTGCAGCTGCCCGAGTCCGACACGCCGGTGAAGGTCCTCTCCGGCGGCGAGCGCCGCCGCGTGGCCCTGTGCCGCCTGCTGCTCGAGGCCCCCGACCTGCTGCTGCTCGACGAGCCCACCAACCACCTCGACGCCGAGTCGGTCCTGTGGCTCGAGCACTTCCTGCACACCTACCCGGGCGCCGTGCTCGCCGTCACCCACGACCGCTACTTCCTCGACAACGTGGCCGAGTGGATCTGCGAGGTCGACCGCGGCCACCTCTACCCCTACAAGGGCAACTACTCCACCTACCTCGAGACCAAGGCCGCGCGCATCGCCGCCCAGGGCCAGCGCGACGCCAAGCTCGCCAAGCGCATGGCCGCCGAGCTCGAGTGGGTGCGCAGCTCGCCGAAGGCCCGCCAGGCCAAGAACAAGGCGCGTCTGGCCCGCTACGAGGAGATGGAGGCCGAGGCGCGCGCCAGCCAGAAGCTCGACTACACCGACATCCGCATCCCCGTGGGCCCGCGCCTGGGCGCGAAGGTGCTGGAGGTCGAGCACCTGCACAAGGAGTTCGACGGCCGCGTGCTCATCGACGACCTCTCGTTCACCCTGCCGCGCAACGGCATCGTGGGCGTGATCGGCCCCAACGGCGTGGGCAAGTCCACCCTGTTCAAGATGATCATGGGGATCGAGCAGCCCACGAGCGGCAGCATCGAGCTGGGTGAGACCGTGAAGCTGTCCTACGTCGACCAGGGCCGCGAGGGCATCGACCCCGACAAGACCCTGTGGGAGGTCGTCTCCGACGGCAACGACATCATGATCGTCGGCGAGTCCGAGGTGCCGAGCCGCGCCTACGTGGCGAGCTTCGGCTTCAAGGGGCAGGACCAGCAGAAGCGCGCCGGCGTGCTCTCCGGCGGCGAGCGCAACCGCCTGAACCTCGCCCTCACCCTGAAGCAGGGCGGCAATCTGCTGCTGCTCGACGAGCCCACCAACGACCTGGACGTCGAGACGCTCTCCTCGCTCGAGGCCGCGCTGCTCGAGTTCCCGGGCTGCTCGGTGGTTATCAGCCACGACCGCATGTTCCTCGACCGCGTCGCCACCCACATCCTCGCGTGGGAGGGCACCGACGAGAACCCGGGCACCTGGTACTGGTTCGAGGGCAACTTCGCGAGCTATCAGGAGAACCGCGTGGCGCGCCTGGGCGAGGACGCCGCCCGCCCGCACCGCGTCCGCCGCAAGCTCACGCGCGACTAGCGGCGCCGCGACGGACCGGTGCGCCGTCCTGCGCGCCGGTCCGGTCCCGCGGCCTCCCGCATACGGCAGCCGGCCCCGGCGCCCCGAGCGATCGGGGTTCCGGGGCCGGTTCTCGTTGACATGGGGGCGGGCGGGGCGACGGCCGAGGCGGCGCCCCGGTGCCGGGGTCCGCGCTACCGTCCGTCCGCGGTGCTGTCCGTCGGGGCCTCCACGGCGTCGACGACCCAGGCTGCGCCCGCGTCGCCGCGCTTGCGGCGCAGGCGGACGGTCGCGGTCAGGCGCTCGCCGTCGCGCAGGTAGCCCAGGGGGAAGGAGGCGCGGTTGCGGCCAGCCTCCAGGGTTCCGAGCAGCTGGGCGATGCGGTAGTACGCATCCAGGATGCCCAGGGCGTCGGCCCCCAGGGGCAGCAGGAGCGCGAGCTCGTGCAGAACGGGCCCGGGGCAGTAGACGTCGCGGGTGAGGTCCGCGGGGTACCCCTCGGGGAGCGGGCGGGGCTCGGACGGCACGGGCGCGGTGCCGGCGCCCCGACCCCCGCGGATGCGGGAGTCGGCGTCGTCTGCGGCGCTCCGCCCCGTACGGGCGCCCGTGCGATCCGCCCGGTTCCGCGCCGCGCGCGAGGGTCTCGGCGCGCGCGGCTTCGCACCGTCCGCGCCTGCGGGGGACGGGGACGCCTCCGTGCGGGCGGGGGAGCCGGCCTCGGGCGTGCCGGCTTCGGACGTGCCGGCTTCGGGCGAGGCTACGTCGGTCGCGTCGGCATCGGGCGAAGCGGCCTCAGGCGAGGCGGCTTCGGTCGTGTCTGTATCGGGCAAGGCGGCCTCGGAGACGGCGGCGCGGCCGTCGGCGTCCGGGGTGGACTCCAGCGTGGTGACGCCGGCGTTCGCGTTCTCGGGGTCGTAGACCACCGTCAGGCTGATCGCCGGCTGGGCGGCGGGCTCGCGGGCGGGCTCGGCGGGGGAGGCGGCGTCCTGCGGGGAGAGGGCTTCTCCGTCCGGCGCGGATCCGGCTCCGTCTGCCTGCGCGGTATCCTTGTCGCTGACGGGCGAGGCCGCCTCGGGGGATGCCGTCTTGGGGGAGGCCGCCTGCCGGGCGGCGGGCTCAGCGCCGCCGGTCGCCTCGTCGCGCGCCTGCCCCCTCTCTCCGGCGGGTTCGGACGGGGAGGCCGCGGTTTCTGCGGCGCGGGGCTGCGACGGGCCTTCCGCTCCCGGAGCGGCTCCAGCCGGGGCGGCATCCGTCGGGGCGGGGGAGCCGCCTGCCGCGCCGCCCGGTGCGTCCTTCACGGCAGCCCCGGCGTCTGCGTCCCCGGCGGCCCCGTCGCGATCGGGGGCCGGGGCCTCGGCCTCGGGTGCCGCCTCGACGGCACGCTTGACGCGGCGCGGCCGGACGGGCTTGAGCGATTTGTCGGCCTTCTTGCGCTTCCACGACTTGCCGGCGGGGGCGGCCTGCTTCTCCGGTGCCGCGAGCGCCTCGTCCCAGGCGGGCTGCGCGGTCACCGTGGCGTAGATGCGTCCCCCCTTGAACACCGTGAGCGTGACGAAGGCGTCGAGCGCCTCGAGCAGTGCGCGCGTGCTCTCGAACCCGAGGTCCTCGGCGCCCATGCGGTCGGCGGCGAGCGCCTCCTCGACCTTGCCCATGATGGTCTGCCTGCCGCATCCGATCGACTCGGAGAGCAGGCGATAGAGGTAGATCTGGTTGCCGACGGAGAGGGTCGGCTTCTGTGCGCGGGTATCCATGGTGCTCCTTCTTGACTGCGTTTCATGCCATCTTACCATCGCGCCGCGTCCCACCCCCTCAGGGGACGGGGCGCGGCGCGGGGTGGAGCGCCCGGATGCGCGGGCCGCGATCTGACCGGCCCGCTCGACGGGGTTGCGGGCGGGGGCGGGACTCGGACCGGGGTGCCCGGGGCCGCGTGCACGGGCTGAGCGGCGCGGCGGCTCCTGGCTAGCGCCCCGTGCCCGCGCCGGTGGACGACGTCGAGGCGTCCTCGCCCGACGAGGCCCCGTTCCCGGTCGAGGTGTCGCCGCCGGCGGACTGGCCGGCGTCACCGGTGCCGGAGCCTCCGGTGCCCGCGTCCCCGGAGCCGTCGGATGCGGAGCCGGTGCCCGCGTCCGCGCCGGCGTCCGATCCCGTCCCCGACGAGGTCTCGCCGTCGGCGCCCGTCTGGTCCTGTGCGCCGGTCCCGGCGCCCGGGGTCGCGTTCCCGGCGCCCGTCCCGCTTGCCGTGTCGCCGGCGGCGCCCTGCGCCGCGGTCCCGGCGCCCTGGTCGGTCCCGGCGTCGGCGCCCGTGGCGCCGGTTGCGGTCGAATCGACGTCCGCCTCGTTGGAGGAGGGGGCGGCGACGCTCAGCACCGAGGTCTGCTCGCCGATGCCCTGGCCGGATGTGCCGAGCCAGATCGCCGCCGCGCAGAGGGCGACGGCCGCGACGGCTGCGACGGCGGAGAAGGCCACCACCTTGCGCTGGGTCGCCGCGCGCTGCGCCGCGGCGCGGGCCCGCAGCTTGGAGGGGGCGATCCGCGCCCCGCGCACCCCCTCGGGCAGCGGTGAGCCCTCCGCCACGGCCTCGCCGTCGGAGCGGGAGGCCTTGGAGACGACCTGCTCGCCCGCGTCCTTGATCTTGCGGGCGCTCGCGTCCAGGAAGCGCCGGTAGAGCTGCGAGGAGATGACCGTGACCACCGAGCTCACGGCGGCGCCGATGATCGAGCCCGCGACGCCGATGTAGCTCGACAGCGCCACGGAGGTCGCGGCGGCCGCGGCGCCGGCGACGACCTGCGCGATGGAGATGCCGTCGAACAGGCGCGGCTTCACGGCGATGGCCTGGGTCTGGCCTATGAGGTCGTCCTTGCCCGCCTGGGTGCGGTCGGTCGGTCGCTGGTAGATGCGGGTGCGTCTGCGGTCGGTGTAGTCATCGGTATAGGCTGCCATGTTCGGTCCTCCCACTCATGGCCGGGGTTGCGCATACATGAGCGACCGGGCGTCCCCGAGAGGGCGTCCGGTCGCGGATCGGTTCGTTCGCATCGTAGATTGTGTACCCTCGACGGCGGTTTCGAACCCCTCATCGCGCATCAACAAAAAGAGGTGACACACGGGGAGGTCTTGTGGAGAAGCCCCGGCCGCGCACGCGCCCCCGGGGCGCTTCCTGCCGCGCCGGACTCCGTCGGCGACCGAGCCGCCCGAGCCGGGTGCGTCCCTAATCGCGCCTGCCGGCGTCCGCGCCGCCCATCGGCGGCATGGGCTTCCAGGTGCGGTCGCGGTAGATGCGGCGGGCGTCGCGCATGCCGCGGAACAGCGCGGGGATGCCGGTCTTGAAGGAGTCCCGGTTGACCATGATCAGGCGGATGACCTCCTTGGCGAAGGTCGCCGCGGTGCCCAGGCCGAACACGAGGCGCCGGTAGTCCCCGTTGGCGCGGAAGTACTGCATCATGTACCCGCGGTTGCGCATGATGTGGTAGCGGTTCATGTCCGAGGTCCCGTTGAGCTGGCGCATGCCGGCGATGTCCCAGTTGGCGATATCGCGCGTGCGCTGCAGGATGAGGTCGGACACCACGATGGCCTCGGTGGCCTTGGAGGCGAGGTAGCCGTAGACCGTGTCGTCCCAGTAGATGAAGAAGCGCGGGTCGGGCAGGCCCACCTCGTCGACGATCGAGCGGTGGAACAGGCCCCCCTCGAAGCACAGCGTGTTCATGACGCGGTAGCCCTCGGGGCCGAAGGCCGCCGGCGCGATGGGGTTGGGGATGCCGAGCGACACGATGAAGTGGTACTGCCAGTAGAACGGGCCCCCGTCGTAGTCCAGGCGCGAACCCTGGATCACGCGGTGCGTGGCCGTCCAGGGCGCGAGGCGGTCGAGGGCCTCGGGCAGCACGCGGACGTCGTCGTCCATGACCCAGAACCACTCCGCCCCGAGCTCCCAGGCGCGCTTGACGCCGGCCGAGAAGCCGCCGGCGCCGCCGAGGTTGTCGGCCTGCGGCGCGTAGACGACGCGGGAGACGCCGCCCTCCGCGTCGGGCTCGCCGCTCTCGACGCCCCACAGCTCATCCGTGCGGCGGCCGAGCTCGGCGACCATGTCGCGCGTGCGCTCGGAGCCCTCGTTGTCGACGATGACGATGCGCCAGGGCGCCTGCGTGAGCTCCAGGAAGGAGTCGAACAGCGTGGAGAGGAGCTCCTGGCGCTTGAAGGTGACGACGACGAGGGCGAGCCGGGGGATGCGCCCCCCGCCGGCCGCGCCGCGGGTGGTGGTATCGGGTTCCGCCGTTGCGGTGCGGGTCTCGCTCACGGTCCCTGCCGCCTTCCTCTCGATGCCATGAGAACGCCGCGGGGACCCCCGCAGGCGCTCTCATTATAGGCCCAGGCGGGCGCTCTACAGAACATGCGCGCATCTGGGGGTACCGGGTTCCATGCGCGACGGCGGCGGCAGGCGCGCCCCGATGCGCACCGCGCGCCCCGCGTCGCCCGCCGGGGCGCACGGGGCCCGCGCCTTCGGGCCGGACCGCGCCGGCGTCGCCCCGGTCGCCCCCGCCTGCATCGTCGTGCGGCCTCGCCCGTCCCCGTCCCCCTGCCGCCCTCTGCCGCGGCGCGAGCCGCTACAATAGCGTCGAGCAAACGTGCGGATAAGGAGCACCACATGGACGAGCTGTTCTTCACCGGTTTGGGAGCGGGCGCGGGCGCCGGCGACGGGTTCTTCCGGATCGCGGCGGCCACGCCGAAGATCCGCGTGGCCGACGTCGAGGGCAACGCGGCGTCGATCCTCGCCTGCGTGCGCTCCGCCGCCGCCGCGGGCGTCGGCGCGCTCGCGCTGCCCGAGCTGTGCCTCACCGGCTACACCTGCGCGGACCTCTTCCTGGACCGCGCGCTGCTGCGCGCTTGCGAGGACGCGCTCGCGCGCCTGCTCGCCGAGACCGCGGAGCTGCCCGTCCTGTTCACCGTCGGGCTGCCCGTGGCGCACGGCGAGGCCGTCTACAACTGCGCCGCGGTGTGCTGCGCGGGCCGGCTGCTCGGCCTCTCCGCGAAGCGCCATCTGCCGAACTACGGCGAGTTCTACGAGCGGCGCTGGTTCGCCCCGGCGCCCCTGCACCTGTCGGGCGCCGTTCCCTTCGCGGGGCAGGGGCCGGTCCCCTTCGGCGCAGGCCTGGTGTTCCGCTGCACCGACCCCGGGATGGACGCCGTCGCGGTCGGCGTCGAGATCTGCGAGGACCTGTGGGTCCCCCAGCCGCCCTCGGTCGCCATGGCGCTCGAGCAGGGGGCGACCGTCATCCTGAACCCCTCCGCCTCCGACGAGGTGATCGGCAAGGCCGAGTACCGCCGTCAGCTCGTGTCCCAGCAATCGGCGCGGCTGTACTGCGCCTACGCGTACGCGGACGCGGGCGAGGGCGAGTCGACCACCGACCTCGTGTTCGCCGGCGAGAACCTGATCGCGGAGAACGGGTCGCTGCTGGCCCGCACGCCCCTGTTCAGCTGCGAGATGGCGACGGCCGACGTGGACCTCGACCGCCTGCTCGCCGAGCGCCGCCGCTCCACCACCTGGGCCGGGCCCGCCTTCCCGAGCGGGGGGACCGCCGGCGTGGGCTTCTCGTATCGGCCCGGGGCCGCCCGCGACGGCGAGGCGGCGGGGGAGGACGGCCGCGGCGCGGGCGAGCGGGAGGGCTCCGGCGCCCCCCTCATGCGCTCCGCGCTCGAGGTCGACCGCGTCTTCCCGCGGACGCCCTTCGTCCCCGCCGAGCGGGGCGAGGTGGCCGAGCGCTGCGAGACGATCTTCGGCCTGCAGGCCGCGGGGCTCAAGACGCGCCTCGCGCACACGGGGAGCCGGCATGCCGTCATCGGCCTGTCGGGCGGCCTGGACTCCACGCTCGCCCTGCTCGTGACGGTGCGCGCCTTCGACGCGCTCGGCCTCCCGCGCTCGGGCATCCACGCGGTGTCCATGCCCGGGTTCGGCACCACGGCCCGCACCCGGGGCAACGCGGAGACGCTCGCCTCCGCCCTGGGCGCCGACTTCCGCGAGGTCTCGATCCACGAGGCGGTCCGCCAGCATTTCGAGGATATCGGCCACGACCCCGCGGTGACCGACGTCACCTACGAGAACAGCCAGGCGCGCGAGCGCACCCAGATCCTCATGGACCTCGCCAACCAGGCGGGTGGCATGGTCATCGGCACCGGCGACCTGTCGGAGCTGGCGCTCGGGTGGGCCACCTACAACGGCGACCACATGAGCATGTACGCCGTCAACGCGAGCGTCCCCAAGACCCTCGTGCGCCATCTGGTGCGCTACGCCGCGGGGCTCTACGGCGGCGCGATCGAGCGGACGCTGCTCGACATCCTGGACACCCCGGTCTCCCCGGAGCTTCTGCCCCCCACCGGCGACGGGCAGATCGCCCAGCGCACCGAGGACCTCGTGGGGCCCTACGAGCTGCACGATTTCTTCCTCTACCACCTGCTGCGCTTCGGGTTCGCGCCAGGCAAGATCTTCCGCATGGCGTGCCGGTCGTTCGCGGGCTCCTACGACGCCCATACGGTGTGGAGCTGGCTGCGCGTCTTCTACCGGCGGTTCTTCGCCCAGCAGTTCAAGCGCAGCTGCCTCCCGGACGGGCCGAAGGTCGGCTCGGTGACGCTGTCCCCGCGCGGGGACTGGCGCATGCCGAGCGACGCCTCCGCCCGCCTGTGGCTCGACGAGGTGGACGCGCTCGAGCCCGAGCGCTGAGAGCGGCCCCGCGGTCCCTCGCCGTCCGGTGCGACCCCGCCGCGGGCTGCGCCGCCCGCCGCATGCCGCCGCCTCCGACGGCGGGCCGCGGCAGGTGCCCGGCGCCCTGCGGAAGATGCCCGAGCGAGGGGGTCGCTCGCAGCGCTACACTGGTGTCCTATCCGATGATTCTCGATCGCGCCCCGCGCGGGGCGCAGAAGGGGTGTCCCCGCATGCAGTTCTCCCAGCGGCTCGACCGGTTCGGCGACGAGGTGTTCGCCTCCCTCAACCAGCGCAGGCTCAAGCTCGAGGCCGAAGGCCGCACCATCTACAACCTCTCCGTGGGCACCCCCGACTTCGCCCCGTACGACCATGTGGTCGCCGCCCTGCGCGAGGCGGCGGCGGACCCCGTGCAGTGGAAGTACAGCCTGGGCGACCTGCCCGAGCTCAAGCAGGCGGTGTGCGACTACTACGAGAGCCGCTTCGGCGTCGCGGGCATCACCCCCGACATGGTCGCCAGCTGCAACGGGACGCAGGAGGGCGTGGGGCACCTGGGCCTCGCGCTGCTCGATCCGGGTGATACCGTGCTCGTGCCCGACCCGTGCTACCCCGTGTTCGAGGCGGGCGTGAAGATCGCCGACGGCGAGCTCGCCTACTACCCGCTCAACGCCGAGCACGGCTTCCTGCCCTACGTCGCGGGCATCGACCCGGATGTGGCGGACCGGGCCAAGTACATGATCGTCTCGCTGCCCGCGAACCCCGTCGGCAGCGTGGGGACGCCGGAGCTCTATGAGGAGATCATCGCCTTCGCGCGCGAGCACGACCTGCTGATCGTGCACGACAACGCCTATTCGGACATCGTCTACGACGGCCCGCGCGGGGGCAGCTTCCTCGCGCATCCCGGCGCCCTCGAGGTGGGCGTCGAGTTCTTCTCGCTGTCGAAGTCCTTCAACGTGACGGGCGCCCGCATCGGCTTTCTGGTAGGCCGCGCCGACGTCGTGGCGGCCTTCGCCAAGCTGCGCGGGCAGATCGACTTCGGCATGTTCTTCCCGATCCAGAAGGCCGCGATCGCCGCGCTGACCGGCCCGCTGGACCGGGTGGAGGAGCAGCGGCTCAGGTACCAGGAGCGCCGCGATGCGCTGTGCGACGGCCTGGAGGGCATCGGCTGGGAGCGCCCGAACGCCCACGGCTCGATGTTCGTGTGGGCGAAGCTGCCGGGCGGCCGGACCGACTCGCTGGCGTTCTGTGAGGAGCTCATGGAGCGCGCGGGCGTGATCGTGACGCCCGGGGCGAGCTTCGGGCCGCACGGGGAGGGCTACGTGCGCATGGCGCTCGTGCTCCCGCCCGAGGGGCTGCGCGCCGCCGTCGCCGCCATCGAGGCCTCCGGCATCCGCTAGCGCGCCGCACTCTGGCGCCGAGATCGGGATCTCCGGCATCCGCTAGCGCGCCGCATCCTGGCGCCGAGATCGGGATTTCCGGCATCCGCTAGCTGTTCAGTGCCAAGACGTTGTTTACGCCCCGGGGATGACAAATAGGGAGGGCTCCCGCATGCTGTGAGTTGTCTAGGCTTGCAGCGAAGGGGGCCCTCCCATGTCCCAACATCCTAACGCAAGGCT
>DXAO01000009.1 GCA_019117005.1 Candidatus Collinsella stercoripullorum | reverse complement strand
CCGACGATACCGATTGAAAGTGCCACGATGTACCCTCTCTCATACGAAAGCGCCTCGCCGGACACGACGGGGCGCCAGAGCCTTCGGGAACATCATAGCCCATAGCCGTGCGGCGCGAGGCCGCATCACCCAAGCCCCCCATCATCCCCGCCGCCCGCGGGCGGTGCGTCGCCCGCTTCGGGGCGGACCGAGCGCAGGCGGTTGGTGTAGCTGATGTAGAGGGCGTCGATGGCGCAGCGCAGGCTGATCCCCTCCACGAGCGAGGTGCGGTACTCGTGCAGCGCGAGCGGACTCACCGCCACGAGCATCTCGCGGCTCGACCCCTCGCGCACGAGCGCCTGGTTGCCCGAGATCCACATGATGCGGCAGCCGACCATCTTGGCCCGCAGGTAGAGCTTCCGGATATGCGCCGTGGTACCCGAGAAGGAGATGAAGACGACCAGGTCATCGGGTTTGAGGTGGACGAGCGACCCCAGCTGGTCCTTCACCGTGGAGAACGAGAAGCACAGGCGGTTGATCCGGTTGAGCTTCTCGCAGGCCTCCCGGGCGGCGATGTTGGAGAACGAGCTGCCGTACATGTAGATGTTCGCGGCCTCGGACAGCCAGTCGACCGCCTGCTCCAGGACCCCGTCGTTCAGCAGGCGGCGCGTCTGATAGAGGCTCGCCTCCAGCGTATCGAAGTACCAGGGGATATCGATCCGGTCATGGAAGCGCGAGACGGCCGAGTCGCTTCGCAGCCATGCCCCGTACTCCTCCATCTGGTCCTTGAAGGTACGCCAATCCGAGCCGTTCACGCGGCGGCAGAACCGCGATATCGTCGCGATCGAGGTGTTGCATGCCCGCGCGAGGTCCCCGATGGCCATCCGCGGGACCTCCTCATGGTGCTCGAGCACGTACAGGGCGATGTGGGAGTCCATGCCCCCGGCTTGACCGATGCCCTCGATGCAGGTGCGCAGGTTGGAATAGATCTCGTACATCGACATGCGGCCCCCCTTGCATGAAGCCGGGGACGGCGCGAGCGCCGCCCCCGACCGGTTCTCGGAAACCTACTCCATACCGAGGTATTCCCTCATCTCGGACTTGTAGACCGAGGCCTTGTTACCGTAGACGATCTGGACGCCGTCGCCCACGTGCACGATGGCGCTCGCGCCCAGCGACTCCTTGAAGTACGGGTCCTCCTTGACGAGGCCCACATCGTTGAGCTTCAGACGCAAGCGGGTGAAGCAGGCGTCGACGCTCTTGATGTTGTCCTTGCCGCCCACGGCCTCCACGATCTGCGGGATGAGCTCGTTGGTCCGCGAGGTGCCCGCGGACGCGGAGTCCGCGGCGTCATCGCCGGCGTCATCCTCGCGACCGGGCGTCTTGAAGTCGAACTTCTTGATGAAGGCGCGGAACAGCGCGTAGTACAGGCCGAAGTACGCGACGCCGAGCGGGATGAGCCAGAACCAGTTGGACCCCTTGTCGGCGTTCATGATCCCGTTGAAGATCCATGACAGGAACGGGCCGCCGAACGCGGAGGGTCCGGGTACGTTGAACTGCACGAGGTAGGTGAGCACATAGGCCAGTCCGCACAGGAACGCATGGACGACGAAGAGCACCGGCGCCACGAACAGGAACGAGTACTCGAGCGGCTCGGTGATGCCCATGAAGGCGGCGGGGATGACCGCGGCGATCATGAGGGAAGCGGTCTTCTTGCGGTTCTTGGGCAGCGAGGAGCGCCAGATGGCCAGGGCGGCGCCCGTCAGGCCGAACATCGCGAACAGGACCTTGCCGTTCATGACGTATTTGCTGACATCGATGTCGTACATCATGCCGGGGGTGTTGAGGATCGCGTTGTAGATGTTGACGGCGCCCTCGACGGTCTGGCCGTCGACGGTCATCGTACCGCCGAGTGATGTGAAGAAGAACGGCAGGTAGATGAAGTGATGCAGGCCGAACGGGAGCAGCAGGCGCTCGGACAGGCCGTAGATGAACGCACCGAACACGCCCGTGGAGTCGATGAACGTCGACATCATGGACAGGGCGTTCTGCACGGGCGGCCACAGGACGGAGAGCACGCAGCCCAGCAGGCTCGCCACGATAATCGTGATCGCGGGGATGAAGCGCGTGCCGTTGAAGATGCCGAGCACCGGCGGGAGCTGGATCTTGTAGTAGCGGTTGTGCAGCCACGACACGATCAGGCCGACGGCGATGCCGCCGAACACGCCCGTATCGAGCGTCACCACGCCCAGGATCGAGCTCTGGCCGGTCAGCAGGTTCTCCGGGTCGATCACGCCGAGCAGGGTCAGCAGCTGGCCCATGATGGTGTTCATGGTCATGTAGCCGAGGAAGCCCGACAGGGCCGCCGTCGCCTTCTCGGCGCGGGCGTAGCCGTATGCGACGCAGATGGCGAACAGCACGGAGATGTGGTTGTTGACGACGTTGCCCGCCGCCTTGATCAGCGTGCTGAAGATGACCATGGGCTCGGAGGCCAGGAAGGGCGCGAGCTCCATGAGGTTCGCGTTGGACAGCGCGGAACCCAGACCCACCAGGATGCCGGAGATGGGCAGCAGGAGCACCGGCGCCATCAGGACCTTACCGAGTTTCTGGAAACCGTTGTAGAGTTTGCTTCCCATGGGTAGCGGCTCCTCTCTAGTGAAGCTCGGGCCAGTAATCGCCGTTGGCGGCGATCAGGTCGTCGAGGATCTTGCGGGCCACGGTCGTGGACGGGATCGTCTTGTTGACGGCGATCGCCTCGAGCGCCTTCTGGTAGGAATGCTCGAAGTACGCGTCGACCGCGAGCTTCTCGCTCGCGAGCTGCTCCTCGATCAGGCCCTTGTAGAACGTGGAGATCGGAGCGCGGCGCACCGGCTCGGGACCCCAGGAGCGCACGTAGGCGGGGACCTCGACCATGGCGTCATCAGGCAGGTTGGGGATGGCCCCGTTGTTCTCGACGATGACCAGGTAGCGCTCCGCCTTGTTGTAGGCGATCGAGGCGGCGGCGTCGACGATGAAGTCCCCGAAGACCGTGAAGCTCTGGACCGGGCTCTTGTAGTTCGCGGGGTCGGCGAGGTAGGCCTGGTGCTCGGCGAACATCTCCTTCTCGCGTCCGTTGATGACCGAGTCGGCGCGGGTGTGCTCGGGGTCCATACCGGCTGCCATATCCTGCGAGTACAGGTAGTACTGCAGGTAGCTGTTGGGCAGGTACTCGGGATAGTCCTTGACGATCTCGACGTACTGCGCCCAGGTGTGCATCCAATCCGGGTCCTTGTGGTGCCTGTCGCTGACGGCCATGCCCTGGTTGAGGATCATCTCGCGCAGCTCGGGCAGGCGGTCGACGCCCTGCTTGTCATAGACCTCGGTGAACCAGCCGAAATGGTTGAGACCGAAGTAGCACGGGTCGAGGTCGCGCCAGCTGGGCAGGTTGAGCATCTTGGAGTACGACAACAGGATCGCGGTCGGCATGTCGCAGATGTTCAGGATGCGCTCGTTGCCGAACTCGCGGCGCGTCGCCTCCGCGACCACGGCGGCAGGGTTGGAGTAGTTCAGGATCCAGCAGTTCGGCGAGTACTTCTTCGCAGCCTCGACGATGCCGAACACGCCGGGGATCGAGCGGATGCCGTAGGAGATGGAGCCGCCGGCGCCGCAGGTCTCCTGGCCGACGCAGCCGTACTTCAGCGGGATCTTCTCATCGCTCGAGCGCATCGCCAGACCGCCCTGGCGAATCTGCGCGAACACGAAGTCCACGTCGGTGAACGCCGTCTCCGGATCGGTCGTCACGACGACGTCCAGGTCGGGCGCCTCCTGCTCGATGAACTGGCGCATGATGTCGTACACGAGGTTCATGCGCTGCTCATCGATGTCGTAGAGCGCGAGCTTCCGCAGCGGGAGCTCCTGCTTCTTCTGCAGCAGGCTCTGGATGATGCCGGGAGTGTGCGT
>DXAO01000059.1 GCA_019117005.1 Candidatus Collinsella stercoripullorum | reverse complement strand
CCCGTCACCGCGACGATCTCGCCCATCTCCTGCAGGGCGCTCACCACGCGGAGCTTCTGCTCGGGGGCCATGCGGGCGAACACCACCTGGCCGGACAGCTTGGCCCTCAGCTCCTCGTCGCCCATCTTCGAGAGCTCGAAGCCCGAGATGACGGACAGGTCGTCGCCCTCGACGATGCCGATGCGCCGGGCGATGCTCGCGGCGGTGAGGCCGTAGTCGCCCGTGATCATGACGATGCGGATGCCGGCGCGGCGGCACTCCGCCACGGCGGCGGCGACCTCGGGGCGCGGCGGGTCCATCATGGCCTCGAGGCCCACGAAGGTGAGGTGGCGCTCGATGACGTCGGGTGTGTAGGCGCTCAGGGACGCCGGCACCCCCTCGCCGGCGGCGTCCGCGCCGAGGGCGCGGTAGGCCACGGCGAGCACGCGCAGGCCGTCGGCCGCGTAGGCGTCGTTGGCCGCCATGATGCGCTCGCGCATACCGTCGGTCATGGGCACGACGCGCCCGCCGACGCGGACCCTGTCCGCCAGGCGGACGACCTCGTTGGGGGCGCCCTTGGTGAAGGCGACGCGCGTCGCCCCGTCGACGGGCTCCTCGAGGGCGTGGACGGTCGTCATGCGCTTGCGGCGGCTCTCGAAGGGCAGCTCCTTCACGCGCGGCATGCGGCGCTCGAGCTCGGCGGGGTCGATGCCGCCCTTCTGGGCGGACACGATGAGGCAGGCCTCGGTGGGGTCGCCGTAGACCTCGTAGCGCCGCCCCTCCTCCTCGGGGGCGCGCAGGCGCGCGTTGCCGCACAGCAGCCCGCCTTCCAGCAGCAGCTCGAGATCGGGGTCGTCCACGGCGCGGTACGCGGCGCCCTCGGACTCGATGCGGCCCTCGGGCGCGTAGCCCACGCCGGTGACCCCGTATTCGCGCGACACCGTCCACAGGTGGTTGACGGTCATCTCGTTCTGGGTGAGCGTGCCGGTCTTATCGGTGCAGATGACGCTCGTGGAGCCGAGGGCCTCCACGGAGTCCAGCTTCTTCACGAGGGCGTTGCGGCGGCTCATGCGCTGCACCGCCATGGCGAGCGACAGGGTGACCGTGGGCAGCAGGCCCTCGGGGATGAAGGCGACCACCATGCCCAGCGCGAAGATGAAGGACTGCGCGAAGGGCTCGTGCACCACGAACAGGCTGAGGGAGAAGAAGGCGAGCCCCATGCACATGGCGAAGACGGTGACCTGCTTGGTGAGGCGGTCGAGGTCGCGCTGGAGCGGGCTGCGGACCTCCTCCATGTTCTGCGTGAGGTTCGCGATCTTGCCGAACTCGGTGGCCATGCCGATGCGCAAGACGGCCGCGCGCCCGTTGCCCTCCGACACGCTCGTGCCCGCGAAGACCAGGTTGGGGATCTCGGCGGGGGTGAGCCCGTCCTCGGGGACGGCGTCGGAGGTCTTGCGCGAGGGGTTCGACTCGCCGTTCAGCGTGGATTGGTTCACCTGCAGGTCGGAGCTCGCGATGACGCGGGCGTCGGCCGAGATCCTGTCGCCCTCCGCGAGGAGCATGATGTCGCCCGGGACCAGGTCCTCGGCGAGCACCTTCTGCTCCCTTCCCCCGCGGATCACGTTGGCGTAGGCGGGCAGCATCTTCTTCAGGGCCTCCGTCGCCTGGCTGGCGCGGTGCTCCTGCCAGAAGCTGAAGACTCCGTTGATGATGTTGACGAGCCAGACGGCGCAGCCCAGCTCGGGCAGCCCCGCGACGAACGCGATGGCGCCCGCCACCCACAGCAGGATGGCCATGAGATGGGTGAAGTTGGACAGGAAGGCCAGCACGGGCGAGCGCTTCCGGGCGGATTCGATCAGGTTCTTCCCGTAGCGCCGCTGGCGCTCGGCGGCCTCCTTGTCGGTCAGGCCGCCCGGACCGGTCCCGAGCAGCGCGAGCGCCGCGTCCGCCGTGGTCCTGCGTATGTTGTCCGGAAGATCGCCGGATTCGCCCCCGGCCGGGCCCGAAGCGACCTGCCGTAAGTGCGGGTCCAGGCCGTCTGCTGCCGCTTTCTGCGGCGACGCGGTGTTCTGCGTTCCCATGATTCTCATCCTTCCCGTTGCCGGGGCGGCGCCCCGACGAGAACAACAAGCGAACTTGGGCCGCGGCGGTTCGCGCGCACCCCCGCGGATTAGCACGGCATCATAGTCATGCGCCCCGCGCAGCGCAAGACTTTTTTCGAAGAAGTTCGCAGCAGGCGGGAAGAGGGGGTCAGATGATAGGGCGTACCAGCGGATACCAGTGGAAAAACGGGTGCGCGGCGCCGGCTCGGGCCGGCGCCGCGCACCCGTTCGGATCGCGGTGGGAGGGCTGCTCGCCCCGTGCGGGCGGGCCGTGCGCCGTATCGGGCGGCACGGGGCCGCCGGCACGGGGCAGAGGGCTAGGTGTTCAGTGCCAAGACGTTGTTTACGCCCCGGGGATGACAAATAGGGAGGGCTCCCGCATGCTGTGAGTTGTCTAGGCTTGCAGCGAAGGGGGCCCTCCCATGTCCCAACATCCTAACGCAAGGCTCACCC
>DXAO01000001.1 GCA_019117005.1 Candidatus Collinsella stercoripullorum | reverse complement strand
GCTGGGAACCCCGGCACACCGATTTCGCCGCGGGCCTCGCCGAGACAATCCGCTGGTACCGAGAGCACGAGTCCTGGTGGCGCCCCGCCAAGGGGGCCACCGAAGCGCGCTATCGCGTGCAGGGGATGTAGAGCGGGTCGCTATCGCCAGAAAGCTGGCGATCTGTTAAGTCTCTTGTTGCAAAAGCTGGCGTGTTAATGACGCCTGCGGGTCCCAATAAACCGGATTATCGCTGCCACCACTGCGCAAAGAAGACCGGCTGATGCTACCAGGGCTATCACAGCGTAGGCATTATCGCCGGTGCTGGCGAGCTTGCCGTCAGTCTTCGGTGATTCGTCGGCGGTGTTGACAGACTCGTTTGTATCGTCCCCGGGCGTGTTGTCGGGAGTCGCGTTATCAGTGGTCCCGTCGGGCTCGGTGTCCGGGTCGCCGGGTGCCGGCTCGCCCGGCTCATCCGGCGTCTCTTCTTGTGTCCCATATGCGCGCAGCACGAACGTCACGGGCTCGTGGGGCTCGGTAAAGGCGGGTTCGGCCGAGCCGTCGCGCAGGTAGAAGCTCCTGACCTCATACTGAGGGTCGGCCGTGTACAGGGGATTGCCGTACTCGTCCACGTTCTCGTCGACGCCGATGGTCGCGGATCCGCCCGACGAGGTCAGCTCCAGGGCGATGGCACCGTATCCTGCGGGCAGCGAGGCTTCCTGATCGAGCTCGACCGTCGTGTATCCGGCGTGAGCGACGGTGCCCTCGGCCAGGAGGACGGCCCGCGAGGGATCGGCGATGGGCGTCAGGCTGTCGTCCACGGGATAGTACAGAATGCGGTAGTGTGCGCCCTTCGAGGTGGTCATGAACATCGCCTCGGTCAGCTGCTCGCCTTCGGCGAACTCGTACACGTTGGCGCACGAGAGGGCGGAGCTGTCCTCCGAAGCCTCATCGTACGTGATGGCCACTGCGCCGTCGGAGTCGAGTGCGTGGACGGTGCGCTGCGAGACGGGCCTTGCCCCCGCTATCGCGTAGCTGGGGTTGTGCGGATCGCTTTGCAAGATGATGCCATCCTCGTACGAGATCCAGATATAGGGCGCGACCTCTCCATCCGCGAGTTCGCTGTTCTTCACGAGCCATGCGCCGTCCTGTTGGGGAAGCTCGCCCTCCTGGGCGACGAAGTTCTCCTTGGGGAAGGTGTCGTCCCATCCGACGATGCAGATAGCGTGGTTGGCGTAGCTCTCCGCGAACGTCGGCGACCACAGCGCGGCGGTCTCGGGATTGTACAGGTCAAGCGATAGGTCGCAGCTGGTGACGACGCCGCCGTACGCCATGATGGCGTCCTTCACCTCGTCGACCGATGCCCCGTCGAGATAGGCGATGTCGGTGACCTCCAGCGCGTTCAGCGCACTGGAGAGATTCTTAGGAGGTGTCTCCTCGTAGTAGGAACCAAAGGGGTCCGAATCGTCCCCGCGGTAGTACGGTATGTCCGATTCGAGCTTGGGCCCCTTTCCGGACATGAAGTACCCGATCATCATGTCGGCGTACCCCGACTCGTCGCGGGTGCCCCACTTGGACATCCATCCGTAGGCGGGGGAGATGCCGGCGCTCTCCTTGGCAGCGTTCAGGATGGCCCAGGGGACGGCCTCTTCCGACAGGTCGATGCTCGCGTCGGCGAGCCCGTTGGTGACCGCATAGGACTCCAGCGCCGCCATGCCGGCGAACGCCCAGCACATGCCCCACGGGGCCTGGTCGCGGGCATCCGATATCAGTCCGAGCTCGCGGGGGTCGTATGACGACGGCGCGGCGAACGCGTACACGGGCGTCACGGCCGTCTCCACGGCGAGCAGGATCGCTAAGATCGCTGCGAACAGGGCTCGCGGCATGCCGCGGATCAGACGGTTCTTCTGCGACCGTACGATCGCACCCCGTAAGGAAGGGACATTCGCTTTCGGCGCAAAGGGGGAGCGGGTGCTGCGGTAGCGGAATTGCATGAGACTCCTCGTGGTACGGGTCCGTATCGGGGGCGCGCACGGCGTGCAAGATGGGTGCGGCCGTTGCGAGAACCAATCTGTTCAGTATCTCCCAGCATACTTCAAATGTGTGCGCAGGGCATCGTCAGGCCAGCTCGATTGCGAGAGCGTCCGGGGCGCAGCCGCAGGTTTGGCATCGCGCCCGTCGTGCATGCGGAGTGTGCGGTGCCAGGGCGCCCGGGCCGCGATTCCGATCGAGGCCACAGGGTCAGGCCTCTTTTGCTGCCCTTTGCATAAGGGTTTTACTCTGAATGTGCAGCGCTGCCCGAGCGGACGGAACGGCTCGCAGGTATCCTTACGGTCCATATGTTGTCCGCCCGGGGTTCGTCCTGTCGGGCTGATGGGGCATAAGAGCCCATATGGTTCGACGTGCCCGAATAGGAGGAAATCAGATGATATTCCGCAGCCGTGGACCCAAGGCGTTCATCATCGTTATGGCGGTTTTTCTCATCGTATACATCGTGGTCATGTTCGCCACGGGCGGTCAGGGCGTCGAGGGACACTGGAGCATTGAGTTCTAGGATTGCGCCCATCGATAGAGTCGGTTTTCGCCATGGCGTGCCACTTGGATGCACGGGGTGCGCCGCTTCGGATTGCACGGATACTGTCTCATTTGAGTGGCCTGTGAGCCGAGGCGCTACAATGGTGCATGCCGGCTGGCGCAGACCAGCCTGCGGGGCGGCGTGACGCTGCCCGCGATGTAACCGAGTCCGAAAGGATTCCCATGAAGTACTTCGGAACCGACGGCTTCCGCGGCGAGGCCAACGTCGGCCTCACGGTGGACCACGCCTTCAAGATCGGCCGCTATGTGGGCTGGTACTACGGCGCGCGCCAGGAGCGCAAGGCCCGCGTGGTGGTGGGCAAGGACACCCGCCGCTCCAGCTACATGTTTGAGTCCGCGCTCGTGGCGGGCCTTGTCGCTTCCGGCGCCGACGCCTACATGCTGCACGTCATCCCCACGCCCGGCGTGGCGTACGAGACGGTCGACGGCCGTTTCGACTGCGGCATCATGATCTCCGCCTCGCACAACCCCTACACCGACAACGGCATCAAGCTCGTCAACGGCGAGGGCTTCAAGATGGACGAGGACGTGCTCGAGCTCATCGAGGACTACATCGACGGCAAGTGCGAGGTGCCGCTGGCCACCGGCGACGAGATCGGCGCCACCGTGGATTACATGCAGGGCCGCAACCGCTACATCGCCTTCCTGATCTCCAGCGCCAACTTCTCGCTGCAGGGCGTGAAGGTCGGCCTGGACTGCGCCAACGGGTCCGCGTCGTCGGTCGCCAAGCCGGTGTTCGACGCGCTGGGCGCCGACGTCCGCGTCATCAACAACAGCCCCGACGGCTTCAACATCAACGTGGATTGCGGTTCCACCCACATCGACCGCCTGCGCCGCCACGTGGTCGAGCAGGGTCTGGACGTGGGCTTCGCCTACGACGGCGACGCGGACCGCTGCATCGCGGTCGACGAGCGCGGCAACGTGGTCGACGGCGACCTCATCCTCTACGCGTGCGGCGTGTACCTGAACAAGCACGGACGCCTCACCGGCGGCACCGTGGTGCCCACCGTCATGAGCAACTACGGGCTGTTCAAGGCCTTCGACGAGGCGAGCCTGTCCTACGAGACCACCGCGGTGGGCGACAAGAACGTCTACGCCTGCATGCGCGCGAACGGCTACAGCCTGGGCGGCGAGCAGTCCGGCCACATCATCTTCGGCGACATCGAGTGCACGGGCGACGGCATCATGACGAGCCTGCGCGTCATGGAGGTGCTGCGCGCCGAGCGCGAGACCCTCTCCCAGCTGTGCGCCCCGGTGAAGCTCTATCCCCAGCTGCTCACCAACGTGCGCGTGACCGACAAGGACGCCGCCATGACCGATGAGGCGGTGCTCGCGTCGGTGAGGGAGGCCGAGGAGTTCCTGGGCGACCGCGGCCGCGTCCTCGTGCGTGCGAGCGGCACCGAGCCGCTGGTGCGCGTGCTCGCGGAGGCCCCGACGAACGACCTCTGCCGCGAGGCGAGCGCGTTCACGCTCAAGGCGCTCGAGCCGTTTGCGGCCGAGTAGCGCCCGCGGTGCGGCTGGGCCCGCACGGACCGGAGGCCCGCGCTCGTTGCGGGGAGGCGGGTCTAAGGGCCCGCGCCCTGCCCGGGCGGGGCGGCTGCCCGAGACGGGGCGGGCTGCCCGAGGAGGGCGCCGTCACGTGAAGCACGGGATCTGGGATCGAAGCGGGGGTGCGGTTGCGCGCCCTCGCTTTTCTGTTGTGCCTTTGGAGCGGCTGCGGACTCCGGTACCTGCGGGTTTTGCTGCCGTATACTGAAAACCCCCTATGCGCGCGGGCGGTGACCCGCGCGATTCCATGACCACGACTTGCAGGAGGCTCCATGGCTGAAGGCAGGCATTTCAAATCGAAGGACGAGGGCGCGACGCCCTCCCAGGGCGTGCCCGTCCCGGGCCGCATGCGCGGTTCGGCCGCGGGCGCGCCGGGTGCGGGCGCGGCGGGCACGGGCCCCGTGCCGGCACAGGCCGCGGGGCAGCGCGCGGCGGGTCCCGTCCCCGGGTCGCACGCGCAGGTACCGGGCGGCGACGCCTCCCCGGCGCACCCGTCCGCGGGCGCAGGCGCGCAGACGGGCGCCCCCGGTCCCGCCCCGCGCCCCGCGGGCGGGGCGAGCCAAGACACCTTCCAGTTCGTCGCCCTCGCCAACAGCAGGCCGAATTCGGGGCGACGCACCCCCGGCGCCCCCGCCGACCCCGCGTCCGCCCGTCCGGTCCAGCGCATCGAGACCGAGGGCGCCGGCGGTCCGCGGAACGGCGGTCCCGCGTCCTCTTCCGCACCCCATCCCCATGAGGCGCAGAAGGCCGAGTTCTACGACTTCAACATCCCCTACGGCGAGGACGGGGACTCCCGCGTCGAGGGTGACCTCGTGCGGCACCGCCATCGCCGCGGGGAGAAGCGCCGCCGCCGGGTCGTCATCGCGATCGTCGCGGTGCTCGTCGCGCTCGTGGTCGCTGCCGGCGCCGGCGGCTTCGCGCTCTACCGCTCCGCGCAAAGCGTCCAGGACCAGGCGCGCACCGCGCTGTCGCTCGTGAGCGGCATCCAGGGCAAGGTGACCTCCGGCGACTTCGCCTCGCTGCCGGACGACGTCCGCCAGATCGACGAGCTGTGCGCCTCCATCCAGGACGAGGTCTCGAGCCCGCTGTGGACGGCCGCCACCTTCATCCCCGTGCTGGGCGGCGACGTCGATGCCGCGCGCACCCTGGTCGACGTGCTGGCCGACGTGTCCTCGGGCGCGCTCGTGCCCATCGCCGACAACCTCGCGGAGGCAACGCCCGGCAAGCTGCTGCAGGACGGCACGATCAACGTGAGCGCCGCCCAGGCGCTCGCCGATTCGGTCGCCGGCAGCGCCGCGGTGCTCGACGACGCCAACGAGCGCGTGCAGGCCATCGGCGACACGCACATCACTCAGGTGACCGAGTTGGTCGACACCGCCAAGAGCGGCTTTGCCGCCCTGTCCGGCGCGGTCGACGCCGCGGAGAAGGTCGCGCCCGTGCTGTCGCAGATGCTCGGGGCGGGCGGCCAGACCCGCACCTACCTCATCGTCGCGGAGAACAACGCGGAGATTCGCGCCCTCGGCGGCTTCAGCGGCGCGGCGGGCATCCTCACGGTGACCGACGGCACCATCGACCTGCAGGAGTTCGAGAGCACGCAGACCCTGCGCAACTCCGGCGGCCCCACCGACCAGATCCAGATCTCCGACGAGGAGATGCTGCTGTTCCAGCCGGACGGCGAGACGCTGAACTTCACCGCGGGCGACTCCTTCTTCGTCCCCGACTTCCCGCGCGGCTCCGAGCTGACGCGCACCATCTGGGCGATCAACCACGACGGGCAGACCGTCGACGGCGTGTTCGCCATCGACCCGATCTTCCTGCAGTACATGCTCCGGCTCGTCGGCGGGGTCACCGCGATCGACGGCACGCAGGTGGACGGCACCAACGCCGCCCAGGTCCTGCTGTCCGACGTCTACTGGCACTACCCGACTGACGGCCAGATGCAGGACGCGGTGTTCGCCTCGGTTGCCTCGGCGGCGTTCGACAAGCTCGTCGGGGGCCTGGGCGACCTCGACTTCGCCCAGCTCATCGAGGCCGTCGGTCGCGGCGCGTCCGAGGGGCGCCTGCTGATCTGGATGGCGGACGAGGCGGAGGAGACGGCGATCCGCGAGGTGGGCGTCGACGGCTCGCTGCCCACCGACCCGGCCGACCCCGAGACCGGGGTGTACGTCAACAACTACAGCTACTCGAAGCTCGACTGGTACCTCGACCTGAACGTCGAGAAGAGCAGCGGTATCAAGTCGGGCGACGGGTCGGTCACCTACAGCATGAAGGTGACGCTGACCAACACCATGACCGAGGAGGAGGCGCAGAACCTCCCGTCCTACGTCCGGGCGCACAACAGCAGGCTGCAGCCCTCCGAGGAGCTGCTGCGTCTGTACCTGTACGCGCCCGCGGGCGGGACGATCTCCGACGCGACGGCGAGCAAGGACTCGCTGTCCGAGGCCACCCACAACGGGCTGCAGGTGCTCTACTACGACGTCCGCCTGCTGCCGGGGGAGACCTACGAGGTCACGTACACGGTGACGGTCCCTGCCGAGGGCGGCGACCAGGAGCTCGAGGTGCGCTCGACCCCCACCGCCCAGGAGGCCCGCCAGGGAACCGTCTAGCGGGATGCCGTGCCGGGCCCGTCCCCGCGGTGCACCTGCGGGCCCGCGGGCCCCGCGTCCCCGTACGCAGAGGACCCCGCCGCGCAGGTTCGACTGCGCGACGGGGTCCTTTTCTATCTCCGGCGGTTCCGCAGCTCCGTCACCGGGCGCGCGGGGGCGCGGCCGAGAAGCGGGCTGTCGGCTGCCCGGGCGCCGCCCGGCTGCCCGGGGCCCGACTGCCCGGAGTCCGGCGGTCCGGATGTCGACCGGCGCCGGGGCGCGCACCCGGGCGCGGGCCGCGGCCGCATCCGTCACGGCCGCGGCGCCGGGCGCGCCGCTTACAGCGCGTAGAGCGCGCCGAACTTGCGCGCCAGATAGGAGCAGTAGTAGCTCGCGTCGAACGGCGCCCCGCACGCGCCGCCGATGAGCTCGGGCGCATCCTTGGAGCGGCCCCAGCGCCAGATCTTCGCGCCGAGCCATGCGCGCACGGGGGAGAGGTCGCCGCTCTCGCACGCCTCGCCCAGGTCGACTCCCTCGGCCACCATCGCCTCGACGAGCTGCGCGTCGTAGGCGCTGCCCAGCGCGTAGGTGGGGAAGTACCCGAAGCTGCCGCCCGACCAGTGGGTGTCCTGCAGGCATCCGCGGGTGTCGTCGGGGACCTCGATGCCCAGGTACTTCCGCGTGAGCTCCGCCCACAGGCGCGGGATGTCGCAGGCGCGCGCCTCGCCGGCGAACAGCAGGCGCTCGATCTCGTAGCGGATCATGATGTGCAGCGGGTAGGTGAGCTCGTCCGCCTCGGTGCGGATGAGCGAGGGCTGGGCGATGTTGACGGCGCGGTACAGCTCGTCCTCGGAGACGTCGCCGTACGTGTCGGGCACGCGGCGGCGCAGGATCTTGAGCAGCGGCCCCATGAACGGGCGGCTGCGCCCGACGATGTTCTCGAAGAAGCGCGACTGGCTCTCGTGGATGCCCATGGAGGTGCCGCCGGCGAGGCAGGTGTAGGCGTAATCGGGGTCGACGCCCAGCTCATATATGGCGTGCCCCGCCTCGTGGATGATCGAGTACACGTTGGAGATGAGGTTGTCCTCGTAGATGTGGGTCGCGATGCGCGCGTCGCCGGGTGCGAAGCCCTCGGAGAAGGGGTGCTCGGTGAAGGCGAGGGCGGTGTCGGCGCGGTCGATGCCGACGAGGTCGATGAGGTCGAAGGAGATCTGGCGCTGCACCGCGTCGGGGACGCGGTCGGAGAGGAAGGAGGCGTCGGGCTGGTAGCCGCGCTGCACGATGCCGTGGACGAGCGGGACCACGGTCGCGCGCACCTGCTCGCAGAACGCGTCGAACTGCGCGGCGGTGAGGCCGCGCTCGTACTGGTCGAGCATCACGTCGTAGGGGTCGCGGGAGGCGTCGAGGCGCTCGGCGCGCTGCTTCAGGGCCGCGACGATGCGGTCGACGTACGGCTCGAACGACGCCCAGTCGTTGGCCGCCTTGGCGCGGTGCCACACGGCGTCCGCCTCGCAGACCAGGCGCGTCCAGGCGGCCTCCTCCTCGGTGGGGACGGCGGACGCCTCGCGCTGGTCGCGCGCGAGCACGCGCACCTCGTCGGCCAGCTGCCCCGATATCTTCCCCTTCCTGGCGGCCTTCTCGAGGCTGCGGACGAGGTCGCGGGACTTCTCGCTCGTGAGCAGCTCGTGGTGCGCGCCGGCGAGCGCCGCCATGGCCTCCCCGCGCGCCTCGGCGCCGTTTTGCGGGGCGATGGTCGCCCCGTCGAACTCGGCGATCTTGAGCAGGTACTCGCGGGTCCACAGCTTGCGTTCGAGACGGCGGAGCTTGCGGGAGAGCTTCTTCACGTCGTCGGCCATACGGGCTCCTTCCTACGGGTCTCATGGACAATTCCAGTGTAGCGTGGGAGGGTCCGGGCCGGCGCAGCGCGTGCGCGAGAAAATGGGGACAGGCACTTTTTTCCCGTAATGGGAAAAAAGTGCCTGTCCCCATTTTCCCGCGAACCCACCGCCGCCATCGGAGCGGCGTTGTGCTATCCTTGCCCCCAACGCGATGACGGAGAGGGTCGTATCCGCCGCGTCCGGCGCAGAGAGGGAGGGTCACCGGCTGAAAGCCTTCCCGCCAGGGCAAGGGTGCGACGTTCACTCCCGAGCAGCGACCTGAACGGCGCCGCGCCCCGCATCTTCGGCGGCAGTGCGCTGAGTAGGGAAGCCGCCGGCCCGAGCGACAGAGGGCGAAAGGGGGCATGCCGGGCCTGACATCCGGCAGCCAAGCAAGGTGGTACCGCGGAACATTCCGTCCTTGGGTCTCGACCGACCCGAGGACGGTTTTTTGTTAGAGGAAGGATGGATACATGAGCCTGATCGACGATCTTGACGAGCTCGAGGCCCGCGCGAGGGGGATGATCGAGGGTGCCGACGGCACCGACGCCCTGGAGCGTGCGCGCGTGGCGCTGCTCGGCCGCAAGGGTGAGATCACCTCCGTCATGCACATGATGGGCAAGGTCGCCCCGGAGGAGCGCCCCGTGCTGGGCAAGCGCGCCAACGAGCTGCGCCGCCTGGCCGAGAGCATGATCGAGCGCCGCGGGAAGGACCTGCGCCGCGAGGCCCTGAGCTCCCTCATGGCGACCGAGGCCGTCGACGTCACCCTGCCGGGTGCGCGCCCCAAGCTCGGCCACCAGCACCTCATCAGCCAGATCATCGAGGAGATCGAGGACGTCTTCTGCGGGATCGGCTACACCGTGGAGAGCGGCCCGCAGGTCGAGACGAGCTGGTGCAACTTCACCGCGCTGAACGCGCCCATGGACCATCCCAGCCGCAGCGCGCGCGACAGCTTCTACATCGTGGACAACGCGCCCGGCTCGGTGGACCATCCGGAGGAGCACGCGCACGGCGAGTCCGACGTCCTGCTGCGCACCCAGACCTCCGGCGTGCAGGTGCGCACCATGCTCGCCAACAAGCCGCCCATCTACATGATCGCCCCGGGCACGGTCTATCGCCCCGATACGGCGGACGCCTGCCACCTGCCCCAGTTCAACCAGGTCGAGGGCCTGGTGGTCGACCGCGGCATCACCTTCGGCGACCTCAAGGGCACCCTCGACTACTTCGTCAAGTGCATGTTCGGCGAGGAGCGCAAGACCCGCTACCGTCCGCACTTCTTCCCCTTCACCGAGCCCTCCTGCGAGGTGGACGTGAGCTGCGGCGTGTGCCACGGCGAGGGGTGCGCCTTCTGCAAGCACTCCGGGTGGATCGAGATCCTGGGCTGCGGCATGGTCGACCCCAACGTGCTCGTGAACTGCGGGATCGACCCCGACGAGTACTCCGGCTTCGCCTTCGGCGCCGGCGTGGAGCGCATCGCGGCGCTCCGCTACGACCTGCCCGACCTGCGCTCGCTCATGACGGGCGACATGCGCTTCCTGGAGCAGTTCTAGCCCGTGCGCCCCGCATGCGGCGGCATACCGCGCCGCCGCGGGTCTTCGAGTGGATTCATTCGCGTGTAAGGAGTTGTACGAATGCGCGTTCCCTATAGCTGGCTCCAGGAGATGGTGGAGGTCCCATCCGACCCCGCCGAGCTGGTCGCCGAGTTCATCCGCACCGGCACCGAGGTCGAGTCCGTCGACACCGTCGGCGAGTCGTTCGACCATGTGGTCACGGCCCAGGTCGTGTCCAAGGAGCCCCATCCCGATTCCGACCACATGTGGGTCACGAAGGTCGACGTGGGCGGGTTCAACGTCGGCGAGGACGGCGAGCCCGAGCCCCTGCAGATCGTCTGCGGCGCCCAGAACTTCAACGAGGGCGACCATATCGTGACCGCGATGATCGGCGCCGAGCTGCCCGGTGGCGTCAAGATCAAGAAGTCCAAGCTGCGCGGCGTCGTGTCCTGCGGCATGAACTGCTCGGCCCGCGAGCTGGGTCTGGGCGGCGACCACTCCGGCATCATGATCCTGCCGCCCGACGCGCCCGTGGGCGTGCCGTTCGCGCAGTACCAGGGCACCTCCGAGACGGTGCTCGACTGCGAGATCACCCCCAACCGCCCCGACTGCCTGTCCATGGTCGGCATGGCGCGCGAGGTCGGCGCCATCTACGACCGCGACTACCATGTCGATTACCCCGCGATCGCGAGCGAGACCGGCCGCCCGACGGCCGACGAGCTCTCCGTCGTCATCGACGGCGAGGGGCTGTGCAGCCGCTACGTGGCTCGCATCGTGCGCAACGTGAAGGTCGGGCCCTCGCCCGACTGGATGGTCCGCCGCCTGACCGCGCTCGGCATCCGTCCGCACAACAACATCGTGGACATCACCAACTACGTCATGATGCTCACCGGCCAGCCCCTGCACGCCTTCGACCTGTCGACCTTCGCCGAGCGCGACGGGCACCGCTCCGTGGTGGTCCGCGCGGCGCGCGAGGGCGAGCGCTTCCAGACGCTCGACGGCGTCGAGCGCACGCTCGCCGAGGGCATGGGCCTCATCACCGACGGCGAGCGCCCGGTGGCGCTGGCCGGCGTGATGGGCGGCATGGACTCCGAGATCGAGGACGACACCGTCGACGTGATGGTGGAGAGCGCCTGCTTCGACGCCGGCCGCACCTCCCATACGAGCCGCGACCTCTCGCTCATCTCCGACGCCTCCATCCGCTTCGAGCGCCAGGTCGACGAGACCGGCTGCGTCGACGTGGCGAACATCACCTGCGCCCTCATCGAGCAGCTCGCCGGCGGCGAGGTGGCGCCGGGGTACGTGGACGTCTACCCCGCGCCCGCGCACATCGAGGCCATCGCCCTGCGCATGGGCCGCGTGCACGACATCTGCGGCGCCCCGATCGACGAGGGCTTCGTCGAGCGCGCGCTCACGCGCCTGGGGTGCACGGTCGAGCGCGGCGCCGAGGAGGGCGTCCTGCTCGTGACCCCGCCGAGCTTCCGTCCCGACCTGCCGCGCGAGATCGACCTCATCGAGGAGGTCCTGCGCCTGTGGGGCATGGGCCGTGTCGAGGCGACCATCCCGGCCGCGCGCAACCACATCGGCGGCCTCACGCGCGACCAGCGCGCGACCCGCGAGATCGGGCGCATCATGCGCGCCTGCGGCCTGAACGAGACCACGACCTACTCCTTCGCGGCACCCGGCGACCTCGAGCGCGTCGGCATGTCGACGGAGGGCCGCGGCGTGCCCGTGGTGCTCATGAACCCGCTGGTGGCCGAGCAGACCGAGATGCGCCGCTCCCTGCTCCCGGGCCTTCTGCAGTCCGTCGCCTACAACGAGGCGCACGGCACCGCCAACGTGCAGCTCTACGAGATCGGGACGCTGTTCCACGGGCGCGAGAACGCCAGCGCGCCCAAGGAGCGCGAGAGCCTGGCTGGCGTGCTGTCCGGCGCGATGGGCGACATCACCTGGATCCAGAAGTACCGCCCGCTGCGCTTCTTCGACGGCAAGGGCGTGGTCGAGGAGCTGCTCTCCCAGCTCCGCGTGGAGAAGGTCCGCTTCCGCCCCGCCGAGGGCGAGGGCTATGCGTTCCTGCAGCCCGGACGCGGGGCCGAGGTCCTGTCGGGCGGCACGGTGCTCGGTTGGGTCGGCGAGATCCATCCCGACACGCGCGAGGCCTTCGACATCGACCTGCCCGTGGTCGCCTTCGAGCTGAACCTCGAGGCGCTGCTGCGCGCCGCCCGCCCGCACGGGGCGTACCGCGACTTCTCGAGCTTCCCGCCGGTCGAGCACGACATGGCGATCGTGGTCGACGAGTCGGTGACCTGCGAGGACCTCGAGCGCCGCATCAGGTCCGCGGGCGGCAAGCTGCTCGCCGGCGTGCGGCTGTTCGACGTGTACCGCGATGAGGAGCGCGTGGGCGCCGGCAAGAAGTCCATGGCGTTCGCGCTCACCTACCGCGCGGCAGACCACACGCTGACCTCCGAGGAGGTCGAGAAGGCCCATTCGCGCCTGGTCGCCAAGGTCTGCAAGGCCACCGGCGGCGAGATCCGCTCGTAGGTCCGCGCGGCATCGCGTTCGCTGCGCCGGACGGGCCCGCGTCCCCTCCGCCCAGCGGGAGGGCGGAGGGGACGGCTCCATCCCGTGCGGCGGCGGGCGCGGTGGGCCGCCCGCCCGCCTCGCCCGGCGATGGCGGCGGGTGGGGCGGGGACGGTCGCTGTCGCCGAGGGGCCTGTCCGCCGCGGGCGGGGCGGGCGCTGTCGCCGAGGGGCATGTCCGCCGCGGGCCCCTCGGGCGCGCCCGCTCGACGCTCGGGCGAGGGGGAGGATGTTCGATATGCCCAGCTGGAACATACATATCGCGCAGACGGAGCGGCTGATCGCGCGCGGCGGCGCCGTGGCGCGGGCGGTCCGGGACCGCAACGCCTTCCTGTTCGGGAACCTGGTGCCGGACATCATGGTCGGGTACATGGTGCCGGGCGTCGAGGAGCCCATCGCGTATCGCACGACGCATTTCGCCGCGCCCGAGTTCATCCCCAAGCCGCGCGAGCGCGAGTTCTGGGACGACTACGTGGCGCCGGCGTGGGGACGTCTGGACGAGGCGGACCGCACCTGCGCGATCGTGCATCCCGGCAGCATCGCGCGCGAGCGCGAGCGCATCGACCGCATCCATTTCCCGCAGCGGTTCGAGGATGCGGGGGAGCCCGACCGGCCCGGTCCCGACGGCGCGTCGGAGGCGGGGCCCGCCCGCACCGCGTTCGACCTGACGCTCGGCGCATGGGCGCATCTGCTGGCGGACAACCTGTGGAACACGCGCGTGAACGAGTACCTCGACGCGAACGGCATCCGGCCGAGCCGGGAGTTCCGCATCAAGAAGCAGGGGGACTTCGACGGGTTCGGCAAGATGTTCCCCCTGGATTCGATCCCGCGCGAGACCGGTGCGCTGCGCCGGGCGGCTGCGGGGTTCGCCCAGTACCCCATCCCCGAGGGGCTCGTGCACGACGCCATCGTGGTCGCCCATGAGACGGTGCGCACCAACGGGGTGGCCGAGCACGCGCCCTACCAGCTGCTGACCGAGGGGTTCTTCACCGTGACCTTCGCCGAGGTGCTCGACGAGGCCGATCGGGCGGTCGCTGAGCGCCTGGGCTTCTAGGGGGCTGCGGGCGCATATGCCTCATGCGGGCGGGGGAACTCCCCGCAGCGGTAAAGCTGGAGCGCCGAGCGGCCGGTTGCGTACATCCTCTTCATGTGGGCAGCGTACCCCGTGCAGGGCGGCTGCCCGTTCGGCGCACGTTACAGATCGGCGAAAAAAACCGCCCGCCCGGGGGTTCCCGGACGGGCGGCTCGCGTTGCCGCAATGGGCTGCAGGCTCGCAGCCGGCGGGTTCGTGCGGACCCGGGTTAGCGGACCTGAGCGACGTAGGCAACGTTGGTGGACGTCGCCTTGCCGTCGAGGTGGATGGACATGCGCGGATCGCCGGCGGTGGCGACGGTGAGGTCGCCCTCCTTGACGTAACCGAGCTCCTTGGCGGTCTCGATCGCCTTGATGATCGTGCCGTTGACGGTGCCCTGGGTGATGGCGGCCAGGTGCGGCTCGACGCCCCAGTACATGATCATCTGCTGGACGGCCCACTCGTGGCGGGAGAACGCGCAGATGGGCACGTTCGGGCGGAAGTGGGAGATCAGACGTGCGGTGCGGCCGGTGGTGGTGGGCACGGTGATGCACTTGGCGCCCACGACGGTGGCCATGTTCACGGCGGACATGCCCACGACGTTGTTGATGACGCGGGTGCCGTGCGCGTTCTCGGGGGCCTTGAGCGGCGCGTGGACCGGCAGGTACTTCTCGGTCTCGTGCGCGATCTGGGCCTGCATCTTCACGGCCTCGACCGGGTACTGGCCGGCAGCGGTCTCACCGGACAGCATGACGGCGTCGGTGCCGTCGTAGATGGCGTTGGCGACGTCGGCCACCTCGGCGCGGGTCGGGCGCGGGTTGTGCTGCATGGAGTCGAGCATCTGCGTGGCGGTGATGACGGGCTTGTAGGCCGCGTTGCACTTGGCGATGATCTCCTTCTGGATGTGCGGCACGAGCTCGGGGGCGATCTCGATGCCCAGGTCGCCGCGGGCGACCATGATGCCGTCGGAGGCCTCGAGGATCTCGTCGAAGTTCTGGACGGCGAGGCCGCACTCGATCTTCGGGAAGATCGTGACGTGCTCTCCGCCGTTCAGATGGCACAGGTCGCGGATCTCCTCCACGGCGCGGCCGTTGCGGATGAACGACGCGGCGATGTAGTCGATGTTCTCCTGGATGCCGAACAGGATGTCCTCGCGGTCGCGGTCGGTGATGGCGGGCAGCGAGATGTCGACGTTGGGGATGTTGACGCCCTTGCGCTCGCCGATGACGCCGGTGTTCTTGACGACGCAGTGCATGTCCTGGCCGTCGACGCTCTCGACCTCGAGGTCGACCAGGCCGTCATCGATCAGGATGTGGGCGCCCGCGGAGACCTCGGAGGGGAGGTTCAGGTAGTCGAGCGAGATGTGGGAGGCGTCGCCCAGCCAGTCCTCGCTGGTGGGCTGCGCGGTCACGACGATCTTGTCGCCGGCGTTGACGGTGACCTTGGCGTGGTCCTTGAGCAGGCCGGTGCGGACCTCGGGGCCCTTGGTGTCCAGCAGGATGCCGACGGGCATGCCGAGCTCGCGGGCGATGCGGCGGACGCGCTCGATGCGCTCGTGGTGCTCCTCGTAGGAGCCGTGCGAGAAGTTGAAGCGGGCGACGTTCATGCCCGCCTTGATCATCTCGCGGAGCGTATCGTCGCTGTCGCAGGCGGGACCCATGGTGCAGACGATCTTGGTGCGCTTGTACATTCAGACCTCCATCTGACGTTGCCTCTGCGCTGATAAAACGAATTACCGTGCACATTATAAGCGATGCCCCGCAAGGGGGACGTAAGGCTTCGATTATCTCGGAGACGCTCCACAGTTCATACGAGAACGATTCCACATCCGCGGTTCCCTCCCGCTTGGGCGGAGGCCCGGGACGCCCTCCCGCCCCTTCGCCCGCTCCGTCTCGGAACGGGGTCGCGCTCCGGCGCGACGGGGCCGGGCACGCGCCGGAGCTGCCGCGATGCCGGGCGCCGCGGGTCGCGCGCGGGGTCAGCGCCCGTGGAAACGTATGCCGGATTCCGCGCGGGGAATCGCGCAACCGATATCACCCCGCATCGGCGGCCGGCGCCGTCCTACACTGGGAACCGGCGGCCGCCCGCGCGCGGCCGCCGCGTAGCGACAGTCAGGGCGGTCCCCGTGTCATGCCCGGATGCCGCGGCGGGGGGGTGGCGCCGCCTTGCGGCGGTGCCTTGAAAGGGGAGCGAAGGAGGACGATGGGACGTCACGGGACAGCGGCGCGCGACGGGCGCGCGCAGGGCCTCTCGCGGGATGCGCGCGTCATGCTGGCGGCGAGTTTCTTCTACCTGGGGAGCACCATGCTGGTGAACCCCCTCATCGCGGGATTCACCGGTTCGCTCGGGGGAACGGCGGCGTTCATGGGGGTCGTCGGCGGCCTCATGAACGTGTGCTCGCTGGCGATACGGCCCATGGCGGGAAACCTCTCGGATATCGTGGCGAAGCGCGGGCTGGCGACCGCCGGGGCCGTCGTGCTGGCCGTCTCCACCTCGCTGTACGCCGTCGCCGTCGACCCGGTGCAGGTGGCCGTCCTGCGCCTGGTGAGCGGTGCGGGGTACGCGCTGTGCTCGGTGTGCATGTCGACCTGGTTCGCCTCGCTGCTGCCGCCGGCGCGCATCGGCTCGGGCATGGGCATGTTCGGGATGATGAACGCGCTCGGCATGGCGGCCGGCCCCGCCGCGGGGCTCGCCATCAGCGGCTGGCTGGGGTACCGGCCGGCGCTCGCGTTCGGCGGCATCATGGCGGCGGCCACGGTGGTGCTCGTCCGGTTCGTGGGCGATCCGGGGAAGCCCGCCGCGGCGGGATCGCGGGCCGGTTCGGGCCTGCGGGACCGGGCGGCCGCCGGCATGGGGCGGGAGGCGGGCGCCGGGGGCGCGGCCGGGCCGCATGCGCAGGGCGCCCGGCGGCGCATGGCGCAACCGCGCCGCCGCTTCGCCCTGGTGGATATGCGCGTGGTGCCGGCGGCGCTCATCGTCGCGCTGTTCACCGTGCCCTATATGGCCACCCAGTCGTTCCTGGTCAGCTACGTCGACGCGCGCGGGCTCGACCTGTCCGTGAGCCTGTTCTTCCCGGTCTACGCGGTGGTGCTGCTCGCGCTGCGCTTCGCGCTCAAGCGGAGGTTCGACACGGTCCGGTTCGGTCCGTTCCTCCTCGCGTCGTCCGTCTGCGCCGTGTGCGCGCTCGTGCTGCTCGCCGTCATGCGGGGCGACGGCGCCCTGTTCGCCGCCGCGGCGTGCATGGCGGGCGGCTACGGCGTGATGTGCTCGGTCTGCCAGGCGACGGCCGTGCGCCTCGTGGGGCCCGAGCACGCCGGCATGGCGAACAGCACCTATTACATGGGGCTCGACATCGGGATGGCGCTCGGCCCCATGATCGGCGGCATGCTGTTCGGAGCGGTCGACCTCGGCCTGTTCTACCCGGTGCTCGCCGTCACGGTACCGCTCGCGCTCGCCGTGTACGCATGCTCCCGGGGCCTGCGGGTGCTGTAGCCGCGGCGGACCCCGGGAGCCGGCGGGTCGGACGCGGCAACCGCGGCGGGTCCCGGGGCGCCCTCGGGCCGCGAACGGGCCGCGCGCTGCAGCCGCGGCCGGCTCCCGGACCCCGCGGGTGCCCGGTCGTCCCGACGGCATCGCCCCGGTCCCGGGCCCCCGCGGGTGCGCGGCCCTAGGCGCTGTCGCGCACCACGAGGGTCGGGGAGAAGACCAGGTGCTGGCGGGCGGGGGGCTCGCCGGCGGGCGTCTCGATAGCCTCGACCGCCATCCGAGCGGCCTTCTCGCCCATCTCGATCGCCGGGACCTCCATGGAGGTCATCGTCGTCTCGAGCATCCGTCCGATGGAATGGCCCGTCAGGCTGATGACCCGCACGTCGTCGGGGCAGCGAACGCCGCGCTCGTGCAGGACGCGCAGCGCGCCCATGCCCTGGATGTCCACCGCCGCCATGATGGCGTCGAGGCCGGGGTGCTCGTCGAGCAGGCGCGCCGCGCCGCGGTAGCCGAACTCGAAGTTGTTGGGTTCGGCGGTGCTCGACGAGGTGACGCAGATCGGCTCGAGGTCGAATTCGCGCACGGCGTCCCGGTAGCCCTCGTAGCGCCGCTTGTAGGGGGAGATGCTGCGCGGGCTGTTGATGAGGCCGATCTCGCGGCATCCCTTGCCGACCAGGTACTCAACCGCCTCGTAGCTGCAGGAGTAGTAATCGGCCACGACGCTGCTCATGCTGTGCTCCTGCATGCGGACGACCTGGATGACGGGGGTTCCCTCCGTCTGGATGTCGCGCAGCTGCCTGCCGTTGCTCCCCGTGCCGGCGATGATGATCGCGTCGGCGATGCCGCAGCGCATGCGCTCGAGGCTCTCCGCCTCGCGCTCGGGGTCGTCGCCGGTGTTGGCGAAGACGATCGAGTACCCGAGCCTGCGCGCCTCCTGCTCGATGCCCTGCGCGATCTCCGCGAAGATGGTGAGCTGCAGGCGGGGGAGGAGCACCGCGATGGTGTGCTGCCTGCCGCGTCTCAGGCCCTGGGCCACGGGGTTGGGACGGTACCCGAGCTCCTTGGCGGCGGCCAGGATCCGCGCCTTGGTCGTCGGGTGGACGTGCGCGGTGTTGTTGAGCGCGCGCGAGACCGTGCTCACGTCGACGTTGGCCAGGCGCGCCACATCTTTGAGCGTAGGCATGGCTGCCTCCTCGGTTGCGTTCCTGCGCGCAGGTGCCCGCATGGGCGCCTGCGCGGCGCGTTGCGATCCCATCCATCATACGGTAGTACAAACGATTGCGTAAATTGGGCTGTTGAAGGGTCATCGCGATGTGATGCGGCACAAAACGCGGCACGTTTGTCAATTATTGCCATGACCTGCTGCTTTTAGGATGAACGGTATTATTCCGCAGGTGGACGGCATATCGATGCAAATACTTGCAGACGTTTGCATAAGCCTTGCGACCCGGATTTGAAGGCGGCAGAATACATGACGAGCAAAGCAAACGTTTGCATAACTTGCTATGCGGGACCCGCGAACCCGCGCACGGCAACACAGCATGAGAAGGGATTTCCTACCATGGCCAAGACCGTCACCTTCAAGACCATCTTCCCCGCCGTCTCCGTCCCCCTGAACGAGGACTACTCCATCAACGAGGCCGAGTTCCGCGTCTACCTCCGCTGGATCAAGTCCTTCTACGGCAAGGGCATCGAGGGCCTCGTCTGCAACGGCCACACCGGTGAGATCACCAGCCTCACCCAGGCCGAGCGCAAGCGCGTCACCGAGATCTGCGCCGAGGAGTGCGGCGACTGCATGACCATCATCTCCGGCGTCAACTGCGAGCACACCGCGGGCGCCATCGAGATGGCGCGCGAGGCCAAGGAGGCGGGCGCCGACGGCATCCTGCTCATGCCGCCCCACATGTGGCTGCGCTTCGGCATGAACCCCGACGCCCCGTTCGAGTACGTGAAGGACGTCGCCGAGGGTGCCGACATCGACATCATCATCCACCTGTACCCCGCGACCTCCAAGGCCTTCTACCCGGTGGAGACCCTCGTCAAGATGTGCAAGGAGATCGAGCACGTCAAGTGCATCAAGATGGGCACCCGCGTGACCTCCATCTACGAGCACGACGTCCGCGTCCTGCGTCAGGAGTGCCCGGACATCTCGCTGATCACCTGCCACGACGAGACCCTGTGCCCCTCCTGGTTCACCGGTATGGACGGCGCCCTCATCGGCTTCGCCGGCTGCGTGCCCGAGCTCATCTGCCCGGCGTGGGACGTCTTCAAGAACCCCGAGCAGCACACCCTCAAGGAGGCCCAGGATTGGTCCGATCGCATCTACCACATCGCCCAGGCCATCTACGGCGGCGGCCAGCCTTCCGGTGAGGCCCACGCCCGCCTCAAGGAGACGCTGTACCAGCGCGGCATCTTCACCAACGCCATCATGCGCAAGCCCGTCCTCCCGCTCGACCAGGAGGAGAAGGACTGGGTCGCCGAGGGCATCAAGAACTCCGGTCTCGACAAGGTCGATATGACCCAGTTCGCCTAATCGCCGAACCAGCAGACCGTTCGAACGCCGCCGCATGCGAGGGTCCGCCCCGCATGCGGCGGGTTCCCAAGGGGCCGGACGCCCGGTCCGCCCGCCTCCCATCCCGTGACGCCCGTGCTCGCTCGACCGCGATGCTTCGACGCCGCGCTGCACCGGTTCGGGTACCCTTGTGCACGGGAGGGATGCGGGACGGGAGCGGGCGGCTCGGGCGTCCGGCCCCTCTCGCAAGGGAGGTATCCCCATGTCCGACCCGACAGCGAAGACGGTGGACGGCGACCTCGCCCCCGCCGACAACGTCTTCGGATTCGATCCCGCGAGCGTCGAGCGACTGCCTCTGGGCGACCTGCTCAGGCGCATGGGCCCCGGATTCATCCTCGCCGGCATCCAGCTCGGCCCCGGCTCGCTCACCACCTCCGCCATGCTGGGCGGCGACTACGCCTATCAGCTGCTCTGGGTGCTTCTGCCCGTCATCTTCATGGGCACCACCTTCATCCTCGTGGCCTACCGCCTGTCCATGGCGACCGGCCTGCCCACCATCGACGCCATCCGCAAGTACTACGGCAACGCCGCCGCCACCTTCGTCGGCTTGGTGACGTTCTTCGCCTGCGTCTGCTTCAACATCGGCAACGTGGCCGGCATCGGCGCCGGCATGAGCCTGATCTTCGGCATCGACTGGAAGATAGGCGCCGCCATCGTGATGGTGTTCGTGTTCCTGTGCTACTTCCTGAAGGGCGTGTACGGCAAGATCGAGAAGGCCGTGACCGCGTGCATCGCCATCATGGCCGTCGCGTTCATCGTCGTGCTCGTCATGACCGGCGGCCCCGACTGGGCCGGTGTGGGCGCGGGCCTCACCCAGTGGCAGTTCCCCGAGGGCTCCATCGTGACCGTGCTCGGCTTCCTCGGCTCCTCCGCCTCCGTGCTCGCCGGCATGTACGGCACCTACCTGGGCGCCGAGAAGGAGTGGAAGAAGCGCGACCTGTTCAACGGCGTCATGACCGCCGACGCCCTGGCCCAGGTCGTGGGCACCGTGGTCATCAGCGGCGTCGTGATCCTCGTGGGCGCCATCGTGCTGAACCCCACGGGCACCGACATCAAGAACCTCGGCGACCTGGCCGCCATGCTCGTCCCCGCCTTCGGCGGGTTCGCGAACATCGTGATGGGCATCGCGTTCCTCGCCGCGGCCTTCGCCGCCATCATGGGAAACACCGGTCGCTGCTCGGTGTTCCTGAACGCCGGCCTGAACAAGCCGACCAAGCTCGACGGCAGGAACATCAAGATCACCGCCGCCGTCATCCTGGTCGGCGCCATGGCGATCGCCTTCGTCTACGGGAGCTCGCCCATCCAGCTGACGTACTTCTCCAACGTGCTGACGAGCATCGGCACGCCGGTCGCGGGATTCTTCATCACCCGCATGATCTGGCGCAAGGACGTCCACCGCGGCGTCAAGCCCCCGCGCGCCCTGCAGATCTGCATGACGGTGAGCTACATCTTCTACACCGCGCTCATGCTCTTCGCGCTCTACCGCGCCGTGCCGAACTTCCTCGGCTCGATCATGTAGCGCACGCCGGCGCGCCCGCCATCCCGGGCGCGCCGCCCGAAACACGCTCTCCCTTTTCCCTGCGCGGGGGCCGCGATCTTGGCGCGGCCCCCGCGTCGTCTCATGGCGGCCACCGTGTGCCCCGGGCGCCCCGGGCGGACCGGGCGGCCACCGTGTGTCCCGGCGGGTCCGGGCGGTGCCGGGCGGCCACCGTGTGCCCCGGGCGGACCGGGCGGCCGCCGTGTGTCCCGGCGGGCCCGTGCGGTGCCGGGCGGCCACCGTGTGCGACCGTTCGCCGATAGGGGGTCGTTTGGTTCTCCGTCGTGCCGGTCCGCGCCCCGTGCGCCGCGGATGCGCGGGAACGGTGGCGATACGGGGCGGACCGTGCGGGTCCGCCCCTGTCCCGGCGCCGCCCCCGACCGCCCCGGCGCCGCGTCGCCCGCCGCGCCTATGTGAACCCCGTGTAGTTTTTGAGGTATTATTTTGACCGTTGTAAGCCGTCGGCCGGTACGCAGCCTCTAGAGGCCCTTGCCCCTTCTACCGGGGAATTAAGATCGGGCAAAATCTGCTGGTCGGCACGTTGTTCCCAAGAGGGGGAAGCAAAGTATGCAGAAGGAATACTTGGCTTCGGCAGAGGAGGTGCTCGAGGAGCAATCCTCGAACCCTGAAACCGGCCTTGCCGCGTCGACCGCGCAGGAGCGTCTGGCGCGCTACGGCCTCAACAAGCTCGACGAGGAGGAGAAGACCCCGCTGTGGATCCGCTTTTTCCAGCAGATGGCGGACCCCATGGTCATCATGCTCATCGTCGCCGCGGTCATCTCGGCCGTCACCGGCATGATCCAAGGTGAGTCCGAGTGGGCCGATGTCATCATCATCATGACGGTCGTCATCATCAACTCCGCCCTCGGCGTCATCCAGGAGGCGAAGTCCGAGGAGGCGCTCGCCGCCCTGCAGGAGATGAGCGCCGCCCAGTCCAAGGTCATCCGCGACGGCAAGATGACGATGCTCCACTCGTCCGAGCTCGTCCCGGGCGACATCGTCCTGCTGGAGGCCGGCGACTCCGTGCCCGCCGACTGCCGCGTGCTCGAGAGCGCCTCGATGAAGATCGAGGAGGCCGCGCTCACCGGCGAGTCCGTCCCGGTCGAGAAGCACGCCGACGTCATCACGCTCGATCCCGGCGTCGACGACGTGCCGCTGGGCGACCGCAAGAACATGTGCTACATGGGCTCCACCGTGGTCTACGGCCGCGGTCGCGCCGTCGTGGTGGGCACTGGCATGAAGACCGAGATGGGCAAGATCGCCGGCGCGCTCAACGAGGCCAAGGAGGAGCTCACCCCGCTTCAGATGAAGCTCGCCGAGCTGTCCCGCATCCTGACCATCATGGTCATCGTGATCTGCGTGGTCATCTTCGCCGTCGACCTGCTGCGCTCCGGCATCGGCAACGTTATGGCCGAGCCGCACATGCTGCTCGACACCTTCATGGTCGCCGTGTCGCTCGCCGTCGCGGCCATCCCCGAGGGCCTGGTCGCCGTCGTGACCATCGTTCTTTCCATCGGCGTCACCAAGATGGCCAAGCGCCAGGCCATCATCCGCAACCTGTCCGCCGTCGAGACCCTCGGCTGCACCCAGGTCATCTGCTCCGACAAGACCGGCACCCTCACCCAGAACAAGATGACGGTCGTCAAGCACGAGCTCGCCTCCTCCGAGGAGAAGCTGCTGGCCGGCATGGCCCTGTGCTCCGACGCCAAGTGGGACGAGCAGGCCGGCGAGGCCGTGGGCGAGCCCACCGAGTGCGCGCTCGTCAACGATGCCGGCCGTGCCGGCATGCAGGGCCTGGATGTCGAGCATCCGCGCGTGGGCGAGGCCCCGTTCGACTCCGGCCGCAAGATGATGTCCGTTGTGGTCGAGGAGGCCGACGGCTCCTTCGAGCAGTACACCAAGGGCGCACCCGACGTCATCTTGAACCTGTGCACGCAGGTCTACGAGGACGGCAAGATCGTTCCCATGACCGATGCCAAGCGCGATGAGCTGCTCGCCGCCAACAAGGCCATGGCCGACGAGGCGCTGCGCGTGCTCGCGCTCGCCAGCCGTACCTACGACACCAAGCCGACCGACTTCTCCGCCGAGGCACTCGAGAACAACCTCGTGTTCTGCGGTCTGTCCGGCATGATCGACCCCGAGCGTCCCGAGGTGGCTCCGGCCATCAAGGAGGCCCACGGCGCCGGCATCCGCACCGTCATGATCACCGGCGACCACATCGACACCGCCGTGGCCATCGCCAAGAACCTCGGCATCGTCGAGGGTCGCGACCAGGCCATCACCGGCGCCGAGATCGACAAGATGTCCGATGCCGAGCTCGACACGCAGATCGAGAAGTACGGCGTGTACGCGCGCGTCCAGCCCGAGCACAAGACCCGCATCGTCGAGGCGTGGAAGTCCAAGAACAAGGTCGTTGCCATGACCGGCGACGGCGTCAACGACGCGCCCTCCATCAAGCACGCCAACATCGGCGTGGGGATGGGCATCACCGGCACCGACGTCACCAAGAACGTCGCCGACATGGTGCTCGCCGACGACAACTTCGCCACCATCATCGGTGCGTGCGAAGAGGGTCGTCGCATCTACGACAACATCCGCAAGGTCATCCAGTTCCTGCTGTCCGCGAACCTGGCCGAGGTCTTCTCGGTGTTCGCCGCCACGCTCATGGGCTTCACCCTGTTCCAGCCCATCCAGCTGCTGTGGGTCAACCTCGTCACCGACTGCTTCCCGGCGCTCGCGCTCGGCATGGAGGAGGCCGAGGGCGACATCATGAAGCGCAAGCCGCGCAACGCCACCGACGGCGTGTTCGCCAACAACATGGGTCTCGATACCATCGTCCAAGGTCTTATCATCACCGTGCTGGTGCTCGCGAGCTTCTTCTGCGGTGTCTACTACGACCTGGGTACGATCGACCTGTCGCAGCTCGCCACCACCATGGCTGACGAAGAGGGCGTCATGATGGCGTTCATCACCCTCAACATGGTCGAGATCTTCCACTGCTTCAACATGCGCAGCCGCCGCGCTTCCATCTTCCACATGAAGAAGCAGAACAAGTGGCTGTGGGGTGCTGCCATCCTCGCGCTCATCCTCACGCTCATCGTGGTCGAGGTCGACGCCCTGTCCATGATCTTCTTCGGCGTCGAGCATCTCGAGCCCAAGGGCATGATCACCGCGCTCGTGCTCGGCTTCCTGATCATCCCGCTGGTGGAGATCTACAAGGCTATCATGCGCGCCGTGGAGAAGGACGCCTAACCGTCCGCTTCCGGTTCCGCCAGAGCCCGGGAAGGCCCCGGAGGGTTGCCGCCACGGCGCCCTCCGGGGCCTTCGCCGTACATGCGCAGGGTGTTCCGCGGCGGTGGGGGGATGCGCGTTTGATGGCAGATGGGGCAGTTCCCCGTGTCGCGATGGGGGAATCGGCGGGACCGCCCGCGGCCCGGCGCCGCGGGGGCGGGCGGACATCCCGCCGCCCCGATGGCGCGCGCGCGCCGCGCGGTCCCGGTGCGCATCCCGCTCCTGCCCGGTCCGATGCACATAGTACGGAGACCACGGGGCGCTCGGCTCCCGCGGGCAATTCTCGCGATTTGTATCATGGCCTTTTCCGGGGAGAGTCTGTAGGCTTGAATCCGTCGTTATAGGGTATTATTGCTAGTCACTGCAAGACGCCAGCTAACATGGCAGCCTTGAAGGGCCCTTGCCCCGCTCTCCTGGGGAATTATGATCGGGCTTCAACCTGTTGGTTGGCACGACGCCCAGGAGGAAGAAAGGTATGGAGAAAGAGTACCTGGCTTCGGCTGAGGATGTGCTGGAAGCGCAGTCCTCGAATGCCGAGACGGGCCTGACCGGAGCCGTGGCGCAGCAGCGCCTCTCCGAGTTCGGTCCCAACAAGCTCGATGAAGAAGAGAAGACACCGCTGTGGAAGCGCTTCTTCGAGCAGATGGCGGACCCCATGGTCATCATGCTGATCGCCGCCGCCGCCATCTCCGCCATCACGGGTACCATCCAGGGTGAGCCCGAGTGGGCCGACGTCATCATCATCCTCACCGTCGTCGTCATCAACTCCGTGCTCGGCGTGGTCCAGGAGGCCAAGTCCGAGCAGGCCCTCGCCGCCCTCCAGGAGATGAGCGCCGCCCAGTCCAAGGTCATCCGCGACGGGAAGCTCGAGCACCTGCCGAGCGCCGACCTGGTCCCCGGCGACATCGTCCTGCTCGAGGCCGGCGACTCCGTCCCCGCGGACTGCCGCATCATCGAGAGCGCCTCGATGAAGATCGAGGAGGCCGCCCTCACCGGCGAGTCCGTCCCGGTCGAGAAGCACACCGATCCCATCGTGCTCGCCGAGGGCACCGACGACGTGCCGCTGGGCGACCGCAAGAACATGTGCTACATGGGCTCCACCGTGGTCTACGGCCGCGGTACCGCCGTCGTGGTCGCCACCGGCATGAAGACCGAGATGGGCAAGATCGCCGACGCGCTCACCACCGCCAAGAAGGAGCTCACGCCGCTGCAGATCAAGCTGAACGAGCTCTCCGGCATCCTGACCAAGCTCGTCCTCGGCATCTGCGTGGTCATCTTCGCCGTCGACCTTCTCCGTCACGGCGGTGAGCTCGGCAGCAACCCCGAGATGATCCTCGACACCTTCATGGTCGCCGTGTCGCTCGCCGTCGCGGCCATCCCCGAGGGCCTGGTGGCGGTCGTCACCATCGTCCTCTCGATGGGCGTCACCAAGATGTCCAAGCGCCAGGCCATCATCCGCAAGATGACCGCCGTCGAGACCCTCGGCTGCACCCAGATCATCTGCTCGGATAAGACCGGCACCCTCACCCAGAACAAGATGACCGTCATCAAGCACGAGGTCGAGGGCCCCGACGAGCTGCATGTCCGCGCCATGGCCCTGTGCTCCGACGCCAAGTGGGACCCGTCCGCCGGCGAGTCCATAGGCGAGCCCACCGAGTGCGCGCTCGTCAACGATGCCGCCAAGCTCGGCTTCTACGAGGGCGGCAACGCCGAGAGGTACCCGCGCGTGGGCGAGGCCCCGTTCGACTCCGGCCGCAAGATGATGTCCGTCGTGGTGAAGACCCCCGAGGGCACCTTCGAGCAGTACACCAAGGGCGGCCCCGACGTGGTGCTCGGCCGCTGCACCGAGGTCATGAACGCCGACGGCTCCGTCGAGCCCCTGACCGACGCGCGCCGCGAGAAGATCATGGCCGCCAACAAGGAGATGGCCAACCAGGCGCTGCGCGTGCTCGCCTCCGCCGTGCGCATGCACGACGGCCAGCCCGCCGACTGCAGCCCCGAGGCCCTCGAGCACGACCTCACCTTCGTGGGCCTGTCCGGCATGATCGACCCCGAGCGCCCCGAGGTCGCCCCGGCCATCGCCGAGGCCAAGGAGGCCGGCATCCGTCCCGTCATGATCACGGGCGACCACATCGACACCGCCGTGGCCATCGCGAAGAACCTGGGCATCTGCGAGGACGCCAGCCAGGCCAT
>DXAO01000058.1 GCA_019117005.1 Candidatus Collinsella stercoripullorum | reverse complement strand
TGGACGTCGGCCTTGACGACGAGGTTGAGCTCGGCGAGCTCGTTCTCGCTCATCTCGGAGAACAGGGTCTCGAGCGTGACGTGCTTGACCTTGTTCTGCTCCTCGATGCGCGCCTTGAGCGAGCGCTGCTCCGCGAGGTCGCGCGCGTCGCGCTCGTCCTCGAAGACGCGGAACTCGTCGCCGGCGGCGGGCACGGAGGACAGGCCGAGGATCTCCACGGCGTCCGAGGGGCCGGCCTCCTTGACCGGGTTGCCGTGCTGGTCGAGCATGGCGCGGACGCGGCCGTAGCTCATGCCGGCCACGAGCGAGTCGCCCACGCGCAGGGTGCCGCGGCTGACGAGCACGGTGGCCACCGGGCCGCGGCCGCGGTCCAGCTTGGCCTCGATGATGTAGCCCGACGCGAAGGTGTCGGGGTTGGCCTTGAGCTCGAGCACGTCGGCCTGGAGCAGGATGGTCTCCAGCAGGTCGTCGATACCGGTCTTCTGGCGGGCGGACACGTTGACGAACATGTTCTGGCCGCCCCACTCCTCGGGGATGACGCCGTACTCGGTGAGCTCCTGGCGCACGCGGTCCGGGTTCGCATCGGGCTTGTCGCACTTGTTGACCGCGACGACGATGGGCACGCCGGCCGCCTTGGAGTGGTTGATGGCCTCGACGGTCTGGGGCATGACGCCGTCGTCGGCGGCGACGACCAGGACGACCACGTCGGTGATCTTGGCGCCGCGGGCGCGCATGGCGGTGAACGCCTCGTGGCCCGGGGTGTCGACGAAGGTGATCTGGCGGCCGTTGATCGTCACCTGGGAGGCGCCGATGTGCTGCGTGATGCCGCCGGCCTCGTGGGACGCCACGCCGGTGTGGCGGATGGCGTCGAGCAGGCTCGTCTTGCCGTGGTCGACGTGGCCCATGACGGTGACCACGGGCGGGCGCGGCTTCAGGTCGGCCGGGTCGTCGTAGAAGGAGAAGGAGTTCTCCTCCTCCGGGGTGATGATGCGGATCTGACGGCCCAGGTCGTCGGCGACGAGCTCGACGAGGTCGTCGGACATGGACTGGGTCATGGTCAGCGGGGTGCCCAGCAGGAACAGGCGCTTGATGATGTCGTTGGCGGGCACGTCGAGCGCCTCGGCGAGCTCCTGGACGGTGACGCCCTGGGACACGCGGACCGCGTCGAGGTCCTCGGGGTTCACGCCCTGGGCGAGGGCCTCCTCGAGCTTCCTCTCCTCGCGCAGCTGCGCGGCCTCGCGCTCGCGCTTCTCCTTGCGCTTCTTGCGGCGGCCGGTGGACTCGCGGCTGGCCTCCTCGACGGCGGCGCGGGCCTCCTCGAGGACGCGCTCGCGGCTGTACTCCTCCGCCTCGCGGGCCATGCGGGAGTAATGGTCGCCGTGCTCGTGGTCCTGGCCCCCGCGGCGCTTCTTGCCGCGGCCGGCCTTCTCGGGCGCGGGGACGTCCATGCCGGCGGGCACCTGCGGGGCGATGTTGGTGCGGCGCGTGCGGGCGGGCGCGGGCGCCTCGGAGCGGCGCTCCGAGCGCTTGCCGCCGCGGCGGTCGCCGCGATGGGAGTCGGCCTCGGCCTTCCTCTTGGTCTCGGCCTCCTTCTTCTCCTTGAGCACGACCTCCTGCTGGGCGATCTGGTCGAGCAGCGACCGGAAGCGCGAGCCGGAGTCGGAGGCGGGCACCGCGCGGCGCTTCGCCTCGAGCTCGGCCTCGCGGGCCTCGGCCTCCGCCTTCTCGCGGGCGGCGCGCTCGGCCTCGGCGGCCGCGGCGCGGGCGGCCTCCTCGGCGGCCTGGGCGGCCTGGGACAGGCGGCGCTCCTCCTCGCGGCGGCGCTCGGCGGCCAGGCGCTCGGCCTCGGCGGCCGCGGCGCGGGCGGCCTCCTCGGCGGCGGCTGCCTGCTCCTCGGCCTCCTTGGCGGCCTCGATCTCGGCGCGGCGCGCCTCGAGCACCGGCGCGAGCTTCTTGCGCACCATGGACACATAGGCGTCCTCGAGCGCCGACGACGCCGACTTCGCGGGGATCTTCATCTCGGCCAGATGGTCGAGCAGCTCCTTGGATGACATTCCGAATTCCTTGGCCAGGCTCGATACGCGAATCTTCGCCATGTTGCCAATCACCTACCTCTCGGGCGCGCGGCGCCCTGCTTCAAGCATGCGGGAACGAACGGGTGGGCGGCGCCCCGGGGCCTGCGGATGCGGCCGCGTCGGGGCGCGCCGTCGCCTCAGATGAGGTCCTCGGCATCCTCGAAGGCATCCGAGCCGCCCTCGGGACCCTCCGGGTCGTGGACGCCGCAGTACCGCGAGCCGGGGCGCGCCTGGTTGCGGCAGCGGATGCCCTCGGCGCTCACGTACGCGCAGCGCTCGGGCTCGTCGTCGGACAGCAGGTCCTCGGCGACGGGCTGCGGGGCGACCGGGACGTTGCGCAGGATGTCGGCGGCGAGCGTCTCGTTCTTGATGTCGATGTGCCAGCCGGTCAGGCGCGCGGCCAGGCGCGCGTTCTGGCCCTCCTTGCCGATGGCGAGCGAGAGCTGGTCGTCGGGCACGATGACGCCGGCGTAGTTCTTCTCCTCGTCGATCAGCACGCGGGTGACCTTGGCGGGCGACAGGGCGTTGGCGACGTAGGCCGCCGGGTCGTCGTCCCACAGGATCACGTCGACGCGCTCGCCGCGCAGCTCGGACACGACGGTGCGGACGCGGCTGCCCTTCGGGCCGACGCAGGCGCCGACCGGGTCCAGGCGGTCGTCGAGCGAGTGGACGGCCACCTTGGAGCGCTGGCCGGGCTCGCGGGCGATCGACTTGACCTCGACCGTGCCCTCGTAGATCTCGGGCACCTCGAGCTCGAACAGGCGGCGGATGAGCGCCGGGTGCGTGCGCGAGATCACGATCGGCGGGCGGGAGTGCTCGCCGCGGACCGGGGGAAGCGTGGAGTTCGGGTCGCGCACGTCGATGATGACGGCCTTGATGCGCTGGTTGTGCAGGTAGCGCTCACCGTGCGGGCGCTCGTTGCGCTCGTTCTCGTAGCGGCGCTGGTCGAAGTGGGGCAGCTCGGCCTCGACGCCCTCGCGGATCTTGACGATCGTGAAGTCGGGCGTGGACTGCAGCACCGTGCCGGTGATGATGTCGCCGATGCGCCCGGAGAACTCCTCGAAGATCTGCTCGCGGGCGGAGTTGCGCACGATGGCGTTGATCTCGGCCTTCGCGTGCTGCGCGGCGATGCGGCTCGTGTCGCGCGGGGTGACGTCGATCTCCTGGAACTCGGTGTAGTTGCCCTCCTCGTCCATGGAGTCGTCGATGGGGATGAGCTTGTAGACGTAGATCTTGCCGGTGGCGCGGTCGATGGTGACCTTGGCGCCCCAGTCCAGGTGCAGGATCTCGGCGTAGCTCTTGGCCAGCGACTGCTCGAGACGGTCGATGAGGTAGAGCTGGTCGATATGCTTCTCCTGGCACAGGGCCATGAGCGCTTCCATCATCTCAGATGCCATTTACTTACCACCCTTTCCGCCCTTGAAGTCGAAGACCGGCTTCAAGGTGCACTTCTTGATCTCGCCGTAGGGGAAGCTCACACGCTCGCCGTCCTCGAGCTCGAGCGTCGCGGTCCGCTCGTCCGCCTCGACGAGCGAGCCCGAGAAGCGGCGCCTGCCCTCGACCGCCGTGGTCGTAAGCTCGACGTCCGACCCGACGAAGCGGGCGAAGTCGGACGGCCGGCGCAGCGGGCGCGCCATACCGGGGCTCGAGACCTCGAGCGTGTAGGCGCCCGGAACCGGGTCGAGCCCCTCGACCACGTCGGACACCCACCGGCTCTGTGCGGTGACCTCGTCGAGCGTGATGCCCGCGCCGTCGGCGCGGTCGATGCGGACGCGGACGCACGGGGCCTTCGTGGCGCCGGTGAGCTCGACGTCGACGATGTCCATGCCGTGCTCGGGCGCGACGGCCTCGAGGGCGTCGATGATGCCCTGCTCCAGCTCGCTTTTGACCATGCAGCACCTCCCCAACATAAGAAAGGAAGCGCAGGCGGACCTGCACTCCCTTCTCGAATAAGCCTCAATTGCGTTTGCTATCATAGCACATGCAGGTAGATGCGGGAAAACTCGCACCGCCGCGGCGCGCGGGCCGGGGATCCCCTCCGCAAGATGCACACAATCGGCGTCGGCGAACGGCGCGGACGCCGGCTGGAGAGGGCCATCGGGGACGGATGCGATCCTCCCGCGCACCCGATGGCGCGCGGGAGCCATGCGCCCGTCCCCGACGACCCGCTGCGACGCTTACCTGACGACCAGGTTCACGAGCTTGCCGGGCACGCAGATGGCCTTGACGAGCGTCTTGCCCTCGAGCCAGCGCGCCGCCGCCCGCTCGGCCGCGGCCTGCATCTGCTCGGGCGTGGCGTCGGTGGGGACCATCGTGTGGGCGCGCATCTTGCCGAGCACCTGGACCGCGATCTCGACCTCGTCCGAGACGGTCTCTGCCAGGTCGAACGCGGGCCAGGGCGCGGTGTAGGCGAAGCTGTCGCGGCCGAGGGCGGCGTGCCACAGCTCGTCGGCCCAGAAGGGGCAGATCGGCGCCATGACCGAGACGATGTCGGTCGCGACGAGGGACGCCAGGGCGCCGTCGAGCTCCTCGCCGGTGTTCACGTAGGCGCTCGCGGCGTTCACGAGCTCCATGATCGCCGAGATGGCGGTGTTGAACTGCTGGCGGTCGAAGTCCTCCGTGCACTTGGCGATGGTGCGGTGCCGCTCGCGGTACAGGGTGAGCGCGGCGTCGGAGAGCGCCGCCTTGTCGAGCTCGGCGGCGGGGTCGGCAGCGCCCGCGAGGGTCCAGACCAGACGCCAGGCGCGCTTGAGGAAGCGGTTCGCGCCCGCGACGGCGTCCTCGTCCCAGTCGAAGTCCTTCTCGGGCGGGGCGATGAACAGGATGGCCAGGCGCATGGTGTCCGCACCGTAGGGCTCGATGACGCTCGAGGGCGGCACGACGTTGCCCTTGGACTTGGACATGGTCTCCCCGTTGGCGTCCTTCACCATGCCCTGGCACAGCAGGTTGGTGAACGGCTCGTCGACGTCGAGCAGGCCGATGTCGCGCAGCGCCTTGGTGAAGAAGCGCGAGTACAGCAGGTGCAGGATGGCGTGCTCGATGCCGCCGATGTAGTTGTCGACCGGCATCCAGCGGTCCGCGGCCTCGCGCGAGAAGGGGAGCTCCTCGTTGTGCGGGTCGCAGTAGCGCAGGTAGTACCAGCTCGAGCAGGTGAAGGTGTCCATGGTGTCCGTCTCGCGGCGCGCAGGGCGCCCGCAGACCGGGCAGGTGGTCTCGTAGAACTCCGCGCACTCGGCGAGGGTCTCGCCGGCGCCGAGGTCGAGGTTGTCCGGCAGCATGACGGGCAGCTGGTCCTCGGGCACCGGGACGATGCCGCAGTGCTCGCAGTGGACGGCCGGGATGGGGTTGCCCCAGTAGCGCTGGCGGCTGATGAGCCAGTCGCGCAGGCGGTACTCGACCTTGCGGCGGCCGGTGCCGGCGGCCTCGAGGTCGGCCACGATCGCGGCCTCGCCCTCGGAGTGCTTGCCGCCGCGCATGCCGGTGTACTTGCCGGACTGCACGAGCGTGCCCTCGGCGGCGTGCGCGCCCTCCCAGTCGACGGACTCGGCGTGGAAGGTGTCGATGTCCTGGCCGGCCTCCTTGAGCGCGGCGAGCTCGTCGTCCATGAGGATGATGGGGACGATGGGCAGGCCGTACTTGCGGGCGAACTCGAAGTCGCGCTGGTCGCCGCAGGGGACCGCCATGACGGCGCCGGTGCCGTAGTCGGAGACCACGTAGTCGGCCACCCACACGGGGACCTTCTGGCCGGAGACGGGGTTCACCACGTAGCGGCCGGTGAACGCGCCGTGCTTCTCGAGCGCGCCCTGGGCGCGCTCGACGGCCGACACCTTCTTGGCGCCCTCCACGACCGCGGCCACCGCGGCCTCGTGCTCGGTGCCGGCCACGAGGTCCATGAGCCCCTCGTACTCGGGCGCGAGCAGGAAGAACGTGCAGCCGAACAGCGTGTCGGCGCGCGTGGTGAACACGGTGATGCGTCCCTCGTCTCCGCGGATGGGCTCGCCGTCGGCGTCGCAGAGGGTGAAGTCGACCTCGGCGCCCTCGGAGCGGCCGATCCAGTTGGCCTGCATCTGCTTGACGCGCTCGGGCCAACCCGGCAGCTTCTCGAGGTCGTCGAGCAGCTCCTGGGCGTACTCGGTGATCTTGAAGTACCACTGCTCCAGGTCGCGCTTCTCCGGCTCGGAGCCGCAGCGCCAGCAGCGCCCCTCCGTGACCTGCTCGTTGGCGAGAACCGTCTTGCAGGTGGGGCACCAGTTGACGGGGCTCTTCTTGCGGTAGACCAGCCCGCGCTCCCACAGCTTCTCGAAGATCCACTGGCCCCAGCGGTAGTAGTCGGGGCTGCAGGTCTTCACCAGGCGGTCCATATCGTAGGAGAAGCCCATGCGGCGCATGGTGGCGAGCGCCTGGTCCATGTTCCGGTACGTCCACGCGGCCGCCTGCGTGTTGTGCTTGATGGCGGCGTTCTCGGCGGGCAGGCCGAAGGCGTCGAACCCGATGGGGTGCAGCACGTCGTAGCCGCGCATGCGCGCCTGGCGGGCCATGGCGTCGCCGATGGTGTAGTTGCGCGCATGCCCCATGTGCAGGTCGCCCGAGGGGTACGGGAACATCTCCAGGACGTACTTCTTGGGCTTGGAGGGGTCGGTGTCGACCGCGAACAGGTTCGCGCGGTCCCACTCCCCCATCCATTTGGCCTCGATGGCCTGCGCGTCGTACGCGGGGATCTCCTTATGCTCGGTGCAATCGCACATGGGTCGCTCCTTATGGCTTGCGGTGTGGGTCGGCCCCGGCCGCGGCATGCGTCCGCGCGACGGGGCGGTAATGTTCCTGATTCTAGCAAAACGCGCGGGCTCGGCGCGCGAGGGAGCGCCGATACGCGAAGCGCCCCGCCGGCACGGGCCGACGGGGCGCGGTACGGGTCGCCGAGCGGGGGCTTACTGGTAGCTCACCGACTGCTGGGAGTCCTTCACCACGACGTCGTGCGCGCCGCCCTCGACGATGGAGGTCGCCGAGACGAGCGTCAGGCGCGCCTTCTCCTGCAGCTCCTTGATGGTGAGGGCGCCGCAGTTGCACATGGTGGACTTGATCTTGTAGAGCGTGCCGTTCACGCCGTCCTTGAGCGAGCCGGCGTAGGGGACGTAGGAGTCGACGCCCTCGACGAACGACAGCTTGGCCGCGCCGCCCAGGTCGTAGCGCTGCCAGTTGCGAGCGCGCGCCGAGCCCTCGCCCCAGTACTCCTTCATGTACTGGCCGTTGACGTTCACGCGCTCGGTCGGGCTCTCGTCGAAGCGGGCGAAGTAGCGCCCGAGCATCATGAAGTCGGCGCCCATGGCGAGCGCGAGGGTCATGTGGTAGTCGTACACGATGCCGCCGTCCGAGCAGACGGGGACGTAGACGCCCGTCTCCTCGAAGTACTCGTCGCGCGCGCGGCAGACGTCGATGAGCGCGGTGGCCTGGCCGCGGCCGATGCCCTTGGTCTCGCGCGTGATGCAGATGGATCCGCCGCCGATGCCCACCTTCACGAAGTCGGCGCCGCAGTCGGCGAGGAAGCGGAAGCCCTCCGCGTCCACGACGTTGCCCGCGCCCACGCGCACGCTCTCGCCGTAGTTGGCGCGGATCCACTCGATGGTGCGCTTCTGCCACTCGGAGAAGCCCTCGGAGGAGTCGATGCACAGCACGTCGGCGCCGGCCTCGACGAGCAGCGGCACGCGCTCGGCGTAGTCGCGCGTGTTGATGCCCGCGCCCACCATGTAGCGCTTGTTGGCGTCGAGCATCTCGTTGGGGTTGGACTTGTGGGAGTCGTAGTCCTTGCGGAAGACGATGCCGACCAGGTGGTCGTTCTCGTCCACGCAGGGCAGGGCGTTCAGCTTGTTGTCCCAGATGACGTCGTTGGCGCGCTTGAGGGTGATGTCCTTGTCGCCCACGATGAGCTTCTCGCGCGGGGTCATGAACTCGCGGACGCGCTTGGAGTGGTCGTCGCGGCTGGGACGGTAGTCGCGGCTCGTGACGATGCCGAGCAGCTTGCCGCGCGGGGTGCCGTCGTCGGTGACGGGCATGGTGGAGTGGCCGGTGTGCTCCTTGAGCTCCATGACCTGCTCCATGGTCATGTCCGGGGTGAGGGTGGAGTCGGACTCCACGAAGCCGGCCTTGTGGTCCTTCACGGCCTTGACCATCGCGGCCTCGGACTCGGGGGTCTGGGACCCGTAGATGAAGCTCATGCCGCCCTCGGTGGCGAGCGCGACGCCCATGTCCACGCCGGAGACGGACTGCATGATGGCCGAGACCATGGGGATGTTCAGGCTGATCTGGGGCTCCTCGCCGCGCTTGAAGCGCACGAGCGGGGTCTTGAGCGAGACGTTGTTGGGGATGCACTCCGAGGAGGAGTAACCGGGGACGAGCAGGTACTCCGAGAACGTATGGGACTCACCGGGGAAGAACATTGCCATAGCCACTCCTCTTCTGGGTTGGGCGCGGTCCCGCCCCGGGCACAGCGGCACCGGGGACCCGCCGCGCGGTTTCGCGTCCGGACCGCATGGCAGGGCGGTCCGCGCAGCCATTGTAGTGCAGCCCGGACTGCTACAATGCCAGATGTTCACCGATCCCCGTAGATTTCCGGACGCCCGCGCGAAACCCGAGTGCGGACTTTAGCAGGAGAGAGCATCCCCCATGACGATTTCGGCGTCTGCACGCGTAACGTTCAAATCCGACGACGCCTCGCTGCCCGGCGGCTTCGGCCAGGGCTGCGCGCAGCTGCTCGCCGGCGTGGATGAGGAGCGCTCCTTGAACCGCGCCGCCAAGCGCATGGGGATGGCCTACTCCAAGGCGTGGCGGCTCGTGCGCGAGGCCGAGGCCCACCTGGGATACGACCTGCTCGCGCGCGACGGCGCCCGCGGATCGACCCTCACGCCGCGCGGGAGGCGGGCCCTGGAGGCGTACCTCGACATCCAGGCCGAGGTCGACGAGGTCCTCAGGCGCCGCGCCCGCGAGCTGGAGTAGCGCCCCGGTCGACGTGCGGGCCGTCGTCCGGATCCGCCCCGCCCGGGAAGGCCCCGCGGGCTGCGGGCCTCAGCCGAGAAACGCCCTGAGCCCGATGACGACGAGCACGATGCCGCCCGCGACCTGGGCGTGCGCACCGAACCGCTCGCCGAGCTTGCGGCCGATCAGCAGCACGAGCAGGCAGCAGGCGAACGTGGTGAGCCCGATGGCGCCGCCGTACAGCACGATGTCCTTGCCCGAGGCGGCGAACGAGACGCCGACCACGAAGGCGTCGATCGAGGTCGCGATGGCCTCCATGGCGATGGTGGGCCAGGTGAGCCGCGTGGCGGGGCAGGCCTCCGGCTCGCGGAGCTCGCGCACCGCCTCGACGATCATCTTGCCGCCCACGAACCCCAGGATGACCAGGGACACGATGCCCGCGTAGGCCTCGATGAGCGGGGCGACGAGCGTGCCGCCGAGGTAGCCGGCGATGGGCATGGCCATCTGGAACAGGGCGAACAGGACCGGCATGGCGAACTTGCGCGAGGCGGGCATATCGGGCTCGCACAGCGAGTTGGACAGGGTCACCGCCATGGCGTCCATGGCGAGCGCGACGCCCAGGACGAGCGCCTCGACGAGGTCGGCGGCGGAAAACGAAGGGTCCATGACATCCTCCCCGATGTATGGATCGATGCGTAGCGGATTGTGGGGCGGGGGCCGCGCGCCGGACGGGCGCGGGCCGGCGGCGATCAGGGCTGGGGCGGATCGCAGGACAGGCGCATGGCCTGGTCGAGGCTGTCGACGATCTCGAGCGGGTCGTCGACGCCCGCGAACAGGCGGATGAAGCGCGCCTCGTCGCCGCGCGGGGCGGACAGGCGCGTCATCGGGCCGCCGGCGCGGCCGGAGCGGTAGGAGGCGGGGCAGGCGGCGATGAGCCCGCGCGCCGAGAGGCCGTCGGGCAGCTCGAAGTCGACGGCGGGCCCGAACCCGTGCCGGAGCGTGCGCGCGGCGACCTCGTGGTCGGGATGGGACGGCAGGCCCGGGTAGGCCACGGACGGCACGTAGGGGTTCGCGGCGAGGTACTCGGCGATCGCGCGGGCGTTGTCGTCGTGGTGCTGCATGCGCGCCGGCAGGGTCCCGAAACCGCGGGCGAGGGCGTCCAGGTCGCGGCCGGAGACGTCGAAGCTCGGCTGCGCGCGCTCCCCTCCCAGCCGCTGCGCGAGCATCCGATAGGCGTCGGCGGCGAGCGGGTCCGCGACCCTGCGGCGGCCGCGACCCCGCGCGTCGCGGGCGACGGCGATGCCCACGGCGCGCTCGGCGAGCTCGCCGGCGGCGACGCGGTCGAGGCCCTCGCAGACCACGTGCGCGCCCGCCTCGAGCGGCAGGCAGCCCCACGCCGAGGCGACGGTGTTGTCGACGATGAGGATCGCCCCGGCGTCCCGTGCCGCGTCGGCGAGGCCGCGCAGGTCGGCCACGCGCAGGCCGAAGCAGCCGATGGAGTTCACGAACCAGAAGAGGCGGTCGTAGCCCGCGCCCGCACCGTCCGCATACGAGGCGTGCCCCTCGCGCGGACCGCCCGCGGCGGGATGGGGGCAGGCGCGCGTCGCGTCCAGGAAGGCCTCGGGCGTGACGTCCCGCGCGAAGCTCAGGCACCCCGCGCCGAAGGCGGCGCGGAAGGCGTCGGTGAAATCGTTCGCGCGGACGATGAGGCGGTCCGCGGGGCCGACGAGCCCGATCTTGGCGAGGGCATCGGGGACGTGGGGCGCCCGCACGAACCACGCGCAGCGCGCGCCCTGCATCGATGCGTACTCATTGGCAGGACCCGTCATCTCCCGCACCGCCCCTCGAACCTCACGCCCTCTGCGAACCCATCAAGTATACCTGGGGAAAATAGGGACAGTCACTTTTTTCCCACGGTTGCCGTGACCGACGTCGGTCCGCGCTGGTGACAGATGGTGGGAAAAAAGTGACTGTCCCTATTTTCCCACCGGCGGTCGACGCTAGCTGCGGCGCTCGGAGATCTCGGCGTCGAGCTGGGCGATGAACTCCTCGACCGTGGAGGGGTGCGTCTCGTTCGTGCGGTCGCGCACCGAGATGCTCCCCGCCTCGGCCTCCTTCTCGCCCAGGATCAGCATGTAGGGCACGCGGTCGACGCCGCGGGCCTCGCGGATCTTGTAGCCGATCTTCTCGTCGCGGTCGTCCACGACCACGCGGATGCCGGCGGCATCGAGCTGGTCGGCGACGGTGTGGGCGTAGGCGCGGCTCTTCTCGGACACGGGCAGGACCTTCACCTGGACGGGCGCGAGCCAGGTGGGGAACTTGCCGGCGTAGTGCTCGATCAGGATGCCGATGAAGCGCTCGATGGAGCCGAAGCACACGCGGTGCAGCATGATGGGGCGCTTCTTGGCGCCGTCGGCGTCCGTGTACTCGAGGTCGAAGTTGATGGGCATCTGGAAGTCGAGCTGCACGGTGCCGCACTGCCAGGTGCGGCCGAGCGAGTCCTCCAGATGGAAGTCGATCTTGGGGCCGTAGAAGGCGCCGTCGCCCTCGTTGACCACGTACTCCTTGCCGAGGCGCTCCAGCGCCGCGCGTAGGCCGGCCTCGGCGGCCTCCCAGTCCTCATCGGAGCCCATGGAGTCCTCGGGGCGCGTGGAGAGCTCGAGGTGGTAGGTGAAGCCGAACTTCTGGTAGACGGAGTCGATCAGGTTCACCACGCCCACGATCTCATCGGTCAGCTGGTCGGGGCGCACGAACAGGTGCGCGTCGTCCTGGTTGAAGCAGCGCACGCGGAACAGGCCGTGCAGGGCGCCCTTGAGCTCGTGACGGTGCACCAGGCCGATCTCGCCCGCGCGGATGGGCAGCTCGCGGTAGCTGTGCGGCTTGGAGGCGTACACGAGCACGCCGCCGGGGCAGTTCATCGGCTTGATGCAGTACTCCTCGTCGTCGATGATCGTGGAGTACATGTTGTCCTTGTAGTGGTCCCAGTGGCCGGAGGTCTTCCACAGCTGCTTGTTCATGATCAGCGGCGTGGAGATCTCCACGTAGCCCGCCTTGTGGTGGATCTCGCGCCAGTAGTCGAGCAGCTGGTTCTTCAAGATCATGCCGTTGGGCAGGAAGAACGGGAAGCCCGGGGCCTCGTCGCGCATCATGAACAGGTCCATCTCGCGGCCGATCCTGCGGTGGTCGCGCTTCTTGGCCTCCTCGATCAGGCGCAGGTGCTCGTCGAGCTCCTCCTTGGTGGCGAACGCCGTGCCGTTCACGCGCGTGAGCATCTTGTTGTTCTTGTCGGCCTTCCAGTAGGCGCCGGACACGCCGGTGAGCTTGAACGCCTTCAGGGCCTTCGTGTAGGTGATGTGCGGGCCCACGCACATGTCGATGTACTCGCCCTGCTGGAAGAAGGTGATGCGCGCGTCGGGGTCGAGGTCGCCGATGTGCTCGACCTTGTACTTCTCGCCGCGCTCCTCCATGAGCGCGATAGCCTCGGCGCGGGGCAGCTCGAAGGTCGTGAACTTGAGGTTCTCCTTGGCGATCTTCCTCATCTCCGCCTCGATGGCGGGCAGGTCGTCCTCGGAGAGGGTGGCGTCGCCGAGGTCGACGTCGTAGTAGAAGCCGTTGTCCGTGGCCGGGCCGTAGGCGAAGTCGGCCTGCGGGTACAGCCGCTTGATGGCCTGCGCCATGATGTGGGCCGCGGAGTGGCGGATGACGTGCGTGACCTCGTCGGCCGGGCACTCGTCCACGTGACCGTCGTTGTACAGGACCTTCATGGTGTACTCCTTATCGTGGTACCGCCGCGGCGCGAGGCCCCGCGGCTGATCTGCAAGAAAAACGCCCGCGCCCCTGGGGGCGGCGAGCGGTGCACACGGCGCCTGCCCGCGGCGATGCGGCCGCAGGGATGGGCAGACGCCTAGATAGTCTGGGTTCGGGCCGCTTTGAGGGCGAATATGGAGCGCATGGTCGATGCCCCTTCCGAATCGGGTGAGATAGTTGTACCACGTCGCGCGGGGACGGTCCAGCGCAGGCGGCCGCCGCTCCCGTGCGGCCCGTCGCCCCGCGGGCCCGGCGGGCGGAAAAGCGAAGCGCCCCCCGCGGTGCGGAGGGCGCGGGCGCGCGGCTACTGGATGTGGGTGCGGCAGTACGGGCACACCTTCCAATGGGCGTCGAGCGGGCGGTGGCAGCTCGGGCAGACGTTGCGCACCTGCGTGTTGCACACGGGGCACACCACGAAGTCCTTCTCGATGGAGGTGCCGCACTGCGGGCAGGTGCCGTACGCGGCGAGCTGGCGCTCGCGCAGGGCCATGTCGAGCTCCTGCTCCTCGCGGTCGGCGAGATAGGAGCTGGGGCGCAGGACGACGTAGGCGATCAGGCCGACGAAGGGGATGAGCGCGACGATGCCCCACGCCCAGAAGGCGCGGACGCCGCGGCGGCGGGCGTCGATGAAGACGTAGACGACCGACAGGGCGTAGAGGGCGACGATGAAGCCGACGAACAGATAGATGGCCATCTGGAGCTGGGGCGACATGATCTCCTGAAGAATGCTGTCGAGCATGGGGATGCAGCCTTTCCGTGCGTTACACAAACTTACTTGCCGATTCTATACCGTGCGGGGCCGACCGGCCGCAGATGACACGCTTTCGACATACAAGCGCAGGGCGCCGGGCGCGGGGGCGCGGAGCCGGGCGCGAAGCATGCGGACTAAGTGGACGGCCGGGCGCGGGGGCGCGGGGCCGGACGCGGACGAAGCGGACGGCCGCTCGGCGCGCCGGGCCGGCGCGCTCAGCGGTCGATGCGCATCGGCTCCTTGGGGTAGGCGTTGAGCACCTCGGCGCCGTCCTCCGTGACGAGCACGAGGTCCTCGATGCGCACGCCGGTACGCCCCGGCAGGTAGACGCCCGGCTCGATGGAGAAGGTCATCCCCGGCTCCACGACGTCCTCGTTCACCGACGAGACGTCGCCGGGCTCGTGGTCCTCGAGGCCGATGGAGTGGCCGAGCCGATGGGTGAAGTACGGGCCGTACCCCGCGTCCTCGATGACCCCGCGGGCGGCGCGGTCGAGGTCGCAGAAGCGCACGCCGGGGCGCACGAGGGCCTCGGCCGCCTCGTTCGCGCGGCGCACCACGTCGTAGACGCGCGCGGACTCGGCATCCGGCTCGCCGAAGAAGAAGGTCCGCGTCATGTCGGAGCAGTAGCGCTCGCGCCTCCCGCCGATGTCGAACAGCACGACCTCGCCTGCGCGCAGAGCCGTCCCGTCGGGCTCGTGATGCGGGTCCGCCGCATGGGCGCCGAAGCTCACGATGGGCGGGAAGGACAAGTCCTCGGCCCCGTGCGCGCGGTAGATGTCGAGCAGCTGGGCGGCGATGCCGCGCTCCGTCGCGCCCTCGTGCACGAGGCCGGGGAGCTCGGCCATCACGGCGTCGTTCACGCGGCTCGACGCGCGCATCAGCTCGCGCTCGCGGGCGTCCTTGCGCGCACGCGTCTCGGCGACGGCGTAGGAGCCGAGGAAGAACGAGGGCGCGGCGGAGCGCTCGATGAGCGGCATGAGGAAGCCCGAGCGCATCTGCGCGTCGACGCCGAGCGGGACGGCGGGGTCGATGCGGGAGCAGAGGACCGAGGCGAGGTCGTCGGCGTCGTCGAACACCACGACGTCGGCGTTGCCGTAGCCGTCGATGGGGTACAGCGCGTTGTCGAAGATGACGGGGCGCTCGCCCGCGCGCAGCAGCACGCCGGAGAACCGCTCGTACATCTCGGCGTAGAAGCCCGTGAGGTAGAAGATCGACCACGGGTCCGTGACGAGCAGCTGGGCGCCGGGGTGGCGCTCCTCGAGACGGTCGAGCACGCGCGCGATGCGCCCCTCATCTGCCATCGCCATAGACGTCCCTCGCTCTCCCCCGCCGCGGCGGGACCCGGTTCACGCATCCTGCGGACGCGGGACGCGCCCGGTCCGCCCGGGACCCATCATAGCGCCGGGGCGGCGGGGCCGCTACAGGAAGCGGTACTCCACGGTGTCGACGCCGACCGACAGGAAGCCCAGGGCGCGCGCGACGGCGGGCTGCATATCGATGACGCGGCCGTGGGCGTAGGGCCCGCGGTCGTTCACGCGCGCGATGACGGAGCGCCCGTTGTAGCGAATCTCCACCATGGTGCCGAGCGGGACGTTCAGCATGGCGATGCCCATCGAGGTCTCCGTGACCGGCTCGCCGCTGGCGGTGAGGGCGCCCATGAGGCCGTCGCCGGTGCCGTAGTGCGAGGCGACGCCGGAGAGCCAGCCGCCCTCGTCGGCGGAGGAGCCCCCGTCGGAGGACGGGGCGTCGTCGGCCGGTGCGGACGGGGCGGAGGGCGCCTCGGATGCCGAGCCGCCGGACGAGCCGGCGTCGCCCGAGCCCGCGCTCCCCTGGTCGGAGCCGCCCGTCTGGCCGGCTCCCCCGTCCGCCGCGACGGCCTCCTGCTCCATCTGCGCCTGGAGCGCCGCGGCCTCGTCGGCGGCCGCGCGCGCCGCTGCCGCCTCGGCGGCGTCCTCGCTCGCGGCGCGCTCCTCGAGGGCCTGCTGCGCGGACGACGCCTGGGCGAGCGCGTCGGCGGCGCGCTGGGTCTCGGCCCCCGCCTGGTCGCGGGCGGCCGAGAGCTCGGCGAGCTTGGCCTCGAGCTCGGCGCAGGCGGACTCGTACTCCTCGAGCGCCTGGACGTTGTCGTCCTGGATGCTCGTGAGGTACTTGGTCTGGGTGATGAAGTCGGACAGGGAGCTCGCGGACAGGAGCATCGACACGATGTTCGAGGAGGACTCGCGCATCTTGTAGAGGTTGGCCGCCGCGCGGGACGCCCGGTCGCGCTGCTCGGGGATGACCTCCTGCTCGATGCGCAGGATCTCCTCGGCCTGCTCGGCGATCTGCCGGTCGAGCTCGGCGGCGTTCGCCGTGGCCTCGCTGTGCGTCGCCGCGGCGTCGCGCACCTGCTCCGTCAGGGCGGCGAGCTCCGCCTCGGTGTCGGCGGACGCCGCGTAGGCGGCGCGCGCCCAGGGGCCGAGGCCGCCCGCGACGACGAGCGCCGCGGTCAGGCCGGCGGTGACGGCGAGGTGCGCCGCCCGGCGGGCGGCGGCGAGCTCCGCCCTCGGTTCGCTCGGTGACGGTGCGTGGTCGTACATACGCGGGGTCCGCTCCAATCGTTCGGTGACGGCCCCAGTATAGTCGAGAGTCTCAGCTTCAAGTAGAACTTGATAGTTGCACCATATCTCAGCCGCGCCCGGACGGCCTAGCCGCGAAGGTACCCCGCGACCTCCCCGGCGAGGGTGATGGTGCCGGCGGCGACGAGGGGCTCCCCCGCCTCCGTCAGGGCGTCGAGCGCGCGCGGGACATCGGGGAAGACCGCGCGGAGGTCGGTCCCGGGGCGCCCCTCGCGGGCGAGCTCCTCCCCCACCAGGGCCGCGAGGCGCGCCGGCGGCAGGGCGCGGGCGGAATCGGTCGCGCACACGGCGACGCGCGGGAACGCCGGCACGAGGGCGCGCACGATGCCCGCCACGTCCTTGTCGGACAGCGCGGCCAGAAGCAGCGTGGGGCGCGCGGCGACGTCGGCGTCCACCTCGTCGAGCGCGGAGACGAAGGCCTCGCAGGACTGCGGGTTGTGGCACGCGTCCACGAGCACGAGCGGGTCGGCGCGCACCGTGTCGAAGCGCCCCGGCGTCGGGGCGGCCGCGAGGCTCGCCTGGAGCGCCGCGGCGTCGAGGGCGCGGCCGAGGTAGGCCTCGGCGAGGAAGACGGCGCACGCGGCGTTCTGCGCCTGGTAGGCGGGCTTGGGGATGCGCAACGTGTAGGAGGCGTGCGGGGCGTCGACCGTGAAGGCGAGCTCGCCGCCGAGGCGGCTGGGCCTCCCGATCAGGGTGTGCGACGACGCGAGCGGGACGACGCCGCAGGCACGGCAGCGCTCGTCCATCACGCGCCGCACGCCCGGCTCATGGGTCCCCTCGCCGAGCACCACCGCGCGCCCCGGCTTGATGACCGCGGCCTTCTCCCCCGCGATCTCCTCCAGGGTGTCGCCCAGGATGCGCATGTGGTCGAGGCCGATGCCCGTGACGGCGACCGCCACCGGGTCGGTCGCGCTCGTGGCGTCCCAGCGCCCGCCCATGCCCACCTCGAGCACCGCGACGTCGACGCGGGCCTCGGCGAAGACCGTGAGCGCGGCGACCGTGAGCAGGTCGAAGGGGGTGATGGTGTAGGCGCGCTCGCCGGCCGCGGCGCGCGCGGCGTTGACGCGCCTGCCGGCCTCCACGGCGACGGAGACCCCGTGGGCGAACGCGCCGTCGCTCACGACGCGGCCGCGGACCTCCATGCGCTCGGGATAGCGGACGAGCTGGGGCGAGGTGTACAGCGCGCAGGAGAGCCCCTCCCCTGAGAGCGCCGCCGCGCAGAAGCGCGCCGTCGAGGTCTTGCCGTTGGTGCCCGCGACCTGGATGCAGTCCATGTGCTCGTCGGGGCGCTCGAGCACGTCGAGCATGTCGACGACGGTCTCGAGCAGGGGCCCCGCGTCCCCCGAGATGGTCCCGGTGTCGGCCGCCAGGGCCACGGCCTCGTCGAAGGCGAGCTCGGGCACCGCGAAGGGGACCCGGTAGGCGTCGGTGCGCTTGGGCATATGAGGTCAGCTCCTACGTTGCATGTGATCCAGAGCGCCGCACCGCCCGGCGGCGCGGCACGCTCGATACTACCACGCCCCGCCCGCGGCGCGGCGGGGCGCGCGGCATGGGTACCGGTACCTCATATCCGCCCCTCCCGCGCCCCCGTTTCTGGCCCCCGAAACAAAACACCGGAAAGAACAGGGCATCCCGTGGCACCGAGCCGGATCGGGCGATATGCTTGAGCGCAACCGCCCGCCGAGCCGGCCTCGGCGCGAGGGCGAGACGCGAACGATGGGAGATACGCATGGCGATTCATGTTGTCGAGGAGGCCAACCGGTGCCTCGGATGCAAGCGGGCGATGTGCCAGATCAAGGGATGCCCCGTCCACACGCCCATCCCCGAGGTAATCGGCCTGTTCAAGGAGCGCAGGATGGACGAGGCGGGGGCGCTGCTGTTCGATAACAACCCCATGAGCGCCGTCTGCTCGCTCATCTGCAACCACTCCAACCAGTGCGAGGGCAACTGCATCCAGGGGCGCCGCGGCAACCCGGTGCATTTCTCGAGCATCGAGAACTACATCTCCCGCACCTTCCTCGACCGCTACACGCCCAGGCGCGCCGACCCCTGCGGCAAGTCCGTCGCCGTGATCGGCTCGGGGCCCGCCGGCATCACCGTGGCCATCAAGATGGCCGAGGCGGGCTGCGACGTGACGGTGTTCGAGCAGAAGGCCGAGATCGGCGGCGTGCTGCGCTACGGCATCCCGGAGTTCCGCCTGTCCAAGGAGCTCGTGGGACGCTACCGCGACATCATGGTGTCGCTCGGGGTGCGCCTGCGCCCCTCCACCACCATCGGCGGCGCGCTGAACATCGACGACCTGTTCCGCGACGGCTACGACAGCGTCTTCGTGGGCACGGGGACCTGGCGCGCCCGCAAGCTCGACATCCGCGGACAGGGGCGCGGCAACGTCTTCTTCGGCATCGACTACCTCGTCGACCCGGACTCCGTGGACCTGGGGCGCGACGTCGCGATCATCGGCGTGGGCAACGTCGCCATGGACGTGGCGCGCACCGCGCTGCGCCACGGCGCGCACCGCGTGACCCTGTACTCCAACACCAACCAGGTGACGGCGAGCTCGGAGGAGGTCGAGTACGCCGAGCTCGAGGGCTGCGAGATCGTGCGCGGCAAGGACGTCGTCGCCATCGAGAAGGACGGGCCGGTCTTCCGCACCGCCATCTTCGACGAGAACGGCGACGTGGCGGGCTACGGGGACGAGCTCGACCACGTGACGTGCGACACGGTGGTGATCGCCGTGTCGCAGCTGCCGAAGGACAAGCTCGTGCTCACCACCGACGGCTTCGCCACCAACGACCGCGGCCTGCTCGAGGTGGATGAGAGGAACATGTGCACGGTCCCGGGCGTCTTCGCCGCCGGCGACGTGGCGACCGGCCCCCGCACCGTCGTGCACGCGGTCGCAGGGGCGAAGGCGGCCGTCGAGGGCATGAAGGAGTACATGGGCATCGCGTAGCCGCCGCGTCCGACAACTCCCCGCGTACGAGCAAGGGGCCCGTCGCACCGCGATGCGACGGGCCCCTTGGCGCATTCGGAGGCGGGTGCGCCCATCCCCCGAGGGACGGACGCACCCGGCTGGGGGCTATGCGAAGTCCGCCAGCTGGGACTTGAGCGCGGCGATCTCGGCCTCGAGCTCGGCGGCGCGCTCGCGCTTCTTGGCGACGACCTCGGGCGCGGCCTTGGCCACGAAGCCCTCGTTGGCAAGGGTCCTGTTGGCGGCCGCCAGCTCCTTCTCGTCCTTGGCGATGGTCTTCTCGATGCGGGCGCGCTCGGCCGCGAAGTCCACCAGGTCGCCCACGACCACGTAGGCGTCGAAGTCCGGGCCGGCCAGGGCGATGGAGCCCTCGGGCTTGGGCACTTCGTAGCGCTCGGAATCCCTCGCCACCGACAGCACGCTCAGATTCGCGAAATCGCGGATGAACTGCCCCATGCCGCTCATCTCGTCCTCGCCGACGAAGGCGATGTGCACGTCCTCGCTATGGGTGCGGATCTCGACCTTCAGCTGCTCCTTGGGGCTGATGCGGTAGCGGGCGCGCGTGGAGCGCACGTCGGTCACCACGGCGCGGGTGAGCTCGAAGGCGCGCTCGGCCGGCTCGTCCACCCAGCGCTCGAAGTCAGCGGGCTCGGGCCAAGCGGCGACCATAAGGGCCTCGGTGCGCTCGCCGTCCATATCAAGGCAGCTCGCGGGCATGACGTCCCAGATCGCCTCGGTCACGAACGGCATGAGCGGGTGCATGAGGCGCAGGCTCGTGTCGAGCACGAAGATGAGGTTGCGCTGCGCCTGCAGGCGGGCGCCCTCGTCCTTCAGACGGCTCTTGGTCACCTCGACGTACCAGTCGCAGACCTCGTTCCAGAAGAAGCTCTGGATGCCGCGCGCGACGTCGCCGAACGTGTAGCCCTCGATGCCCGCGGTCACCGACGCGACCGTCTTGGCGAGGCGGCTGAACATCCAGGCGTCCGCCGGCGTCTCGGCCACCGGCTCGCCCGGCGTGTAGCCCTCCATGTTCATGAGCAGGAAGCGGCTCGCGTTCCAGATCTTGGTCACGAACGACTTGGCCTGCTCGGTGCGCGGGCTGCCCTTGAACTCATGCGTCTTCTTGTCGATGTCCGCGTCGAACTTGACGTCCTGGTTGTTGGTGAACAGGGAGAACAGGTTGAAGCGCATGGCGTCGGCGCCGTACATGTCCATGAGGTCCATGGGGTCCACGCCGTTGCCCTTGGACTTGGACATGCGGCTGCCGTCCTTGGCGAGGATCGTCGGGTAGATGACGACGTCGCGGAAGGGCACCTCGTCCAGGAAGTACAGCGAGCTCATGACCATGCGCGCCACCCACAGGGCGATGATGTCGCGGGCGGTGACGAGCGCCGTCGTGGGGTGATGGCCCTCGAGCTGCTCGGGGTGCTGCGGCCAGCCCTGCGTGGCGAAGGTCCACAGCTGCGAGCTGAACCAGGTGTCGAGCACGTTATCGTCCTGGTGCACATGGTGGCCGCCGCACTTCGGGCACACGTCGGCGTCCTCCATGAGGGCGTCCTCCCAGCCGCAGTCCTCGCAGTAGAACACGGGGATGCGGTGGCCCCACCACAGCTGGCGGCTGATGCACCAGTCCTTCAGGTTCTCCATCCAGGTGAGGTAGCTCTGCTTCCAGCGCTCCGCGTTGAAGCGCACCTTGCCCGAGGTCACGGCCTCGATCGCCGGCCCCTTGAGCTTGTCGACGGCCACGAACCACTGCTCGGACAGCCAGGGCTCGAGCGTGGTGTCGCAGCGGTAGCAGTGCATGACGGAGTGGTCGTGCTCCTCGATGTGATCGAGCAGGCCGTGCTCCTCGAACCATGCGACGACGGCCTCGCGGCACTCGTCGCGCGTCATGCCGGAGAACGCGCCGTAGCCGTCCACGACGACCGCGTGCTCGTCGAAGATGTTGATCTTGGGCAGGCCGTGGGCCTCACCCATGGCGTAGTCGTTGGGGTCGTGGGCGGGCGTGACCTTCACGAAGCCGGAGCCGAAGCCGGCGTCGACGTGCCAGTCCTCGAAGATGGGGATCTCGCGGTCGACGATGGGCAGGCGCACGGTCTTGCCCACGAAGGCGGCCTTCTCGGGGTCCTTCGGGGAGACGGCCACGCCCGTGTCGCCGAGCATGGTCTCGGGGCGCGTGGTGGCGACGACGATGTAGTCCTGTCCGTTCACCGGCTCGGTCAGCGGGTAGCGCAGGTGCCACAGATGGCCGTGCTCGTCATGGTACTCGGCCTCGTCGTCCGATATGGCCGTGGTGCAGCTGGGGCACCAGTTGACGATGCGCTTGCCGCGGTAGATGAGCCCGTCGTGGTACCAGTCGCAGAACACGCGGCGCACGGCCTCGGCGTACTCGGCGTCCATGGTGAAGCGCTCGCCCTCGAAGTCGACGGAGCAGCCCATGCGGCGGATCTGGTTCTGGATGATGCCGCCGTACTCGTGCGTCCAGTCCCAGCAGGCGTCGATGAAGGCGTCGCGGCCCATCTCGAGGCGGTTTTTGCCCTCGCCCTTGAGCTTCTTGTCGACCTTGGTCTGGGTGGCGATGCCGGCGTGGTCGGTGCCCAGGATCCAGCGGGTGGAGCGGCCGCGCATGCGCGCTTGGCGCACGATGGCGTCCTGGATGGAGTCGTCGAGCGCATGGCCCATGTGCAGCATGCCCGTGACGTTGGGCGGCGGGATGGTGACGGTGCAGTCCCCCACGCCCGGGCGGCGCCGGTAGTAGCCGCCGTCGAGCCACTGCTGCAGGATCTTCGGCTCGTTTACGGACGGGTCGTATGTCTTGGGCATCTCTTCCATGCGAAATTCCCTTTCTGTTGCGATACACAAGAGATGAGGTTACCACGAATGCATGCGCGCGCCGCGCGAGCAGGCAAGATTAACCGACCGTGCACCTGTCCGCCGCGGGAAAATAGGGACAGGCACTTTTTTCCCGCGGGGACAGGCGCCTGCGGGAAAAAAGTGCCTGTCCCTATTTTCCCGCCTACGAGAAGGGGCCGCTGCGCGCTTGCGCAGCGGCCCCCTGATCGCGATGACGTAGATGCCCGCCCCGAAACGGGTCGGCGCGTCAGTCTACGTCGACGTCGTACACGCGCCGCGGCTGCTCCTCGCCGCGCACGCACGCGTCCGTCACGACGACGCGCTCGACGCCCTGCTCGCTCGGCAGATCGAACATCGTCTGCTGCAGCAGGTCCTCGCAGATGGCGCGCAGGCCGCGCGCACCGGTCTTCCGGGCGAGCGCGAGCTTGGCGATCTCGTGCAGGGCGCCGTCCTCGAACTCGAGCTCGCAGCCCTCCATCTCGAACATCTTGCGGTACTGCCGCACGATGGCGTTCTTGGGCTCGGTCAGGATGCTCACGAGGTCGTCCTCGGACAGGGCGTTCGTCTGGGTGATGACCGGGGTGCGGCCGACGAACTCGGGGATCATGCCGAAGGCGTTGAGGTCCTGCGGGAGCACCTGGTGCAGCAGGTCGTTCTCGTCGGCGCTCGTGGGGCCGGCGATCTCAGAGTTGAAGCCCACGCCCTTGTTGCCCACGCGGTCGGAGATGATCTTGTCCAGGCCGACGAAGGCGCCGCCGCAGATGAACAGGATGTTCGTGGTGTCGATCTGGATGAGCTCCTGCTGCGGGTGCTTGCGGCCGCCGGTGGGCGGCACGCTCGCCACGGTCCCCTCGAGGATCTTGAGCAGCGCCTGCTGGACGCCCTCGCCCGACACGTCGCGCGTGATGGAGAGGTTCTCCGCCTTGCGCGCGATCTTATCGATCTCGTCGACGTAGATGATGCCGATCTGGGCGCGCGCGACGTCCCCGTCCGCGGCGTTGATGAGCTTCAGGAGGATGTTCTCCACGTCCTCGCCCACGTAGCCCGCCTCGGTGAGCGCCGTGGCGTCGGCGATGGCGAAGGGGACCTCCAGGATGCGCGCGAGCGTCTGCGCGAGCAGCGTCTTGCCGGTGCCGGTGGGGCCCAGCAGGAGGATGTTGCTCTTGGCGAGCTCGACGTCGTCCGCATCGTCCCGAGCGTCGCCCGCCGCCTCGCGCTCGAGCACGCGGCGGTAGTGGTTGTAGACGGCGACGGACATGGCGCGCTTGGCGTCCTCCTGGCCCATCACGTAGGACGACAGCTCGTCGTAGATCTCGTGAGGGGTGGGGACGCGCTTGATGAGGTCGGTGGCGACGTGCGCGTCATCGTGCTCCGGCTCGGGTTCGGGCTCGGGCTCCCCGGCGGTCTGGTTGGCGAACATCATGCCCTCGGGAGGGAATGGCATCTGCTGCTGCGCGGCGAGGAAGTCCTGGGCGAGCGACTCCTCGAGGATCTCCGAGCAGGCCGCGACGCACTCGTCGCAGATGAAGATGTTGCTCGGCCCCTTGACGAGCTTGCGCACCTGGTCCTGCGTCTTGCCGCAGAACGAGCAGTGGATGGGCCCGAAGGGCATCTGGTCGGACGTCATATCGCCCGCCATCACTCGGCGCTCCCGGGCGCGGCCTGGGCGCGGGAGGTCACGATGCGGTCGATGAGGCCGTAGGACAGGGCCTCCTCGGCGCGCATGTAGTGGTCGCGCTCGGTGTCGGCCTCGACCTTCTCGAACGGCTGGCCGCTCGCGTCGGACAGGATCTGGTTCAGGCGGCGGCGGGTCTCGCGGATCTCGCGCGCGGCGATCTCGATCTCGGTCTGCTGGCCCTGGGCGCCGCCGCTCGGCTGATGGATCATGACCATGGAGTTGGGCAGGCAGAAGCGCTTGCCCTTGGCGCCGCTGGCGAGCAGGACGGCGGCCATGGAGGCCGCCATGCCCACGCAGATGGTGGAGACCTGCGGCTTGATGTAGTTCATGGTGTCCAGGATCGCGAGGCCCGAGTAGACCTCGCCGCCGGGCGAGTTGATGTAGAGCGAGATGTCCTTCTCGGCATCCTGGCTCTCCAGATGGAGCAGCTGGGCGATCACGAGGTTCGCGGTGACGGAGTTGATCTCCTCGCCGAGGAAGATGATGCGGTCGTTCAGCAGCCGGGAGTAGATGTCGTAGCTGCGCTCGCCGCGGGGCGTCTGCTCGATGACGTAGGGCACGAGCGCGGAATCGACACGGTACATGTGCGTTCCCCCTTCTTCGGTTCGTACATAGCGTTACGGTGCACGCCGCGCGACGCGCGGAATCGATGCACCGTAACCATGGGATATCCGGTCTCCCGGTATGATACCCGCCCGCGGGGACGGGATACGCGCTACTCGGCGTCGGCCTTCGCGTACTCGTCGACCTCGGTCACGACCGCGGTCTCGACCAGCCAGTCGCAGGCCTTGGAGCGGCGGATGGAGTCGCGGATGGCCGGGATGCGGCCCTCGGCGACGAAGGCGGCCTTGGAGGCCTCGGGGTCCTCGACGCCGGCGCGGGCGAACTCGGCGTCCACGTCCTCGTCGGTGACCTCGATCTCGAGCTTGCGGGCGAGCGCGTCGAGGGCGAGGGACTCGCGGGCGACGTCGTCGGCCTGACGGTGCAGGTCGGCCAGGAAGGCCTCGGTGGACATGTTGGACATCTGCAGCCAGGTGTCCAGGCTCATGCCGCGGCCGGCCAGGCTCTGCAGGAAGTTCTGGCCGAGCTCGGAGAAGACGGACTGCTCGTAGTCCTCGTCGACCTTCTCGAGGTCCAGGCGCTCGGCGAGCTTGGCGACGGCGCGGTTCTCCTTGATGCCGGGGAGCTTGGAGGTCTTGTCGGCGTCGAGCTCGATCTTGACGGCGTCGCGCATGGCGGCGATGTCATCGAAGCCGAAGGCCTCCTTGGCGAGCTCGTCGGTGAGCTCGGGCAGGGTGCGCTCCTTGATGCCCTTGACGGTGACCTTGACGGCGGCCTCCTCGGCGCCCTCGACCTCGGGGGTCCAGGAGATCTCCTTGGTCTCGTCCTTGGCCATGCCGGTGACGCCCTCGTCGAAGGCGGCGGGCAGGCTGCCGGAGCCGATCACGACCATGCGGCCCTCGCCGGCGAGCGCCTCGGCGTTCTTGACGTTCTCGATGTCGACCGTGACGTAGTCGCCCTCGGCGACGGGGCGGTCGGCGTCATCGAAGGAGGCGTGGTAGCCGAGCAGCATCTCGACCTGGGCGTCGATCTCGCCCTCGGTGACCTCCGCGGGGGGCATCTCGATCTCCACCGGGTCGTAGGAGGTGAGCTCGCAGCTCGGGCGGAGCTGGAACTCGATGGTGTAGACGAAGTCCTCGTGGTCGGCGACGGGGTTCTCGAGCTCCCCGTACTCGCCGGCCTTCACCGGGACGATATCGAGCTCGTTGATGACCTTCGGCTCGGCCTCGCCGATGAGGTCGTTGGTGGCCTGCGCGAGCACGGCGCCGGCGCCGAGCATGTTGTCGATGACGGGACGCGGGGCGTGACCAGCGCGGAAGCCCGGGAAGCGATACTTTTTGGCAGCGTCGCGGTAGGCCTTCTTGATGGCAGCGTCGACGTCGGCGGCCGGGATGGTGACCGTCGCGGTGAGCTTGGCGTCCTTCACGTCAGAAGTGATGTTCAACGTTCCTCCTCTTACCTACTTCGGCATGGGTAGGGTGCCGATGGCCCTGTGTTAGACCGATGCGAGCGCGTGGTGCGGGCGAAAGGACTCGAACCTTCACGGGAAGCCCACTGGAACCTAAATCCAGCGCGTCTACCAATTCCGCCACGCCCGCGTCGCGCACAGCCTAAGCATGATACCAGATGCGACCTGCGTGAGCACGGGAAAGCTCGCGCAGGTCCGCGCGCTCACGCGACGCGCACAAGGGCCCGCGGCGAGCGCGCGGGGCCGGGCGGTCGCCGCCGCGCGCCGCGCGCAGGGCCGCCGCACCCGGCGATGCGGCCGCCGGGCGCGGGCCGGGACGCCGATGCGGCCGCCCCGCACGGAGGTCACTCGCCGTACAGGGCCTTCTCGGGCGTGATCGGCAGGGTGCGCACGTAGTTGCCGGTGGCGTGCGCCACCGCGCTCGCGATGGCCGGCGACGGGGTGTTGATGACGACCTCGCCGATGGACTTCGCGCCGAACGGGCCCGTGGGCTCGTAGCTCGGGGCGAACTCCACGCGCACCTGCGGGATGTCGAGCCGGGTGGGCACCTTGTAGGTCATGAACGAGCGCGTGCGCATGCGGCCGCGCCCGTCGTACTGCACGTCCTCGGTGAGCGCCATGCCGATCCCCTGGGCGATGCCGCCCTCGGCCTGCACGCGCGCAAGGTTCGCGTTGACCACCGTGCCGCAGTCGACCACGCTCACGTAGTCCACCACGGTCACCTCGCCGGTCGCCTTGTCGACGTCGACCTCGGCGATGCCGCTCATGAACGGCGGGGGGCTCGTGGGCGAGCTCGCCGCCGCATGGGCGGTCAGGCAGTCGCCGTCCCCGCCGGCGACGAGCCTGTCGGCGAGCTCGCGCAGGGAGATCTCCCCCACCGGCTCGGCCTCGGGCGCGACGCGCACCAGGCGGTAGGGCCGCGCGATGGCCTCGACGTCGTCGTCGATGGCGGAGAACTCGGGCGGCAGCGCCCCGTCGTCGCCCAGCACCCCCGCCGGGTAGGCGCGCAGGACGTCGCCCTCGAAGGAGACGTCTCGCGCATCGGCGCCCAGAAGGCGCGCCGCCTCCGCGCGCAGCCGGGCGATGAGCTGCTCGGCGGCCTTCACCACGGCCATGCCGGTGAGGTAGGTGCTCGCGCTCGCATAGGAGCCGGTGTCGAAGGGGGACACGTCGGTGTCCACCCCGTGCACCACGATGCGGTCGAGGTCGCAGCCGAGCGCCTCGGCGGCGAACTGGGCGAGGACGGTGTCGCAGCCCGTGCCCATGTCCGTGGCGCCGATGGACAGCGTGTAGAAGCCCGACTCCTCGAGGCGCAGGTCGACCGAGGCGATGTCGATGCCGGCGATGGCGGAGCCCTGCATGGACAGGGCGACGCCCAGGCCGCGCACGCGGTCCCCCATGTCGCGGCGCAGCTCCTTGCCCTCCCAGCCGATCATCTCCATGGCGCGGGTGAGGCAGGTCGCCGCGCTGCAGGAGTACAGCGTGTTGTCGTAGTACTGCGGCATGACCTCGCCCTCGCGCACGAGGTTCTTGAGGCGGATCTCGCAGGGGTCCATGCGAAGCTCGTCGGCGAGCTCGTTGACGGCGCTCTCGACCGCGAAGAGGCCCTGCGTGGCACCGTAGCCGCGGTAGGCGCCGGCCGGCATGGTGTTGGTGTAGACGACGTCGAAGGAGAAGCGGCTCGCGAGCACGCGGTTGTACAGCGGCAGGCTCTTGTGGCCGGACAGGCCCACCGTGGTGGGGCCGTGCTCGCCGTAGGCGCCCTGGTTGGACAGGGTATGGAGGTCGAGCGCCAGGATCGTGCCGTCGCGGCGGGCGCCGATGCGCACGCGCATCTGCATCTCGTGGCGCGAGTTGGACGCGGTGAGCGTCTCCTCGCGCGTGTAGACGATCTTGCTGGGGCGCCCGGTCATGACGGTGACGAACGCGGTGAAGATCTCCACGCAGCCCGACTGCTTGGCGCCGAAGCCGCCGCCGATGCGGGGCTTCACCACGCGCACCCGCGCCTGCGGGATGTCGAGGGCGCCGGCGACCATGCGCCGCACGTGGAAGGGCACCTGCGTGGAGGAGGTCACCGTGAGGCGGCCGTAGGCGTCGATCTCGGTGAAGGCGCGGAAGGTCTCCATCATGGCCTGCGCGTCGGCGAGGGTATGGTAGGTGCGCTCGAGGACGACGTCGGACGCGGCGAAGGCGGCATCGAGGTCGCCGTGCTCGGACAGGCCCGAGGAGACGATGTTGCGCATGCGGTCGTTCCGGATCCAGGCGCCGTTCACGTGGTAGTCGTCCTCCGCGTGGATGACGCTCGGGTTGTCGATGGCCTCCGTGAAATCGAGCACCGGCTCCATGAGCTCGTAGTCGACCCTGATCAGGCGCAGCGCGCGGTCGGCGGCGTCGGCGTCCTCGGCGGCGACGATGGCGACCTCGTCGCCCACGTAGCGCACGACCTCGTCCAGGATCAGGCGGTCGTAGGGGCTCGCCTCGGGGTAGGACTGGCCGGCGAGGGTGAAGCGCCGCCTCGGCACGTCGCGATAGGTGTAGACCGCGACGACCCCGGGCACCTTGAGGGCGCGCGAGGTGTCGATGGAGCGGATCTTCGCGAAGGCGTGCGGGCTGTGGAGGATCTTGACGACGAGGGCGTCCGCCGGGGCGAGGTCGTCGGTGAAGACCGGCTTGCCCTCGAGCAGGGCCGCGGCGTCCTTCTTGACGGCGGGGGCGCCGACCTGGGCGAGGCCCTCGCGGGAACCGGGTGCGGTGACGATCATGCTCATCGCTCACGCCTCCTTCGCGGCGTCGGGGCGGGCCGCGGCCTCGAGGCGCGCGGCGAGGTAGCGCTTGAGGGCGCGGCGCTGGCCCATGTAGCCCGAGCAGCGGCAGAGGTTGCCGGACAGGCGCCGGTCGAGCTCCTCGTCGGAGGGCATGGCGCCCGACGCCACGACCTCGCGCTCGTATGCGAGGACGTTCATGATGAGGCCGGGCGAGCAGAAGCCGCACTGCTCGGCGCCCTCCTCGGCCATGCACCGGGCGAAGTCCGCGGACTGCTCGCGCAGGCCCTCGAGCGTCGTGATGGCATGGCCGTCGGCGCGCGCCATGGGGACGGCGCACGAGAGCACCGCGCGGCCGTCCAGCCACACCGTGCACAGGCCGCAGTTGGTGGTCTCGCAGGCGCACTTCACCGACTTGCAGCCGTGCGCGCGCACGAAGTCGTACAGCGGCTGGTCGGCGGGGACGCGCGCCGCGACCTTCCTGCCGTTCAGCGTCACCTTGACATCCAGGGTCGATGCGCTCATGCGGAAACCTCCTCGTCGGCGGGGGCGAGCGCCGGGGCGCAGGCTTCGGGGACGGGCATGCCCGCCGCCTCGCAGACGGCGCGGATGCCGAGCGCGCCCGCCAGATGGCGGCGGTAGCGCGCCGAACCCCACATATTGGAGCTGAAGGTCAGCCCGCGCAGGACGCGCGCGGCGTTCAGGAGCTTGGCCGCGGAGGGCTCGGGGCCGAACAGCCCCAGCTCGGAACCGAGCAGGAGCCGGGCGCGCGCGGGGCGGGCGCCCACGGCGACGTGCCAGTCCCCGTTCCAGTACGCCGCGGCGACGTTCAGGGTGGGGAGGTCGGTCGCCGCGCGGCGCATGCAGGCGTATGCGGCGCGGTAATCCCGCTTGGCGACGACGACGCGCTCAAGGATGTCCTTCTCGTAGCCCTGCTCGCAGAAGCGCGCGAGCGGCATGCGCCCCGCGCCGGTCAGCACGACGTCCGCATCGAGCGCGAGCAGCGCGCACAGCACATCGGAGAAGCCGAAGCGGCCGTAGACGCTGCCGCCCACGGTCGCGAGCTCGCGGAACTGGGACCCCACGATGTCGCGGACCGCCCGCTCGAGGATCCCGCCGGTCGCCTCGTTGAGGGCGCGATGGGTCTCGAGGTCGCGCAGGGACGCCATGGCGCCGATCTCGAACGCGTCGTCGGTCTCGGCGATGGAGCCGAGCCCGCAGTCGGAGAGGTCGACGACGCAGGGAACCGTCCGCGAGGACAGGCGCATCCACATGCCGCCGCCCACGACCTTCGCGCCCCTTCGGTACCGCAGGACCTCGAGCGCCTCGGCCGTGTTGACCGGGCGCACGTAGTTGTCGAATCTGAGCATGCCTCCCCCATCCAACAGCTTGGGAACAGGCTCATAAGTGTACCGAATCGCGCTGCCGCGGGCCGCCCGTTTACCGACCCATCCTCGCCGGCGCACAAAATACCCGCCGCAAGCCCCGCCGGCACACCCGTCCTCTGCGATCCGATCGTGCCTTCGGCGCTCAGGGGACCTCCAACTCCCGCCGGCGCCCCCGTCCCCTGCGGCCCGATCGCTCCTGCGGCGCTCAGGGGACCGCAGGGGACGGGGGTGCCGGCGTCGCAGATCCCCGGCGGCTCGCCCGGGCGGACCGTGCCGTGCTGTTCGGCGCGAGCGCGGACGCGCTGCCGCTCTCGCTGTCCCCGCACAAGCTCATGCTCGTCGGCATCGGCGCCGTCCAGGTGCCGCAAGCCGAGTTCGGCCCGTCCACGCGGCAGATGGGTCCGACTGACCGCGCCGTCATGGTCTCCTGCCCGGAGAGTGCGCCACCGCGCGGCGATGAAGCGCGTCCCCCGGCTCCGGAGGTGCGGGGCCCGTTTCGTCTCGATCGCGGGCGAGGGAAGCAGCTGCCTGCGGGACACCGCAGACGCCCTCCTCGCGATCCTGAGCAAGTAGCGCCTCTACGGCAAGATCGGCACCTTCTCGGTGGAGGAATCGGTACCCTGCGCCCTCGATGCCCTCTTCGGGTGCCTGTTCGCACGGCGATCAGGGCCCGCACCGGGAAAGGGCGCACCCCGGCTCGAATCCCCCGCCGCGGAGCCGAGGGCGGAGACAAGGGAGGCCCCCGTCCCATCGCGGTCCTCTGAGCGCCGAAGGCGCGATCGGACCGCGCGGCGATCAGGGCTCGCACCGGGAAAGGGCGCAGCCCGGCTCGAATCCCCCGCCGCGGAGCCGAGGGCGGAGACACAAGGGAGGCCCCCGTCCCATCGCGGTCCTCTGAGCGCCGAAGGCGCGATCGGACCGCGATGGGACGGGGGCCTCCCGTACGGGTGGAACGACCTCAGGCGGAGCCTAGCAGATGCCCTGCGCCATCATGGCGTCGGCGACCTTCAGGAAGCCGGCGATGTTGGCGCCGGTCACGAAATCGCCCTCGTGGCCGTAGGCGCGGGCGGTGTCGTCCACGTTGTGGAAGATGCCGCGCATGAGGGTCTCCAGCTTGCCGTCGACCTCCTCGAAGGTCCAGGAGAGGTGCTCGGCGTTCTGGCTCATTTCAAGGCCGCTCACCAGCACGCCGCCGGCGTTGGCGGCCTTGCCGGGCATGAAGGCGACCCCGTTCTGCTGGAGGTAGACGGTCGCATCGGGCGTCGTGGGCATGTTGGCGCCCTCGCCCACGATGCGGCAGCCGTTGGCGACCAGCGCCTGGGCGTCCTCGAGCGTGAGCGTGTTCTCGAACGCGCAGGGCAGCGCGATATCGCAGGGCAGCTGCCACACGCCGCGCCCGTCGCCCTCGTGCCAGACGGCGCCCGGGCAGGCGTCGGCGTACAGCGCCAGGCTCACGCCCTGGTCGTGGCCGGAGCGCTTCTTGTTGTAGATGTCCTCGAGCACGCGGTAGTCGATGCCCTCGGCGTCCTCGATCCAGCCCTTCGTGTCACAGGCGGCGATGACCGTGCCGCCGAGCTGCGAGACCTTCTGGATGGCGTAGATCGCGACGTTGCCCGAGCCGTGGACCACGACGGTCTTGCCCTCGAAGGAGTCGCCCTGGGACTTGAGGTACTCGTCCACGAAGTACACCAGGCCGTACCCGGTCGCCTCGTTGCGGGCGAGCGAGCCGCCGAAGGACAGCCCCTTGCCCGTGAGCACGCCGCTCCACTCGTTCCTCAGGCGCTTGTACTGACCGAACAGGTAGCCGATCTCGCGGCCGCCCACGCCCAGGTCGCCGGCGGGAACGTCGGTGTTCGGGCCGATATGGCGGGAGAGCTCGGTCATGAAGGACTGGCAGAACGCCATGATCTCGCGGTTGGACTTGCCCTTGGGATCGAAGTCCGAACCGCCCTTGCCGCCGCCCATGGGCAGCGTGGTCAGGCTGTTCTTGAAGATCTGCTCGAAGCCGAGGAACTTGAGCATGCCCACGTTCACCTTGGGGTTGAAGCGCAGACCGCCCTTGTAGGGGCCGAGCGCGGAGTTGAACTCGACGCGGTAACCGCGGTTGACCTGGACCTTGCCGGAATCGTCGGTCCACGGGACGCGGAACATGACGGTGCGCTCCGGCTCGACCAGGCGCTCGAGCAGCGCGGCCTCCTCGAACTCGGGATGGGCCTCGAGCGCGGGCTCGATGGTCTCCAGGACCTCGGTCGCGGCCTGCAGGAACTTGGGCTGGTCGGCATAGCGCTCACGCAGCTCGGCGATGACCCTCTCGGCGTAGTTCATATTCATCCCCCTTGATATGCAATGCTGGAATTTGCCTGCACATCGTACTACGGGATACCCGATGCTTTAGTGAGAAAGAGTCCGTGTGATTTCGGCCCCGTTACGTTTTTCCTGCTCAGGGTGTTTCTCGATACGCCAAGATTGCCGTTTGGTTACGCGACTGTTTCAAGAAGTTTCCATTTCGTCTCCGTTTCGCGAACGGTCCCGCTCCGGGCTCGCGAGCGCGGATATGCAGGGCGCGTCGGCGACGAGCTGGAGGAGGGCCCCTCCCTATGCACCCTTCCCGGCATGGCGGCCAGCGATGACGGGCGGGGCGGTCCACGCAGTCATGGGGCGGTCCCCGGCTATGGCAGACCGCGCCGCAGCCCGCTGCGCGCGACCAGGGACGTCGACGTGGAGAAGCGCCTAGGGGCGCACGAGCACGCGCGCGCCGCCCTCGTAGGGCCCCACCGTGCCGATGCGCTGGACCGCCGGCACGCCCTCCCCCGCCGTGCGCAGGGCCTCGACGAGCGCGTCGGCGTCGCGCGGGTCGACCGCGAACAGCAGGCCGCCGGATGTCTGGGGGTCGAACAGGGCGTCGGCGACGGCGAGCGGGACGCCGTCGGAGAAGGACACCTCGGCCTCGGCGTAGCGGCGGTTGCGGTACACTCCCGCGGGCAGGATCCCCATGGCGGCGAGATCGAGCGCGCCGGGGAGGAACTCGAACGCATCGGCATGCAGCGTGACCCGGACGTCCGCGCCCTGCGCGAGCTCCAGGCAGTGGCCGAGGACCGCGAACCCGGTGATATCGGTGCAGGCGTGCACCCGGAAGGGCGCGGCGGCCTCCGCCGCGGCGCGGTTGAGCGTACACATGACCCTCTCGACGAGCGCGCGGTCCCCCTCGCCCGCCAATCCCCCCTTGAGCGCCGTCGTGATGATGCCGATGCCCACGGGCTTGGTGTAGACGAGCTCGTCCCCCGGACGGGCCGTGTCGTTCCTCAGCAGGCGCGCCGGGTCGATCACGCCGGTCACGGACAGGCCGTACTTGGGCTCGGGGTCGTAGATGCTGTGCCCGCCCGCCACGACCGCGCCGGCCTCCGCCGCCTTGGTCGCGCCGCCGCGCAGGATCTCGCGAACCGCGTCGGAGGGCATGTCCTCGGGCACTGCCATGATGTTCAGCGCGGTGACGGGGCGCGCGCCCATGGCGTAGATGTCGGACAGGGCGTTCGCCGCGGCGATCTGGCCGAAGGTGAACGGGTCGTCGGCGATGGGCGGGAAGAAGTCGAGGGTCTGCACGATCGCCAGGTCGTCGCGCAGGCGGTAGACGGCCGCATCGTCGGCATGGTCGAATCCCACCAGGAGGTTCCCATCGGTCACCTGCGGGAACCCCTCGAACAGGCGGGCGAGCTCGCCCGCGCCGACCTTGGCGCCGCAGCCCGCGCATTCCGCGAGCTTCGTGAGTTTGACCTGCGTCTCCATAGCGACCGTCCTTCCCGTGCGCCGTCCCGCCGGCGCCCTCACAGCATCAACCGGTAGATCCCCTCGGGGACGAGATGCCCCGCGACCGCGCGGTCGAACGCGGCGCGCGCGTCGTCGCCGGGCGGCATGGACCAGGCGAGGCCGCACTCCGCCGTGATCTCGACGGGCAGGGGGATGATCCTGCCCTCGACGCCGGCCTCGCGGCAGAGCCGCTCCGCCTCCATCGCGTCGAAGGTGCTCGCGAACGCCACGACCGTGCGCGCGGTGCGCCCCCGTCCCATCGGCTTCCTCCCTCCGTCGCCCCGCGGCCCCCCGCGGGACTGCGCCCTATCTTCCCGCGGCGATCGCTGCCAGCGCGTCCGCCGCGGCGTCCACATCGTCCTCGGTGGTGAACCAGCCGAAGGAGAACCGGACCGCCCCGCGCCCGAGCGTCCCGAGCGCGGCGTGCATCCGGGGGGCGCAGTGCAGGCCGGCGCGCGTCGCGACCCCGAACTCGAAGGCGAGCCGATCGGCCACGCGCGAGGAGTCCTCCCCCGCGACGTCGAGCGCCACCACCCCGGTGTGGTCGTGTCCATCGGATCCGCCGAGGACCCGGAACCCGTCCAGCCCCCTCACCCGCTCGACGAACCGCGCCCGCAGCGCCGTCTCGTGCGCGGCGATGCGGTCGACGCCCGTCTCGGAGATGAACCCGAGCGCCGCCGCCAGGCCCGCGAGGCCCTGCGCGTTCACGGTCCCCGCCTCCAGATGCTCCGGGTACGCATCCGGCTGGAAGGGGTCGGCGCTCCTCACGCCCGTCCCGCCGTGCACGAGCGGCGCCACGTCGACTCCCGGAGCCACCGCGAGCCCGCCGGTGCCCTGCGGGCCCATGAGGCCCTTGTGGCCCGTGAAGCAGACGACGTCCGCGCCGACGGCGCCCATGTCGACCGGCCACGCCCCCAGCGTCTGCGCGGCGTCCAGCACGAACAGGGCGCCGCGTGCGTGCGCCGCGTGCGCGAGGGCGCGGGCGTCGGTGACGGCGCCGGTGAGGTTTGACGCGTGCGTCGCCACCACGGCGCGCGTGTTCGGGCGGAACAGGCCGTCGAGCTCCTCCATGCGCAGGCGCCCCGAGGCGTCCGCCGGCAGGTAGTCGAGCTCGATGACGCCGCGGCGCTCGAGCTCGTGCAGCGGGCGCAGCACCGAGTTGTGCTCGAAGTCGGTCGTGATGACATGGTCACCCCGCCGAAGCAGGCCGAAGATCGCCGTGTTCAGCGCCATGGTCGCGTTCAGGGTGAACGCGACGCGCTCGGGATGCGCGAAGCCGATGAGCCGCGCGATACCCGAGCGGGCGGAGGCGACCGAGCGAGCGGCGGCCAGGTCGTCGTCCGCGGCGCCGCGCGAGCAGCTGCCCGCGCCGGCCATGGCGGCCACCACGGCCTCGGCGACGGCGGGCGGCTTCTGCACGGTGGTCGCGGCGTTGTTGAGGTAGATCATACGGGCTCCTCGTCGTCTCGCGAAGGGCGGGCGCGGTACCGAAGGCGGCGCGCACGGGCCGGGGCATGGCGGACGGCGCCCGGCGCGTCGACGGGGCGGGGCGCTACAGCGTGACGACCTTGTCCGGGCCGAGCGCGAACTCTGAGATGGCATAGAGGTTCGTGACCCCGCCGACCGCGAGGCGGTCCTTGATGCCGTGGAAATCGAGGCAGGTACCGCAGGTGAGCACCTCGCACCCGCGGCGCTCGAGCTCGCGGATGTCATCGAGCATCTCGGAGCCCTCGCAGGTCAGGCGAGCCCCGTCGTTGAAGAAGACGATGCGGTGCGGGACCTCGTCCGCCTGGGAGAAGGCGTAGACCAGCCCCTTGATGAGGATGCGCCCGAGCTCCTCGGCGCCCTGCCCGAAGGTGGAGGAGCCGACGAACACGGTGACCTGCCGGCGTGCGGCGGGCGCCGGAGCGGCGGCGTCCCCGTCCCCCGGGACCGGGCAGGCGATACCCGCCTCGGCGAGCGCGGCGTCGGTCCCCTGCGGGTTCCCGGCGAGTTCGGCGGGCACGCCGGAGACGGTGACCGCCCAGCCGCCCTCGACCTCGGCGACCTCGGCGCTCCCCTGCTTGCTCGCGGCGAGGCGCTTGAGGTTCTCCACCGCGGCGGTGTTGTCCACGAGGACGCGGACGCTCCCATCGGCCCCGGGTTCGGCCAGCGCCTTCATCGCGCGGATCACGGGTTTGGGGCAGGTCTCGCCGAAGGCGTCGATCACGATCATCGATGCGCTCCTCTCGCCGGTGCTCCGGCATGTCCGGTCGGCACCGCTCGATAATAATTTGTTAGCATGCCAAGTATACCGCGCGCGCCGCCGTGCCGGGCCGCGGGCCGCCGACGCTCCGCCGAACGGCGCCGGCAACCCCGCCGCGCGGACGGGGCGCTTGGGGGCGGCACACGGCCGACCACCCGACGCCCGCGCCGCCCGCCGGGGGCCCGGCGCCCGGGCAGCCACCCGGCGCCCGCGCTACTCCCCCGTGCGGCGGTAGACGAACCAGTACCCGAGCGCGACGATCAGGGCGCCCCCCACGATGTTGCCCAGGGTTGCGGCGGAGAGGTTGTAGAGGATGCCCGCGATGTCGAGCGATGAGGCGCCCGCGACGTCGGCGCCGTACCCCGACGCGACCATGAGCGCGCCCATGGGCAGGAAGTACATGTTCGCCACGCAGTGCTCGAAGCCGCATGCGACGAACGCGGAGATGGGGAGCAGGATGCCGACGACCTTGTCGACGACCGTCTTGCCGGCGAACCCGATCCACACCGCCAGGCAGACGAACACGTTGCACAGGACGCCGCGGAAGAACAGCGTCGCCCAGTCCGGCGTGACCTTCCCGGCGGCGACCGACACCATGGACGTCGCGACCGCCTCGCCGTTCAGCTTGTAGATGCCCGCGAAGAAGACGAGCACCGCGACGGCCAGGGCGCCCGCGAAGTTGCCGAGCCACACGATCGCCCAGTTGCGGGCGAGCTCCGATGCGGAGATCCGGTGCGAGCGCAGGGCGCAGACCATGAGCGCGTTGCCGGTGAACAGCTCGGCGCCGCACAGCAGCACGAGGACGAGGCCCAGGCAGAAGCACAGCCCCCCGACGACGCGCTGCGGCCCCCAGCTGAGGGTCGTATCCGAGAGGAAGACCGTGAAGAACAACCCTCCGAAGGCGATGAACGCGCCGGCGAACATCGCGAGGACGAACGCGCGCGCGGCACCGAGTCGCACCTTGGCGACGGCGGCATCCTCCGCCTTGGCCTCGATCTGCGCCGGGGTGAGGCACTCCGGTGAAACGACCCGTTCGCTGCTCCGATCTACCATGGAACCATCTTCTTTCCGCTCGTCGGCCGCGGGGCGATCGCCCCCGATCCCATGGTAGCGAACTCACGGTGCGGGCGCGGGCAGAACGGGGCCCATGAAACGCGAACGCCCGGTTGCCCCGGGGCGTGGCATGGCCTATAATCGATGTTCCTTGGGACTAGCACAGGTCGAAGACCGCTAGCTGCTCAACACCTTCGGGACGTGGCGCAGTTTGGTAGCGCGCCTGCTTTGGGAGCAGGATGTCGCAGGTTCGAATCCTGTCGTCCCGACCATATCGCGGGCGTAGTTCAATGGTAGAACCTCAGCCTTCCAAGCTGATGACGCGGGTTCGATTCCCGTCGCCCGCTCCAACAGATGCACGAGCCCGGTACCCTCGCGGTGCCGGGCTTCTTGCTGCCGCGGGCCGGGGATCGAACCGATGAGGTCGCGAGGCCGGGCGAGCAGGGGGCCCGCCCACAAGAGCAGACATCCTGTCCCTCACGAGTCGAGCGCGCGCACCGCCGCCCCCAGCGCCCCCGCGTACCTCGCCATGGGGCAGGTGACCACGGCAGCCCCCAGCGCCTCGCCCAGACGCTCCGCGACGAAGGCGTTCTCGCACAGACCCCCGGTCAGGAAGACGCGGTCGGCCCCGGCCCCGGCCTGCCCGACGAGTGCGGAGACGCGGGAGACAACCGAGTCGATCACCCCGCGCGCGATATCCTCCCGTGCGACCCCGCGGCCTATCAGGGAGATCACCTCGCTCTCGGCGAACACCGTGCACATGCTCGAGATCTTCGTCTCGCTCCCCATGCGCGCCAGGGCGCTCAGCCGCTCCTGTGACACGCCGAGCCGGTCGGCCATGATCTCGAGGAACCGACCGGTGCCCGCCGCGCACTTGTCGTTCATCGCGAACTTCACGACGCGCCCGCCGCGCAGCCTGATGACCTTCGTATCCTGTCCCCCGACGTCCACCACGACCCCGTCGCCCCCGAACAGCCGGGAGGCCCCGATGCCATGGCAGGTGATCTCGGTCACGACGTCGTCGGCGTACGGCACCGCGATCCTGCCGTACCCGGTCGCCACGCAGCGAGCCGGGCCCGCTTCCCCGACCTCGAAGCCCCGGTCCCGAAGCGCCCTTCGAACGCGCTCGGCCGCGTCCACGCTCGAGAACCCGGTGGGCTCGAGCACCGTGGCGACGACGTCCCCGTCGCTCCCCAGCACGACCGCCTTGGTCGCCGTGGAGCCTATATCGACGCCGACGCCGAAGCCATCAGCCATGGGCGGCACCTCCCGTTCCCAGCTCTCCGCATCGCCTAGACCCTACAGCGTCTCGATGAAGGCGGCGATGCGCGTGTCGATCTGCCCCTGGTCGCCTCCGCTGTAATCCGTCTCAATCTTGAGGTAGGGCACGCCCGCGCCCTCGACCGCACGCTCCATGAGCGCCGCCTCCACGTTGAAGGTGTGGCAGGCCGTGAGCACGCTCTCGATCACGCCGTCGACGCGGTAGCGCTCCACCATGGCGAGCGTGTTGTCCATGCGCGCGGCGTTGGGCGTCATGACCGAGCAGTTGATATCGAGGTAGCGGTCGGCGATGGCACGCAGGATGTCGTCGGCATCCTCGTCCACGAGCGCCGCCTGGGTGCGCTCGCCCGAGCAGTCGTCGGCGCACACGACCACGCCGCCGTTCCGCTCGACAGTCCGCCCGATCTTGTTGATGACGCCGCCGATGGGACAGCCCGTCACCAGGATGCGCTTGGCGTCGACGGCGACCGGGCGCTCGCCCGCCTCGTACTGCGCGCGGCGCTCGGCGGCGAGCGCCTCCAGCTTGACGGTGAACTCCTCCACGTCGAAGCTGAACGTGGCGGCGAACATGGTGCTCATGAGCTCCACGCCGCTCATCGCCGGCGGCTCGCAGGCCTGCAGGCGATACAGCTCCACCATGGCCCGGCGCATGCGGTTGCGGCGGCGCACGGCGGCGCGCAGGTCATCGTCCCCGATCTCCACGCCGTACAGCTCCTCCAGGCGGTCCTTGAGCAGGCGGACCTCCTCGTACCAGGCCTCGCGCTCGTAGGCGCGGTCGCGCCCCTGGGGCAGGTGAAGGATGTGCGTGGGCTTGAGCTCGTCGAGCAGCTCGTACATCTTCTTCTTTCCGTCGCAGGTGGTCTCCCCCACGATGAGGTCCGCGAAGTAGGTGAACGGGCACTTCTGGGATGCGGCGAAACCGTAGGTCGACTTGATGAGCGGGCAGAGGTTGGCAGGCAGGGTGCGCTCGGCCTGCGGGATGACCTCGTCGGAGGTGCCGCACAGCGCCACGCCCGCCGCGCCCGCGGCGTCGATCACCTCGAGCGGCGTGTAGCTGCACAGGTAGCCTATCAAGCGGCCGCCGGCCTGCTTGTAGTCCTTCACGCGGATGAAGCTCTGACGGCGCTGCTCGTTGAACTCCTCGAACGTGCGCGGCAGCGGGTAGCGGTCGGCATCGGTCATGTCGGTCCCCTCTCGTCGGGGCGCCGTGATGCGGGCGCCCGGGCAGCGGCCGTCTCCGACGCGCAGCGTGCGATTAATACGATAATTATTTTTTATCGTTCTTTCGGACGGTAGGGACGTATCCGGTGAATCGGCGAACGGCTCGGTTCGGTACGGCGCACGGCGCCTTCGCAGCGCCCGGCTCCCCGGCGGCGCGGTGCCTCAGCGGCAGACGAGGTGGATCCAGGAGGCGTCGAAGTGCATGGGCAGCACGTCGCCCTCGTGCGGGAGGTCCGCCTCGGGCACGCCCACCTTGCGCAGGCGCCACTGCAGGCGGCTCGGGGCGTCGGCGCGGGGGACGTCGAGCAGCACGAGCCGCTCGAAGCGCGAATCGCTCACGCGCGCGACGCGCAGGTCGTAGCTGTTGCGGCCCCGGGCGCCGCCGGCGCGCTCGCGGTCGGTATGGAAGTAGTTAGCGCGGATTCCCAGGTACGAGACGTCGTCGGGGACGGGGCGGCCGACATCGAAGGTCATCCCCCAGTCGAGCGCCTCGACCTCGCAATCCCCCACCTTGCGCGCCGGGCTCGTGTTCTTGCAGCCCGTCAGGCGCAGCGTGGCGAGGGTCTGGGGACGCTCGACGATATCCGACGCCGTCCCGGTCTCCTCGATGCGCCCGTCGTGCATCACGGCGATGCGCTCGGTGAGCCGGCACGCCTCGTCGATGTCGTGGCTCACGTACAGCACCGTGCGCCGGACCACCGAGAACACGTCGAGCAGGTTCTGCTCGAGGGCGCTTTTGAGATATGCGTCGAGGGCCGAGAACGGCTCGTCGAACATGAGGATGCCCGGGCGCGCCGCGAGCATGCGGGCGAGCGCGACGCGCTGCTGCTGGCCCCCGGACAGCCGCGCGGGGAAGCGGTCGGCGAACCGGTCCATCCCGAAGATGGTGAGGAAGCGCCGCGCGTCAGCGCGCTGGCGGTCCGCCGGCAGCGCAGGGTCCATCCCGGCGCGCACGTTGTCGAGGACCGTCATGTTGGGGAACAGCTGGTAGCTCTGGAACAGCAGGGCGCATTTGCGCTGCTGGGGCGACAAGTCGATCCCGAGCTCCGAATCGAAGAACGTCACGCCGTTCACCTCGATGCGCCCCTCGTCGGGCCGCTCGACCCCGGCGATGCAGCGCAGGGTGCAGCTCTTCCCGCACCCGGAGGCGCCGAGCAGGGCGATGCGCTCATCGCCCGCCTCGAGCGCGACGTCGAGGGTGAACCCGGGGTAGCGCTTGACGATGTCGAGGGAGAGCGACATGCTACCTCACCCCGCCTTCCGCGGCGTCGTCGCCCAGCAGCAGCGCCGCCAGGGCGTCGCGGTCGATGCGCAGCGCGTCGCCGCCGTGCTCCTCCAGCGCGTCCCCGTCGCGGGCGGAGCCGTCCTCCCCGGCACGGGACAGCGCCCGGCGCTCGGCGCGCGTGAGGCCGCGGCGGCGGTAGGACTGCGACCGCGCGGTGTAGATGTTGATGAACAGGACGACCAGGAAGCTGAACGCGATGACCACGACGACCCAGAACAGCGCGACCTCGGTGTTGCCGCCCATCCACTGGAAGTAGATGGCGATGGGGATCGTCTGGGTCTCGCCCGCGTAGTTGCCGGCGAAGAACAGCGTGCAGCCGAACTCGCCCATGGCGCGCGCGAACGCGAGGACCGTCCCCGCCGCGATGCTCGGCCAGGCGAGCGGCATCATGAGGCGGCGGAATATGCGCCCCTCGGACCAGCCGAGGGTGCGCGCCGCATCGAGCATCTGCGCGTCCAGCCCCTCGAACGCGCCGAGCGCGGTGCGGTACATGAGCGGGAAGCTCACCACGACGGCGCTCACCACGGCGGCGGGCCAGGTGAACACGAGCGCGATCCCGTGATAGATCAGGAAGCGGCCCACGGCCGTGGACTGCCCGAACAGCAGGAGCAGCAGGAAGCCGCAGACGGTGGGCGGCAGCACCATGGGGATGGTGAACACCGAGTCGAGCAGGCCCTTGAGGCGGCTGGAGGTGCCCATGGTCCGCCAGGCGGCGAGCAGCCCCAGCACGAAGGTGACGGCGAGCGCCACCGCCGAGGTCTTGACCGATACCCACAGCGGGCGCATGTCGAGCGACGTGAAGAACGACCGGACGCCGTCCCACCAGGTGGGGACCGCCTCCATGTCCACGTCCCCGGCGGCCACCAGGCGCGCGCTGTCGACCCACAGCGCGCCGTCGCCCAGATCGAGCCCGGCGGCGTCGGCGGCGTCGGACGGAGCGCTCCCCTGCGGCAGCTCGGCGGGCTGCACCGAGACGTAGCGCCCCTCGCCCGCCTCCACGCAGAACAGGAAGCGGTAGGCGCCCTCGACGGCCTCGCCCCCGGTCGAGACGGTCCAGGTCTTCCGCTGGTCCCCCAGCAGCTCGCCGCCGCGCGAATGGCTCTCGTCGAGCTGGCTGACCAGCTCGAACAGCGCCTCGGCGTCGTCCGGGTCATCCGGGGAGAACCCGGCCGCCGACGCGGCGTCCGCGTCCACGTAGACCAGGACGGACTCCTGCGTGTGCACCGCCACGAGCGTCGCGCCCTCGGTGAGCGGGAACCGGTACCCCAGGTCCGTGCCGTCCACCGGGCGCTGGGCGCCGCGGTTCGCGCGCATGAACCCGTTGAGGCCGAACGCCGCCTCCTCGTCGAGGGCGGAGTCCTCCTGGGCCTGCCGCCCGTCCCCCGCCGACCCCGCGGCGCCATCGGCCCATGCGCGCGCGGGCGCGGCGAGGGGCAGCAGCGCGCAGAGGGCGAGGGCGAGCGCGCAGAGGGCCGCGAGCGCCTGAGCGGGCCGGCGCCGGCTGCGGGCCGGCGCCGCGGATGGGATATGTCTGACGGGACCTGGCATGCCGGAAGTATACCGCGCGGGGCTCGGCGCGCCGGCCTACGCGAGCTCGAAGCCGTACTCGGCCCAGATGGCGAGGGCGTCCTCGTCGGTCATGCAGAAGTCGAGGAACTCGGCCGCCTCGTCGGGCGCCTCGGAGGAGGCGGAGACGGCGCCGGGGTAGACGATCGGCTTATGGGAGTCGTCGGGGCAGGTGAAGGCGACCTCGATGCCCTCGTAGCGGTAGACGTCGGAGGTGTAGACGAAACCCACCGCGCAGTCGCCGGCGGCCACGTACTGCGCCGCGGTCCCGACCTTGTCGGCGACGCTCACCTTGTCGGCGATGGAGGGGTCGTACTGACCTCCCTCGCCCTCGGCCTCGCTGTAGAGGCCGACGCTCGCGAGCGCCTGGTTGGCGTACTTGCCCGCGGGCACCGCGCCCGGCTCGCCGATGGCGATGTTGCCCTCGACGTTCGCGACGTCGCCGATCGCGGAGATCTGGACGTCGGCGCCGGCGGCGCGGACGATCACGAGCTCGTTGGTGAACATGTCCTGACGGGTCGCGGCGTCCACGAGGTCCGCCTCCTCGGCATCGTCCATGGTGCCCGACGACGCGGTGATGAGGATGTCGACCAGGGCGCCGCCGCGCATCTGCTCGACGAGGTCGCCGGAGCCCTTGTACTGCGTGTCGGCGAAGGTGACGCCGGTGCGTTCGGTGTAGAGGGCCTCGACCTCGGGCATGGCCTTCTCGAGCGAGTTCGCGGCGAAGATCTGCAGCTCGACCGCGGAGCCGTCGGATGCGGACGAGGAGGCGGGCGACGCAGAGCCGGAGGTCGACGAGGCGTCGGCGCCGCAGCCCGCCAGGGCGGCGACGGCGAGGGAGGAGGAGGCCGACGCGACGAGCGTGCGGCGCGAGACGGGGGCGTTCAGCATGGCGTTCGTTCCTTCCCTTCGGTCAGCGGCACCCGATGCGCCGTTGCATCCCGGCCCGCCCGGAGCGGGCCGCCTGAGTCGCCCAGATTATACTCTTACGAGAATAATCTGATGAGAATTATTTCTTATTGAGAGCACCCCGTCGGCGAACGGCGCGGCGGGCGGCCTCAGGCGGCGGGGTGCCCGCCGCCCGCCGTCATGCACGCGGCGTGCTCGAGCTGGTCGGCGATGGCCTCCCAGCACTCGCGCGCCGCCTTGGTCGAACCCGGAAAGTTCACCACGAGCGCCGCGCCGCGCTGCATGCACACGGCGCGCGAGAGCATGGCCCGACGCGTCTTGGTCATCGAGTAGGCGCGCATGGCCTCGGCTATGCCGGGGACGTCGCGGTCGCATACGGAGCGCGTCGCCTCGGGGGTCACGTCGCGCAGCGAAAGGCCCGTCCCGCCGCAGGTGATGACGACGTGCGCCGCACGGCGGTCGGCGGCCTCCGCGATGGCCCCCGCGATGGAGGCCACCTCGTCCGGCACGACGACGTGCCCGGCGAGCGTCCAGCCCGCGTCGGCGATCAGGCCCTCGAGCGCCGCGCCCGCCTCGTCGGCGGCGAGGTCGCGCGTGTCCGAGCACGTCACGATGGCGATACGGAGATCCATGTCTTCCCCTCCTACGGTCCCTCCCCCATGCCTTCCGGTGCGCCCGGACGGCGGGGCGTCCTACAGCACCGAGCCCTCGGGCAGGTCGATGCGCACGCAGTCGACCTCGTCGCCCGCCGCGTACCCCTTGAGCCCCTCGGGCACCACGAGCAGGCAGTTGGCGCGCTGGAGGGTTCCCAGCAGCGCGGAGTTCTGGCTCGACGCCTCGTGCACCGACAGCTCGCCGTCGGCGCCGCGCTCGATGCGGGCCCGGTCGTAGAAGCGCCGCTGCTGCCCCTTGGGGACGTCGTGCGCCACGCGGGCCCGGCTCACGGGGCGGTCGAGCTCGACGTGCCCGCGCATGCTGCGCAGCGCCGGGCGGGCGAGCATCTCGAAGCCGACGGCCGCCGCGGCGGGGTTGCCCGAGAGGCCCAGGAACGGGACCCCGCGGACGACCCCGAAGGTGATGGCCTTGCCGGGCCGCAGGGAGATGCGGTCGAACAGGACCTCCCCCTCCCTGCGGACGAGCTCGGTCACGTAGTCGTAGTCGCCCGCCGACGCGCCGCCGCTCGTGATGAGGAAGTCGCAGGACGCGGCCGCCTCGAGGACCGCGCGGCGGATGGCCCCCTCGTCATCGGGCACGATGCCGAGAAAGCGCGGCTCGGCGCCCGCCGCCAGGGCGCTCGCCAGGATCAGCGAGGAGTTCGCGTCGCGGATCTGCCCGCGCGCGGGGACCTCGCCGGGGGCCACGAGCTCGGTGCCGATCGAGAGCACGCCCACCTTCGGGGCGGCGTGGACGGGAACCTCCGCGTAGCCGGCCGATGCGAGCAGGCCCGCGCCCGCCGGGGACACGACCTCGCCCGCGCGCATGACCGCCTCGCCCGCGCGCGCCTCGAGGCCCGCCTCGCGCACGTTGTCCCCGGCGGGCGCCGGGGCGGCGAAGGAGACGCGCGAACCCTCGTTCCCGTCACCGGACAGCACGCGGACGTCCTCGTACTTGACCACGGCGTCCGCCCCCGCCGGAAGCGGGGCGCCCGTCATGATGCGGACCGTGCATCCCGGGCCCACCTCGCCGTCGAAGACGGAGCCGGCGGCCTCGTGGCCCACGACGTCGAGGACGACCGGGGCGTCCCCGCCCGCCCCCGCCAGGTCGGCGGAGCGCACCGCGTAGCCGTCCATGGCGCTGTTCGCGAACGGCGACAGGTCGATATCGGTCGGGGCGTCGGCGGCGAGCGGCAGCCCGACCGCGCCCCACACCGGCCGCATCTCGACGGCCGTGCGGCCCACGTGCCCGATCACGATCCGTCTGGCCTCCTCAAGGGGGATCATCGTCTCCATCCCGCTCCCTCCGACGCAGGCGCCCCCGGCGCCGCCGACATTTGTCCTCGCACCAGTATAATGCGCGCGGCGGGCGCGCCGCGCCGCGAACCGACCCCGCGGCCGGTTTGTGGCGCGGCACCGGTGCTCCTATAATGCACGCGGCGGGCGCATGGGGCGCCCGCGATACGGGAAGCGAGGAACCCCCTATGCCCCCGACACCGATCGAACGCCTGCGCCGCGGCCGCCGCCACGGGACCGGAGCCGTGAGCGCCTTCGGGCTCGAGCTCATGCGGACCGAGCGCCTGCTCGCCCAGGACACGGCGCGCGACCTCGGCAACATGCGCGCGAGCGCCCGCACGCTCGCCCTCGTCCTCGTCGTGTCGGCGCTCATGGGCGCGGCCGCCTGGGCGTTTCTGACCGCCCTCGACCTCGTCACCGCGGCGCGCGAGGCGAACCGCTGGATGTTCGCCCTGCTGCCCGCGGTGAGCGCCGCGACCGCCTGGGTCTACCGCAACCACGGCCTGCGCGCCGCACGCGGCAACAACCTCGTCATCGACAGCTCCGTGACCGGGACGCCCATCCGGGCGCGGATGGCGGCGCTCACCTTCATCTGCTCGGTCGCCACGCACGCGGCGGGCGGCTCCGCGGGCCGGGAGGGCACCGCCGTGCAGATCGGCGGGACCATCGCGAGCAACGCGGCCGGCATCTTCCACCTGGGAGGGCGCGAGCGGCAGGACCTCATGCTCGCCGGCATCTCGTCGGCGTTCGGCGGGGTGTTCGGCACGCCGCTCGCCGGCGCGTTCTTCGGCATGGAGATGTGCACCATCGGCAAGCTCAACTACAGCGCCGGCATCTACTGCCTCGTCGCCTCGTTCACCGGCGACGCCGTCGCCCGCGCGCTCGGGTGCGCCCACGCCTTCCAGACGATCGGCTCCGTGCCGCCCATGACCCCGCATACGGTGGCGGCGGCGCTGGCGGCGGCGGTCGCCTTCGGGCTCACCGCGCGCCTGTTCTCCGCCTCGATCCGCGCGGTGCGGCGCTTCTGGGCGAACCGCTTCACCAACTACCTCGCCGCGGCCGTCGCCGGCTCGCTCGTGCTGCTCGGCGTCTACGTCGCCTTCGACCTGTACCCCTACGGCGGCCTGGCCGAATGGCTGGTCGAGGCGGGCTTCCGCGGCGAGACCACCCCTCTCGACGCCGTCGCCAAGCTCGTCTGCACGGCCCTCACGCTGGGCGCGGGCTTCCAAGGGGGCGAGGTCACCCCGCTGTTCGGCATCGGCGCCGCGCTCGGCGGCTGGCTCGCGGGGCCGCTCGGCGTCGATGCGGGCCTCATGGCCGCGCTCGGCATGACGGGGGTTTTCGGAGCCGCCCTGAACGTGCCGGTCACCACGATCATGCTGGCCGTCGACATGTTCGGCGGGCAGGCGGCGGGCTACTTCGTGATCGTCGCGTTCGTGAGCTACCTGGTCGCGGGCCACCGCGGGGTCTACCCCGCCCAGCGCATCGTGACCCCCAAGCGCCGCTCGCTCGCCGACGAGCAGGGGGAGACGGTCGAGGAGGTCATCGCGCACCGGCGGGAGGATGCGGGGGCGGCGGAACCCGGCGGGAACGCGGACGCGGACGGGTCGTCCCGGACGGGCGCCGGCTCGGCTCCCGACGCGGACGGCGTGCAGGGGCGCGACGCCGCCGCGGCACAGACCGGGGACGGAGCGCGCCCATGAGCGGCGCAGCGCGGCTCGGGCGCACCCTCATCATCGCCAACCCGGCCGCCCACGCGGGGGCGGCCTCCGGCATCGGGGCGCGGCTCGCGCGCTTCCTCGGCATGTACCTCCACGACGGGCAGGCGGTCGAGCTCGCGCGGACGGAGCGGCCGGGCCATGCGACGGACATCGCCGCCGGCGCCGCGGGGTTCGACACCGTCCTGGCCGTGGGCGGCGACGGGATCGTCCGCGAGACGGTCTGCGGGCTGATGGATATCCCGCGCGTGCGGCGCCCCCGTCTGGGCGTCGTGCCGGTCGGGTCCGGCAACGACTACGCGCGGACCGTCGGCATGCCCGAGGTCCGCTCCGACGACGACCTCGCCGCCCTGCTCGCCTGCGAGCCGCGGGAGCTCGATGTCGGCCGCATCGTCTATGCGGAGGCCGAGGGCGGGTCGGACCGCGTCGGGTACTTCGCCCAGACGCTCTCCTTCGGGCTCGACGCCGCCATCGCGCTGGGCACCTACGAGCTGCGCCTCAGCACGGGGCTCACCGGGACGGCGCTCTACACCGCGAGCGGCCTCGACGTGTTCTGCCGGCGCTACCGGGACTTCCCCGCCCTCGTCTCGATCGACGGCGCGCCCGCGGAGCGCATGCGCCCCATCATCTTCGCCATGCAGATCGGGCCGACCTACGGGTCGGGCTTCCGCATCTGCCCCGACGCCGACCCCGCCGACGGCCTGCTCGACGTCTGCTACGCCTGCGGCCCGTACCCGCGCGCCGCCGCCCTGCCGCTGTTCCTCGCGGCAAAGGGCGGCCGGCACGTCGCGAGCCGCCGGGTGCGCATGCGGCGGGCGCGAGAGGTCGAGCTCGTCTTCGAGGAGGCGGGCTACCCCATCCAGGCCGACGGCGAGCGCGTCGCCGCCGCCCGCCTGCGCGCGGACGTCCTGCCCGGGGCGCTCACGGTCCTGTGCCGCGGGTAGACGGCGGCGTCCACACCGGACCCCCGCCCGCAGGGTAGGTGATACCCGAATCGGTGCCGCCGGCCAAACGGCCAACCGGATGCTCAGTGCTTCGCGGCCTTGTGATTCGCAAGCGTCTTCCCCGCCTTGCTTTTCGACGCTTTCGAGCTCGAACCCTTTGCAAGCGTCGAAGCGGCCTTGCCGACTTTTCCGCCATGATGAACTGGCACGGTAAACCTCCTTCCATCGAATCGATGTTGAAATAATTGTACTATTAGTACATACTTGTTTCAAATCGTGGGGAGGAGTTGCGATGGATGACGAGGGCTCGGATCGATTCCGCTACACCAAGCCGTACAGGGAAGTTGCCGCGTACCTCAATACCGTCAAGCTGCTCGTCTCTCAAGGGCGCTATAAGATCTCCGAGAGAGAGGATAAGAACCTGCCGTTCATGCGCATCTACAACCTTTTGGGCAACCGTAGGCGATGCGCGGAGATGATCTGCAGCCTGGAACCGGAAGATTTCCTTCACGCGGTCCCCAGCAGGATGGATGGGAATGAGGGGCAGGAGCTTTTCGTCTTCTGCCGCAAACACGCTTTGTACAAGATCATGGCGAACCATCCGGAAGAGATATGGGTCTACTACAAATTCGACGTCATCGGTGACACCTTCACCGTCGTGGTGTCGTTTCACGAGGCACAATATGAGCCGACGTTCCTTTTCCGGTAACCGAGGGGACGTGTCAAGGAGGAGAATCTGATGGGCAAGGCATTTTGCGAGCACTGCCGTGAATACGTCGACGTATCGCTCGTCACGGAAAAAGAGGTAACGGAATTCGAGGGAATGCGCTACGTCTACCCGGTCCGATACGGAGTCTGCCAGCGTTGCGGAGGCAGGGCGACGCCCGACGAGGTGCAGGCGGAGAACCAGCGATCGTTCCTCGATGCGGTGCGCACCGAGAACGGGATCGTCTCGCAACGAACCATCGAGGCGATCCCCGAACGATACAACATAGGGAAAAGACCGCTCTCGAAGGTGCTCGGATGGGGGGAGCAGTCCTATTCCAGGTTCATCGAGGGCGACATACCGAGCCGGGAGTACTCGAAGACCATCAGCAGGATCGACAGGAGCCCCCTTGCCTACCTGCTGATCCTACACACCAACACCCGGGCGCTCACCGATCTGGCATTCAGGAAAAGCAAGGAGGCGGCGATGCGTGCGCTCACCTCCACAAGCAGCGCCGCGGAGAGAGCCGCCGCCTATATCCTCGCCAAGACCGGCAGCTCCTCCCCGCTGGGCCTGCAGAAGGAGCTGTACTACGCCAATGGGCTCTGCGAGGCGTTCCTGGGACGCCCGCTCGTCTCCGAGCGCTGCGAGGCCTGGACGCGCGGCCCCGTGTACCCCCGCCTATGGGAGACCCTCGAGTTAAGGAGCGTCAGAGAGGAATCGATGTTCGGGCAGGAGGTCGCCGAGGCCGTCGGCAAGACCTTCTCTCCTGAGGAGAGGGAGGTCTTAGAGGCGGTGATCAGCCGCATCGCATGCTACAGCCCGTTCGCCCTACAGGATTTCACGCATAGGGAGGCGCCGTGGCGCGAGGCTCGCACCGACGTCCCCGATGGCGAGCCGTCGACCAATGAGATCTCCGAGGAGTCGGTCCGCCGGTTCTTCCACGCGCTGAAGGAACGGTACCGGATGCAGAAGCCCGCAGATATCGGCGAGTACATGCAGGACATGGTTAAGGAGCTGCAAGGAAGCCGGATACCCTAGGGGCTGCGCACCGAGACGACGGTGCCGACGATGGACAATCGCCCTATTCGGGACAAGGAACGATGCGGATCGGCGCCGCCCGCCGCGGCACACAAAGATACGTCGTGCCCGGCGCCCCCGCGACGGGAGCAAGGAGGGGTCCGGGGCGTCACGGCCCCGGACCCCTCCCCTCCCTCGCATCGGGCGCCGCGCCGGAGCCTAGGCGAAGGTGAGCTCCCCGGTCTCGCAGTCCATGGCGGCGATGCGCGCGAGGCTCTCCACGCGGTAGCCGCGCTCGCGCAGCTTGTCGCCGCCGCCCTGGAAGCCCTTCTCCACCGCGATGCCGATCCCCTCGACCGTGGCCCCGGCGCTCTCCACGATGGCGATGAGGCCCTCGAGCGCGCAGCCGTTGGCCAGGAAGTCGTCGATGATGAGCACGTGGTCATCGGGGGTGAGGAAGCGCTTCCCCACGATGACGGGGTACTCGCGCTGCTTGGTGAACGAGTAGATGGAGGTGGCGTACTGCTCGCCGTCGAGGTTGATGGACTGCGCCTTCTTGGCGAAGACCACCGGCACGTTCCCGAAGTGCTGCGCGGCGATGCAGGCGATGCCGATGCCCGACGCCTCGATGGTCAGGATCTTGTTGATCGGCGCGCCCTCGAACAGGCGCGCCCACTCGGCGCCCATCCGGTCGAACAGCGCCACGTCGCACTGATGGTTCAGAAACGCATCGACCTTCAGCACGTTGCCCGCCTTGACGACGCCGTCCTCGCGAATGCGGTCCTCTAGCTCCCTCATGGCAACCCTCTCTGCGCCGACAGGCCGGCACCCCTCATTGAGACATGTGATTCCCAGCAGGATACCACGACCGCGCGCCGCGGCGCTCGGCGCGCGCCCCCGGAAGCCGCACGCGGCCCCATCTGCGCAAAGCGCGCGTAAAAAACGACCCGCCCCCGGACCCGCGGGCGGGCGGTTGCGCTACACTGCCACATGTCAACCGGATACCAACGTCAAGAGGGGGACCACATGCTGAGGATCGGTCTTCTCACCAGCGGCGGCGACTGCCAGGCGCTGAACGCCACCATGCGCGGCATCGTCAAGACGCTCGAGAACAACTGCAAGGACGGCCTGGAGATCTACGGCTTCGAGGACGGCTACCAGGGTCTCATCTACAGCCGGTTCCGCATCATGACGCCGCACGACTTCAGCGGCATCCTCACCCGCGGCGGCACCATCCTGGGCACGAGCCGCACCCCCTTCAAGATGCTCGATACCCCCGAGGCCGACGGCGTCGAGAAGGTCCCCGCTATGGTGCACACCTACCATAAGCTGCAGTTGGACTGCCTGTTCATGCTCGGCGGCAACGGCTCCACCAAGACCGCCAACCGCCTGGCGCAGGAGGGGCTGAACGTCATCGCCCTGCCCAAGACCATCGACAACGACACCTGGGGCACCGAGCGCACCTTCGGCTTCTCCTCCGCCGTCGAGGTCGCCACCGAGTGCATCGACAACATCCACACCACCGCGAGCTCGCACGGCCGCGTGTTCGTCATCGAGATCATGGGCCACAAGGTCGG
>DXAO01000008.1 GCA_019117005.1 Candidatus Collinsella stercoripullorum | reverse complement strand
CACGGGGTTGTTCTTGGTGCGGCGGGAGAGCACCTGGATGGTGCGGCGGATCTCGTCGGTGCGGCCGATGACCGGGTCGAGCTTGCCGGCGCGCGCCAGGTCGCAGATGTTGCGGCCGTACTGCTCCAGTGCCTCGAACTGGGTCTTGTCCTCCGCCGACTTGACGCGGTCGTCGCCGCGGAGCTCCTGGTAGACCTCCTCGACGCGCTCGGGCGTGACGCCGGCGTCCCTGAGCACGCGCCCGGCGTCCCCCTTGTCCTCCGCGAGCGCCATGAGCAGGTGCTCGGTGACCACGAAGCTGTCCTCCATCTTGCCGGCGCGCTTTTCCGCGCGGTCGAGCACGCGCACGAGGTCGCGCGACATGCCCATCTGCGCGCCGTCGCCCGAGACCTTGGGGGCGCGCTCGATGGCCTCGGCCGTGGCGCGGCTGAGCTGGGCGGAGTCCGCGCCGATCCGCTCGATGATGACGGAGATGTTGCGCTCGCCGCCCGTGAGCAGCGCGGACAGGAGGTGGATGGGCTCCACCGCCCCCGCCTGCGCGTCGCTCGCGATGCCGATGGCCGTCTGCAGGGCCTCGCGCGACGTCATGGCCAGCTTGTCGATCCTCATACTGCATCACCTCTCCTGGGGTGTCGCCGACCCGCGGGAAAATAGTGACAGGCACCATTTTCCCGCGCAGTCAGCCTGCCGCCCTGCGGGGCGGCATTCGTCCGTTCGAGAGGTATTGTTTCCCGATACGCTCCCGCCTATACAGAAATCTAAGTCTCTCTATATTAGATTTTCTGAGTGCGCAGGGACAGGGAGGCCACGCCGCCCGTCATCGGGGACGCCCCCGGCGGCGGGCAGCGGCACGCAGGCGGCGCCGCTGCCCGCCGAGGCCATGCACCTACAGGCCGAAATGCTCCGCGACCCTCTCCATGCGTTCGGACTGCGCCGCCCCGAACGGGCAGCGGCTGTCGCAGTGCCCGCAGCCGATACACTCGCCCGCATGGTGCTCGAGGTTGCGGCAGTGCTCCGCCGCCAGCTCACCGCACACGAGTGCCAGGTCATAGTACTTGTTGACCAGGCCGATCTGGATGCCCGCCGGGCACGGCTGGCAGTGGTTGCAGTACACGCAGCGGGCCTCGCGCGATTGCGGGGCCATGTCCGCGAGCACGGAGTAATCGCGCTCCTCGGGCGTCGCGTCGAGGTAGGACAGCAGGTCGCGCAGGTCGGCCTCCCCGCGCGCGCCGGGTAGCACCGTGAGCACGCCCGGGCGGTCGAGCGCGTACTGGATGCACTGCGTCCGCGTGAGCGCCCGGCCGAACGGCGACTGCGCCGCGTCGAGCAGCTGGCCGCCCGCGAAGGGCTTCATCACGCTCACGCCCACGCCGGCCCGCTCGAACTCCCGCAGCAGGGCATTCCTGCATGACACACAGGACAGCCCCGCACAGCCGAACGGGCGGTCGCCGGTGAGAATGGGCTCAGCACAGCCCAACGAACGGTCGCCGGTGACAAAAAACCGGATTCCGATGCAAGGAATCCGCATCCCCGCTCGTGTTGTAGATGAGAGGGGCGTCCCTCCCGCGGAAAGATGCCGAGACGAGAGGAGATCACGATGAGGAAGCTCGGTACGAAGGCGAAGGTGGCGGCCGGTGCGATCGCGGTCGCGGCGACGATGGCCCTGGGGGCGGCGCTCTTCCCCGCGACGCCCGTGCGGGCCGCCGACACGGTGACGACCGGTGCGGCGACGCAAGTCGCGGCGCAGTCCGCGCAGGCGGGCGCATCGGCTCGCGCGAACGCGGCCTGCAACGGGTACGTCGACGCCGACGGCGACGGCGTCTGCGACACCTGCGGCGGGAAGGCGCGCGGCGGCCACCACGGATGCGGGAACTACGTCGACTCCGACGGCGACGGGTACTGCGACGCCTGCACGGGCGGAGGCTCCGGATACCGCAACGGCAGCGGCACCGGCAACGGGGCGTGCTACGTCGACGAGGACGACGACGGCATCTGCGACAACCGCGGGACCTCGACGTGCCGCGGCGCCGACAGCCCCTGCGGAGGCACCGGCGTCCCCGTCGGCTCGGCCCACCGCGGCGGCAACGGCAGCGGCGGCGGCAACGGCGGAGGGCATCACGGCAGCGGCGGCGGACATCACGCAGGCTGCCGCTGAGGCGGATGAAGCGCCGCCCGAACCGGGGGGCGCCTGCATCGATCCGGCAACGGTCTCGGCGCCTGCCTGCATACAGGCGCCAAGCCTCCACGCGCGAAGGCTGTTTGCATACCCATACTTTCCTACCTGCTGGTCTTTGATTGATGATGCATAGAACTTCACGTGCGGACAGAACGGGGGCGATGGGGGTGGTCATTTTCTATGCGAATTGCGAATGTGCTGATCGATGGAACAGTTCATATCGATATCTCATCCCATTAAGGATGTAAAAGACCGGGACCGCGAACCGAAATACGGGCCATGAGAACGGCCGGCCGCCGGAATCCTCTATGCACGTTCGCAATTCCATCTTTTTTGACCAGGGGGGGGTCGAGCAGAGACGATCGACACCGAGTGGGCGGTCAGTCGGGAGAGCGGTTCCGGCCGGGGCAATCCGCCAGCGGGTCGAGCAGGAGGCGCCGGGACCGGGCAGACGGGCGCCGTCATCGGACGGGATGGCGACGGCACTGGGCAGACGGGCGCCGTCATCGGAGGGGACGCCGGCACCGGGCGAGACGCGCCGGCACCGGACGGGGACACGCCAGCAAAGCCCGTCGCGACCGGCGTCGCCACAGGCCCCCGCTTGGCGCACAATAGAGACGAGGAACAGGGAACCAGGAGGGCCCATGCGCGCTGCAAGCGACATCGAGCGGGCGATCGGCGCCTATGGCGACGCCGTGTGGCGCGCCTGCCTGCTCTACCTGAACCCCTGCGACGCCGAGGACGTCGTGCAGGACGTCTTCCTCAAATACGCCCTGCATGACGCACCCTTCCGCGACGACGGGCACGCCAAGGCATGGCTCCTGCGCGTCGCCATCAACGCCTGCAAGGACGTGCTCAAGGCGGCGAACAGGAAAAACGAGTCGGTCGACGCCCTCGCGGAGCAGGGGCGCCTCGGCGAGCTGGGGTGCACCGACGATCGGTCGGCCCATGAGCTGGCGCGCATCCTCGACGCCATGGACGCGTTGGGCGACCCGCCGAAGACGCAGCTCTACCTCGCCCTGTATGAGGGCTATACCGCGAAGGAGATCTCCCGGATGTGCGACATGCCCGAAGGCACCGTGTACTCGTGGATCTCGCGCGGGAAGAAGCGGCTGAGGGAGGTCCTGTCATGACGGACGACCTGGAGAGGCGCATGCGCGAAGCGTTCGACGGGGCGCACCTGCCGGCAGGACTCGCCGAGCGCACGCTCGCGCGCATCGAGGCGGAGCGCGCGGCGCAGGCAGAACCTGCATCGCAGGCGGAGCGCGCGGTGCGGATGGAACATATGGCGCGGGCTGAACGCGCCACGCCGGCAATGCAAGTTGAGCGCGCGGCGCAGGCCGAACCCGCGATGCGGGCCGGGCGCGCGGCGCGGGCAGAGCATCCCGCGCGGACCGAGCGCCGGCCCGCCCGTCCGCTCACCCGGCGCGCCGCCATCGCGCTCGCCGCCTGCCTCGTGCTCGCCGCGGTCGGCGTCGGCGGGTACGCATGGGCCCAGGCGCCCTGCGCGTACGTGGCGATCGACGTGAACCCCTCCATCGAACTCGGTATCAACCGCCTGGGCAACGTCGCCTCCGTCCGCGCGTACAACGAGGACGGGGAGCGTCTCCTGCAGGTGCTCGACCTCGACGGGCTCGCGTACGCGGACGCCATGGCCGCCCTGGAGGAGCGGCTGCGCGGATTCCTCGACGACGGGGCGACGGTCGAGATGACCGTCGTGTGCGACGACGAACGGCAGGCGGCGGAACTCGAGCAGGTGGGCGTCGGATGCCTGGGCGCCTCGGGCTCGGGGAGCGTGCACTGCTCCCATGCGAGCTCCGAGGAGCACCACGCCGCCGAGAGCGCGGGGATGGGCCTTGGGAAGTACCGCCTCTACCTCGAGCTCGTCGACGCCGGCGTGGACATCTCGCCCGAGGAGGCGTCCGCGATGACCATGCGCGAGCTGCGCGCGCTGCTGGAAGACGCCGGAAGCGCGTCGGCAGGGGGCTCCGGATCGGACGCCGGGCAGGCGTCCGGCCGCGCCGGCGGACACGGGAACGGGTCGAGGGACGAGCACGGGCGCGAAGGCGGACACGGGGGCGGCCACGGCGGGGACTGAGCCGCGCGCGGGCCGTCGATGAGAACGGCCTTCGGGTCGCCGACCTCCCCCGCCGACCTCCCCCCGCCTGCCTCCCCCGCCGACGGCAGAGGCGCCCCGCTCAGAGCGACCAGGTCGCGTGCACCGAGCCGCCCCCGACCGCCGCGGACAGCCCCGAGGCGTCCTCGATGCGCCCGATGCGCGTGTACCGGTACGATGTCCGATGCCCCTCGTAGAACAGGACCAGGCAGTCGTCGCCGAACAGCATGACGTCGCCCGCCTCGATCCGCTCCGGGGACTCCGCCGCGACGGGCAGCGGGTCATCCAGATAGGCGTACTTCTCGTTTCCGTTCAGTTCGGCCATATCGAGCTCGATTGCCAGGCGCGCGGCGAGCTCCCGCGCAGCATCCGTGTCCGCAGGCGTCACGATGAAGCGCGCGCCGCCGAGCTCGACCGTCATCTCCCGTGCAGCCACCGCGGAGCCCCCGAACGCCTTGCGCACCCCGCGCAGCGCGAGCATGTCCCCCGTCTGCACCGTCGCCTACCCCCTCTCCATGCCGAACGACGCGAGCCGTTTCTCGCCGATTCCCTGCAGCCAGGTGAGCACCGTGGAAAACAGCAGGTAGATGGCCGCGACCTCGAGATACAGAGGCAGCGCCCCGTAGGTGCGCGACACGATCTGCTGCGTCGCCATGAGCATCTCCAGCACCGTGATGTTCGCCGCGAGCGACGTGTCCTTCACGAGCGCGATCAGCTATGGTTTATCGAGGGGAGAGGAGCGCACGGAGGCGCCCTGCGCGACGGGCCATGCCGCATGCGGCGCAGCGCGGTGGCGACACGGAAGGCTGGCCTATCTGTCGCCAAGACGGACCGCGGCGGCGGAGGCGCGGCGGATGACACGGGGCCGTCCCGTCAGCCGCCGCAGGGGCCGTCCCGCCCGTTCCCGCTATCCGTCCCGCCTGCCGGCATCCCCGTCGCGCGGGGCGGCGGTCCTGGGGAATTTTCACCCGTCCCTATTTTCCCCGGCATCCCCGCCGCGCGGGGCGGCGAGCTCCTTTAGGAGCTCGAACCGGCTCATGATGTAGTCGTAGTTCTCGCGCCGATGCGGCAGCGTGCAGGCCGAGCAGTCCTTGATGTCGCCCGCATCGCCCACGTAGCGGAAGTTCCCGCCGCAGCGGGGTCCCAGCGCGTACAGCGGGCAGAAGCAGAATAGGCAGTTGAGCTCCTCGCCGTCCGGCATGATGTGGCACGGGTGGAACTCGCACGCCGTATGGCTGAAGAATCGGTAGTTCCCGCCGGCGACCGGCCCGCGCCCGAATCCGTCCGCGCGCTCGGCCGCGTCGGCCGCGCCTTCCCGCTCGCGCTCCGCCATGCGCCCTCCTTCGAACCCGCGGCGGGCGCCCCGCCGCGCCGTCGGCACGTCCGGGTCCTATTATGCCCGAGTGCCCCAATGTCGCATAGCGCATGCGATCAGCTCCTCCCGAAGCGGATGCGACGGTCCAGGCCCCCGCTACTTGGCAGCCGCGGCGTCGATGCAGGCCAGCGCGTTCAGGCTGCGCGGATAGCCGATGAACGGCAGGATCTGATGGACCACAGCGTACATGAACGCGGGATCGTTTCCCGTGTTGAAGTTGCCGGCGGCGTGCGCGGTCGCCTGCAGGTCGCAGCCGCCCTGGGCCACCAGGTAGCAGAAGGTGACCATCTCGCGCTCGGCGAGCGTGAGGCCGTGGCGGGTGTAGTAGTCCCCGAAGCAGTTGGCCGCGAGCCAGCGGTTGACCGTCGCACGCTCCGCCGGGCCGTTCACCCAGGCCTCGCGCATCCCCTCGCCGAACGCCTCGACCTGCACGCCGTTGCCGGCTGCGAGGCGCGTATCGGGCGTCACGGTCGCCTGCCCCTCGAGCGGCAGCTCGACGCCGGCGGCCTCGAGCGCCTCGTTCATCGCGCCGACGAACGGCATGACGCGGCCGAAGCCCAGGTAGTCGGTCGCCTGGTACACGACCTCCTTGAGCTCGACCGGGGTCACGCCGGCCTCGAGCGCCTCGGGCACCACGGCGCGGAACGCGTCGAGGCCCTGGCAGCCCAGCAGCGCCGCCACGATGGCCAGGTAGCGCGTACGGGCCGGGAGGGGCTGCGCCTCGTCGCCCGCCGCCTCGGCCAAAAACGCCTCGACGATCCCCGCGTACTCGGGGTCGGTCGCCTTGAATCCATCGGTGATAGCCATGGGATTTCCTCTCTCTTCCTTCCGCGGGACGGGGTGCCCGCCCCATCTCATCACAGGGAGACCGTACGCCTTGAAGTCGGCTCCAGGTCAATATGTCGCACGGCGCTGCAGACGCTCCCATGGCAGGTGCCCGCCGGTCCGCCTGCGACCCGCGCTACTGACGGATGAAGGCGGCGTCGTGGTCGGGGACGCCCGCGTCGTCGGTCACGAAGCGCTCGGCACGCATGTGCAGGTCGTATGTATCGCGGAGCTCCGCGATCGTGGCCATCATCGGCGAGGCGTGATGGGCGTCGAGCGCCGCCTGGTCGGCCCAGCTGTCGATGAGCATGACGGTCTCGGGGTCATCGAGCGGCTGGAAGTAGCGGTAGCCGACGTTCCCCTCCTCCGCGCGGATCCTATCCGCCGTTCCCGATGCCTCCATCTCCTCGGCGAAGGCACGCGCGGCGCCGTCCTTGCCGGTGTAGTACAGGTTTACCGTGATCGCCATTTCCGCTTCTCCTCTCTCACGACGTCAGCGAACGAGGCGCGCCGGCTCCACGTGCGCCCCCGCCTTTGCCCCGTCCGCTGCCTCGCTCTCGCGGCGCGGCGCCCGCCGGCTCCGCTAGAGCGCCGCCCCCAGCCTGTACGTCTCGCGCAGATGCCGCGAGGCGCGCGTCATGCCCGGCGTCCCGCAGCCGTAGCCGAGCACCCGCCCGCGGTCGCGCATGTCGAGGTAGCGACAGAGCGTCTCGTAGTGCGCGACGAGCGCGTCGAAGGTCCAGTCGTCGGCGTTCCACGCGTCGGCGAGAAGGACCGCGTCCAGCCGCCGCCCCGCGAGCCCTGCGGCCACCCCCCCGATGCATGAAAGGCCCCTCATGGAGATCCGACCCCTGCAGTACTTCCTCATGGTCGCCCGCGAGGGGACCATCTCCGGGGCCGCGCATGCGCTGCACCTGTCGCAGCCGTCGCTCTCCCGCCAGATGCAGGAGCTGGAACGCGAGCTGGGCTGCAAGCTGTTCGACCGCGGCAGCAGGCGGATCGAGCTGACCGAGGCGGGTATGCGCCTGCGCCGGCGCGCCGAGGAGATCGTGGACCTGGTCGGTCGCACGGAGGCCGAGTTCCTCGTCTCGGCGGACACCCTGGCGGGCGAGGTGCGGATCGGCGGCGGCGAGACGCCGGCCATGGAGCTCGTGGCGGACGCGGTCGCCGAGCAGCAGAGCGCCTACCCGCTGATGCGCTTCTCCCTGTACAGCGGCAACGCGGAGGACGTGCACATCGCCTGGAAGCGCTGCCGGGAGTTCTCGCCGGCGGCGAGCGTCTTTTTGGATAAGATCCGGGAGCTGTGGAGCTGAACCCGCCGGCCCGCCGTCGGGGGCCCGGCGCCCGGCATCGGGTGGGCCCGCCGTCGGGGACGGGCCCGTACGGCAGAACGCCCGGCAGACGGGACGCGGTGTCCCATCTGCCGGGCGTATCCGTCCGCGTGAGCCGGGCCTCCCCGGCGCGCTCCTTACAGGTCGCCGCCGCCGAGCAGGCCGCGCAGGACCTGATGGGGGTCGGCCGAGCCGTCGCGCGGGGCGAGCGCGGTGATCTTCTTCTGCATCTTGTACTCGTGGACCTCGTCCTCGAGCTCGCGCACGCGGGCGCGGAGCTTCTCCATCTCCGCCTCGCGCTGCTCGGCGCGCTCCTTCATGTCCAGGATGCGCACCACACCGGCGAGGTTGATGCCCTCGTCGGTGAGCTGGTTGATGAGCTCGAGCCGCTCGATGTCCGCGCGCGAGTACAGGCGCGTGTTGCCGCCCGAGCGCTGCGGGTTCACCAGGCCCTTGGACTCGTAGACGCGCAGGGTCTGGGGGTGCATGCCCGTGAGCTCCGCCGCGACGGAGATCATGTACAGAGGCTTGTTGCGTGCATCGTCGGCCATATCAATCCCCAAACTCCCTGTTCATGACGGCCGGGACGGTCCCCGCCGTCATCATGACGGATAGGGCGGCCGCCGGCGCCGCGCGGCCGCCCGAGGCGGGCTGGCGCCGAGTCGCACCCCATCCGTCATACCTTACATCTTCGCGCGGTAGCGGTCGACGCCCGCACGGTAGTCGCGCCGGTCCGCGGCGCGCAGCTTCTCCAAGGCGCCGCGCTCGTCGGCGGAGAGCCCCGTGGGCACCTGCACGGCAATCTTCACCAGCAGCGCCCCGGTCCGGCCGCGGTGCTTCACGTCGGGCGCGCCCATCTCCTTGAAGCGGAAGGTCTTGCCGTCCTGGGTGCCCGCCGGGACCTTCAGGCGGACGGTCGCCCCTCCGGGCGTGGGCACGTCGACCTGGCAGCCGAGCGCGGCCTCGTAGACGGAGACCGGCAGCTCCATGGTCACGTCCGCGCCCTTGCGCTTGAACAGCGGGTGCTCGGCCACGTTGGTGGTGACCACCAGGTCGCCGCGCTCGCCGCCGTTCGCGCCGTACTCGCCGCGCCGCTTGTAGCGCAGCTTGCCGCCGTCGACCGCGCCCGCGGGCACGGACACCGTGATGGTCTGCTGCTCGCCGGTCGACGGGATCCGGTAGGTGACCTTATGGGTCACGCCGCGGAACGCGTCCTCGGCGGAGACGTCGACCGACAGCGAGAGGTCGCTGCCCTTGCGCGGACGCGCCGCCGCACGGCCGCCCATGCCGCCGATGTTGCTGGCCCAATCGGAGCCGAACGCCCCGTCCCCGTTGAAGATGCTGCTGAAGATGTCGCTCCAGCCCCCCGCCCCGGCGCCGCCGGAGTAGGTGTAGCCCCCTCCGCCTGCGCCCGGGATGCCGCCGAACATCAGCATCTGGTCGTATTCCTTGCGCTTGGCGGGATCGGACAGCGTCTCGTACGCCTCCGAGATCTCCTTGAACTTCGCCTCGTCGCCGCCCGCGTCGGGATGGTACTTCTGCGCGAGCTTGCGGAAGGCGGTCTTGATCTCTTTGTCGGAGGCGTTGCGCTGGACGCCCAGAACGTCGTAGAAGTTCTTCCCCTGTGGCATACGCCATGCCCCCTTTCCTGGTAACCCCGCGCCCCGGCCCTGCCTGCGGGCGGGGACGCCCGACCGGCGGAAGGCCCGTCCCCCACGCCCCCGCTCAGGGAGCGCGGCGAGCCGCGTCGCCGGGTCGGTCGATCCTTAAAAGGGCCCCGGGGCGAACGCCCCGAGGCCCCGTCGTTTACTCCTCGGCTCCCTCGGAGGGCTGTTCCGCGTCCCCCTCCGGCTCCGGTTCGGGCGCCGGCCTCTTGGCGCCGCCGTAGGTGACCGTCACCATGGCGGAGCGCAGGATGCGGTCGGCCATGCGGTACCCCTTCTGGTACACGTCGTTCACCGTCTCGTCGTACTGGTCCGGGTCCTCGACGCGGCCGACGGCCTGGTGCTCGAGCGGGTCGAACGGCTCGCCCTTGGGGTCGATCGGGGTCACGCCCTCGTGCTCGAACACGCCCATGAGCTTGGAGTGGACCGCGTCCACGCCGTCGACGAACTGCTTGAAGTCGTCGGAGAGCTCCTGGGAGCGGGCGTGGTCGATGGCGCGCTCGATATCGTCCACCACAGGCAGCAGCGCGCTCACGAGCTTCTCGGTGGCGCGGCTCTGCTCGGCCAGGCGCTCGGCGGCGGTGCGGCGGCGGTAGTTCTCCCAGTCGGCCTGCAGGCGCACGGCGCGGTCCTGCGCCTCCTTGGCGCGGGCCTCGGCGGCGTCGCGGGCCTCGGCCGCCTGCTCGAGCTCGCCGCGCAGGCCGGAGAGCTCCTCCTCGGCGCGCTCGAACTTGAGCTTGAAGTCGTCCTCGGCCGCCTGCTCGCCGGCGCGGATGGCCGCCTCGACCATCTCCTCCTCCGTCATGGCGGGCGCCGGGGCGTCCTGCTCGGAACCGGCGCCGTCGGCGGTCTCCCCGACGGCCTCGGCGGTCTCGACGTTCTCGGTCGCGGCAGCTTCCGTCGCCTCGTCGGCTGCCTCTACGGGAATCTTCACATCCTTCTCCTCAGCATCCGCGGGGGCGGCAGCGGCGGCCGCCCCCGTGTGGTCAGTGCGGGCGGACATGATTACTTGTCCTCGTCTACGACCTCGTAGTCGGCGTCGACGACATCGTCATCGGCACCGGCCGCGGAGCCGGCGGCGCCGTTCTCGGTGGCCTGCTGGGCGTCGGCGTAGACGATCTGGGCGAGCTCGTAGGCGACGGACTGCAGGTTGTCGCCGGCAGCCTTGATGGCGTCGACATCGGAGCCCTCGAGCGCCTTCTTGGCCTCGGAGATCGCGGCCTCCGCCTTGGACTTGAGGTCGGCGTTGACCTTGTCGCCCAGGTCGGCGAGGGTCTGCTCGGTGGAGTAGGCGAGGCTGTCGGTCTGGTTGCGGACCTCGACCTCCTCCTTCTGCTTCTTGTCCTCCTCGGCGTGGGCCTCGGCGTCCTTGACCATGCGGTCGACTTCCTCATCGGACAGGGCGGTGGAGCCGGAGATGGTGATCTGCTGCTCCTTGCCGGTGCCCTTGTCCTTGGCGGAGACGGTCACGATGC
>DXAO01000057.1 GCA_019117005.1 Candidatus Collinsella stercoripullorum | reverse complement strand
CGCATTGACGGGCATGCAGATGCGGCACGGCATGAGAGCAGGCGTTGCCCGAGCGCAATCCGATGGGCGCAATTCGACAACGCATTGACGGGACGCAACCGAACATAGCGCGCAGTGGGACGTAACCAGGCGTTGCGCACGAACAGGCGCGTGTGCGCAGTGCGACCCGGCGCAGCAAACGCGCGGCAAACGCCCTCCCTAGGCTCGGCGGCTAAAGTCGCGCATCAGATGCTGTCTATCCTTTTGGCCCGTCTTGCGCAGGATGTTATGCACATGCACTTTCACAGTGGAAGGCGCCAAGCTCATCCCCGAAGCGATGTTTTGGTTATCCTTGCCCGTAAGAATCTCACGCAACACTTCGGTCTCACGCGCGGTGAGGCCGTAGAAATGCGCATACCGCGGCAGCGTCTCGTCGATGAACGCGTCCACACGCGAACTGCCACCAATGGGAGGCGTTTTGAAATGAATCGCCAACCTTCCCCAGCAATACGACACAGCACTCACCGCGCATGCAATCATCAGCATGTTCTCGGCAATATTGCGCTCGGGTAAAAACGGCACGATGCCCGAGCGAAACACCTCGGGATCGACCAGGAACATGAGCACGATGTTCTCCGTCACGATAAGCGTATTCAGAACAAGCGCGGCGAAATACAGCGGCATGGCGCTCCGCATGCGGTCGCGCGTGAGCTCGGATGAAGTGACGTAACGAAAACCAAGGTAAACCAGGAACGCATAAATGCACACCTCGCGCACGCTGTAGAACAAGAACTGATGCACCGGCCCCGGGGGAATGGCGATGAGCACCACCACGCTCCACACCATGAAGAACGCCGCAGGGAAAACCAGCACGAGCCGACGCTTCTCGTTGAAGAAGCTGCATATCACAAGCCATGCCGCTTCGATAATGCCGGCCCCCGTAAACACGGCCGCGATGGGCGCGCCTACAAAGTGAACCTGCTTCAGAGCCTCTCCCATGCTGTATAAAATAAAATCGTCCTGAAAGACGATCGCCACATCAAAGAAATAGAACACGAACCCTGCGCATGCGAACAGCAGCGCGGTCTTGCGCGAAACGAGGTAGGTGGAGAAGCAGAGCGCCGCCGCCATAACGCTTATGAGGAGGATGCAAAGGGTGTAATAGAACAGAACAAGATACATGCCCGATATGCTCCTTCCAGACGTGCTCCGAACAACGCAGCCGACTCACCGGGGAAGGAAGGGGCGAACCCGGTTGTACTTCCTGCTGCGCCACGGATGATTATACCTCCCTCTTGTCTAAATGCCTCAACACTGTTTAAGGTTCAACGCCGCATAACCGCAGCTCATGTATATCTAAACCCAACTTACACCCGCATACATCCCAAGTTTCACGTTCCCAGACGCACCTATTCCGGGCTACAGTCCAGCCATCGGGACATCGACCGCAGGACAGCCTTCCGACGAATGCCGACATCCCCGACCTCGCGCGAAGAGAGGACGCGCATTCGGATACGCCTCCGAACCGTCATCCGCGGGAAGGCTCCACCGTCGATACGACCCAGGGGATCCTCAGTCATGCGGGTTCGCCCGCACCACACTCGGACGCACGGCGCAAGTGCTCGAAGCCAGAAAAGCACGGCCCGCCTCGCACGCTCTTGAAAACCGCTCGCTCCACCGCACCCTGCGCCAAAAGAGGATTGGCAGCAGCCACACGCGGCAGACAAAAGGCAGAGGCGGCAAGATAAGGCCAGAGACCAGGGCCACAACGCAAGAGCCTTCGCGCAGAAGCATCCGAGCCTCGCAACCGAAGGAGGGTACAATGGCAGCAGAAGCAACCGCTGGCGCGGCCTCCGCAGCTCCGCCCAAAAAGAAGTTCAAGCTTAAAGTCCCAACCGCATTTACCATTCTGTTCATCATCACGATCCTGGCCGTCATCGCAACGCACTTTATCCCTGCCGGCCAGTATGCGAAGGTCGAATATGTGGCCGACGCAGGAATCTTCCAGATCACCGAGCCTGGCGGCGAGGTGCGCGAAGTCGAAGGCACCGAAGAAGCCTTCTACGCCGATGAGCAGCTGAAGGACATGAAGATCGATGTCAATCAGTTCCTCAACGGCGCTATCACCAAGCCCATCTCGGTGCCCGGTACCTACACCCCGCTCGAGTCGGCTCCGATGGGTCCCTACGACGTATTCACCTCTATGGTCAACGGCACCATCAACGGCGTGGACATCATGGTGTTCATCCTGGTGCTTGGCGGCCTGATTGGCGTGGTCAACGCATCAGGCGCATTCGAAAGCGGCCTGGTCGCGCTCACCCAGAAGACCAAAGGCCGCGAGTTCTTCCTTGTGTTCCTGGTATCCGCGCTCATGACGCTGGGCGGCACCACCTGCGGTCTCGAGGAAGAGGCTGTAGCGTTCTACCCGATTCTGGCGCCGGTGTTCATCGCGCTGGGATATGACTCCATCGTCACGGTGGGCGCCATCTTCCTCGCCGGTTCCATGGGCACCACGTTCTCCACGATCAACCCGTTCGCTGTGGTTATCGCATCCAACGCCGCCGGCGTCCAGTGGACCGAAGGCATCGAATGGCGTATCGCAGGCTGCATCGTGGGCGGCATCGTGGTCATCGCCTACCTGTACTGGTACTGCAAGAAGATCAAGAAGAACCCCGAGGCATCCTACACCTACGAAGATCGCGAGCACTTCGCCAGTCTGTTCAACGTGCATGACTCCAACTCCAACGAGATCAAGCCGTTCACCTGGCAGCGCAAGCTCATCCTGATCCTGTTCGTGCTAGCATTCATCCTGATGGTCTACGGCGTGGTCAACCTCGGTTGGTGGTTCCCGCAGATGGCAGCCTCGTTCCTCGCCATCGCCATCATCTGCATGTTCCTGACCGGCCTGGACGAGAAGTCCATCACCGACGCGTTCGTCAACGGCGCATCCAGCCTCGTAGGCGTTTCGCTGATCATCGGTCTGGCGCGCGGCGTCAACATGATCATGGAGGAAGGCCTCATCTCCGACACTCTCCTGTATTGGGCAACCAACGCCGTCAACGGCATGCAGGGCCCCGTGTTCATCCTTATGATGATGGTCATCTTCTTCCTGCTGGGCTTTATCGTTCCTTCGTCCTCCGGCTTGGCCGTGCTCTCGATGCCCATCTTGGCCCCCTTGGCCGACACCGTTGGCATCGACCGCTCCATCGTCGTATCCGCTTACAACTGGGGACAGTACGCAATGCTGTACCTGGCTCCCACCGGTCTTGTCATGGCAACGCTGACCATGTTAGACATGAAGTACACGCACTGGCTTAAGTTCGTGCTGCCGATGGTCGGATTCCTATTCGTCTTCGGCGGAGCGCTCCTCGTAGCACAGGTTATGCTCTGCGGAGCCTAAACCCTAAGGATGCGCGTCTTATCTGCCGAGGCGCGCATCCAACCCCGGTTACACCCCGGCATGCGCTAAAGTATGAGGGGTACGAATGTGGCCCACCGCCCGGCCTAATGGGCGGACCACCCAGGCAAGCAGCCGTCACGCGCAGGCGTACGGCTCACCCAGAGAAAGGAATACCATCATGGGCGTCAATCTCTCCGGCCGCAGCTTCATCAAGCTCCTCGATTTCACCACCGAGGAGATCGAGTACCTGCTCAAGCTCTCCAAGAACTTCAAGGACATGAAGCGCGCGGGCGTGCCGCACCGCTACCTGGAGGGCAAGAACATCGTGCTGCTGTTCCAGAAGACCTCCACGCGCACCCGCTGCGCCTTTGAGGTGGGCGGCATGGATCTTGGCATGGGCGTGACCTACCTGGATCCCGGCTCGTCGCAGATGGGCAAGAAGGAGTCCATCGAGGACACCGCCCGCGTGCTCGGCCGCATGTATGACGGCATCGAGTTCCGCGGCTTCGCCCAGTCCGACGTCGAGGAGCTCGCCGCCAAGTCCGGTGTGCCCGTGTGGAACGGCCTCACCGACATGTGGCATCCCACCCAGATGCTCGCCGACATCCTGACCGTCCAGGAGAACTTCAACTACGACATCAAGGGCAAGACCCTCGTCTTCATGGGCGACGCCAAGAACAACGTGGCCCGCTCCCTCATGGTCGTGTGCGCCAAGCTCGGCATGAACTTCGTCGCCTGCGGTCCCAAGGAGTGCATGCCCACCGATGACGTCATCGAGGCCTGCAAGCCCATTGCCGCCGCCAACGGCTGCACGATCACCCTCACCGAGGATCCCGAGGCCGCCTGCACCGGCGCCCACGTCATCTACACCGACGTGTGGGTCTCCATGGGCGAGCCCGACGAGGTCTGGACCGAGCGCATCAAGCAGCTCGAGCCCTATCGCGTCACCACCGAGCTCATGGCCAAGGCCGATCCCTCCGCGATCTTCCTGCACTGCCTGCCCAGCTTCCATGACACCAACACCACCACCGGCGCCGAGATTGCCGAGAAGTTCGGTGTCACCGAGATGGAGGTCGAGGACGAGGTCTTCGAGAGCCCGCAGTCCAAGGTGTTCGACGAGGCCGAGAACCGCATGCACACCATCAAGGCTGTCATGTACGCGACCTTGAAATAGCCTCTCCTTCACGCCCTGAGGGGCGCCGGCGCCGGGCCTGCCCGCCCGCGCCCGGCGTCCCCCTCGGGGTGTCCGGTTGTCATCCGCGCGCCCGTCCGGAACACGAGCACGGCACGGCGGGCGGTCCGCGCGGACCTCGTTTCACGTTGAGAAAGGGGGATGAGTTCAATGGCTGAGACAACCAAGAAAAAGCGCGGCATGCTCTCGTCATTCACCATTCTTCTCCTGTTGCTGGCCATCGTCGCCATCGTCACCGTCGTCGTATCCGGCTTCGCCCCCGGTGAGGTGAGCGCAGCCAAGTTCAGCGACTTCTTCACCGCGCCCGTCAAGGGCTTCGCCGATGCGCTTCCCGTATGCCTGTTCGTGATGATCCTCGGCGGATTCCTCGGCATGATGACCGAGACCGGCGCGCTCGACACGGGCATCGCCGTGCTCGTGAAGAAGCTCAAGGGCAACGAGCTCGCCATCATCGTCGTGCTCATGATCATCTTCTCCATCGGCGGCACCACCTACGGCATGTGCGAGGAGACCGTCCCGTTCTACGCCCTGCTCGCCGCCACCATGATGGCCGCCGGCTTCGACCCGCTCGTCGGCGCGGCCACCGTGCTTCTGGGCGCCGGCTGCGGCTGCCTGGGCTCCACGGTGAACCCCTTCGCCGTCGGCGCGGCCGTCGACTCCCTGCGCGGCGTCGGCATCGAGGTCAACCAGGCCATCATCATCGGCCTCGGCGCCATCCTGTGGATCGCCACCACGGCCGTCTCCATCCTGTTCGTCCTGCGCTACGCCAAGAAGGTCAAGGCCGACAAGGGCTCGACCATCCTGTCCATGCAGGAGCTCAAGGACGCCGAGGAGGCGCACGGCGCCGCCGCGGCCGAGGTCAACAAGGACGTCAAGCTGACCGGCCGCCAGAAGGGCGTGCTCGTCATCTTCGCCTTCACGTTCGTCGTCATGATCGCCGGCTTCATCCCCATCGGCGACCTGAACGCCGACGTCGCCGGCTTCTTCGACGCCGGCGCCCAGTACGAGACCGTCGAGACCCCGATCACCAGCGACGACCTCGCCGCCGCCTATGATGACGACAAAGGCAGCGTGACCACCATGGACGGCACCGTCGAGGGCGTCTCCGAGTCCGAGGTCCAGACCGCTCAGGGCTGGTCCGCCGTCGTGACCGGCCTGCCCATCGGGAAATGGTACTTCGATGAGGCCTCCACCTGGTTCTTCATCATGGCCATCGTCATCGGCGTCGTGGGCGGCCTGTCCGAGAAGAAGATCGTGAACACCTTCATCGCCGGCGCCGCCGACATGATGAGCGTCGTCCTCATCATCGCGCTTGCGCGCGGCATCTCGGTCCTCATGGCCGCGACCGGCCTGGACGTGTACGTCCTGAACGCCGCCGCCAACGCCCTGTCCGGCGTGTCCGGCGTGCTGTTCGCGCCGCTCGCCTGGGTCCTGTACTTCGGCCTGAGCTTCCTGATCCCGTCGACCTCCGGCATGGCGACCGTGTCCATGCCGATCATGGGCCCGCTCGCCGCTCAGCTCGGCTTCTCGCCCGAGGTCATGGTCATGATCTTCAGCTCCGCCATCGGCGTGGTGAACCTGTTCACCCCGACCTCCGGCGCCATCATGGGCGGCCTGGCCCTCGCCAAGATCGAGTGGACCACCTGGCTCAAGTTCGCGGTCAAGCTGATCGTGATCCTCTCCGTGGTGTCCGCGGTCATCTGCACCGTCGCCATCATGGTCGTCTAGCGGGGACGCCCGCTCCCGTCGGGCGCCGGCACGGCGACCCCTCCCGGATGCCCGGCGGGTCCAAGAGCAGTCGAGCCGGCGCAGCTGCGGCCGCCGCCGGTGAGACCCTACCTTTCTGCCCCCTCCCGTTCCGTGCGCGGGAGGGGGCGCATCTGTATCGATCGGCCCTGCCCGCGCCGCCCGCGCGCGGCAGCCTACCGGGCGCGTCGGAAGAAAGGATGGGGGAGCGCGGCGCGCCGTCTGCGCCGGTTCCGCTCGTCTATACTGGTCCGGTCAGAAGGTTCGGCCGGCACGCGCGTGCCCGTTCGAGAGGAGCTTGCCCCCATGCGCCAAGGATTCGATAACGAGAAGTACATCAGCCTGCAGGCCGAGCACATCAAGGAGCGCATCGCCCAGTTCGGCGGCAAGCTGTACCTGGAGTTCGGGGGCAAGCTGTTCGACGACTACCACGCGAGCCGCGTGCTGCCCGGGTTCGAGCCGGACACCAAGTTCCGCATGCTCAAGAGCCTGTCGGATGACGTGGAGATCGTCATCGCCATCAACGCCGGCGACATCGAGAAGAGCCGCGCCCGCAGCGACCTGGGCATCACCTACGACGAGGACGTCCTGCGCCTGACCGACATCTTCCGCTCCTACGGCTTCCTCGTGAGCTCGGTCGTGCTCACCCAGTACGCCGGCCAGGGCGCTGCCGACGCCTTCCGCCGCCGTCTCGAGGACCTGGGGATCACCTGCTACCTGCATTACCCGATCGAGGGGTACCCGCACGACATCGACGCCATCGTGTCGGAGGAGGGTTACGGAAGGAACGACTACATCGAGACGACCCGCCCGCTCGTGGTGGTCACCGCCCCCGGCCCGGGCTCGGGCAAGCTCGCCACCTGCCTGTCGCAGCTCTACCACGAGCACAAGCGCGGCATCGAGGCCGGCTACGCCAAGTACGAGACGTTCCCCATCTGGAACCTGCCCCTGTCGCACCCGGTCAACATCGCCTACGAGGCGGCCACCGTCGACCTGGACGACTCCAACATCATCGACCCCTTCCACCTGGAGGCCTACGGCAAGACGACGGTCAACTACAACCGCGACGTCGAGGCGTTCCCCGTGGTGAAGGCCCTCATGGAGAAGATCATGGGGGAGAGCCCCTACCAGAGCCCCACCGACATGGGCGTCAACATGGCGGGCTACGCCATCGTGGACGACGACGCGTGCCGCGACGCCGCCAAGATGGAGATCGTGCGCCGCTACTTCACGGCCGCCGAGCAGGTCAAGCGCACCGGTTCGGGCCAGGAGCAGGTCGACCGCCTGAAGGGCATCATGAAGAAGGCCGGGGTCGACAAGGACTTCTCGCCCGCCCGCTCCGCCGCCCTGCTGAAGGAGCAGACCACCGGGGCGCCTGCGGGCGCCATGGTGATGCCCGACGGCTCGGTCGTGACGGGCAAGACCTCCTCGCGTCTCGGTGCGGCGAGCTCGCTGCTCATGAACGCGCTGAAGGCCGTGACCGGGGTCGACATGGAGCTCGAGGTCATCAGCGACGACGCCATCGAGCCCATCCAGCGGCTCAAGACCCGCCGCCTGGGCAGCCAGAACCCGCGCCTGCATTCCGACGAGACGCTCATCGCCCTGTCCATCACCTCCGCCACGAGCGAGGTGGCCGCCCGCGTGCTCGAGGGCCTGAAGCGGCTGCGCGGCTGCGACGCGTTCTTCTCCGTGATCATCTCGTCCACCGACGAGGAGCTCTACCGCAAGCTCGGCATCAACGTGTGCTGCGAGCCCAAGTACGAGCGCTCGGGCATGTACCACAAGTAGCGCGGCGGACCGGGGAGTCCGGGAAAATAGGGACAGGTGCAAATTTCCCAGTCCTGGGAAATTTGCACCTGTCCCTATTTTCCCGGTCCGGAGCGTCCCGAAGCCCGGCTGCGATGGCCGCCGGCGGGCCCCTCGATTGTTACGAGAATAAGACCCGCCGCCGGGCCCGCGCGCCTGACGTACAATGGAGACCCGTGAAGACAGTGGAACTTCGACGGGAAAGCTCAGGTACAATCTTATGACCAAACACATCTTCGTCACCGGCGGCGTCGTCTCCTCCTTGGGCAAGGGCATCACCGCCGCATCGCTCGGCCGCCTGCTCAAGAGCCGCGGATACAAGGTCACCATGCAGAAGGCCGACCCGTACCTGAACGTCGACCCGGGCACCATGAGCCCGTTCCAGCACGGCGAGGTGTTCGTCACGGAGGACGGCTACGAGTCCGACCTCGACCTCGGGCACTACGAGCGCTTCATCGACGAGAACCTCACGCGCAACTCCAACTTCACCACCGGCGCCATCTACCGCTCCCTCATCAGCCGCGAGCGCCGCGGCGACTTCCTCGGCGGCACCGTGCAGGTGATCCCGCACGTCACGGGCGCCATCAAGGACAAGTTCCGCCGCATCGAGGAGCAGGCCGGCGCCGACGTCGTCATCACCGAGCTCGGCGGCACCATCGGCGATATCGAGAGCCAGCCCTTCGTGGAGGCGATCCGCCAGTACCGCAAGGACGCCGGCCCGGAGAACGTCTGCTACATCCACGTCTCGCTCGTGCCCTACATCGCCGCCGCGCACGAGGTCAAGACCAAGCCCACCCAGCACTCCGTGAAGGAGCTGCGCAGCTTCGGCATCCAGCCCGACATCATCGTGCTGCGCAGCGACCACGAGATCGACGATTCCATCCGCGCGAAGATCGCGAGCTTCACCGACGTGGACGTCGACTGCGTCTTCACCAACGAGGACTGCGCGAGCATCTACGATGTGCCGCGCCTGCTCGCCGACCAGGACTTCGACCTGCGCGTCTGCGAGCGCCTGGGGCTCGACCCGCGCGAGCGCGACATGAGCGACTGGTACGCCTTCCTGGACAAGCAGGACCATGCCAACCGCCATGCCGACCGCGTGCGGATCTGCGTGGTGGGCAAGTACACCCAGCTGCCCGACGCCTACCTCTCGGTCATCGAGGCGCTCCATCACTCGGGGATCTTCTTCGACCGCCATGTGGACGTCGAGCTCGTGGACGGCGAGAGCCTCGACGAGGGCAACGTCGCCGAGGTGCTCGAGGGGGCCTCGGGCATCCTCGTCCCGGGCGGCTTCGGGAAGCGCGCGTTCGACGGCAAGATCTGCGCCGCCCGCTTCGCCCGCGAGCGCAAGATCCCCTATCTGGGCATCTGCCTGGGCATGCAGGTCGCGGTCTGCGAGTTCGCCCGCGACGTCGCCGGCCTTGCGGGCGCCAGCTCCTCCGAGTTCGACCCGGACGGCCCCTACTCGGTCATCGACCTCATGGATTCCCAGGAGGACGTGACCGAGAAGGGCGGGACGATGCGCCTGGGCGCCTACCCCTGCCGCCTGGCCGAGGGATCGCTCGCGCGCGAGGCGTACGACGAGGAGCTCGTCTACGAGCGGCACCGCCACCGCTACGAGTTCAACAACGCCTACCGCGACGAGCTCGAGCGCGCGGGCCTCGTGATCTCGGGCGTGAGCCCCGACGGGAGCCTCGTCGAGATGGTCGAGCTCCCGCGCGACGAGCACCCGTGGTTCGTCGCCACCCAGGCGCACCCCGAATTCAAGAGCCGCCCCACCAAGCCCCAGCCGCTGTTCCGCGAGTTCGTGCGCGCGTCCATCGCGCGGCACGAGGGCACGGCGCGCACTGACGTGAACCCGATCAACCCCGCGGAGCGCTAGGGCATGTGCGCGACCCCGCTCGACCGCTGCCGCGACGAGTACCTCGGGCACCTGTCGGTGGAGCGGGGGCTCTCGCGCAACACCCTCGACGCCTACCGGCGCGATCTGGGGTGCTACCTCGGGTACCTCGCCGAGCGGGGCGTCGTCGACGCGCGCGACGTGACGCGCCGGGATATCGAGGGCTTCGTGGCCGAGCGCCGCGAGGCGGGGTACGCCGCCTCCTCGGTGAACCGGGAGCTGTCGGCCATCAAGGGGTTCCATCGCTTCATGCTGCGCGAAGGGCTCTCCGAGACCCAGCCGGCGTCCTCGGTGCGCTTCTCGCGCACCGAGGAGCGCCTGCCCGACTGCCTCTCGGTGGAGGCCGCCGCCGCCCTGATGGAGCAGCCGTTCGGCCGCGACGCGACCGGCGCGCGCGACCGCGCGGTGCTCGAGGTACTCTACGGATGCGGGGTGCGCGCAAGCGAGCTCACCGGCTTGGACGTGGGCGACGTGTTCTTGGACGAGGGCTTCCTGCGCGTGGTGGGCAAGGGGTCCAAGGAGCGGCTCGTGCCCGTCCTCGGGGCGGCGGCCCGCGCGCTGTCCGCGTATCTCGACGGGCCCCGCGCCGAGCTCGCCGCGCATGCGCGCCGCGGGGCGCCCGCCGCCGTGTTCCTGAACATCCGGGGCGGGAGGCTCTCGCGCCAGTCGGTCCATGCGCTCGTCGAGCGCTACGGGCGCCGGGTCGGCATCGAGGGGCTGCATCCCCATACCCTCCGCCACTCCTTCGCGACCCATATGCTCGCCGGCGGCGCGGACCTGCGCGTCCTGCAGGAGATCCTCGGGCATGCGAGCATCTCCACCACCCAGGTCTACACCCATGTGGACCGCACCCGGCTGCGCGAGGTCTACCTGGCGGCGCATCCGCGCGCCACGGAGGACGGCCGGGGCTGAGGGCCGCGGCCCTGTCCCGGCGGCCCGGCGGGCGTCCGCGGCGCCGGGGCGGGATGCCGTGGGGCGCGCCTGCCGGTGGGAGGCGGTGGGACGCGCGCACCCCGGTGGGGCGCTGTGGGACGAGCGCGTCGGTGTGGAGCCCGATGGGGCGCGCACACCCCGGTGGGGCGCCGTGGGACGGTCCGACCGGGCGCGCGGCGGGCGGGGCCGGCCGGAACTCGCCATCCGGTTGAGGCGGGGTGGGGCCGCGGGGGCGCACGCGTGCCCCCTGGTCGTCGAAACGCCCTTCGAAGAGCCCTCCGACACCTAGATATTGGGTCCTTTAACCCTCCTGCTCAACAAAACTGCAGGTTGAAGCCCTCCCATTTTCTCCCACCGCTCTGACCTGCAGGTTCTTTGTTTCGTCACATACGCGAAACCGTTCGTGAAATTCACCTCAACCTCAACTTGAAGGTTATAGCTCGCCCTGTTCGGCTGAAAATTGGGGGAATGCAGCGCAGACAACACAATATGTTGTGTCCTTCTGTCCGGAGCGTCCGTTCCCCCGGTCCGGCGGCTGGGGTGCCTTTGATACCGGTGGGGGAGAGAGTGGGAAAAAGTGTTGAAAAATGTCGAACCCGACCATAAGATTGAAGGCGTCGACAGGCGGGGTGGCTCCCCGCGCGCAAGGCCCGCCGAGTAGCCGAGAGGAGGGGTGCTGCAGTGATACTGACCGGATCGTTCGAGCGAAACCTCGACGCGAAAGGTCGTCTGTCCCTGCCCGCTGCCCTCCGCGAGGACCTCCCCAGCCGTGTGCGCATCCTGCCCGCCCCCGATGTCGAGGCCGTGTACGTGTTCCCCGAGGAGCAGTACGAGGCATGGGTCATGAGCCTGTTCGAGAAGCAGGAGAAGGGCTTCGATCGTCGCAACCCGAAGGATCAGAAGCTCATGCGCCTGATCAACTCGATGGCCACGCCGGCGGAGATCGACTCCGCCAACCGCATCGCGCTGCCCGAGGGCTTCCGCTCCAAGAAGCACCTCGAGCGCGAGGTCACGGTCGTCGGCAACACCGACCATCTGGAGATCTGGGATCGCGAGACCTGGAACCGGATGCAGGCCGAGGCCGAGGACGAGCTCATGGACCTGTTCTTCTCGTAGGCGCCGAAGGGGGATGCACGCATGGCTGAGGGAACGTTGACACCTGAATATCGGCATGAACCTGTCATGCTCTCCGAGGTGCTCGAGCAGCTCGGGCTGAAGGAGGGCTCCGTCGCATGCGACTGCACCCTCGGCGGCGCCGGCCACTCCGTGGAGCTGGCCGCCGCGGTGGGGAAGACGGGGCTGCTCATCGGCATCGACCAGGACGACATGGCCCTCGCGGCGGCGCACGGGCGCCTGGACGCGGAGGCGCCCGGGATCCCGCGCAAGCTGCTGAAGGGCAACTTCGGGGACCTCGACGCGCTCCTGTGCTCGGCGCAGGTGCCCGGCGTGGACGGATTCCTGTTCGACCTGGGCGTCTCGAGCCCGCAACTCGATATCCCTGGAAGGGGCTTCTCGTATCACGAGGACGCCCCCCTCGATATGCGGATGGATCCGGGTAACGACACCATAAACGCAGCTGAGGTCGTGAACACCTACAACGAAGCTGACCTCGCCCGGATTCTTCGCCTCTACGGCGAGGAGAAGTACGCCGCCCAGATCGCGCGCCAGATCGTGCGCAGGCGGCAGGAGCGTCCCCTCGCCACGACCGGCGACCTCGTGGAGGCGGTCAAGGCGGGCATACCCGCCGCGGCGCGCCGCCATGGGGGGCATCCCGCGCGCAAGAGCTTCCAGGCGATCCGCATCGAGGTCAACCACGAGCTCGATGTGCTCGAGCGGGGCCTCGAGGCGGCGGTCCGCTGGACGAACCCGGGAGGGCGCATCTGCGTCATCTCCTACCACTCGCTGGAGGACCGGATCGTCAAGCGGCTGTTCCAGGAGATGAGCCAGGGCTGCATATGCCCGCCGGACATCCCGGTGTGCGTATGCGGGCACGTGCCGGTACTCAAGATCATCACCCGCAAACCGCTGGTGGCGCGCGCCGAGGAGGTCGAGCGCAACCCGCGGGCGCGGTCGGCCAAGATACGCGTAGCCGAGCGGCTCTGAGCGCCGCCGCGCGCGAAGCGCAGGTCCGTCCGCCGAAACGTACGTCACACACTCCACGAGGGACGGGGTTGCATACCATGGGCTATCGAACTTCAAACGCAGCTGTCGCCTATGACATGCAGCCCTCCTTCGTCCCCGAGGACCCGCGGGTCGAATCCCCGCGGATCGACCCGCGCGAGCGCCTCCGCGTCGTCACCGGCGAGGGCCGCCAGGCCGATCAGGCGGTCAGCCCCGCCTTCACCCGCGTCATCAAGACCTTCTGCGTGCTCATCGCCCTGTTCTTCGTCGTGGGCGCGGCGCGCATCGCCATCGCCGGCGTCACCGCCGGGACCCTGAACGCCAACGCCGACCTCTCGAGCTCGCTGGAGACCGGCCGCGACGAGAGCGCGAGCCTCGAGGTGATGCGCTCGGTGTACAGCTCGCCCACGCGCATCCGCGACCTCGCCTCCTCCTCGATGGGCCTCGTCGACGCCGACGAGACCGTCACGGTGGACCTCTCCGGCACGTCCGCGTCCGCCGACGCCGAGTAGGGGCGCCCCGCGCGATGCAGGACAGACGAGACCCCAACCGCGGCCGCCGCGCGCCCGCCGACCGCCGGCCCGGCTACCGCACGGACCCCCGCGGCGCCTCCCGGCCGCCGCGCACGGGGGCCGGCGCCTCGAGCCCGCTGCAGGACCCCACGCGCCGCACGGTCGTGAAGGGCCTGCTCGGCCTCGGCATGGGGCTGGGCGTGTTCAAGCTCGCGCAGCACCAGATCTTCTACCGCGACGTCAACATGACCCGCCTCGAGGGCCGCAGGCTCCTCACGCCGACGCTGTACGCCAAGCGCGGGACCCTCTACGACCGCAACGGCAACGTCCTCGCCGCGAGCGAGGAGTGCATGAACATCGCGCTCAACACCAAGCGGATCACCGACGCGGACGCCGTGGTCGACGCCCTCGTCGACCATCTCGGCGTCGAGCGCTCCTACGCGCGCGAGAAGGTGGGCGAGGACACCACCTGGACCTACGTCAAGATGAAGGTCGACACGGAGGTCGCCGAGGCCCTGCTCGACGAGGGCCTCGCGGGGGTCGAGTACGAGCACGCGATGAAGCGCGTCTACCCCTACGGGACGCTCGCCTCCCAGGTGCTCGGCGTCGTGGGCTCCGACAACGTCGGGATCTCCGGCCTGGAGCTCCAGTACGAGGACGAGCTGCAGGGGGAGAACGGATGGATGGTGCGCGAGCGCGCGGCGGACGGCACCTACATCGCGGGGGGAGCCTACGAGAAGCAGGACGCCCGCGACGGCAGCGACCTCGTGCTCACCCTGGACATCAACATCCAGCGGGCGGCGGAGGACGCGCTCCCCGAGGCCGTGGCGTCGAGCGGGGCGAACTACGGCTCCGTGATCGTGACCGACCCCTCGACCGGCGACATCCTGGCCGCGTGCTCGTACCCCACCTACGACCCCGCCGACCTGTCGACCGCGCGCACCGAGGACATGAACCTGCGCGTGGTGACCGACGCCTACGAGCCCGGCAGCGTGTTCAAGGCCCTGGTCTGCGGCATGGCCATAGACCTGGGGCTCGTGGACACCGAGACGACCTTCACCGTGCCGGCCGTCGTGATGGCGGGAGACGACGAGGTGACCGACGTCGACGACCGCGACTACACCATGACGATGACCGTCCGCGAGATCATGCGCCGCTCGTCCAACACGGGCATGATCCTGGTGGGCGAGAAGGTCGGCGCGGACCGCTTCGCCGAGTACGTGTCCGACTACGGGATCGGCGAGAAGTCCGGCGTGGACTTCCCGGGCGAGAACACCGGCATCGTCAAGGAGCGCGACGAGTACGACGGGGCGAGCGTGGCCGCCATGTCGTTCGGGCAGTCGGTGTCGGTCTGCCCGGTCGAGCTCGTCCGGGCCGTGTCCGCGATCGCCAACAAGGGCGTGATGACCACGCCGCACTTCCTGAAGTCGCGTCACGGCGAGGAGGAGGACTGGACCGCGGGCCAGCGCCGCGTGCTCGACGAGCAGACCGCCGAGAAGGTCGCCGACATGATGCTGATCGTGGTCGACGAGGGGACCGGCGCGCTCGGGCAGGTCGAGGGCTACGAGGTGTCGGGCAAGACCGGCACCGCCCAGCGCGCGAGCGAGGAGGGCGGCTACCAGGAGAACAGCTACATGGCGTCGTTCATGGGGTTCGCCCCGACGAGCGCGCCCAAGGCGCAGGTCTACGTGACCCTCGACGGGACGGCCTACAACTCCTCGGTCGCAGCGGGGCCCTTCTCGACGGTGATGGAGGCCGCGCTCGACGCGCTCGGCGTGAAGCCCACGAGGTGAGGCGCCCCGTGCGGCGACGTTACCTTTGTGGGCAAGCGCCCGCCCGCGCGTCCGGGGGCCCGCGGCACGCTACAATAGTCGGCTGGCACGTTCCGGCTCGATAAGGAGAGCTGCATGATAGAGATAGCGGTCAAGTACCTCGAGAAGGTCACGGGGGCCAGGCCCTGGACGGGCGACGCCGAGCGCGTCTGCCGCGGCTGCGTGATCGATTCGCGCAAGGTGGGCCCGGACTCCATCTTCGTCGCCTTCCCGGGCGAGCGCGTGGACGGCAACGACTACGCGCGCGCCGCCATCGACGCGGGCGCCGCCGCGGTCGTGCTCACGCGCGAGCCCTCGCGCGATCTTCTGCGCGCCGCCGACGAGCGCGGGTGCGCCGTGTTCACCTGCGAGGACCCCACCGAGTTCCTGCTGCTTCTGGCCCAGGGGTACCGTGCGCGCATGCGCTGCACGGTGGTCGGCGTGACCGGGTCCATCGGCAAGACCACCACCAAGGACGTCCTGGCCGCGCTCCTCTCGACCGGCTACCGCGTCCATGTCACCCGCGGCAACTACAACAACCTCATCGGGATGCCCCTCACCATCCTGGACGCCCCCCGCGACACGGAGGTCCTGGTGCTCGAGATGGGCATGGACGGCTTCGGGCAGATCGAGCGCCTCTCGCGCTGCGCCCAGCCCACCTACGCCGTCATCACCAAGATCGGCACCTCGCATATCGGGCTTCTGGGCAGCCGCGAGAACATCGCGCGCGCCAAGGCCGAGATCGTCTCCGGCATGCCGCCGAGCTCCGAGAACTTCGAGGGGCACCACGCGGCGCTCGTGCTGAACGGCGAGGACGACTACACGCCCTTCATCATCGAGAACTTCGCCCGCCCCGCCGGCATCGACGTGGTGCTGTGCGGCACGAGCGAGGACGACGACGTCAGCGCGCGGGGCATCGAGCTCGGGGAGGACGGGTGCCCGAGCTTCGACCTCACCTTCGAGGACGGGGCGCAGATCCGCACCCGCCTGTCCGTCACCGGCGCCCAGTCCGTGGTGAACGCCCTGTTCGCCATCGCGGTCGCGCGCAGGCTCGGCATCCCCCAGCACGCGGTCGAGGAGGTGCTCGGCTCCATCGAGATCACCGGGCGGCGCACGGAGGTGCGCAGGTCCGCCTGCGGGGCGCGCATCATCGACGACTCCTACAACGCCGCGCCGGAGTCCATGGCGGCGGCCCTGGACCTGCTGCGCTCCCTGCCCGCCGACGGCGACCGCATCGCGGTGCTGGGCGAGATGGGCGAGCTGGGGGACGAGGGCGCGCGCCTGCACGAGCTCACCGGCGCCTACGCCGCCGCGTCCCACCCCGACCTGCTCGTGTGCGTCGGCGGCGAGAACGCCCGCCGCATGGCGCAGGCCGCCCGCCTCATGGGGATGGCCGAGGACGCGGTCCGGGTGCTCCCCGACACCGAGGCCGTCATCTCCCGCCTCGCGGGCTCGCTGGGGGCCGCCGACCTCGTGCTCGTCAAGGGGTCGCGCTTCGTCGGTCTCGACCGTTTCGTGGAAGAGGTGTGCTAGCAGATGTTCGGCAACCCGCTGTACCCCACCTACCAGACCTTCCTCGCCCTCGGCATCGCCGCGGTCATCTGCGGCGCCCTCATGCCGCTGTGGATCCGCATCCTGCGCTTCGAGGGCATCGGCCAGCAGGTGCGCGCCGACGGCCCGCAGCGCCACCTCGTCAAGCAGGGGACCCCGACCATGGGCGGCGTGGTCATCCTCGTCGCCGTGGCGATCACCTGCCTGCTCATGGCCGATCTCAGCATCGAGCTCGTCGCGGTGCTGCTCGCCACCGTCGCCACCGGCCTGCTCGGCCTCGTCGACGACGTGACGAGCGTCACCCACGGCCGCTCGCTCGGCCTCACCCCGCACGCGAAGATGATCGGCCTCACCCTGATCTGCGTCGCGTTCTGCCTGGTCGCCGTGAACTTCTGCGGCGTCATCCCCGAGGTCCGCTTCCCGGGAGGGCTCGTCATCGACCTGTCGTCGATCATGACGGTGTTCACCGTCGGCGACCGCGCCTACTACATCCCCTGGCTCTACCTCGTGTTCACCTGGCTTCTGATCGTCGGCCTGTCGAACGCCGTGAACCTCACCGACGGCTTGGACGGCCTCGCCGGCGGGACGAGCATGATCGCCATGCTCATCATGGCGGCCATCGCGTTTTTGCACGGCAACCCCGACCTCGCCATCTTCGGTGCCGCCTGCGCCGGCGCATGCCTGGGCTTCCTGTGGTTCAACTGCTACCCGGCGAGCATCTTCATGGGCGACACCGGCTCGCTCGCGCTCGGCGCCGGGTTCGCCTGCATGGCGGTCGTGACCAACTCCGAGATCGTCTCGCTCATCATCGGCGGCCTGTTCATCATCGAGACCCTTTCCGTGATGATCCAGGTCGTGAGCTTCAAGCTCACCGGGAAGCGGGTCTTCCTGATGGCGCCCATCCACCATCATTTCGAGAAGCTCGGCTGGGCCGAGACCAAGGTGGTCATCCGCTTCTGGATCGTCTCCGCGGCCTTCGGCGCGCTGGGCCTCGCCCTGTTCTTCCAGCTTGGATAGTGATCGCATGCCTCTGCCGCAAACATTTACCCTGCTCGTCCTCGGGCAGGGGTCGACCGGGCTCGACGTCGCCTCGTGGGCGCTCGACCATCCCGAGCGCGTGAGCTCGGTCACCGTGTACGGGGGCGCCGCGGCCGAGCCCGCGGAGGCGGCGCGCGCCCTCGAGGCGCGCGGCGTCCGGTTCGTGCTGGGGACCGAGGAGGTCGAGGGCTCCTACGACGTCTGCGTCGCCAGCCCCGGCATCTCCGAGTTCTCCGATTTCTTCGCGAGCGCCCGCGCGCGCTCCGGCCAGATCATGGGCGAGCCCGAGTTCGCATGGCGCCTGTCCGACGCGCCCTGGTGCGCCGTGACCGGCACGAACGGCAAGACCACCACCACCTCGCTCATCGACTTCATCCTCCGCCGCGCGGGCGTCCCCAGCGTCGCCGTGGGCAACATCGGGACGCCCACGATCCGCGCCGTCGACGGCGCGGACCCGTCCACCTGGATGGTGGCGGAGCTCTCGAGCTACCAGATCGCCACCACCTCGGAGCTCCATCCGCGCGTGGCGGTGCTGCTGAACATCACCCCCGACCACCTCGCATGGCACCGCACCCACGAGAACTACGCCGCCGCCAAGCTCCGCCTGCTGCGCAACATGGACGAAAGCGACCTCGTGATCGTCGACATGGACGACGAGGGCGTGCGCTCCCGCGCCGACCGCATCTTCGCGCCCGGCAGGCGCGTGCTGACGCTGACCCGCGCCGACTCGGGCGCCGCCGACGCCGCCTTCGTGCGCGACGGCGTGCTGACCGTGCGCCTGGCGGGGGAGGAGACCGCGCTGGTCCCCGTCGGCGAGCTCGGCATCGCCGGGGAGCACAACGTCGCCAACGCGCTGGCGGCCGCTTCCGCCGCGCTGTTCATCGGCGCCGGGGCGGAGGCGCTGCGCTCCGCGCTCCGCTCCTTCCGCCCCCTCGAGCACCGCATCGAGCCCGCGGGGACCATCGACGGGGTGCGCTACTTCAACGACTCCAAGGCCACCAACACCGACGCCGTCGAGAAGGCGCTGACCGCCTTCCCGGACGACCGCGTGGTCGTGCTGCTCGGCGGCCACGACAAGGGCACCCCGCTCGAGGACTTCGCCGACTTCGTGTGCGCCCGCGTGCGCGCCGTGGTGTGCTACGGCGAGGCCCGCGCCCGCTTCCGCCGCGCCTTCGAGGCCGCGCGCGACGGGCGCGCGGTCGACATCGCCGAGGCGGACGACCTGCGCGACGCCGTCGACGTGGCGCGCTCCCTCGCCGGGCGCGGGGACGTCGTGCTCCTGTCGCCCGCCTGCTCGTCGTTCGACGAGTTCTCCGGCTTCGAGGAGCGCGGCCGCGCGTTCAAGGCCTACCTCGACGAGCTGCGCGCCGCGGGCGCGCCGCGGGAGTAGGCATGGCGGCCCCCGATTCCGGCGCCGTCGACCGCGGCCGGCCCGGCCCCGGTGACCGCGCGCCGCGCCGCCGCGCGACGGCGCCCCGGCACTCGAGTATCGGCGAGCGCCTGATCGCGGGCGTGCCGGCGCGCGTCATGCGCCCGCGCCTCGTCTTCGCCACCTGCCTGCTCGCGCTCGTCGCCTTCGGCATCCTCATGGTGTACTCCGCCTCGGCGGTGGAGGCCGCATCGGATGGCCTGGGCGCCACCTACTACGCGGAGCGCCAGCTCATCTTCGCGGTGGGCGGCTTCGCCCTGGTCGCCCTCATGGTGTTCTGGCGACCGGCGTGGGACTGGATGCGCGGTAGGCCGGCCGAGGTCGTCTGGGCCGCCCTCGCGCTGACCCTCGCCGCCGTGTTCGGCCTCGGCCAGGCGTCGCGCGGAGCCATCCGCTGGATCAACCTCGGCTTCTTCAGCGTGCAGCCCTCCGAGCTCATCAAGCCGCTCATCGTGTTGATCGCCGCGCGCCTGCTGTTCGAGTACTACGAGTGCCGCTCTCTCACCGCCGACCGGTTCCTCAAGCTGATGGGGCTGTTCGTGGGCGCGCCCCTGGCGCTCATCGTGCTCCAGCCCGACCTCGGGTCGACCATCATCATCGTCGTCACGGTGTTCGCCATGGCGTTCATGTCCGGCCTCTCGCCGCGGGTGGTGGTCGGCGTCATCCTGGGCGGCCTGCTGCTCGTGGTCCTGGCCATCGCCGTGGCCCCGTACCGCATGGAGCGCCTCCTCGTCATGCTCGACCCCTGGCAGGACCCGTACGGCTCGGGCTACCAGGCCACGCTCGCCATCATGGCGTTCGCGTCCGGCGGGCTGTTCGGCCGCGGGATCGGCAACTCGACCCTCAAGTACAACTACCTGCCCGAGGCCCACAACGACTACATCCTCGCCATCATCGGCGAGGAGCTCGGGTTCGTGGGCACCTTTCTCTTCTTCGCGGTCTTCGCCCTGCTCATCTGGAGCGCCTTCAAGATCGCCCGCGAGGCGCCCGACGGCTTCGGCCGGCTCGCCGCCGAGGGCAGCGCGATCATCCTCATGGTGCAGTTCCTCGTGAACGCGCTGGGCGTCCTGGGCGTCATCCCCATGACCGGCAAGACGCTGCCGTTCATCTCCTACGGCGGGTCCTCCATGATCGCGTCGCTGCTGCTGGCAGGGATCGTCCTGCGCGTCTCGATGGAGAGCGGCCGCCAGACGGTCTACGGGGCGCGCCGTGCGGAGTTCGCGGTGATGACGGAGGAGGATGCGGTCTCGAGCCATCTGGGCCGCTCCACCGCGGGCCAGCCGCGCCGCCGCCGTTCGCCGGAGGGCCCGCGCGCCGGCGCGCGCCGCGACGGGTTCGCCGTGTACGATGGGTCGGGTGGCCGGGCCGGCGCCGATGAGCCGGGCCGGGACGTCCGGCGCGGCGCGGGCGGCCCCCGGGGGAGGACCGCGCCGGGCACGGAGGAGCGCCCGCGGTACCGCGCGGGCTCCGCGCCGCTCGCGGGCGGGCGGGGCCGCGGCGAGGGGTACGGCCGCGTGGACCTCGGGCAGGACGCTGCCGACCGCCTGCGGGAGCGGGGTCCGCGCACGCGCCGCGACGCCTACCGCGGCGACTGGGAAGGAAGAAGGGACCGTTATGACCGATAGGATTTCCGTCGCGATCGCCGCCGGCGGCACCGCCGGGCACGTGAACCCGGCCCTGGCGCTCGCCGAGGAGCTGCGCGGGCGCGGGCACGAGGTCCGCTTCTTCGGCGAGACGCGCCGCCTGGAGGGCACCCTCGTGCCGCAGGCGGGCTTCGAGTTCTTCCCGGTCCACGTGACGGGCTTCGACCGGTCGCGCCCCTGGACGCTTCTCACGGCGCTCGCGCACCTGGCGCGCGAGGAGCGCCGCCTGGTCCGCGCGTTCCGGCAGGACCCGGCGCTGCGCCCCGATGTCGCCATCGGCTTCGGCGCCTATGTGGAGCTGCCGCTCATGCGGGCGGCCGCCAGGCTCGGTATCCCGGTGGCCCTGCACGAGCAGAACTCGGTCCCGGGCCTCGCCAACAAGGAGTCGGCGAAGAGCGCCGCGCTCATCGCCATCGCCCAGCCGAGCGTCCGCGCCGTCTTCGAGCGGCACGGCGGCCCTCGGACGAGGATCGTGCAGACGGGCAACCCCGTCCGCCGCTCGGTGCTCGCCGGCGACCGGGCGCGCGGCCGCGCGGCGCTCGGCGTGCCCGAGGACGCCGTCGTCCTGCTGGTGTTCGGCGGGTCGCTCGGCGCGCACCACATCAACGAGCGCATGGCCGCCCTGAAGGACCGTCTGCTCGCGCTCCCGGACGTCTGCGTCGTGCACTCCACCGGCAAGGACGATTTCGAGGCGACCCGGGACGCCCTCGCGCTCGCGGACGGGGAGTCCGCGCGCTACCGCGTGCAGCCCTACATCGACGATATGGGCGACATGCTCGCAGCCTCCGACCTCGTCCTGTCCCGCTCCGGCGCCTCCTCCATCGCCGAGATCGCCGCGCTCGCCGTCCCCTCGGTGCTCGTGCCCTACCCGCTCGCCACGGCGGACCACCAGACCACCAACGCCCGCTTCCTCGTGGACGCGGGCGCCGCGGTCATGTTCGCGGACGCCGACATCGACGGCGCCGCCTTCGCCGACGAGCTCGCCGCCCTGCTCGCCGATCCGGGCCGCCGCGCGTCCATGCGCGCGGCCGCGCAGGGCCTGGGCCAGGACCGCGCCGCCGCCCTGCTCGCCGACGAGCTCTCCGCCCTCGTCTAGAGGAGGCGCCCCCTGCGCCCCCTATCCCTACCGTAGAGGGATTGCGCTGATGGACCGGTCTGCTCCCGCCGACGGCGCTTTTGCGCTAGAGTAGACCATCGACTGCATGCCGGCCACGCGCCGGCATCGACCAATCCGTCAGGGGAGACCACAGCCATGGCACAGGTACCTACGACCGGCTCGGACGCGCCCGCCTTCAAGAGCGCCCACTTCATCGGCATCGGCGGCGCCGGCATGAGCGCGATCGCGCTCATCATGCACGAGCGCGGCTACGACATCACCGGTTCCGACCTCAAGACCTCGCGCTACATCCGGCAGCTCACGCGCGCCGGCATCGACGTGCGCGTCGGGCACGACGCGAGGACCGTCGACGAGCTCCGCCCCGACGTCGTGGTGGTCTCGACGGCCATCCCCGACACCAACCCCGAGGTCGTCCGCGCCCGCGAGCTGGGCATCCCCGTCTGGCCGCGTGCACGGATGCTGTCGGTGCTCTCGAGCGGGCACGTGACCGTGGGCGTCGCCGGCACGCACGGCAAGACGACCACGTCCTCCATGTGCGCCACCATGCTCGACCGCATGGGGCTCGACCCGAGCTTCCTGATCGGCGGCATCGTCGAGGGCTACGACACCAACGGCCGCAACGGCTCCGGCGAGTTCTTCGTCTCCGAGGCCGACGAGTCCGACCGTTCCTTCCTGCACCTCGACCCCGATGTCGTGGTCGTCACGAACGTCGAGGCCGACCACCTCGACCACTACTCGGGCCTCGAGGAGATCGAGCGGACCTTCGTCCAGTTCATGGGCCTCGTCGGCGAGCAGGGCACCGTCATCGTGTGCGGCGAGTCCCCCCGCCTGGTGGAGCTCGCCCGCTCCACGGGCCGCACCGTGGTCACCTACGGTTTCGACGAGGGCAACGACGTCGTGTGCGTCCCCGCGGGCGGCCGCGGCCTCGCGATGTCCTTCACCGTCTCGCTGCCCGACGGCGCGGTGCGCGAGGTGACCATCACCTCGAACCCCGGCCGCCACAACATGCTGAACGCCTCCGCGGCCCTGACGGTCGCCTGGGCGCTCGGCCAGGACACCGAGGCCGCCGCCCGCGCCCTCTCGACCTTCCAGGGCGTCCGGCGCCGCTTCACCCATGTGGGCGACGTGCGCGGCGTGACGCTCGTGGACGACTACGGCCACCATCCCACCGAGATCGCGGCGACCCTCTCCGCGGCGAGCGGCCTGGACTTCGACCGGGTCGTCGTCGTGTTCCAGCCGCACCGCTACAGCCGCCTGCAGGCGCTCGCCGACGACTTCGCCGACGCCTTCGCCCAGGCGGACGTCCTCGTGCTCGTCGACGTGTTCTCCGCCGGCGAGATGCCGATCCCCGGCGTCACGAGCAAGATGCTCGCCGACCTGGTCGCCGAGCGCCATCCCGGCAAGCCGGTGTACTACGCCCCCGACCGCCCGTCCCTCATGGCGCTGCTCGACGAGCAGGCGCGCGAGGGCGACCTGCTGATCACCATGGGCGCCGGCGACATCACCCAGGTGGGTCCCGACTACCTGGAGCACGTCGCCGAGGCGCAGAAGGGCGTCCGATAGCCGATGGGCCTGTTCAACGCGGTGATGTCGCTCTCGGGCGCCATCGACACCGATGTCATAGAGGACGAGCGCCTGGCGCGCCACACGAGCTACCGCATCGGCGGGCGGGCGTCGCTGTACCTCGCATGCCACAGCTACCATGCGCTGCGGCGCGCCGTCGAGGTGCTGACGCGCGAGCAGGTGCCCTGGGTCATCCTGGGAAAGGGCTCCAACCTGCTCGTCTCCGACGCCGGGTACGACGGCGCGGTGATCACCCTCGGGCGCGAGTTCCAGCGCTCGGTGCTCGCCGAGGACGGGCGCACGATCACGGTGGGCGCGGGTGTGATCCTGGCCCGGCTGGTCAACGACGCCATGACCCGCGGCCTGTCCGGGCTCGAGTTCGCCGTGGGCATCCCGGGGACGCTCGGGGGAGCCGTCTCCATGAACGCGGGGACGCGCGACACCTGGATCGGCTCGCTCATCGAGCACGTGGTCACCTACCGTCCCGGCGAGGGCATGCGCCACTACGACCATGACGACGTGTACTGGGCGTACCGCGAGACGGGCATCCCGCGCAACGAGATCATCCTCGAGGCCACCTTGCGCCTCGAGCCCGGCGAGAAGGCCGACATCCGCGCCGCCATGGAGCGCTATCTCGTGCGCCGGCGCCGCACGCAGCCCGTCGGCTCGGCGTGCTGCGGGTCGGTGTTCCGCAACCCTCCCGGCCGAAGTGTGGGCGCTATGGTCGAGGAATGCGGATTGAAGGGTTTTTCCGTCGGAGGGGCGGAGGTGTCTTGCGTCCACGGTAACTTTATTGTGAACAACGGCACCGCGACCGCGTCGGACGTGCTCGCGGTCATCCACCATGTGTACGACAGGGTAAAGGAAGCGTATGGCGTCGAGCTCCAGCCGGAAGTCAAATTCCTCGGCTTCTAACGGGAAGCCGACCTTCCGCCGCTCCACCGGGGCCGCTCCGCGCCCCCGCGCCGCCTCCCCGTCGGGCGCCCCCCGCGGCAGGTCCGCCGCCCCCGCGGCCCCCGCGGCGCGCAAGCCCGCGGCGCGCACCTATGCCGCTCCCACCAAGAAGACCGCCCTGCTCCAGACCTCGTCCGCGCGCGCCGCGCGCCCGGGCGCCCCGCGCTCCCGGACGGGTGCGGGCCGCCAGCTGCCCGCCCGCGCGGGCCAGGCGCCCTCCCGCGCGGCCGCGCCCCTGCGCCCGGCGGCATCGAGGGCGAAGGCGGTCCCGCGCCTCTCGGCGCAGCCGGCGCGCACGGCCGCACGGCCCGCGGCGCAGACCGCGACCGGGCCGAAGCGCCCCGCCTCGCCGCGCCGCAAGGCCGCGCCGTCCCCGAAGGCGTCCCGCGCGCGCCTCGGCTCCGCCTCGGCCTCCCGTTCGCTCGCCGACCGCCTCGGTATCGGGCGCCGCGCGCGGTCCGCCCCGCGCCCCGAGAAGGCGCCGGCCTCCACCGCGGCCGCCCCCCGCGAGTCCCGCCCGTCGGGCCGCGCGGGACTCGTGCGCGTCATCGTCGTGCTCGCCCTCGCGCTCGTCGTCGTGCTCGGCGCGGGCGCCGCCGTGGTGGTGAACTCCGGCCTGTTCGCGGTGACCGACGTCGTCGTGAACGGCAGCGACCACATCCCCCAGCAGACCGCCGAGCAGCTCGTCGCCATTCCTGAGGGCGCCACGCTGTTCAACGTGAGCGACGAGGAGGTCGCCTCCGCGCTCCTCCAGAACCCCTGGGTCACCGGGGTCGATATCGAGCGGCGGTTCCCCCACACCATCGTCGTCACCCCGCGCGAGCGCGAGGTCGCCGCGGTGGCCTACATCGTCGCCGACGACGTCGCCTGGGCGATCGGCACCGACGACACCTGGATCGCCCCGCTGTCCCTGTCCTCCGCGGCGTCCTCGGATTCCTCTACCGGCGACGGCGCCTCGGCGGATGACGGCGCGACGGCGGACGGCGCCTCGACCGATGACGCCGGTTCGACCGACGCCTCCGCCGCCGACGCCTCGGGGTCCTCCGACGGCTCCGACTCCGCCGACGCCTCGGCCGACGGGGTACCGGCGACGGGCGCCGGTGCGTCCGGCTCCGGCAGCTCCTCGAACCTGGATGCGGCCCTGAAGGTCGCCAGCGACAACGGCGCGGTGCTGTTCACGGACGTGGGGACCGACGTGGAGCCGGCGAGCGGGCAGAAGGTCGACTCCGAGGTCGTGCTGGCGGGTCTCGAGTACGTGCGCGGGTTCTCCGACGGGTTCCTCGCCCAGATCAAGGACATCTCCCTGACCTCGGTCGAGTCGATATCGGCGAACCTGGTGTCCGGCGTCGAGGTCTCGCTCGGGAGCCCCAGCGACATCTCCCGCAAGGAGCAGGTGGTCCTGCAGCTGCTCGAGCAGCAGAGCGGTGTGACCTACATCAACGTGCGCACGCCCGACGCCTACTCGTTCCGCAGCGCCGACGTGTCCTAGGCGTCCCGGCGGGAAAAAAGTGCCTGTCCCTTTTTTCCCACGTGCGGGAAAATAGGGACAGGCACTTTTTTCCCGCCGGAGGGGGTCGCGCGGGCGCCGGGCGGCGCTTTCCACGACCGGTTTACGGCCCCCGTTCGACCCCGGTGAACGGTGCTGGGGTTTACCTGCGGATTTCATGAGAGCTGCGCGAAATGTTGACTTCTACCTCGGAATTGTGCAAATATACAGCGGTTTACCTCGACATTTAATCTGTACTTGAGGGTTATAGTCGATAAGGCCGCCAAGCGCTTACACCGGATGTTCGGAGGACCGACATGCACGAGAACGAGATCAACAACTATCTTGCCGTCATCAAGGTGGTAGGTGTGGGCGGTGGCGGCACCAACGCCGTCAACCGCATGATCGAGGAGGGCATCCGCGGCGTCGAGTTCGTGGCCATCAACACGGACGCCCAGGCGCTCGCGATCTCCGATGCCGACATCAAGGTCCATATCGGCACCGACCTCACGCGCGGCCTCGGCGCCGGCGCGAACCCCGAGGTCGGACGCAAGGCCGCCGACGAGTCCCGTGACGACATCGCCGAGGCGCTCGCCGGCGCCGACATGGTCTTCATCACCGCGGGCGAGGGCGGCGGAACCGGCACCGGCGCGGCCCCGATCGTCGCCGACATCGCCATGAACGACGTGGGCGCCCTCACCGTCGCCGTCGTCACCAAGCCCTTCACCTTCGAGGGCCGCAAGCGCAAGGCCAGCGCCGAGGAGGGCATCCACACCCTCTCCGAGTGCGTCGACACCATGATCGTCATCCCCAACGACAAGCTGCTCGACATCGCCGAGAAGAAGACCACCATGCTCGAGGCCTTCGCCATGGCGGACGCCGTCCTGTCCCAGGGCACCCAGGGCATCACGGACCTCATCACCGTCCCCGGCATCATCAACCTCGACTTCGCCGACGTGAAGACCATCATGAAGCAGGCCGGTACCGCCATGATGGGCATCGGCACGGCCTCCGGCGACACCCGCGCCGTCGACGCCGCCCAGCAGGCCATCTCCAGCCCGCTGCTCGAGAGCTCCATCGACGGCGCCACGCGCGTGCTGCTCTCCATCGCCGGCTCCAAGGACCTGGGCATCCAGGAGATCAACGACGCCGCCGACCTCGTTGCCAACGCGGTCGACCCCGAGGCCAACATCATCTTCGGTACCGTGGTCGACGAGTCCCTGGGCGACCAGGTGCGCATCACCGTCATCGCCACGGGCTTCTCCGACTCCAACGTCAACCGCCAGGACCAGCTCTTCGGCCAGCCCTCCGCCTCGCGTACCCCAGAGCCGCAGCACGCCGCCCCGGCCTCGAGCGCCCCGTCCACGCGCACCATCGGCGGCACCGAGCTCCCCAACTTCGGCAACGACCAGTTCGAGCTGCCCGACTTCCTCAAGCGCGGCAACTTCTAACCGACACCGGGCAACGGTTTGAAGGGCCTCCGGCTTCACGGCCGGGGGCCCTTTTCCTTGGCGCCGGGCGTGTGGCGCATCCGTGGGCGCGCCGCGCGCGGTGCCCGGACGCGCACGCGGGAGGGTAGGCTGTAGGGGACGGTGCGCCGGGACCGGCGGCACCGCGTCTCGGTTCGGCTGGGAGAGGGGAGCACAGATGCTCGAACGGGTCCGACACGATGACGTCACCCTCATCGAGGCGCGCACGGGGACCGTCGCCTGCGCCTTCACCGAGCGCACGGGCGGGGTCTCCGCCCCGCCGTACGCCTCGCTGAACCTCGGTTCGCATGTGGGGGACGACCCGGCGGCGGTGCGCGAGAACCGGCGCCGGGTGCTCGCCGCGCTCGGGGCCGAGGACCTGCTCGACCGCCTGCTCGTCCCCAACCAGGTCCACGGGGACCACGTGGCCGTCGTGCGCTCCGCGGACGTCGCCGCGCTCGGGGCCGCGCGCTCCGAGCTCGCCGACGGCGCCGACGCGGTGGTGTGCCTCGCCCCCGATGTCCCCGTCCTGCTGTGCTACGCGGACTGCGTCCCGGTCGTCATCGCCTGCCCGCGCGGCTTCGCCGTGGTGCACTCCGGATGGCGCGGGACCCTGGCGCGCATCGGCGCCTCCGCGGCCCGCGTCCTCGCCCGCGAGACGGGCTGCGACCCCGCGGGGTTCGCGGCGTTCATCGGGCCGCATATCCTGGCCGACGAGTACGAGGTGTCCGAGGAGCTCATCGCGGACTTCACGGCGGCGTTCGGCGCGGGCGTCTGCGCGGGGCCGCGCCTGCTCGACCTCTCCTTCGCGATCCGCGCCGCGCTGCGCGAGGCCGGCGTGCCGGATGCGTCGGTTCTCGACCCGCAGCTGTCGACCGTGCGCTCCAACGACCGGTTCTTCTCGTTCCGCGCCGAGCACGGGGTGTGCGGCCGCCACGCCGCCGTCGCCGTCATGCGCGGGTAGGGGAGCCCGCCCGGGCGACCCGTGCGGGACCCGGCTTCGGCCCGCGATTATCAGGGGAATGAAAAGCGGGGGCCCGCGTTTGTATGGATATCCTTACAAAAGGCGAGGCAGTGCGCCTGCTACACTTAACAGGTGCCGCCTGCGCCGGGTCTTGTGTGCGCTCGCGGCGGCGCGCTGAGCGGACGGGTGCCGTCCGCATCGATCGATTGGAGTAAACCCTATGCGCAAGATGTTCTCACGTCAGCTCATCGAGGCCCGTCACGAGATGCTCTCCATCTACCAGGCGGTCGATCTGACGCTCCATGACGCCGTGACCGCGTTCATGACCAACGACAAGAAGCTCGCCAGCAAGGCCCAGAAGAAGACCCTGCAGATCGATGCCCGCTGCGCCAACCTCGAGGCCGTCTGCTACAACCTGATCGCGACGCAGGGCCCGGTCGCGTCCGACTTCCGCCTCCTGCAGACCATCATCAACGTCGAGTTCAACCTCCAGCGCATGTGCGACAAGGTGCGCCGCGTCGCCCGCGCCGCCAAGCACAAGGTGAACGCCGACATCGAGCTGCCCGCCGAGCTCGTGGAGCTCATCGGGCAAGAGGCCACCTACGTCTACCGGGTGCTCGGCACCTGCATCTCCGTCCTCGTGAGCAACGACCTGGGCGTCATGCGCGACCTGCTCGTCCAGGACGACTCGGTCCACGAGCTCTACGAGGAGTTCTTCCGCGCCTACAACCGCATGGCGTCCATGGAGCTCAGCGACGACAGCTCCTACGACGACCTGCGCCGCGCCATCATGGTGTCGCGCTACCTCGACCGCATCGCCTCCATCTCCATCGACGCCGCGAGCACGCTGACCTTCCTGCTGACCGGCCAACGCCTGAGCATCGCCGATATCGCCGACATCGACGAGGACGAGCTCGAGGCCATGCGCATCCCGTCGGGCGAGGGCGTCATCCTGAACCCCGTGACCGACGCGCGCTGCGTCGCGGACCTGCCCGCCGACGAGATCAGCGAGGAGCTGCGCGGTCTCATCGGGCGCGCGCTCGCGGGCGACGACGAGGATGAGGACGAGGAGTAGCGGCCCTCACACGCCCGGCCTGTCGGGCGCCTCGTGTATATGCTGTTTCGAAAGCGCGGTCCCGTGCATGCGGGGCCGCGCTTTCGCGGTACCATGGGGGTGTACGGACGAGACGAGAAGGATGCGTATGGACGAGGGGTACAGGGATTCCATCAGGGCGCGGCGCGAGCTGATCGTCGCGCGCATGGTCGACGCGCTCGGGCGCGCGGGCAGGTCGCTCGATGAGGTCCAGCTCGTCGCGGTGTCCAAGACGGTGGGCGTCGACGAGGTGCGCGCCGCCATCGCCGCGGGCTACCGCGTGTTCGGGGAGAACCGCCCCCAGGAGCTCGTGCGCAAGACCGCCGCGCTCGCAGGCGACCCGGACCTGCCCGCCGTCAGGTTCGACATGATCGGCAACCTGCAGACCAACAAGGTCAACGCGGTGCTCGGCCGCGCCTCCCTCATCCATTCGATCGGCTCGCTGCACCTGGCGCAGGCGGTCTCGAGCCGCGCCCGGCGCCGCATCGACGCCGGGGAGCTCGACGCTTTGGCAGACGTGCTGATCGAGGTGAACGTCAGCGGGGAGGAGTCCAAATCCGGGTTTGCGCCCGCCGAGGTGCGCGCCGCCATGGGCGAGCTTATGGAGCTTTCCGGCATTCGCGTGCGCGGCCTTATGACCATGGCCCCGCGCGGGGATCAGGATATCGCCCGTCGGACGTTCCGCGGTCTGCGCGAGCTGCGCGACGAGCTCGAGCGCGACCACGGCGTCGCCCTCCCCGAGCTCTCGTGCGGCATGAGCGAGGACTTCGAGGTCGCGCTCGAGGAGGGTTCCACCATCGTTCGCCTCGGCAGGGTGGTTTTCGACCCGAGCTTTGCACTACAATAGGGCCGTCGGGACATGCGCCCCGACCTGCACCATCTATACGATATTCGCACCACGGGCAGAGAGGTACCATCGTGAGCTTCCTAGATGACATCAAGAGCCGCATCCAGGCCCGGCAGGGCGGCGGGTACGCCCAGGACGCCTACGGGGACGAGGAGGGCTACGCCGACGGCTACTACGACGACGCCGACGGGTACGACGACGCCTACGGCGCGCAGGACGGCTACGGGTACGAGCCCGAGCAGCCCAGCCGCGGCGTCCTCGGCCAGACGCACCGCGGGGAGGCCGAGTCCGTGGCGGTGTACACCCGCAGCGGGCAGCTCGTGGGCGATGCGGACCGCCATGCGACGACCTTCAACCCGCCCGCGCGCAGCGCCGACGCCGCGCCGGCGTACCGCCCCGGCGCCTACGACACGCCCTCGAGCTACGCCGAGGCGCGCCGTCACGCCGCCCCGGCCCCCGCGCCCGCCGCGTCCGAGACCGCCGCGCACATCAGCGCCGTGGTCAACGGCAACCCGCGGCTCCCCGCCTACGTGCTGCGCCCGGAGAGCTACGACGACGTCGAGACGGTCGTGCGCCGCGTGCGCACCCGCCAGCCGGTCGCGCTGATCTTCGTGGGCGTCCGCACCGAGATCGCCAAGCGCGTGCTGGACTTCAGCTACGGCTTCGCCTGCGGGTTCGGCGCCACGGTCAAGGAGCTCGGGGACCGCGTGTTCATCGTCCTGCCGCAGGGCTGCGAGGTCAAGGACTCCGACCTCGCCAAGCTGCGCGCCGACGGCTATCTCAAGTAACGGATAGGGAGCTCGATCGAAATTTATACCGTAATCCAGGTCATCTCCACGCTCGTGGGGTTCTACGAGATGCTCATCATCGCCCGGGTGATCCTCTCGTGGGTCCCGGTCAGGCAGGGGGGTCTGCTGTACGACATCGTCGCGGTGCTCGACAGCGTCACCGGGCCCTACCTCAACCTCTTCCGCCGCATCATCCCGCCCATGGGCGGGGTGGACTTCTCGCCGGTTATTGCGCTTCTTGCGTTGAATCTGGCGGAGCGGCTGGTCTTTAATATAATTCTGTAAGATGGACCGGGCAGCCGCGAGACGGCGGCCGCGCCTCCGCGATGAAAGGGAGTACCAACATGGCTATCACACCTGCCGACATCCAGGCTCAGACCTTCTCCGAGGCCAAGCGCGGATACGACCCCGGTGAGGTCGATGTCTTCCTCGAGCAGGTCTCCGCCGAGGTCGACGCTATGCTCAACAAGATCGTCGATCTGAAGAACCGCCTCACCGCCACCGAGCAGCAGCTCGCCGACGCGCAGGCCCAGCTCGCCGCCGCGGCTGCCGCCCCTGCGCCCGCGCCCGCCCCTGCGCCCGCCCCGGCACCCGAGTACAGCGCCTCCGAGCGCCAGATCTCCGCGGCCCTCATCGCCGCCCAGCAGACCGCCGACAACATCGTCGCCGAGGCCCGCGAGAACGCCGAGCGCATCCGCAACGAGGCCGACGCGAAGGCCCGCGAGGTCATCCGCCAGGCGCTCGCCGAGAAGCAGACCGAGATCGAGGAAATCGACCGCCTGAAGGCCTCCCGCGAGGAGTTCAAGAACGAGTACCTCAAGCTCATCCAGCACTTCATGGACGATGCGCAGAACTCCTTCCCCAAGGACCTCCTGACGTCCACCCCGAGCGGCTCGGCCGCCCCGGTCGCCGCGGACCCGATGCCCATGGCGACGCCCGCCCCGGCGCCGGCGCCCGCCCCGGAGCCCGTCCCGGTCGCCGACCCGTTCGCCCCGCTCGACAACTTCGGCATGGACGATCTGGACTAAGCCGGAGATTCGCACCGCATCCAACGGATATGGTCGAGGGCCCCGCAGGAGCATTCCTGCGGGGCCCTCGTTCATGCGCAGCGGGACCATCCGGGTGCTGTGTACCGTGTCGGATCGCCCCGCACCGGTTCGCGCCGTGCGCCTCAGGCGCGGACGTCGAGGAAGCGCTCGAGCGGGATGCGGCGCGCCTCGCGCTTCGCGGCGTCCGCGATCTCGTCGGCGGGGTAGCCGAGCGTGAGCATCGAGACGGCTTCCACGCCGTCGGGGAGCGCGAGGGCGCATGCGGCCTGCTCGGGGTCGAACATGCAGACCCAGCAGGTGCCGAGTCCGAGCTCGGTGGCCTGCATCATCATCTGGTCGCTGACGATCGAGGTGTCGATGTGCGCCGAGTTCATGCCGTCGTGGCGGCGGACCCAGGCGTCGCCGGTGCGGGCGCAGACCACGAGCACGACGGGCGCGCCGAAGACGCTGCCCCCGCGCGCGAAGTTCGGCGCCGCGGACGCCGCCGCGGCGCGCAGCTCGGGCGTGTCGCACACGAGGACGCGGGTCGGGTGGTTGTTGTGGGCGGAGGGTGCGATGCGCCCGGCCTCGAGCACGGCGGCGAGCGCCTCGGGGTCGACGGGCTCGTCGCGGTAGCTGCGGCAGGAGTAGCGTGCACGGGTGAGGTCTGCGAAGGACATGGCGGCTCCGAATCATCCGGGAACGGTGCAGCCCCATTGTAGCCCCCGGCGGCGGGGAGCGCGCGGCGCCTGGGCGCCGCGGCGGGTGATGCGGTTGGAAGGAAGGTGCAAAGCGGGCCTGTAAGCCGGGTTCTGTCGAGGACGGTCATTTATCTTGGCACGCACGTCGCCGTGCGGCTCCTCGCACGCTACCCGGGCGCGGGCCGGGCCGACCCGTAGCGCCCCTATTCGCGCTTGCTCCGGATGGGGTTTACCAAGCCGCCGCGTCGCCGCGGCGCTGGTGGTCTCTTACACCACCGTTTCAGCTTTTCCCTTTACGGCGGACCGTAGGTGGGAGTCTTCTTTTCTGCGGCACTTTCCGTCGGGTCGCCCCGCCTGGCCGTTAGCCAGCATCCTGCCCTGCGGAGCCCGGACTTTCCTCACGCCGGGGTCGCCCCCGGTCGCGCGACCGCCCGGCCCGCTTTGCGGTGTTATATTGTAGCATGTCCGAGGCGCGACCGCCCCGCGGCGCCGCCCCTCCGGCGCAAACCCTTCACGGCCGCCTGCCCCGCGGCGCCGAGCCGCGCCCCTAACGGGAGACCGGGCGGGGCTGCTTACAAAACCCTTACAAAACTGGACGTTTGTTACCTGTTGGCTAAGATTCCGTAAAGTGATACCATTCCAACGGCGCAAACGCGCAGGAATTCGGGCTTTTCAGACGGTGAGGCCCGCCACACGTTGCGCCCTCGGCGTACATGCCCGCGGCCACCCGGCCGCAGGACCCGGGGCTCGCACACGTCACGACGGAGGAGCTGGACGTCTTGGAAGTCTCGTTAGCGCAATTCCTGGATCAGGTCTCGACCAATCCCATCATGGCGATATCGGTCCTGCTGACCCTCGGGGTGATCTTCGTCAACGGATGGACGGATGCACCCAACGCTATCGCCACCTGCATCTCGACCCGCTGCATGAACGTCCGGCCCGCCATCATCATGAGCGCGGTGTTCAACTTCCTGGGCGTCCTCATCATGACCTCCATCAACAGCTCGGTCGCCTCGACCATCTCGAACATGGTCGACTTCGGCGGCGACACGCACGAGGCCCTCGTCGCCCTGTGCGCCGCGATGTTCTCCATCGTGGTCTACAGCGTGGGGGCGTCCATCTTCGGCATCCCCACGAGCGAGAGCCACAGCCTCATCGCCGGACTGACCGGCGCCGCCATCGCCATCCAGGGTGGTACGAGCGGCGTCAACATGGACGAGTGGGTCAAGGTCATCTACGGCCTCGTCCTGAGCCTCGCGCTCGGCTTCGCCATCGGCTGGGGCATATGCAAGCTGCTCACCATACTCTGTTCCGCCGTCGACCGACGAAAGGCCAACGGCACCTTCACCGCCCTGCAGATCTTCGGCGCCGCCGCCATGAGCTTCATGCACGGTGCCCAGGACGGCCAGAAGTTCATCGGCGTCCTGCTGCTCGGCGTGGCCTTCTCGAACGGCCAGCCCGACCTCACCGGCGCCGTGATCCCGGTGTGGCTCATGGTGCTGTGCAGCGCCGTCATGGGCGTCGGCACGAGCGTGGGCGGCGAGAAGATCATCAAGTCCGTGGGCATGGACATGGTCAAGCTCGAGAAGTACCAGGGATTCTCCGCCGACCTCGCGGGCGCCTTCTGCATCCTGCTCTCGACGGTCTTCGGCATCCCCGTCTCCACCACCCACACCAAGACGAGCGCCATCATGGGCGTGGGCGCGGTCAAGCGCCTCTCCGCCATCAACTTCTCCGTCGTGAAGGATATGATGCTCACCTGGGTCTTCACGTTCCCGGGCTGCGGCCTCATCAGCTTCGTGATGGCCAAGGTCTTCATGATGGTCTTCTAGCGCCGGTAAGCGATCTCTCCGGCGCGCGGGGCCTCACCGTCGCGCCGGCATGCATGCAAGGTAAGGCGAACTACGGGGGGATACACCAGTGGCCAGGAAAAACGATGCGTTCTACTTCGATTCGTTCAGCGAGTGCGGCAAGCTCGCCTGCCAGGCGGCGCGCCTGCTCGCCGACACCATGCGCGACTTCGATCCCGACCGGATCGAGGAGGCCATGGAGTCGATGCACGCGATCGAGCAGGCTGCGGACGAGAGGAAGCACGACGTGCTCGACGCGCTCGTGACCGCGTTCGTCACGCCCATCGAGCGCGAGGACATCGCCGTGCTGTCCGACTACCTCGACACCGTGGTCGACCGGATCGAGGGCGTGCTGCTCCGGCTGTACTTCGACAACATCCGCTCCATCCGCCCCGACGCCCTGCGCCTGGTCGAGATGATCGAGCGCACCTGCGGGGAGATGTGCAAGCTGATCGACGAGCTCCCGCAGTTCAAGCGCTCCAAGACGCTGCGCGAGCACGTCATCGCCATCAACACCGTCGAGGAGGAGGCCGATTCGGTCTACATCGCCGCGATGCGCGACCTGCACACGGGCTGCGACGACCCGATGATCGTCTTCACCTGGCACGAGATCTACACCTTCCTGGAGTACTGCGTCGATTCGTGCGAGCACGTGGCCGATACGGTCGACAGCATCGTCATGAAGAACAGCTGACGGCCCCGGTCCGTCTGCGGATGCGCCGCCCGTGGCACGGGGTCGGCAACCGTCCGCCTGAACCGCATATGCGATGCGAACGGCCCCTCCCCGCGGAGGGGCCGTTCGCATCGAGGGCGCGCGCCGTGCATCGCCCGCCCGGCACGGGGCGCGCGGCTGTGGCAGAATGGGTGGGTCCGTGGAATCCGAGCGGGGGAGGGGCGATGGAGGGCTATCTGACGATGCGCGCGGGCGCGGAGGCGACAGGGGAGTTCACCGACCGCAAGAGCCGGTTCATCGCGCAGCTCGTGCATGTGGAAGACGAGCAGGAGGCGGCCGAGCACATCGCCGCCGTCCGGTCCCGCCATCACGACGCCCGCCATAACGTGCCCGCTTGGATCCTGGTCGACGGGCGCGAGCGCGCCAGCGACGACGGCGAGCCGCAGCGCACGAGCGGCCTGCCGACGCTCGAGGTCCTGCGCGGCGCCGGCCTGAAGGACGTCTGCTGCGTCACCACCCGCTACTTCGGCGGGACCCTGCTCGGCCCCGGCGGCCTCGTGCGCGCCTATACCGCCGCCGCCCAGGCGGCTGTGGAGGCCGCACGCGCGACGGGCGACCTCGTCGAGATGACGAGCGTGGTCCCGGTCGACGTCCGCGCCCCGTATGCGCGCTACGAGCAGGTGCTGCGCCTCGCCGGCGACAGCGGCGCCCACGTGGCGTCGACGGAGTTCACCGACGAGGTCCTCATGCACCTCGTCTTCCGCGAGGGGTCCGAGCCCCCGTTCCTCACCGCCCTGACCGAGCTGCTCGCGGGACGCGACGACGCGGTCGTCGGCGCGGCGCGCTTCGCCGAGTTCTAGGCCGCGCGGCGGGGGGTCCGCGCGGTCGCGCGTCCTTCATATTTCCGGATGGCGGCGCGCACTTCGCCCGGATGCAGTATCCTGTCTGGAGCATCCGTCAGCAAACGAAGGAGCGTCCATGACAGAGCATATCGGAACCACCTGCGTGCAGGGCGGCTACCGTCCCGGTGACGCCGAGCCGCGCCAGGTCCCCATCTACCAGTCGACCACCTGGAAGTACGACACCTCGGAGCATATGGGCCGCCTGTTCGACCTCGAGGAGTCCGGGTACTTCTACACGCGCCTGCAGAATCCCACGAACGATGCCGTCGCGGCGAAGATCGCCGAGCTCGAGGGCGGCACCGCCGGCATGCTCACGAGCTCGGGGCAGGCCGCGAACTTCTTCGCCCTGTTCAACATCATGGGCGCCGGCGACCATGTCGTGGCGAGCTCGGCCATCTACGGCGGCACCTACAACCTCATCGCCCACACCATGCGCCGCATGGGCGTCGAGAGCACCTTCGTGGCGCCCGACTGCACCGACGAGGAGCTCGAGGCGGCCTTCCGCCCCAACACGAAGGCCGTCTTCGGCGAGACCATCGCCAACCCCGCCCTCGACGTCCTGGACATCGAGCGCTTCGCCGCCGCGGCGCACGCCCACGGCGTGCCGCTGATCGTCGACAACACCTTCCCCACGCCGGTCATGTGCCGCCCGATCGAGTGGGGGGCGGATATCGTGACGCATTCCACCACCAAGTACATGGACGGCCACGGGGCCGCGGTGGGCGGCGCGATCGTCGACTCCGGCGCCTTCGACTGGGACGCCAACGCCGAGCGCTTCCCCGGGCTCACCACGCCCGACGAGACCTACCACGGCGTCGTCTACACGGAGCGGTTCGGCCGGGCGGGCGCCTACATCACCAAGGCGACGGCCCAGCTCATGCGCGACCTGGGCTGCATCCAGTCCCCCCAGAACGCCTTCCTGCTGAACCTCGGCCTGGAGAGCCTGCACGTGCGCATGCCGCGGCATGTCGCGAACGGCCAGGCCATGGCCGAGTTCCTGGCCGGTCACCCCAAGGTCCGGTTTGTCAAGTACCCCGGCCTGCCCGGCGACCCGTGGCACGAGCTCGCGATGAAGTACATGCCGAACGGGACCTGCGGCGTCGTGAGCTTCGGCTTCACCGGCGGGCGCGAGGCCGCCGAGCGGTTCATGAAGAGCCTCAAGGTCGCCCAGATCGCCACTCATGTGGCCGACGCGCGCACCTGCGTGCTGCACCCCGCGAACGCCACGCACCGCCAGATGAACGACGAGGAGCTGGCCGCCGCCGGCATCGCGCCGGACATGGTGCGCCTGTCGTGCGGCATCGAGGACACCGAGGACCTCATCGCCGACGTCGAGCAGGCGCTCGCGTCGATCTAGGCCACCTGCGCCCGCACCCGTTCGCGGCTACATGGAAACGGCGGCCGCCGGGCTGTGCGCCCGACGGCCGCCGTGCCGTTCGATGGGGACCCGCCGCGCCGCCGCGGCCCGGCGCTACTCGTCGCCGAAGCTGATCCCGAGCGCCTTGGCCTCGCGGACGAGGTCGCATGCGGGGTCGACGTACTTGAGCTTGCCGGCGACCTCGGACAGGGGGACGTGGGTCATCTTGCCGCCCACCTGCGCGATCATGTACCCGTACTCGCCGCGCAGGCATCCCAGCGCCGCCTCGGCGCCGCACTGGGTCGCGAACACGCGGTCCTGCGCGTCGGGCTCGCCGCCGCGCTGGGTGTGCCCGGGGATCGCCACGCGGGTCTCGCGTCCGGTCCTCTCCTCGATCTCGCGGGCGATGTCGTAGACGATGGAGGGGGAGGTGCGGGCGGCGAGCTTCTTCTTGTACTCCTTCTTGGGGAGCTTGGCGTCCTCCTTGGAGATGGCGCCCTCGGCGACCGCCACGATGGTGAAGCGGCTCCCGCGCTCCATGCGGCGCTCGATGGTGCTGATGACGTTCTTCATCTCGAAGGGGATCTCGGGGATGAGGATGACGTCGGCGCCGCCGGCGACGCCTGCGTACAGCGGGATCCAGCCGACCTTGTGGCCCATGATCTCGATGACGAACACGCGGCCGTGCGAGCTCGCGGTGGTGTGGATGTTGTCGATGCACTCGGTGGCGACCTCGACGGCGGAGGAGAAGCCGAA
>DXAO01000056.1 GCA_019117005.1 Candidatus Collinsella stercoripullorum | reverse complement strand
GCTTGATGCCGAACGGTCGGTTTCCGCGGGCAAACGGTTGCCGTTTTCAAAACATATCACGATGCCGCACGGACGCGCCGCTTTCTCTGAAAACGCGTTCCCATTTAGCCCGCAGTCCTCCTCGGTCCTCTCGCCCCCTCTCATACTGCCAGCTAGAAGCCTTGGGAAACACTGACCAATTCATTTAGCGCCGGGTGCCTCCGTGGCGGGCGCCCGGCGCGAAGGCAATTGATCGGTCGTTCCCTTGATGACATGGCGCGACAGAAAGGAGAGGCCATGGGAACATCGGACACGCGGGGCGTCAAGATCGTGACCATCGGGGGCGGCAGCAGCTACACCCCTGAGCTCATGGAGGGTTTCATCAAGCGCTACCACGAGTTGCCCATTCGTGAGATCTGGCTTGTGGATATCGAGGAGGGTCTCGAGAAGGTCGAGATCATCGGCGAGATGGCCCGTCGTCAGTGGAAGGCGGCCGGGCACGACGTCGAGATCCACGTAACCCTCGATCGTAGGGAGGCGCTGCCGGGAGCGGACTTCGTGACCACGCAGTTCCGCGTGGGGCTGCTGTACGCGCGCATCAAGGACGAGCGCATTCCGCTGGCGCACGGCATGCTCGGTCAGGAGACCAACGGGGCGGGCGGCATGTTCAAGGCGTTCCGCACCATCCCGGTCATCGGCCAGATTATCGCCGATATGCGCGAGTTGTGCCCCGATGCATGGCTTATCAACTTCACGAATCCCTCTGGCATGGTGACCGAGGCCGCCATCAAGCATTTCGGCTGGAAGCGCACGATCGGCCTGTGCAACATCCCGGTCATCTCGATGATGAAGGAGCCGGCGCTCATCGGTCGCGATGCCGACGAGCTTACGTTCCGGTTCGCGGGCCTGAACCACTTTCATTGGCACAAGGTGTACGACAGTGCTGGCCGAGACCTGACCGATGAGATGATCGAGCACGTCAACGATCCCGACGGCCCGTTCCCGGCGAATATCTTCGCCGCGGAGTTCCCGAGCGACCTGCTGCACGCCATGCACCTCATGCCCTGCGGCTACCACCGCTACTACTACATGGCAGACGAGATGCTCGGCCACTGCGTGGATGATTTTCAGGCCAACGACACGCGCGCCGAGCACGTGAAAGAGGTCGAGGACGAGCTGTTCGAGCTGTACCGCGACCCCAATCTCGACTACAAGCCGCCTCAGTTGGCGGAACGCGGCGGCGCGTACTACTCCGACGCGGCGTGCGAGTGCATCGCCGCCATCTATAACGACAAGCATGAGCACATGGTGGTCTCGACGCAGAATCGCGGAGCCCTGCCCGATCTCGACCCATCCTCGATCGTCGAGGTCTCGTGCCTCATCGGTGCCCAGGGTGCCGAACCCATCGCCTGGGGCCCCATGCCCAGCGCCGAGAAGGGCTGGCTGCAGGTCATGAAGGCGATGGAGGAGCTGACCATCCAAGCCGCGCTCACCGGCGATTACGGTGTGGCGCGCGAGGCCTTCACCATCAACCCCGTCGTTGCCAAGAACCCCGACGCGATCGCGGTCCTCAACGAGCTGCTGCTCGCCCACGAGCGGTATCTCCCGCAGTTTGCCGATGCCATCGCGCAGCTGAAAGACCAGGGCGCGACCGTGAGCGACCCTGTCGTGCAGGACCTGATGGCGCAGGGCAAGTAGGGCCCGAAGCCTGAGTTTCGTTTTTCGAGGTGCCGCGCGTCCGGCCTGGTTCCGGGCGCGGGGTGCCCGAGTCGGGAGATGCTCGACAAGAAAGGAAGGAACAATGGTGGGAATCGTTTTTGCCAGTCATGGAGGCTTGGCCGAGGGGGTGAGAGATTCGGTGACCATGGTCTTCGGCGAGCAGCGGGACCTGGCGTGCGTATCGCTCAAGCCGAGCATGGCCCCAGAGGAGTTCCGCGCGGAGCTCGAGGCGGCGGTGCGGGGGCTGTCCGATCCCGAAGATGTGCTCGTGCTCGTTGACCTGTGGGGCGGCACGCCGTTCAACCAGGTATCCGCCTTGCTTGACCAGCATGAGGGCTGGGCGCTGCTTACGGGCCTCAACCTGCCCATGGCCATCGAGGCGTGCGCGTCGCGCATGGCGGGGTCCAGCGCCCATGAGCTCGCCGGCCAGCTGCTCGTCGAGGGACGCCGCGGCGTGCGCGTGCTGCCTGAGGGCCTGGCGCCCAAGGCGTCGCGGTCGGCGGCGGCAGCTCCCGGCGCCGCGGGAACGGCGGCGCCCGCCGCGGGCGAGGGCGGCCTTCAGATCAAATGGGTGCGCATCGATTCGCGCCTGCTGCACGGTCAGGTCGCCATGGCCTGGTCCAAGGAGATTCGCCCCGACCGCATTATCGTGGTGTCGGACAACGTGGCCCACGACGAGCTGCGCAAGAATCTCATCACCCAGGCGGCGCCTCCGGGCATCAAAGCCAACGTGTGCCCGGTGTCCAAGCTCATCGAGATCGCTCGCGACCCGCGCTTCTCGCGCACGAGCGCGCTGCTGCTGTTCGAGTTCCCCCAGGACGTGGTCCGCGTGATTGAGGGCGGCGTGCCGCTTGAGCACATCAACGTGGGCTCCATGGCGCATTCCGCCGGCAAGATCGCCATCAACGGGACGGTGTCCATCGATGCCGATGACGCGCAGGCGTTCAAGTGGCTCCATGACCACGGCTGCAAGCTCGGTTGGCAGAAAGTTCCCGCCGACCGCGAGGAGCCCGTCTGGCCGCTCGTCGAGCAGAGCGGGCTTCTGTCCTGACAGGCAGTCGGCGCGCGCCGCGATGCGGTCCGGCGCGCGCCGGCCCTGCGCCCATACATTCAAGAAAGGAGTCATCCATGGAGGTAATCCTGGTACTGCTGGTGGCGCTGCTCGCCGGCTTCGAGGGCATTCTCGACTCGTTCCAGTTCCATCAGCCCATCATCGCCTGTACGCTCATCGGCGTCGTGACCGGGCATCCTGCCGAGGGCATCATGCTCGGCGGCTCGCTGCAGCTCGTGGCGCTCGGCTGGATGAACATCGGCCCGGCGGTTGCGCCCGACGCGGCGCTTTGCTCGGTGGCATCGGCCATTCTGGTGTGCATGAAGGGTGTCGACATGGGCGTCGGCATGTCCGCGGCGATGGCTCTCGCCGTCGCCGGCCTGGGCCTCACCATCATCGTCCGCACCATCGTCGTCGGCCTCATCCATATGGCCGATTCCGCTGCCGCGAAGGGCTCCACGTCCGGTGTCGAGCTCGCCCACCTCACGGCACTGCTCCTGCAGGGCCTTCGCGTGGTCATCCCCGCAGCGCTCATCATCGCGGTGCCCGTCGAGGTCGTGCAGGGCGCGCTCGATGCCATCCCGGCCTGGGTCACCACGGGTCTGTCCACCGCTGGCGGCTTCGTGGTCGCTGTGGGCTACGCGATGGTCATCAACATGATGGCCACGCCCAAGCTGTGGCCGTTCTTCTTCCTGGGCTTCGCCCTGGCGGCCATCTCGGCGCTGAATCTCATCGCCATGGGCATCATCGGCCTGGCCATCGCCTTCGTGTACCTGCAGCTCGCACCCGAGTTCAACTCCGCGTCCGGCCCTGTGGCCGCAACAGGTGCGGTGGGCGACGAACTCGACGCGATCATCAACGACTATGAATAGGGGGCAGACTGATATGGCAACCAACGAAGCGGCGGCCGCCAAGCCGGCGCACCAGCTCTCCATCACCAAGGCGGATCGCATCAACGTATGGCTTCGCAGCACGTTCATGCAGGCCTCCAACAACTACGAGCGTCTTATCACCATGGGCTTCACCTTCTCGATGGTGCCCATCGCCAAGCGCCTGTACCCCGACCAGGCCGATCGCGCGGCGTTTCTCAAGCGCCATCTGGAGTTCTTCAACTCGCATCCCTATCTCGCCTCGCCGATCCTTGGCGTGACGATGGCGCTCGAGGAGGAGCGCGCCAACGGGGCCGAGATCGACGATGCGGCCATCCAGGGCGTCAAGATCGGCATGATGGGTCCGCTTGCCGGCGTGGGCGATCCGGTGTTCTGGGGTACGCTGCGTCCCATTTTGGGAGCGTTCGCCGCATCCCTTGCGCTGACGGGCAACCCTCTGGGCGCCGTCGTGTTCTTCGTGGTGTGGAACGTCGTGCGCATGGCGTTCACCTGGTATACGCAGGAGCTCGGCTACCATCAGGGCCGCAACATCGTGTCCGACCTGTCCGGCGGCATCATGCAGAAGATCACCACCGGCGCGTCGATTCTGGGTATGTTCGTCATGGGCGTGCTGATTCCGCGTTGGACGAGCATCAATCTGTCGAGCGTCGTGCTCTCCAATTCCGACATGGGTGCTGTGGCCGAGAAGTTCCCCGGCATCACCACGCTGCTCGACCTTATCAGCGGCGGTGGGGAGATCACGGCCGAGGCGCTCACCAGCGGCTTCTCGGGGATTCAGGGCATGCTGTCGAGCGGATATTCTGCCATCACCAACGCCGCGGCCTATCCTGACGCGCCGGTGCGCCTCATGCAGACCACGACGCTTCAGAGCGTGTGCGACTCGCTGCTGCCCGGCCTCATGCCGCTCGCGCTCACCATGCTGTGCGTGTTTTTGCTCCGCAAGAAAGTGAACCCCATCCTCATCATCTTCGGCCTGTTCGCCGTGGGTGTGATCGGAGCGTTCTTCGGGATTTTCTAGGGCCTTTCCTTTTGCGTCGGCGGGGTCGTCGTCCACTTCGGACGGCGGCCCCGTCCAAGTAGGGACATGGGTGCCGGTCGCTGTTCGCAATGATGCGGGAGCAAGGTGCGAAAGGGGAGCAGATGGCTGCCAAGAGGGACGAGGGCATGCTGAATGCCAAGGTCGAGCTCGCCGTCCAGGCGAGCGTTTCTGCCGGTGTGCTGCTGCCCCGGCGCGGCCTGCTGCTTGCGGGGGAGCGCGGCGTCGAGTTCCGTGCGCGTGACGGCAGGGGCTATATCCAGATACCCTGGGAGCATGTCGGTTGCGTGCGGGTCGACCTCTACGGGCGCGCCGTTCGCGGGGTCGAGTTCGCGGTCGAGGACAACCGGCGTTTCATGTTTCTGGTATCTGATGGGGCCGAGCTCGTGCGCCTGCTGAACAGGCGGCTCGGCCGCGCCAAGCTGGTGCCGGCGCGCCATGCGCTTTCCGCCCTGCAGCGGAAATGATATCGCCGGACGGCTGTGAAGGGCTCGCGTCCCGGCCTGCGGAGGGGCGGACGGGCGCAGCGTTTGCGCCCATGCATCCCGTGCGAGGCCGTTACCCGTCGCTTCCCTATAGCTGCGCGGCGATGCGCTGCCGGTATCGGACGATGATGTCTTCCAGGGTGATGGAGGCCATGGTGCTCTCTGCCGCCTGCTGGATGTCATCGAAGCACTCGCCGATGACGAGCTGAACGTTGACGCCGACTCCGCAGGCGGGGTTCGTGTGCGTGTCGAGATGCAGCAACGGCTTGTCCCCCTCGACGGCGCGGTAGACGTCGAGCATGGTGATGTTTGCCGCTGGTCGGGCGAGCTCGGGCCGCGCATGCCCGGTCACGGAGGAAAGAAGCCCGGCGCGACGGAGCCTCCCCATCATCTGCCGCACCGTGCTGGCGTTTCCCGCAAGGCTTGTGGCGATAGCGTCGCTCGTGAGGTCGGAGCCCTGCTGCTCATGGACGAACACGAGCAGATGGAGCGCGTCGCTCAGCTTCGTTGAATAGGCCATCTGATCCTTTCTTTGTGGCTGTTGTGAACATTATAACAGCACTGGTCCCCCAAACCTCGCATGGGTACTATTGCTGTTGTAGTAAAAACAACAGCAATATCGGGAGGAGAGGAGCTATGTACCAGACGGAGATCGAGCGCCTCGCCGAGATGCTTGGACAGGCGGATGCCGTGGTGATCGCAGCGAGCAACGGGTTCGATATCGCCGACGGCTACAACCAGTTCGCATGCGACGAGGCGTTCCTGCGCACGTTCGGAGACTTGCACCGAGACTACGGCCTCATGAGCATCTTGCAGGGTCTTATGGCCCGCTGGCCGAGCGCTCGGGAGCGTTGGCGGTTCTTGGCGCGCCTGATCGAGTACGGATATCGCGCCTATGCGCCCTCGCCCGTCATGCGCGCGCTCGATGAGGCGACGCGGGATATGCCGCGGTTCGTGGTGACGTGCAACTGCAACAGCAGGTTTTTGAAGGCGGGCTTCTCTTCCGACGGCCTGCTCGAGACGGAAGGGTCGTTCGCGCGGCTGCACTGCACGGCCTCCTGCTCGCAGGAGACCTACGACGCGCTCCAGATGATCGACATCGCTGCGGGCGACCTCCCGCGCTGTCCGCGCTGCGGGGCGGTGCTCGACGCCGCCGTGGACGACACGGGTCGTATCGGCGCGCTCGAGCCGTTTGCGGCCCAGCGCGCCCGCATGCGCGCGTTTCTGGATGGGCATGCCTCCGACCGAACGCTCGTGCTCGAGCTCGGGGTGGGCCAGGGCAACCGTGCTATCAAAGCGCCGCTCATGGCATGGGCGGAGCGCGCGCCCGGGACGCGGTATGTCGTCGTGAACCGCGACGAGCCCGTGCTGCCGGCACTGCCCGAAAACCGGGCGGTCGGTATCCGGGGCGACCTTGCTCGCGTTCTCGCCGACTTGGGGATGGCGCAGAATCGATGAGCCGGCTCATGGGACTTTACGCCCAGCACTTGGGGGTCGAGCGGGCGTGTGGCAGCGGTGATGAGGCTGCCTACCGTGCCGCCATCGATCGCGCCCGCGAGCTCGTCAAGGATGCCGACGCCATTGTGGCGGGCGTCGGCTCTGGCATGTCGAGCGCATGCGGCTACGAGCACTACCACCGCACCGCCGCTTTTGACGGCGCGTTCGGTAGATTCGAGCGCGCTCATGGCTTCTCGACGTTCATGGACGGCTACTACCATCTGTATGCGACCAACGAGGAGCGTTGGGGGTTTCTTGCCGCGTATATCGACTACATGGAGTCCGCGCCGGTTGGGGAGCCGTATCGGCAGTTATGGAAGCTGATCGCCGACCGTCCGTACTTCGTGTTGACCACCAATATCGATGGCCAGGTGCGCCGTGCGTTCCCTCGTCGGCGCTCATGGCTGTTCCAGGGGGATTGTCGCTGGCTACAGTGCGCGCAGCCCTGTTGCGACGAGCTGTGGGATTCGGGTCCGGCCGTCCGGCGCATGCTCGACGCGATGGGTCCGGATGGCGTGCGTCCGCCGGCAGACGCGTTTCCGCGTTGCCCGCGTTGCGGTTGGCTTGCGGTCCCTTGGGTGCGCGATGAGGGTTTCCTTGAGGGCGAGGTATGGCATGAAGGCAAGCGGCGCTACGAGGCCTTCGTCTCTCACGTGCTCGACGCGTGCAGACGCGTGCTCTTCTTGGAGCTTGGAGTGGGCGGCATGACCCCCAGCGTTATCGAGATGCCGTTCTGGCGCATGGTGCGCTCCAATCCCAACGCCTTCTATCTGCGCATAAACCTTTCCAAGGCGGGTGAGCCGCTGCAGCTGGGCGGTCGCTCGCTCACCATCGGGGGCGACATCGCCCGCGTCTTTTTCGACTTGACGGAAAGCTGAGGTTTGAAGCATGAGTTTTTACGAGGATCTGGTCACGCAGACCCAGATGAACTACGAGCGCTACTATCCGGTATATGCGCGCGGCGGGGCTCCCTATGAGCTCGCGGAGCCTTCCCCGCTCTCCTACGAGGAACAGGTTGAGCACTTGGTTCACGAGATCCAAAAAGCGGACTGCGTGCTCGTGGGCGGTGCATCGGGTCTTTCGGCGGCGGGCGGCGGCGACTTCTACTACGGTGACACGCCGTCGTTTCGAGAGCACTTCGGTAAGTTCGCCGAGCGCTATGGCATCAAGGGGGCCTTCGACGGGAGCTTCCGCCGCTGGGAGACACCCGAGGAGAAGTGGGCCTATCTCTCCACGTTCCTTCATACCACGCAGAGCGCTCCGGTCCGTGCGCCCTATCTCGACCTGGACGCGCTGCTTGACGGCAAGGATTTCTTCGTGCTCACGACGAACCAGGATACGCAGTTCGTGAAGCTCTATCCCGAAGAGCAGGTGGCCGAGATCCAGGGGGACCATCGCTTTTTCCAATGCGCGCGGTGCTGCACCGATGATACGTGGGATGCCGTCGAGCCGGTTCGAAAGATGATCGAGGCGCAAGGGGACGACATGCGCATCCCTTCGGAGCTCATCCCGCGCTGTCCGCACTGCGGCGGCGAGGCGTTTCCATGGGTGCGCGGCTACGGAAACTTTTTACAGGGTGCCAAGTACCAGGACGAGTACGAAAAGGTCTCGCGCTGGCTTGGAGCGCATACAGATGAGCGCGTGTTGTTTCTAGAGCTTGGCGTGGGACGCATGACGCCGATGTTTATCCAAGAGCCGTTTTGGAACCTCACGCTTGCCTTGCCGAAGGCGCGCTACATCTCCATAAACGATCGCTATGATCTGCTGCCCGCTCAAATTGCCGACCGCGGTCTGGTTATCGTTGCGGACATCGCTCGCGTGCTTTCCGACGCGCGGGCGGATCTGGCGCGCGTGCGGGGGTAGCGGAGGCCGCGGGGCGCATGTCGGCGGCGCCTTCGCCCTGCTATACTTGACGATGACATACTTGTACGAACAAGATGGAGGCAGCATGATCCGCACAGACCGTGAGATCACCGACCGCGCCGAGCAGCTCGCCATCATCGACGCCTGCGACGTGTGCCGTGTGGCGCTCAACGGGGCCGACGGCTATCCGTACATCGTTCCGCTCAATTTCGGCGTCGATGTCGAGGACGATCAGGTATACCTGTATTTCCATAGTGCGAACCGAGGCCATAAGCTTGACCTTATGGCTCACGATGCACGTGCGACGTTCGAGATGGATTGCGACCACAATTTCATCTTCTACGATGAGCGCATGAGCTGCACCATGGGGTACCGCAGCGTCATCGGGCGGGGAACCGTGGAGATCCTGCCCGACGAGCGCAAGATCGACGGCCTCAAGATCCTCATGCGCCATTATCATGCGGAAGATTTCCCCTGGAGCACGAAGCTCGTGCCGGCTACGACCGTGTGGCGCCTCAAGGTCGAGTCCATGGTGGGTAAGTTCCGTGACAACGTGCATCCGGGCGAGAGCCGCTGGACGCCGCCGGCGGGTTGGAACGGTTTCGACAGGCTGTAGTCAACCGCGGGGATGCTGGCTGGGGAGGCCCCCGCCAATCCGCTCCGCATTGCCCGCTCGGGCTGCAACAGCGACGGTATCACCCGGCCGGAGTGCACGGAATTCGCGATGATTCCGTGCATTCCGGCCGGGTGATACCGTTGCTGTTGCAGCGCGCCGCACGCGTCTAGCAGTTGCCGGTGTAGACGTGCTCGAGGTGCCGGCGCGCCACGTCGGCGAGGCGGTAGACCGCATCCACGGGCGTCGGCCCGCGATCGGTGAGGCGCCAGCGCGGGAAGAAGCGCGTGACATGGTAGGTGACGGTGTTACGCCCGCGTCCCTCGTCAAGCGATGCGAGCCAGCGGGCCATCGCGTCGATCTCCTCCTCGGTGTCGTTCATGCCGGGGACGACGAGCGTCGTGACCTCGAGATGACAGGCGGGATCAGCCGCGAGGCGCGCGATGGCGCCCTTTACGCGGGAGAGCGCGTGCGCGGACGCGCCACAGGCGTCGTAGAACCCGTCGGTAAACCCCTTGAGATCGATATTCGCCGCGTCGATGAGCCCCGCGAGCCCGTCGAGCACGCTCGGTTCGACGCATCCGTTCGACACCAAGACGTTCACAAGCCCCGCCTCGTGCGCCAGCCGCGCGCAGTCGCGCACGTACTCCCATCCGACGAGCGGCTCGTTGTAGGTGTAGGCGATTCCGATCACGCGGCCGTCGCGGTCGCGTGCGTCGCGGGTGATGGCGACGAGCTCGTCGGGGGCGATCTCGCGCCAGGGGACGCCCGCATCGTCTGCTTGCGAGATCTCCGCGTTTTGGCAAAACGGGCATCCCAGGTTGCAGCCAAAGCTTCCGGCCGACACCACGAAGGTGCCGGGTCTGTAGCGCGCAAGCGGCTTCTTCTCGATGGGGTCGAGCGCCAGCGAGGTGACGCGCCCGTAGTTTGCGGGCATCACCGCGCCGCCGACGTTGCGTCGGGCCCGGCACGCTCCAAGGCGCCCCGGCGCCAGGCGGCAGCGGTGCGGGCAGGTGCCGCAGGTTGCGTACGCGGCTGCTGCTTCCATGGTCCCCTCCTTCGACGGGCGCCTCGAGGCGCGCCCGCGGCTCCCTATACGTGGCGCGTGACAGTGAACCGCTCGAGCGTGATGCTCGGGTCGTCCGGGTCGATGCCGCCCTTGCGCGCGGCGATGCCGATCTGCTCCGCGACCGTGTCGATGCCGTCGAGGTCCGGCAGCAGCAGCCCGCGCCGCCCTCGGCTCGCGCTCACGATGACGCCGTAGCGGGCGGGATCGAGCTCGTCGGGCCCTGCGATCGCCTCGGGTTCCGACAGCACGTCAACATCGTAGACCAGCTCTGCGAGCTCGTCTTCTTCCACGGAGGAGAAGCGCGGGTCGCGGCATCCGGCCGAGATCGCGTTCGCGCAGATTTCCTCGGCAAGGCTGTCGCGCACGGGCAGGATGGTCCCGATGCAGCCGCGCAGCTGCCCGTTCATCTTGAGCGAGACGAAGGCGCCGGCGCGCGTCGAGAACAGCTCGTCGGGAAGCGCCTCGGCGAGATCTGCCGGCAGGTCCCGGTTGGGATCGATGCGCCGCCCGTCGCGGACGTAGGATTCGAGCGAGTAGCGCGCGAGCTGCACCCACGGGCTCTCGGCGTGGCGGCGCCTGGCCATGTCCGCCGCATGCCACACCTCGTACCGGTCGCCGATGGCGCGCGAGGCATCCGAGCCGTGCGCCCCGGTGGGGGTGAACGCGGCGATGCCGTATCCCACGCCGAAGGGCCCCTCATAGGAAAGCAGCTCGGATCTGATGGGCGTGCGGTCGAGCGCGCCCGCCATGATCTGGAACGAGCGTAGGCCGCATTCGGCGGCGCGCTCGCACATGCCGCGGTCCGCAGTCATCAGCGCCAGGAAGTCGCCCTCCTCGAGGGCATGGCACACGAGCTCGTCGAAGGCGGGGCCGTCGGGGGCGTATCCGTAGGGCCCGTCCTCGGCGAGCTTGTGCGACAGGTCGCCCGACGCGACGAAGACGCAGCGCCGCCCCAGCGTATCGGACACGCGCTGGACGAGCTGGCCCAAGCGGTAGTGGTCGCGCGGGGAGAGCCCGGACAGCCCGATGCGGACCAGCCGGTACGTCGGCAGGTCGTCGCCCGCATCGCGGCGGCGCGCGTATTCCTCTTGGATGAAGTGGAGCGGCACGAGCACGCCCCAGTCGAGCTCGGGGTCCCGCTCGCCGGCGGTGCCGGCGGCGAGGCCGCAGGCGTCTGCCGCCTCACACAGCGCGTCGACGAGTTCCCGGTCGTAGGCGACCCGGCTTCCGTCGGCGCGATCCCCGAACGGGGCGAACGTTCCGGCCGCACCGCTGCCGCCCGAGATGTGCAGGTAATCGAGGTACGACGTCGAGTGCGGGCTCGAGAGCACGATGGTGTCGGGCGCGATCTCGGCGACGCGCCGCGCCACCTCGCGATAGGCGTCGACGGTGGCCTGGATGCCCGCTTCGCGCCCATGCCCGACCCCGGGAACGATCAGCGGTGGATGCGGAACGGCGAATGCGGCGCATATCGGCATAAGACCATCTCCTCGGAAGGCTGCTTTTGGCTTAGTGTGCCCATTTTGGCCTGCGATATGGACGCGACGGCGGCTTAACGTCTACGCGCATCGCCCTTGACCCCGCCTTGACACTTGTGCAGAGACCGTGCGGCGCGGCGAGGCGGGTATATTCGTGCACACGCTGTGCAATAATGCACACGGAGTGAAATTGCAACCGAAAGGACTGCATGCCACAAACCGATTTCAAGTGCGACCGCCGGTCGCTACGCTCGCAGCACGCGCTGCTCGGCGCGCTCGTCCGGCAGCTCAGCGCGGGCGAAGACCTGTCGCGCATCACGGTGGCGTCGCTCACCGAGTGCGCGGGCCTGACGCGGCGCACGTTCTACTCCCATTACAAGGACATTCCCGATTTCGTCGAGCAGGTGGAGTCCGTCCTGCTCGAAGACATCGGAGGGCTCGTGGCGCGCATCGGCGCCTCGACGCTGCCGGAGCTTTATCGCAACATCGATGAGCTGGCTCCTGCCCCCGGCTCCGTCGAGCTGCTCGACTACCTGCGCGAGCACTGCGAGCTCATCGGATCGCTTCTTGGCCCCGGCGGAGACCCGGCGTTCATCAAGAAGCTCATCGACCTGGCGCGCGCGGCGGTCGCCGACCGTATGCAGACCGGCATCTTCCCCGGTGCGCTGGGCGCCTTCTTCGACTACTACCTCAGCTATGTCGTCACCGCCGAGGTCGGCGTGATTCAGCGCTGGTTCGAGACCGGCCTCAAGGAGAGCCCCGAGACCATGGCGCGCATCATGACGGTCATCGCCTTCGTGCGCCCCGGCGACCTGTACGGCATGCCCATCGACATCAACGTGCCGGAATACGGCATGAAGCTTCTCAACCTGCAACTCGAGAACGAGGGGAACTAAATGAGCGACGAGATCAAGATCGGTGTTGTCCCCGAGGGC
>DXAO01000007.1 GCA_019117005.1 Candidatus Collinsella stercoripullorum | reverse complement strand
CCGGCGTTGCAGGTGTTCTCGACGACGCGGCCGGTCTTGATGTCCTTGGTCTTGTAGCGGACGAAGGCGCCGCCCTTGCCCGGCTTGACGTGCTGGAACTCGACGATGGTGCAGACCTTGTCCTTGATGCGGAGGCCGAGGCCGTTCTTGAAATCGGCGGTGGTGATCGATGCCATGGAGAAGCCTTTCTCACTCGATGCAGGTAACTGTGACAGTATACGACGGAAGGGGGGCCTGCGCAAAACGCGCACGCGCCGCGCGGGCCCGCATGAGGGGCGTCGCCTAAGGATCAGCAGTCGACGACCTGGAGCTCGTGGGGGCTGCGGGTGAACGGCTCGAAGCCCTCCTCCGTGACCAGGCCGTAGTCCTCCAGGCGCACGCCGCCCACCCCGGGCAGGTAGACGCCCGGCTCGATGGTGATGACGGAGCCGGCCTCGACGATGTTGCTGCGGCGGCCGAAGTTGGGCAGCTCGTGGATCTCGATGCCGACGCCGTGGCCGAGGCCGTGGCCGTAGAAGTCGCCGTAGCCCGCATCGGAGATGATCTTCACCGACAGGTTGTGGATGTCGGAGCCGTCGACGCCCGCGTGAACCGCGGCGGCGCACTCCTCGTGCGTGCGCCGGACGAGGTCGTAGATCGCGCGCTGCTCGTCGGAGGGCGCGCCCATGACCACGGTGCGGGTCATATCGGAGTCGTAGTCCCGGTACCGCGCGCCGTAGTCCATGAGCACCAGGTCGCCGCGCTCGATGACGCGGTCGCTCGGGACGGCATGGGGGTTCGCGGTGTTGGGGCCCGAGGCGACGATGGAGTCGAAGGCGAGCCCGTCGGCGCCGTGGTCGTACATGAAGGTCTCGAGCTCGGTGCGGACCTGCTTCTCCGTGAGGCCGGGGCGCAGGAAGGAGAGCATGTGCTCGAAGGCGGCGTCGGTGATGGCCTGCGCGGAGCGCATGAGCTCGACCTCCTCGGCGTCCTTCACCGCGCGCATGCGGCGGATGTCGCCGTGCATCTGCGGGAGGGCCGCCGCGATGGAGCGGTCCTCGAGGCCGCGGACGATGCCCTGGTAGAACGACAGCTGCATGTCGTCCTCGATCGCGACCGTGCGGCTCGCCGTCTCGAGCGCGCGCTGGGCGACCCAGCCGGGGATGTCGAAGCCGTCCATATCGACCTGCCAGGGATGCCCCTCGGGCAGCCGCTCGGCGAAGGTGTTGAAGTAGCGCGAGTCCGTGTGCAGGAAGCACGCGTCCTCGGTGATGAAGGCGGCGTGCGGGAACTCAAAGGTGTAGTCGAACACCCCGGTCGCCCCGGTGAGCCAGCGCAGGTTCGCCTCGTCGCGGATGACGACGGCGTCGTAGCCGCGCTCGGACATGAGGGCGCGCAGCCGCGCGATGCGGCCCGCGGGCCCGTGAACGGTATCGGTCATAGCCCGGTCCTTTCCGTGTTCCGATGGTCTAGGTCGTGCGAACACGATTCTAGCGCTCCCGGCGCGCGCCGTCAGTTCCCGGCGCCCGTCTCGGCGAGCAGCTCCGCGCGCGAGGCCAGGAAGGCCTCGGCATGGCGCGCGAGCACCTCGTCGTCGACGGACGAGAGGCGGATCGTGCCGGGGCGCTTGGGGAGCGACAGCATGAAGCGGTTGGAGCGCAGGAAGCGGTCCGCCTTGAGCGCGGAGACGAAGCGGTCGGCGTCGAGCTCGAAGGGCACCTCCTCGACCCCCAGGTCCTCGAGGCGGTCGTCCTGCTCGAAGATGACGTCGACGTCGAGGTCGCAGACGTCGTGCCCGAGCCGGGCCTCGAAGCGCATGCCCTCGGCGAGCAGGCGGTACCAGGGGATGCCCGGCCCCAGGCAGGAGGCGAGGGCGCGAGCCGTCGAGGCGCCGTAGCCGAGCGCGGTGCGCGCCGAGGGGCTGGCGGAGCGGATGGCCCCGGCGCGCGCCCCCTGGGTCTTGCAGAGCGCCTCGGTGAAGGCGACCGCGTCCCCGGCCACCATGCCCTCGATGCGCTCGGGGAACTGGTCCCACGCGCGGCGGCTCTCGGCGAGCGCGGTCCCGAGCATGGTGACGTAGCCCGCCCCGAGCTCCTCGACCGGCCGGCCGAGGACGCGGGTGAGGTCGCAGACGACCATGTCCCAGCGCGGGCGCGCCGACACCACCTCGTCCACCCCGCCGACCGACAGCGGGCGCATGGCGGTCGTCAGGGTGCACATGGCGTCGAGGGTCTGCGGGATCGCCGCGCAGGACATGCCGTCGCACCACAGGCCGGCGGCGAGCGAGACGACCGAGCACAGGCGCACGCCGCCCACGGCGACCACGAGGTCGTCGGCGGTGAGGCCGCGCTCCGCGAAGGCCGCGAGCAGACGGCCCGCGGCGTCGAAGCCCTCGAGCCCCCCGTCGTCGGCGGCCTCGTAGCGGAAGACCTCGAACCCGATGTCGACGAGCGCGCGGCGCACGGCGTCATCGGTTGTTTGCTCGGATGAGCCGTCGAGGGCGACGAGCGCGCGCTTGGGGGCGCCCACCACGTTCTTCAGGATCCGGGGCAGATCGTCCATCACCGAATCCCCGACCCGGTAGTCGGTGCAGGTGGTCCCGAAGTTGACGAGCTGACGGCGGACGGTCATAGCAAACCACGCTCCAAAAGCATCTCGGCGCACAGATAGGAGACATCCTTGAAGCTCCTGCCGCGGATGTCGACGGTCAGGTCGGCGGCCTGCTCGTACAGGGGCCGACGGTGGGCGAGCAGGCGCTCGGCGTGCTCGGCGGAGCGGAAGTCGGGGCGCGTGTCCCGGCGGCGTATCTGCCGCAGGGAGTCGCCGATATCGCATTCGAGGTAGACGCAGTAGCCCATCTCGCGCATGAGGACGATGTTCTCGGGGGTCTCGACGATGCCCCCGCCGCAGGAGACCAGCAGGCTGCGCTCCTGGGACAGCGACGCGAGCGCCTCGGTCTCGAGCTCGCGGAACCGCGGCTCGCCCTCGCGCTCGAAGATGCGGGTGACGCTCAGGCCGCGCCGCCGCTCGACCATGCGGTCGGTGTCGACGTAGCGCCGGTTGAACATCCTCCCGAGGTTGCGCGCGAGCGTGGACTTGCCCGCACCGAGGAACCCGATGAAGAAGATATGGTCGCTCCCCCGCTTCACGGAACCGGTCATCTCGCCCCTACTCCTCGCAGGGCACGCGACGCAGGGCCCTGCGCTCGAAGATGCGGAAGATGCGCGTGTACCACAGGTCGACATGGGTCTGGGGCTTGACGAGGATCGAATCGACCCCGGCGAGGTTGGCCGACCAGACGTCGGTGTAGAGCTGGTCGCCGATCAGCACGGCGGCCTCGCAGGCGACGCCCATGCGCGCGAGGGCGCGCGTGAGGGCGAACGGGAGCGGCTTGCAGGCGAAGCATATGCTGTCGAGCCCGAGCTCGGCGGCGGAGCGCTCCACCTGGTCGCGATGCCAGTTGTTGGAGACCATGTAGAGCTTGAAACCGAGCTCGCGGGCATGGTCGAGCCACGCGGCGACCGAATCGGGCGCGCAGGCGCGGTCGCGCGGCACGAGGGTGTTGTCGCGGTCGAGCATGATGGCGCGCTTGCCGGCGGCCCACAGGGCGTCGAGGTCGATGCGCTCGACACGGGAGACGTAGCGTTTCGGGGACAGGATGCTCATGACAGGGACTCCGCGTAGGCCTGGCTGTCGCGTTCGAACTGGGCGTAGTCCGAGCTGAAGCGATGGGTGCCGTCTCCCTCGGGGGAGGCGACGTAGTACAGGTAGTCGGTCTCGTCGGGGTTGAGCGCGGCCTCGATCGAGGAGACCGAGGGGCTGCAGATGGGCCCGGGTGTGAGGCCGAGGTTGGTGTAGACGTTGTAGGGCGAGTCGATCTCGAGGTCGGAATAGGTGACCGGGTCGCTGCCCCCGCCGCGGGCGTAGACGATCGCGGCGTCGATCTGGAGGTACATGCCGGCGTCGAGCCGGTTGTAGATCACGCTCGCGACGACCGGGCGCTCCTGCTCGACGGCCGTCTCGCGCTCGATCAGCGAGGCCATGGAGACGATCTGCTGGGCGGTGAGGCCGTTCGCGCCCGACGCGAGGTCGAGCCCCTCGGTCTCCACCTCGAACTGGTCGAGCATGGCGCGGATGACCTCGTCGGCGGTCGCCCCCTCGGTGAAGGTGTAGGTCTTGGGGTACAGGTACCCCTCGAGGGAGTCGTCGTAGGCGCCCTCGACGAACGGGTAGTCGGCGGCGTAGTTGGACGCCTTCGCCTGCGCGAGGAACTCGTCGGCGGGTAAGCCGAGGGCCTCCTCCACGCGCGCCGCCGTCTGGGCGACGGTGAGGCCTTCCTGGACGGTGAGCTGGTTGCCGGCGTTGGGGCCCTCGACGAGCTGGTTCACGACGTCCACGGGGTCCATGCCGGTGTAGAGCAGGTAGTCGCCCGGCTTGATGGACTGGGCCGCGCCGAGCTGCTCGACGGCGGCGTAATAGTCCTGCGGACGGTCGATGACATGGTTCTCGGAGAGGGTCTGGGCGATCTCGTCGCCCGAGGCGCCCTGGGCGACGGTGACGCGGACCTCCTGGCCGGCTTCGACGGCGGGGGCGAAGGCGCCCCCGACGAGGGCACCGACGCGCGGCACCACGAGGACCGCGAGCACGACGGCGACGATGATGGCGACGATGACGCCCGCGGCGACCGCCGCGGGCGAGGTGCGCTTGCGGGCGGCGCGCGGCCTCACCGGGCGGACGGGTGCGGGCCGCGGCGTCGAGCGATGCGGCCCCGTGGCATGGTGCGCCGCAGGCGCGCGCCGGGCCGCGGGCGCCGGGCCCGAGCCGGTAGAGGTGCGGAAGCGGGTGCCCGCCTGTCCGGTCCCGCGGCGGGACGGCCCCGCGGCGGGTTGACGGCGCGGGCCGTCTGAGCTATGCCTGTCCACGCCCGTCCCCTCCGTTCCTGGAATCGAGCCACGCCTGGAGGAACAGGGAGGCTGCGAGCATATCGACCTTGCCGCGCATCTTGCGCTCGGTGAACCCCTGCTCGCGCAGGATGCGCTTCGCCTCGGCCGACGAGAGCCGCTCGTCGGCGAACTCGACGGGCAGGCCGAGCGCGCGTGCGAGGTCGCGCCCCGCCTCCATGACGCGCTCGGCCTGGGGGCCGTCCTCCCCCGCCAGGGTGCGCGGCCGCCCGACCACGAGGACGTCCGGCTCGTGGTCGGCGACGATGGCGCGGAAGCTCCGGGAGAGCCCGAGGACCTCCGCGGCGGGCAGGACCTTCACCGGCGAGGCGACGGTGCCGGTGCGGTCCGAGACGGCGACGCCGATGCGGGCGTCGCCGATGTCGAGCGCGAGCGCGACCATGCGGCCTACAGCCCGAAGCGCGCGCGGGCGGCGTCGAGGGCGGCGTCGATGCCCGCGGCGTCCTTGCCGCCGGCCTGCGCCATGCCGGGACGGCCGCCGCCGCGGCCGTCGACGCACGGCGCGATCTCCTTGATGACGTCGCCCGCGGAGAACCCGGAGGCGACGGCCTCATCGGTGGCGGCGGCGAGCAGCGCCGGGGTGCCCTTGCCGGTCACCGTGGCGAGAACGCAGGCGACGGGGCCGGAGACCTTCTGGCGGACGGTGTCCCAGACGTTGCGCAGGTCGGCGGCCTCGAGCCCCTCGAGGCGCGCGACGACGAGACGGTAGGCGCCCATGTCGGCCGCGCCGGCCACCGCGGCGCCGATGGCGTCCGAGGACCCGCCCGTCAGGGCGGCCTTGAGCTTCTGGTTGGCCTCGCGCAGCTCCTTCTGGAGCGACTCGATGCGGCCCGTGACCTCGTCGGGGCGGCACTTGAGGGCCAGGGCGGCGCGCTCGAGCGCGGCCGCGCGCCCCTCGAGGTAGGCGATGGCGCCCTCGCTCGTCACCGCCTCGATGCGGCGGACGTTGGAGCCGGTCGAGGACTCGGAGACGATCTTGAACAGGCCGATCTCCGCCGTGTTGCGCGCATGGGTGCCGCCGCACAGCTCCCGCGAGAACGGGTGCTCCTCCTCGCCCACCGACACGACGCGGACGACGTCGCCGTACTTCTCGCCGAACAGGGCGACGGCGCCGGCGGCCTTGGCCTCGTCGATGCCCATGATGCGGGTCACGACGGGCTTCGCGGCGAAGATCTCCCGGTTCACGAGCGCCTCGATGCGGGAGAGCTGCTCGGAGGTGAGCGCCTCGAAGTGCGTGAAATCGAAGCGGAGGTGCTCGGGCGCCACGAGGGAGCCGGCCTGGTTCACGTGGTCGCCGAGGACCTCCTTCAGGGCCGCGTCGAGCAGGTGGGTCGCGGTGTGGTTGCGGCGCAGCAGCGAGCGGCGGTGTCCGTCGACGACGGCGCTGACGACGTCGCCCTCGCGCAGCTCCCCGGCATCGACCTGGGCGACATGCGCGTAGAGGCCGTTATGGCTCTTGGTGTCGAGCACGGTGAGCACGGTGCCGCCCGCGACGAGGCTGCCGGCATCGCCCATCTGACCGCCCATCTCGGCGTAGAACGGGGTGCGGTCGAGCACGACCTCGACGCCCTGCTGCCCGCGGTGGGCGCGCTCCACGCGCTCGCCGTCGACCACGAGGGCGAGCACGCGGGCCCCGTCGAGCTGCTCCTCGTCGTACCCGCAGAACTCCGTCGCGGGCAGCACGTCGGAGAGCTCGGTCCACACGTCGTTGAAGGAGCCCCAGGCGTCGCCCTTCACGTTGGCGCGGGCGCGCTCGCGCTGCGCCTCCATCTCGCGGTCGAAGCCCTCGGTGTCGACCGCGTGCCCGGCGCCCTCGGCGATCTCGACGGTGAGGTCGATGGGGAACCCGAAGGTGTCGTGCAGTTTGAAGGCGGTGGCGCCGTCGAGCACCTCGCCCTCCCCGAGGCCGGACAGGGCCTCGTCGAGGTAGACGCGGCCGTTGTCGAGCGTGGCGGAGAAGCGCTCCTCCTCCGCGTTCACGATGCCCTGGACGAGGGAGACGTTCTTGGTGAGCTCGGGGTAGGCGTCGCCCATGAGCTCGTTCACGCGGTCGATGAAGCGCCCGAGGAACGCGCCCTCGATCCCGATGAGGCGGCCGTGGAAGACGGCGCGGCGCAGCAGGCGGCGCAGCACGTACCCGCGGCCCTCGTTGCCCGGGAGGATGCCGTCGGAGATCATGAAGTCGACGGAGCGCGCATGGTCGGCGATGATGCGCAGCGAGCGGCTCGGCCCCTCGTAGTCGTCGCTCACGTAGGCCACGCCGGAGATCTCCTCGCCGAGCCTGATGAGCCCCTGCATGATGTCGCTGTCGAAGAAGGAGGTCTTGCCCTGCATGATGGCGCTCATGCGCTCGAGGCCCATGCCGGTGTCGAGGTTGCGGTGCGGCAGCTCCGGCATGGAGCCGTCCTCCTGGCGGTCGAACTGCGTGAACACGAGGTTCCAGTACTCGAGGAAGCGGTCGCAGTCGCAGCCCGGGGCGCAGTCGGGGCGCCCGCAGCCCACGTCCTCGCCCATGTCGTAGTAGATCTCGGAGCACGGGCCGCACGGGCCGGTGGGGCCCGCCGCCCAGAAGTTGTCGTCGGCGCCCAGGCGCGAGATGTGGTCCTCGGCCACGCCGAGCTTGCGCCAGATGCCGTAGGTCTCGTCGTCGTCGGTGAACACGGTGAAGTGCAGGCGCTCCATGGGCAGGTGGAAGACCTCGGTCGACAGCTCGAGGGCCCAGGCGCAGGCCTGCTCCTTGGACACGCCGCCGAAGGAGAAGTTGCCGAGCATCTCGAAGAAGCTCGCATGGCGGCCGTCGGAGCCGATGATGTCGATGTCGTTGGTGCGGACGCACTTCTGGCACGAGGTGGCGCCGATCTCGTGCATGGTCTTCTTGCCCTGGTAGTACTGCTTGAACTGGTTCATGCCGGCGTTGGCGAGCAGCAGGGACGGGTCGTCGGGCACGAGCGACGAGCTCGGGAACAGCTTGCACCCGCGCTCCTCGAAGAAGGCGAGGAAGGCCGAGCGGATCTCGGCGGTGGTCATGGTCGGGACATCAGCGTTCATACGGTGAGCTCCTCGGTTGATGCGATAGGTAGGCGTAAACGCAAAAGAGTCTATCAGATACGGGGGGCTTGCGCGGAAACTCACGTGAACTGCGATTATGGGGGTCGCATGCGGGCGCCCGCGGCCCGCGGGCGCGCGGGGCGACGGGAACGCGGAGCGCCCCCGTGCCGGATGCCCGCGAGCGGGCGATCGGGTACGGGGGCGCTCCTGCGCGCGGACGACGGCCGCAGTTGCGTCTCAGCGGCCGTCATCCTCCTTGTCGTCGCCGGGATCGTCCCCGCCCGCGAAGGGGTTCCGGAACATCCCGGTGGAACCCGGCTGGAGGCCGGCGAGCTTGGACCAGGGGTTCTCGAACTCGGGCTTGGGCAACGCCGTCGCCTCGGGCACGAGGTCGTCGGTCAGGAGCTCGGAGTCGGCGACGAAGGAGTCGTCGCCGAGCGCGTCGAAGGCGGGCACCGGGTCGCCGTGCTCATCGCGGTACGGCGTCCCCCGGAAGATCGCGCCGTCGTAGTCGACGAGCTGGCGGCCGGTGCGCTTCTCGAAGTAGAAGATGAACAGGCCCTTCAGGGCGGCCGTGAGCGGGATGGCGACGACCATGCCGAGCGGGCCCATGAGGGCCGAGCCGATCACGATGGCCGCGAGGCTCATGGCGGGGTGCACCTGGACGCTGGACTGCATGACCTTCGGCGAGATGACGTTGTCGGTGATGTTCTGCGCGACCACGCACACCGCGAGCGTCCACAGGGCCGTCGCGGGTCCGTGGAAGAAGGCGACGAACACCGACGCCGCCGCCGAGATCCAGGGGCCGACGACGGGGATGAGGTGGAAGATGCCGGTGAGGACGCCCATGAGGCCCGCATAGGGGTGCCCGACGAGCACGAGCCCGATGAAGACCATGACGCCGTTGACGACCGAGGTGACGATCATGCTGCGCATGTACCCGCCGACCGAGCGGGACAGGATCGCGAGCAGGAAGCGGTAGTCCTCCTCCTTGCCCTCGCCCAGCGCGCATCCGACCTCGCCGTGGATCTTGGGGTAGTCGCGGGCGAGCCAGTACGCGAGCACGAGCCCCAAGAAGACGATGAACAGGGTGTTGGCGAACCCGCCGATCAGCGGCATGACGCCGCGGCCGAGGTCGGCGGCCAGATCGGTCACGAACCCCGTCGCCGTGCGCTGGAGGGAATCGAGGACGTCGGTGAGCCCGCTGAACATATCCGACGAGGTGAGGGCTCGGAAATCCCCCACGAGACGGGATATCCACGCCTGCAGCGAGACGAAGTAGCGCGGCATCTCGTTCAGGACGTCGATGACCTGGCTGATGAGCATGGGGAGCAGCATCGTGAACAGCAGCACGACCGCCGCGATGACCACGATGAGGCCGACGAGCGCGCCGACCCCGCGCGGGACGCCCCGATGCTCGAGCCCGTTGACGACGGGGGCCTCGACGAAGGCGATGAGCGAGCCCACGGCGAGGAACAAGACGACGGGGGCGAGGACGCCCACGACGTTCAGCAGCATGGCGCCGATCACGAGGGCGCCCACGACGGCCCAGATGCGCAGGGCGATCAGTCGCGTGTCGCGCAGGGCGCGGTCGGCGCCCGCGGCGCCGTGTTCTGCGTTCGTCATCGCTTGCCCATGACCCCCTCGGGATCGATCTTGTCCTGGATCTTCTTGAGCGTGCGCCGCAGCAGGCGCGAGACCTGCACCTGCGACACGCCGAGCTTCTCGGCGATCTCGATCTGGGTCATCCCCTTCACGAAGCGCATCTCGATGACCTCGCGCTCGCGCGGCGAGAAGCCCTTGAGCGCCTCCTCGATGACGAGGCGGTCGTCGGTGAAGGCCAGCGCGCTGTCCTCGGAGGCGTAGCGGTCGAGGACCGAGGGGGTGTCCTCGGAATCGGAGCCGCCGGGCGCCTCCAGGGGCACCGAGGTGTAGGCGGATGAGGACTCCATGGCCTCGAGCACCTCGTCGACGGTGGAATCGAGGTACTCGGCGATCTCCTCGACGGTCGGAGAGCGCTGCAGGCTCGTGGTGAGCGCATCGGTCGCCTGGTTGACCTTGGCGGAGAGCTCCTGGAGGCGGCGCGGGACGCGCACGCTCCAGCCCTTGTCGCGGAAGTGCCGCTTGATCTCGCCCATGATGGTCGGGGTCGCGTAGGTTGTGAACTCGAGGCCGCGATCGGGGTCGAAGCGGTCGATCGCCTTGAGCAGGCCCAGGTAGCCGACCTGGATGAGGTCGTCGAGCGGCTCTCCGCGGTTCTTGAACTTGTTGGCGAGGAAGCGGACGAGGTTCAGATGGGACATGACGAGCTTCTCGCGCGCCTCCATGTCGCCGTCCTGCTTGTACCGGCGGAACAGCTCGTGCGTCTTCTCCTTGTCCCAGGCCGCCTTGCCCGAAGCCGCCCTCTCAGCCATCACAGGTCCGCTTTCAGCGTCAGCAGCAGCGCAGCGGGCTCGGGGCGCTTCTCGTAGGCGTCGCACACCGCGCCGAGGATGAGGTCGGCGTACAGGGCGGACTCGTCGCCGGGCTCCGCATCGGGCAGGGGTCCGTCGAGCTCGACTGACAGGGCGACGCGGGCGGGGTCGACGTCGAAGTCGAAGGCGACCTCCCCGCCGGGGCGCGCGGCGCACGCGAAGATGAAGGCCTCCTCGGCGGCCATGCGGACGTCCTCGACGCGGTCGACGGACATCGCGCACAGGGTCGCGACGTTCGCGGCGGTCATGCGCACGAGGCGCGCGAGGTGCGGGTCCGCCGCGACGGACAGGCGGATATGGGCGTTTTCGTTACTCATGCGAGCTCCCGGATTCGGTGTCGGACGGGGCGCCGGCCGCGGCCCCGTAGGTGTAGTAGCCGCGCTCGGGCGCGGGATCGGCGGCGGGCGCCTCAGGCACCTCGGCGGTATCCCCCTCCGAGCCCTCGGGTTCCTCGGCGTCGTCGGCGCCCGAGGCAGGCTCGTCGAGCGCGCGGTCCTGAGGGGCGGGGCCCCGCCGGCCGAGGAGCCTCGAGACCTTCTCGGTGGCCGCCGAGGCGATCCCCGAGACGGCGCCCGTGGCGGTCTGCATGTCGCTGGTGACGGCGGAGACGTCGCGCAGGACGCCGTTCACCTCGATGAGGTCCGCGGAGAGGGCCTCGACGGCGATGCTCCCCTGCTTGAGGAGCGGCTCGACCTGCCCGAGTGCGGGCTGGAGCTCGTCGAGGGCATCGTCGAGCTTGGCCATGACGGGGCGCGCCTCGGCGAGGGTGCGGTCGAGTTCCCCGAGCGTGCGGTCGACGGACTCGACGGTCCCGCGGGCCCGGCGGAGCGTGACGGCGAGCTCGGCGACGGCCCATATCGCGGCGATCGCGAGCAGGATCAAGACGATGTGGAGCGGGTCCATGCTTCCTCCCCCAATACGGTCGACGCGCCCGCGGGGCGCGGGCGCACTTCATCTGATACTACCCCGGCCGGACCCCGCCTAACGGGCACAGCGCAAAATCGGGCGAATGAGCGCACCTAGTCCCCGACCTCCGGGGCCGCCCCCGAGCGGTCGCGGCTGGACTGCTCGAAGCGCCACTGCTCCCATCCGCGGCCGTCCGGCTGCCAGAAGCAGCCGCGCTCGAGCCCCTCCGGGAGATAGCGCTGCTCCACCCAGCCCTCGGGGTAGTCATGCGGGTAGAGGTACGTGCCGTACTCCTCGGAGCCGGGGCGGTGGCGGTCCCGCAGGTGGCTCGGCACCTCGCGGCGGCCGCTCGTGCGGACGTCCTCGAGCGCGGCGTCGATGGCGGCCTCCGCCGCGTTGGATTTGGGTGCGAGGGCGTTGTAGATCGCGGCCTGGGCGAGGTTGATGCGGCATTCCGGATATCCGATCACCTCGGCGGACTTGAACGCGGCGGCTGCGACGAGCAGGGCCTGGGGGTCGGCGTTGCCGATATCCTCCGACGCCTGGATCATGATGCGCCGCGCTATGAACTTGGGATCCTCGCCCGCGTCGATCATCCGTGCGAGCCAGTACACCGCGGCGTCCGGGTCCGAACCGCGCATCGACTTGATGAAGGCGGATATGACGTCGTAGTGCATGTCCCCGTTCTTATCGTAGGGCAGGCCGCGGCGGGGGTTGGCGGTGCGCACGTCCTCGACGGTGATGGGAACCGGCTCCCCCGCCTCGACGAGGGCGTCCGACTCGGGACGGGTCAGCGCGAACTCGCTCGCGAGCTCGAGGGTGGTGAGCGCGCTGCGCGCATCGCCGGCCGCCAGGGTGCAGACGGCCTCGACCGCGTCGTCGTCGAGCGCGTAGGCGCCCGCCAGGCCGCGCTCGTCCGCGACGGCGCGGCGCACGAGCACGGCGATGTCCTCATCGGAGAGCGGTTCGAGCTCGACCACGCGGCTGCGCGAGAGCAGGGCCGAGTTGACCTCGAAGTAGGGGTTCTCCGTCGTGGCGCCGATCATGACGACCGTGCGGTTCTCCACGGCGTGCAGCAGCGCGTCCTGCTGGGAGCGGGAGAAGCGGTGGATCTCGTCGATGAACAGGATGGTGCGCCGGTCGAAGGCCATGAGGCGGCGCTGGGCCTCCTCGATCTCGCGGCGCAGGTCCTTCACCGTCCCCGTGACCGCCGACACCTCGACGAACTCGCTGCGCGTGTGGGCGGCGATGATGTGGGCGAGCGTGGTCTTCCCCGTCCCGGCGGGGCCGTACAGGATCACGCTCGACAGGACGTCGCGCTCGATGGCGCGGCGCAGCCAGGAGTCGGGCCCCACGGCCTTTTGCTGCCCCACGTACTCGTCGAGGGAGGCAGGGCGCATGCGCACCGCGAGCGGGGCGTGGCCGAGGCGCCTGGCGCGCTCGTTGCTGGAAAACAGGGTCTCCACGGGTCGGCTCCCTTCATCTCCTCCGGATGCCCGGCGCTCAAGCTTAGCACTCGTTGATGTAGGTGCGCTGCGGGAAGCGGATCTCCGGGAAGAGCTTCTGGGCGAGTTCGGAGAAGTAGCCGTCGGTCATGGAGGCGATGTAGTCGACGACCGTCTGGTCGAGGTCGTCCTCCCAGGCGTAGCGCTTGCCGTAGTGCGACAGCGCGGCGTCGATGCGCGCGATGTGGTGCCGGAAGATGTAGCTCGACTCGTCGCGGGCGCGCAGGTCGCCGAGGCAGTGCTCGTACATAAGGGAGAAGGCGCGCCCCAGGACCTCGGCGCGCTCGCCCTCGATCCCGCTCGAGCGATAGATCTTGCGGTAGTTCTCCGCCTTGGCGCGCCGGATCTCGCAGAACAGCTCCTCGCTCATCTCGATGCGGTCGCGCCCGTAGCTGTGCTCGATGATGTCGGCGGAGGCGTGCGACAGGATCCAGGAGTTGTACGCACCGCCCAGGCCGTCCTCGAACCCGTCCTGGTCGAGCAGGCCCGCCGCGATGGCGTCCTGGCGGTCACGGCCGACGTAGGCGATGATGTCGGAGATGCGCACCACGCACCCCTCGAGCGTCATGGGGCGCAGGAACCCCACCGCCGCGTGGCCGCGCTCGCGGCACTCCGCCACCGCGCGGTCGAGGTTGTCGAAGCCCCGGGCGCCCGACAGCTCGAACACGCGCTGCTCGTACTCGCCGTTGTGGGTGAGGCACCCGTCGAGCGTCTGGAGGGTTACGTTGCGCCCGTACAGGGCGTCGAGCACGCGCACGGAGTGCACGTTGTGGAAGAACCACCGTCCCGTCCGGGCGTGGTAGACGTCGTTCAGCGCCCGCTCGCCGGCATGCCCGAACGGCGTGTGGCCGAGGTCGTGCGCCAGCCCGATGGCCTCGATGAGGTCGCAGTTGAGCCCGAGCGCGTACCCGATGTCGCGCGCGATGCGCGAGACGAGCTGGACGTGGATCCCGCGCCGCGAGAGGTCGTCGTTGCTCCGGAAGCTGAACACCTGGGTCTTGCCCGCATAGCGGTTGTAGGCGGGCGTGTGGATGATCTTCTCCACATCCCGCACGAAGGGCGGGCGCCAGATGCTCCCGGCATCCGACGGCCTAGCCTCGCGCCGCAGCGCGGACCCGTCATCGGTGCGGTAGGGGTTCACCCATCCGCGTGCCCGGTCGTCCTCGATCCTCTCGATGAGCCCGTCGCTCAACCGATCGGGGATGCGCTCCATGTTCTCGCGCACCTCGGTGCGGTGCGCATCGATGCCGATACCGCTCATACGCTGCGACTCCCTTCGAACTCCGTGTCTGGGGACATCATCGCACACCGTGTGGACCGAGAAGCGCGTCGACGTCCGCGGCGCGCCGCGGACGGGAGGGGCCGGGCGGCGCGCGGAAGGCCCCCGATCCGCGCGCCGGCGCGCGAAGCGGGCGCGCCCGCCGTGGCGGCAAGCTGCGCGCACGGACGCAGACGGATATCCTCACCTGCGCGTTCGGATTCCGTTAAGACCACGGGGGAAGTCCGGGGGCCGGCTGCCGGCGCGCTTCGGGCCGGCAGCCGCCCGGCGCGCTACGCTGGAACCGGAAGCCGTCGAGGTCCCGATCGAAGGAGGCCGCCGTGACCGGTCCGACCCTGACCCTGCTCGTCTGCGGCCTTCTGGCGGCCGCGGTCATCGATGCGCGCCGCTCGCGCTACCCCAACGGGCTCGCCGCGTTCAACGCGGCCTGCGCCTGCGCCCTCGCCGCCTCGTCGTCCGGCGCCCGCGGCCTGATGCACCGGTGCGCGCTCGCGGCGGCCGCCTGCCTGGCGCTCACCTGCCTGGAGGCGGCCTGGCGCGCGGCGCGCGGCGAGCGGGGACTGGGCGGCGGGGACATCAAGTACCTGGCCGCCGTCATGGTCGCGCACCCCTTCGCGGGCGCGGCATCGTTCGCCTGCGGGCTCGCGGCACTGGCCGCCGCGGCCGCAGCGACCCGCAGGCGCGCGCTCCCGCTGCTCCCCTTCTGCGTGCCCGCGTTCCTCGTCCTGCTCGCCGTCGGCGCGATGCGGGCGTGCTGAGGCGCTCTGTCCTATAATCGAGCGGTCGGACCCACGGGGAGGATCACCATGGAAGCACACGAGCCCGCCTGCGGCGGGACTCCGGGCGCGCGGCCCATAGAGAGCGCCAGCGCCTCGACCGCCTGCCAGACGAACGGCTCGGCCTTCGCGTATATCGTCACCGCCGCCGTGATGGGGGTCGCCGCCCTGCTCGCGGCCGCCGTCGCCCTGCTGTTCTACACCGTCATCGCCGCCGACGCCCCCTACGCCGCGCAGGCTGGTCCGCAGGCCGACAGCGCGCAGGAGCTGCCCTGGGACCTCTACGAGCAGGATGCGCGCATGCGGGACCCGTACGTCATCGGCGTCTGAGCGGGACGCTGCCGCCGCCTACTTCGCGCCGTCCATCACCTGGTCGAGCGTCACCGAGACGCCGTGCTGGGTGGGGACCCAGTCCACCTTGAGGAAGAGCGCGGCCACGGTGATGGGGATGTAGGTGAACATGAACAGCGGGAAGGTGAACAGGTTGGCGAACACCCGCAGCCGGCTCGGGCAATGGATGTGCCTGCGCTCGAGCACCGTGGTCAGCAGCCCGAGCACGAAGAACGTCAGGTACATGGAGCCGAAGGTCATCGCGATCGACCCGAAGCACATGGCGAGCTCGCGGTCGGTGGCGAGGAAGCCGTGCGAGAGCGACCCCACGATCAGGAAGGTCACGTTGACGAGGACGGAGATGAGCGACAGCAGGTTGCCCGGCGCGACGGTCATGAACAGGTCGTAGGCGGCGAAGCGGCGCAGGATGGCGAAGGACTTCACGAGCTGCGAGCCGTAGGTGAAGAAGACCTGGTAGAACCCTTTCGTCCACCGCATGCGCTGCTTCCAGGACGCCGCGAAGGTGACCGGCTGCTCGTCGTAGAACTCGGCGGGGGCGTAGCCGATCCTGACCCCGTGGATGGCGCAGAAGGTCGAGAACTGGATGTCCTCGGTCAGGGTGTGGAAATCCCAGCCGTGCATCCCCTCGATGATCTTCGCGGACACCAGGAAGCCCGAGCCCGAGACGGCGCACGAGGTCCCGCAGATCATGCGCGCGTTGTTGAGGAACCGCGCCTCCCTCAGAAACCAGGTCGCGTAGGCCGACGAGATCCAGGAGCTCCCGTAGTTCTTGGAGTTGCGGTAGCTCGTGAGCGCGAGGTACCCCTGGTCGAAGGCGTCGTTCATGATGGAGACGTAGTCGCGGGACAGCAGGTTGTCCGCGTCGAAGATGAAGAACGCCTCGTAGCGCCCCGGGTACTCGTTGAGGATCCGGTCGAACCCGTAGTCCATGACCCAGCTCTTGCCCTTGCGCGCGAGGTCGTTGCGCTCGTACACGATGGCGCCGGCCTCGCGCGCCACGCGCGCCGTGTCGTCGGTGCAGGCGTCGGCCACGACGAAGATGTCGATGAGCTCGGACGGGTAGTCCTGCTCCTTGATGGACCGGACGAGGTTGGCGATGACGGCCTCCTCATTGTGCGCGGCGATGAAGAACGCGTAGCGATGCCTGCGCTTGGCGGGCGGGAGCCTGACCTCGCCGCGGAGGATCCCGACCAGGAAGAAGACCCCCTGGTAGAGGAAGCAGACGGTGAACAGGGCGCCGAGTATGAAGTTGAAGGCGACGATGGGAGTGATGTTCGACAGATCGAGCAGCATGGGGGCCTCTCGCGAAGTGGACGGCCGAGACGATGCGCTCAAGTGTATCGCAGCCGTCCTTCCCGGTGGTGGAGCTTATGTGTCACAGCGGGGCTCAGAGATAGAGGCCGAGCTGGCCGACGATGCGCTCCCCCGCCTCGGTGCGGCCCATCGAGCGGTCGGCGAGCTCCTCGAGCGCGGCGGCGAGGTCCCAGGGGAGCTCGTCGCGGCATTCGATGTCCTCCCCGGTCACGGGGTGCGTGAACCGGACACGCCACGAATGGAGGAACTGGCGCGTGAGGCCGAGGTTCGCCCGCTCGCCGCCCCGCCCGTAGAGCAGGTCGCCCACCAAGGCGTGGTTGATGTGGCGCATATGCACGCGGATCTGATGGGTGCGGCCGGTGTAGAGGTGGCACTCCACGAGGGTGTAGCCCTCGTCCCCGCGCCGGGCCTCGAAGCGCTCGAGCACGCGGAAGGTGGTGATCGCCTGGCGGGCGAAGGGGTCGTCGGAGACGGCCATCTTGACCCGGTCGCGGGTGGAGCGGGCGATGCCGGTGTTGACGGTCCCCTCGTCCATGGCGATGTAGCCGTGGGCGAGCGCGATGTAGCGGCGGTCGAGCGTCCGCAGGCGGATGAGGTCCTGCAGGGCGCGCTGGGTGTCGTCGTCCTTGGCCGCGAGCATGAGACCCGAGGTATCGCGGTCCAGGCGGTGGACGATGCCGGGGCGGTCCTCGCCCTGCACCGTCCCGAGGTGGTCGATACCGCAGTGGTAGACCAGCGCGTTGGCCAGGGTGCCGGAGTTGTGGCCGTGGGCGGGGTGGCAGACGAGCCCGCGCTGCTTGGACAGGACGATGAGGTGGTCGTCCTCGTAACGGATATCCAAGGGGATGGCCTCCGGCACGACGGCGCCGGGCTCCGGGTCGTCGGGCAGCTCGACCTCGACGCGGTCCCCGCTCGCCAAGACGAGCTTCTTGGACGTGCAGACCTCGCCGTTCACCGCGACGGCCCCCGCCTCGACGAGCCGGGCGCAGGCGGAGCGCGAGGGGCAGCCCGGCTGGGCGCCGAGGAACGCGTCGAGGCGGGTGCCCGCGCCCTCCTCGGTCACGAGCAGGCGGATGTCCGCGCTCATCGGCCCTCCCTCCGTCCGCGCCGCGCCGCGCGGCGCTCGCGCGCCTCCGCGTCTCGGCGGTCGAGCTCGGCGGTGGCGTCGACCTTGTTCGCCGGCGAGAACACGAATCCGATGAACGCGATCGCGGCACCGCAGGTGATGCCGATGTCCGCGATGTTGAAGATGGGGAAATCGATGAACTGCGTCGCGATGAAGTCGGTCACGTAGCCGAAGGCGGCGCGGTCGACCGCGTTTCCGACCGCGCCGGCGGCGACGAGTGCCAAGCCCACGACCTCGAGCTTCGAGATGAGCGGGGCGCGGCGGAGGTACCACGCGCAAAAGCAGGTCACCGCGACGGCGAGCAGGACGAACGCCCAGCCGAAGCCCTCCCCCAGGCTGAAGGCGGCGCCGGTGTTGGCGGCGAAGCGCAGCTCGACCACGCCGGGGATGAGGTCGCGCGCGACGAACCCGGCGCGCACGGCGGCGCGGACGACGACCTTGGTCGCCTGGTCGGTGGCCAGCACGAGCGCGAAGAGCAGCGCTGCGGTCGTCGCGCGCCAACGGCGCGGCGGGATGAATTCGGTGGTGCCGCTCAAGGTCGAGGCGCCTCCCTCCTCTGCCGTCCGCCCGCCGACGGCTTCTGCCGCAGGCGGGCGGACATCGGGGCGGCCCGGACGGCGCGCCCCGCGGGTACAGGTCAGTTGCGCGCAGGGCGCCCGGTTACGCCCCGAGGGCCGCGGCGCAGCGGTCGCAGACGTGGGCGTGCCCGCCATGGGCGCCGGTCGATGCGCGGTAGTTCCAGCACCGGTCGCAGCACTCCCCGCGTGCGGCCTCGACGGTCGCGGAGAGCTCCTCGCCGCAGGCGAGCTCGACCTCGGAGACGATGAAGAACTCGGCGAGGTCGCAGGCGTAAGGGCCGGTCAGCAGCCCGTAGGCCTCCTCGGGGACCGTGGCGACGACACGCGTCGCCTGGCTCTTGGTGAAGGTCCCGGCGGCGCGCGCCTCCTCGAGCGCCTTGGTGACGACGCCGCGCAGGTCGAGGGCGGCTTCGAGGACCGGGCGGTACGCCTCCGCCTCCTCGACGGAGATGGGCGCGCGGTACCAGGAGAGCAGCGCCGCGTGCTCGACATGGTCGCGGCAGCCGGCGGGCGCGAACTCCATGACCTCGTCGCACGTGAAGGCGAGGATGGGCTGGAGGTCGCGCAGCAGCATCGAGAGCAGCTCGGACAGGACCGTCTGGGCGCTGCGGCGCGACAGCGAGCCGACCGGGTCGCAGTACAGGCGGTCCTTCAGGGCGTCGAGGTAGACGTTGGACAGCTCGGTCACCACGAAATCGTAGAGCGTGCGGTAGACGCGGTTGAACTCGTAGGAGGCGAAGGCCTCGTCGACATCCGCCTGGACCAGGGTGAGGCGGGCGAGCATCAGCTTGTCGAGCGGGAGCAGGTCGGCGAAGGGGACGCCGTCGGTCTCGGGGTCGAACTGGTCCTCGATCTCGCCGAGAAGGAAGCGGAACGTGTTGCGGAAGCGCCGGTACGCGTCGCTCGTGCGGGCGAGGATCTCGTGGTCGATGGCGACGTCGGTCGAGGTGTCGACGGAGGCGACCCACAGGCGGATGATGTCGGCGCCCATCTCGTCGCAGACCTTGTTGGGGTCGATGACGTTGCCGAGGGACTTGGACATCTTGCGGCCCTGCCCGTCGAGGGTGAAGCCCTGCGAGACGACCGCCTTGTACGGCGCGACCCCGTTGGCGCCCACGCTCGTGAGCAGGGAGCTCTGGAACCAGCCGCGATGCTGGTCGGAGCCCTCCAGGTAGACGTCAGCCGGGTAATCGAGCTCCTCGCGCCCCTCGCAGACCGCGCGCCAGGACACGCCGGAATCCCACCACACGTCGAGGATGTCGCGGTCCGCCTTGAGGTGACGGCCGCCGCACTTCGGGCACACGCAGGCGTCGCCGAGATAGCTCTCGGGCGCGTCGGTGAACCAGGCGTCGGACCCCTTCTCGCGGAACAGCGCGATCACGGCATCGAGGGTGGCGTCGTTCATGACCTTCTCGCCGCAGTCCGCGCAGGTGAAGCTCGGGATGGGGACGCCCCAGTTGCGCTGACGCGAGATGCACCAATCCGGGCGCTGCTCGACCATGGCGCCGATGCGGTTCGCGGCGTGCGCCGGATACCAGCGGACATGGTTGCGAATCTGGTCGAGCGCCTCATCGCGCAGCCCGGTCTTGTCCATCGAGACGAACCACTGGTCGGTGGCGCGGAACAGGACGGGGTTCTTGCAGCGCCAGCAATGCGGGTAGCTGTGGGTGATCTTGACGCTGGCGACGAGGGTGCCGCGCTCGCGCAAAAACTCGATGATATGCGGGTTGGCCTCGTCGGTGTCCATCCCCGAGAACGGACCGCCGGTGCCGAAGGTGTCGCCGACGTAGAACCTGCCGTCGTCGTCGACGGGCATGCAGATGTCCATGCCCTCCTTCATGCAGACGTAGTAGTCGTCCACGCCGTGGCCGGGCGAGTTGTGGACGATGCCGGTGCCGTCCTCGGTGCCGACGTAGTCCGCCAGCAGCGCGACGCCCTCGACGCCGTCGAAGACGGGCTGCTTGTAGTGCAGGTGGTCGAAGGTCTCGGCGGGAACCTCGTAGGGCGCGCCGTCGACCATGACCGGGGTGGGCTCCCAGCCGGCGATGCCGCAGACCTTCTCGGCGAGGTCCTTCAGCATGATCTCGGCGCGGCCGTCATGCTCGATGGCGGTGTAGACGGCGCCGGGCTTCAGGGACACGGCCTGGTCGGACGGGATGGTCCAGGGGGTCGTGGTCCAGATCACGAAATCGACCGGGCCGTCGAAGGGCTCGAGGCCCGCGGGCTTCGAGGTGAGCTCGAAGCGGACGTAGATCGACGGGCTCGTCTCATCGGAGTACTCGATCTCCGCCTCGGCGAGCGCGGTGTGGCAGTGCTTGCACCAGTGGACCGGCTTGTGCCCGCGGTAGATCATCCCCCGGTCGAACATGGCCTTGAAGACCTCGATGTCAGCGGCGTCGTGCTGGTTGTAGAGGGTGAGGTAGGGATGGTCCCAATCCCCCAGGACGCCCAGGCGCTTGAAGCCCTCGCGCTGCAGGTCGATGTTCTCGACCGCGAATTTGCGGCACAGCTCGCGGATCTCGTCGGTCGGGGTCGCGTTGAACTTCTCGGTGCCGAGCATCTCCTCGACCTTGTGCTCGATCGGCTGACCGTGGCAGTCCCAGCCGGGGACGTACGGGGTCTCGAGACCCTGCATCGCCTGGTAGCGCTCGATGATGTCCTTGGAGATCTTGTTCATGGCGTGGCCGATGTGGATCGGGCCGTTCGCATACGGGGGGCCGTCATGCAGGATGAACTTCCCGTGCCCCTCGTTCTTCTTGAGCATCTGCTCGTACACGCGGTCCTGCTGCCAGCTGCGCAGGCGCTCCGGCTCCCGCTGCGCCAGGGCGGCGCGCATGGGGAACCTGGTCTTGGGCAGGTTCATGGTGCCCTTGTACTCGTTTGCCACGAATACCCCTTTCGGATCGGGGGCGCCTCCCAAGAAAAAAGCGCCCGTCCCGTGCAAGCTGGGACGAAGCGCTCAGACGTAGTCGCGGACCGGCGGCCGCGTGCAAGCTCCTCGCTGTACCACCCAGCTTAAGGCGCTCCCGCGCCCGTTACTCGGCTGGTCTATGACGGCGACCATCCCGGCGACGTCTACTGGAACAGCACGGTTCGCGATGCGCCCCGCCTCCGCGGGGGTGGTGCGTCCTTCGGGCCGTTCGTTCGGGCCGCGGCTCCGGGGTGATATTCGCACGGTCGCGCGCGCAGGCTTCACAGCTACCGCCTGCTCTCTGGTGCGCGCGGGGGCCGGCTACTCCTCCCCATCACAGCCATTGGGCGGTATTGTAGCACGCACCCGCCCGCGCTGCCAGGACGCGGACGGGTGCATGTGACGGACACGAAGAGGGCCCCTGTCGTCATGGCGGCGAGGACGTCCCCCGTGTCCGACGACCGGGCCCATCGGTCGGCGAAGGGGCTACCGCCGCCGTTCCGCACGCCGCCGGAGGGCCGTCGTCGCCCCTGCCGCGACGGCGAGGGCGCCCGCTGCGGCGAAGACGGCGTGCTCGGCCGTATCTCCGGTCTTCGGGAGCGCGGAGCGCCCGTCCGAACCGCCGCCCTTCTTCTTAGAAGCGGTCGTGGCGGAACCGGCGGGGTCGGCAGGGTCATCGGACGTTCCGGGCGTTCCGGGTCCGGTGGGCGCGGTGGGCACATCGGGCGTTCCGGGGTCGACGGGGTCGCCGGGATCGGACGGGTCGTCGGGTTTCCCGGGCTCGGCGGGGTCGACCGGCGTTACGGGGACGAGCTCGTTGGTGAGGACGAATCCCCCCTGCGTGGGCTCGGGATCCCCCGCGGCACGGTAGCCCTCGGGCATATCCTCGCTGACCGTGTACTCGATCGGGCTCCCGCCGCGCTTCGCCTCGAGCCCCTCGAAACGGGACGTCCAGTCGTCAGCGGTCCCCTGCGCCCCGTCGGGGCCGGCTGCGGTGAGCTCGAGCTCGCGACCGGTGTCCTCCCCGTTCGCGAGCAGGTGCACGGTGAGCTCGGAGGGGCGGATGCCGCGCTCGTCGTCGCCGTCGTTCCAGCGCTTCGCGACATCCACGGAGACGGTCGAGGACTCCTTGCGGTTGATGACATCGATGTACCCGAAATCCCGTCTGCCGAGGTCGTCGTCATCGAGATTGAGGTCCGTCGAGATCTCGCTCGCGTAGCCGTCCGGCACGTCGAGCTCCTCCACCTCGACGCCTCGGAGCTTGGGCCATGCATCCGTGCTGTTGCGGAACCAGATGGAGGCGCACCACCCGCACTCCTCGTTGAGCACGATCGTCCAGTCGTCGTCGGGACCGACGACACCGTCGGGCCCCTCCTCCGAGATCTCATCCTGACCGGAGCCCTGCGGATACTGGAGGTAGTACCAGGGGTCTTCCACCGGATACCCGTCCTCTTCGACCGCATCGACCTTCACGCGGACCCTCACGGAGTCCGCCCCCGGTTTGGCAGGTTTGCCTTCCTCGTCATACCAGAGCTTCCGCACATCGATAAGGATCGCATGCGCCTCCGGTTTCGCCGCGGCTGTATGGGGGCCGGTTGAGAGCAGCAGTGCCCCGGCGGCCGCGGCTGCGAACGCACCCGCTACCACCGCCAAGCGCTTCCGTCGCGCCATGTCGCACCTTCCTTTCAGGTTTCAGGCGGCCCCGCTCGGGGCGCCCTCGTTTCCGAGCATCTTCGACCACACCCTATAGCGGGAACCGGGCCCTCTCCGTTCCCCGTTCGGGACCCGGTGGGACCGTGCTTGTGCGCAAACTATGGTTTCAGTGGGTAAATTGCCGGAACCGCGCCTCGCGCCGTCCGGCAGGGGCATCTAGCTCGAAAACACGCATCCGGCCCCTCGTGCTCGCGCGCCCTGGCGGCATCGCACTGGGAAAAAAGTGCCTGTCACCTTTTTCCCACGCCCGCGCGCCCTGGCGGCACCGCGCCGCCACGGACCCGCGCGATGCCGCCTGCGTTCCCGCGCGGGGCCGGACCGCGCGCGGCATGCCGCCCGAACGCAAGCGGGCATGGGACCTAGCCTCCCGTCCACCGCGCGCGTCCGATCCCGCCGCACGGGGCACGGGAGGGGAACGGACCGCGGACCCCTCGACCCTTCACTTCCCCGCAACCGCCTACCGACCTACCGACCAGACCGGGGGGCACCCCCGACATCGACCGAACGGAAGACCACTATGCACGCAGAACGCCCGCCGTACACCGCGAAGCGCCCGCCGGCCCCGATCCCGGAGGCCGACGGCGCGACGCCCGTCGGGATCGTACGCTTCAAACGGGACACCCTCGCCATCGTGGGGTCCAACGAGCAGACTTGGAGGATCGTCGGGATCGGCTCCTCCGACGGCGCGCTCAGGGCATCCGTCAGCGAGAGCATCGACCGGCTCGTCCCCCTCGCGGACCTGAGCTCCTTCCACGCCCTGCTCGACGCGGGGAGCGCATCGCAGCCCCCCGCCGAGTTCGACGCGCGCATCAGGCGCGCGGACGGGACCCCGATCGAGATAGCCTGCTGGCTCTCGCTGCTGCCCGACGCGGCGGGGAGGAAGGACGCCATCTGCCAGCTCGTCATGATCGACGTGACGCACAAGCGCGATATCGCGCGCTCGAGGAGCCGCGCCCGCAGGGCGAAGGAGCTCGCGCTCGCATACGACGTCGTGTTCCTCATCGAGCCGGGGGAGCGGCGCGCCCGATGCCTCAGGTTCGAGCGGGACGAGCGGATCGTGCGCCTGGGCTCCCTTCGCATCAGCCTGACGGATGCCCTGGACTACCTCGTCGAGCACCTTGCGGCCCCATGGGAGCGCGCCGGCCTGCGCGCGTTCGTCGAGAACGCCTGCAACGCGGGCGAGGGCAACAACCCCCCATCCGAATCGCCGCAGCGCATCGAGTTCACGGGTGCGGGAGAGGCGGCGGGCGGCGGGAGACTGCGGGAGGCGGTCCTCATGGACGCCGAGGGCGGGGGCTTCTTCCTCTGCTCGCGCATCGTGGACCGGGCTGCGTCCGACGAGCCCGCAGCCCTCGTTCCGCGTGCGCGCCCGGCCGGGGCCGCGCCCCGGGAGGAGAACGCCGACCGGGGGAACGGGGACCCGCGCGTGACGATCAGGACCTACGGGTACTTCGACGTCTTCGTCGACGGCCGGCCCATCGCGTTTCGCAGCGAGAAGGCCAAGGAGCTGCTCGCGCTGCTCGTCGACCGGAGGGGCGGGTACGTGACCTCGGCGGACATCATCACGGCGCTCTGGGAGAACGAGCCGATCACCGGCCAGCTGCGCACGAGGTGCCGCAAGGTCGCGCTCCGGCTGAACCGGACGCTCGAGGCGAACGGCGTCGGCGGCATCGTCGAGTCCGTCCGCGGCAAGCGGCGCATCGTGCCCGAGCTCGTCTCGTGCGACCTGTTCGACCACCTCTCGGGTTCAGCCGACGCGGGCGCCGACTTCCGCGGGAGCTACCTCAAGAACTACAGCTGGGCGGAGGGCACGCTCGCCGAGCTCATGCAGGAGGGCATGCGCAGGTGACCGGGACGGGGCGCGCGGTCCCGGGGCCCGTCCGCGCCCGGGACCCTCAGAGCTCCAGGGTCTCCAGGTCATCGGGGACGAACAGGTTCCCGTGGAAGTACGCGCTCCCCTCCTCCGTGTACAGCTCGCGCCGGCGCTCGATCGTCCGATCCTCCGTGTGGTACAGCACGAGGTTCTCCACGCCCAGCCGCTCGGCCAGCTCGCAGGCGTCCTTCACCGTCGAATGGCTCTTCTCGTACGGACGGAAGATGTCGGCCTGGCTGTGCAGGCAGAACGCCTCGTGGAGCAGCCAGGTTGCGCCCTCGGCGTAGGCGCGCTCGCACTCGTTATAGGGCTCGTCCCCGCAGCAGGTGAGGCGCCTGCCCGCGCCCAGGTCCATGGCGTCCTCCTTCGATTCGCCCCCGTCAGGATAGCGCAACCGCACGGGATCTCGCGGCATCAGAGCGCCGCGCATCCGCGCGCGAGCGGGCCGGCCGCATGGGACGATGGCCGGCATGCATAAGGGCGACGCGACGGGAGACTCGCATACGGACGAGGCGGGGGCGCCCGACCGGGAGCTCTATAATGCTGCACGGGTATTCCCGTTCCCGACCGAAGAGAGGTTCCATGCGCACCATTCAGATGAGCGATTACACCGTGGGCGAGGACGCCTTCGACGCGATCCCCGAGACCCTCGCCGCATACGGCGCGAAGACGGTCGTGCTCGTGGGCGGCAGGCGCGCGCTCGACGCCGCCGCCCCCGGGATTACGGCGGCGCTCGCCGGCACCGGCCTCGCGATCCTCGACACCGTCGTCTACGGGACGGATTCAACCCGCACGAACGTGAACAGGCTGGTCGCGCACCCCGCCTTCGCCGAGGCCGACGTCGCCTTCGCCATCGGCGGCGGAAAGGCCATCGACACCGTCAAGACCGCGGCGAGCGAGCTCGGCAAGACCGTGTTCTCCGTACCGACCATCTGCTCCAACTGCTCCGCGGCCACGGCCATCGCCGTGATCTACCACGACGACGGGTCGCTCGAGGGCTACGCCTACCCGCCCTGCCCCGCGCATATCTTCATCAACCCCCAGATCATCGCGGAGGCCCCCGCCGAGTACTTCTGGGCGGGCATCGGCGACGCGCTCTCCAAGCAGCCGGAGGTCGAGTGGGCCACGAGCACCCGCGAGCTCGGGCACACCGCACGGCTCGGCCTCGCGCTCGCGCGGACCTGCACCGAACCGCTCATGACCTGGGGCGTCCAGGGGCTCGCCGACGTCCGCGCCGGCCGCTCGAGCGAGGCGGTCCGCCAGATCGCCCTGGATATCGTGGTGAACACCGGCTACGTGTCGAACCTCACGAACCAGCCGGACTTCTACTACAACTCGACGCTCGCCCACGCCTTCTACAACGGCTCAACGGGCGTGAAGCGCCCCGGCACCTACCTGCATGGGGAGGTCGTCTCCTTCGGCGTCCTCGTCATGCTCGCCTACGCCGGGAACCGAGCCGAGCTCGAGCGCTACGCCTCGTTCAACCGGGAGATGGGCCTGCCGGTGACCCTCGCCCAGATCGGGCTCGACGGGAGCCGGCTCGCCGAGCTCACCGAGTACGCGCACGTCTCGAACGAATGGAAGCAGGGCAACCCCGAGCCCTTCGAGGACGCCCGCTTCATCGCGGCGATCGAGGCGGCGGACGCCTACGGCCGCTCGCTGCTCTAGCGCCCGGCGCATGCGAAGGGGCCCGGGGCGGCCGTTTGCCGAACCGCACCCCGCTCCTTGGACGGCGGCGTCCGTGGAACGGGACGGCTCGGGCGGCTGCCCCGGGCCCCGTGCGACCGCGGTCGCGGCGCCCCCGTCACGCGGCGGGGGCGCTTGCGTGCGTCAGGCCTGCTCCCCTGCATCGGACGGCGCCGCGTCGGGCGCGGGTGCCGCGGGCTGGTCCGGGGAAGCGGGATGGGCCGCGGGCTCCGGCGCCGGCTCGGGAGCCGCCGCGCCGAGCTTCGCCCCGCAGTTCATGCAGAACGCGTCGCCCTCGTTGACCGGTGACCCGCACGCGGGGCAGGTCGCCTGGGCCGCGGCGGGGGCGGGCTCGGGTTCCGCGGGGACCGCCTGAGCTGCGGCGTAGGCCGCCTGGATCTCCGCCATGGGCTTGCCGCAGCCGCAGCAGAACATATCCGTGGCAGAGATGCGGGTATGGCAGAAGGGGCACTCGATGCTCACGGCGGCCTGGGCGGCGGCGGCCGCCTGGCGCTCGAGCTCGTCGAGCTGAGCCTGGATGGCGTCGCGCTCCTGGTCGATGGCGGCGATCCCGTCGTAGAGCGCCTCGCGCCCGGAGCGCAGAACGGCGTCCTCGCGCGTGACCTCGTAGAGGCTCGCGCCGAGCTGCGCGGCGAGCTGCTGGCGACGCTTCATGGCATCGTTCATCTGGTTCTTGAGCTTCATGGACTCAACGCCGCGGTTGGCCCCTGCGACGCCGCGGTTGACCGAAGCCTGGACATCGTCGAGAAAACCCATGTCCCGTCCTTTCACCTAGTGCCGACCCCTCAAGTATGGACCATCCCGGGCGACGTCGGATGGTGATTCGATAAGCGAGCGTTTAAGATTCCCTGACGCGGAGGTAGATCTGCCGCTGGCCGTTGGCTCCGCCGGGCTCGTCGAACTCGTAGGCACCGAGGGACTTCAGGAACGGGCGGAGCTTCTTGAACCCGTAGTTGCGCACGTCGAAATCGGGCAGGCGCTTTCCGAGCTGGTCGCCGAGCTGCCCGAGCGAGACCCAGCCGTCGTCATCGGAGAACTGGTCCACGATCGTGTTGACCGTCTCCCGGATCTTCTTGAGATGCCGGCGCCGGTCGGCGCGGCTCATCTCGCCGAAGTCGACGGCGTCGTCCTCATCGTCCTCGGACACGGGCTCGGGCTCGGACGCCAAGACGCGGCCGCCGGCGTCCCCGGGGCGGCGGCGGGGCTGCGCATCGGCGAGGCCCGCCGCCCCGTCGCAGGCGTCGTCATCCTGATCGGCCCCGGCCTCGGGGGCCTCGCCGGGCGCCTCCGCGGCGTCGCGGCGCCTGCCCCCGCGCGAGGCCCGGCGCCTCCGTGAGCGCGGGCGCGGCGCGTCCCCGTCGGCGTCCTCGGCATCGCCGTCCGCGGGGTCGTCGGCCTCCTCCGCCTTGCGCGCGGCGTAGAGCAGGTCGAGGTACTTGAACTGGTTGCAGGCGGAGATGAAGGGCTGCGGGGTCTTCTGCTCGCCCATCCCGATCACCTGCATGCCGCTCTCGCGCAGGCGGGCCACGAGCCGCGTGAAGTCGGAGTCGGAGCTCACGATGGCGAACCCGTCGACGGTCCCGGAGTACAGGATGTCCATCGCGTCGATGATCATGGCGGAGTCCGTGGCGTTCTTGCCGTAGGTGTAGCTGTACTGCTGCATGGGGATGATGGAGTTGTCGAGCAGGCAGCTCTTCCAGCTGGCGAGCCGGGGGCTCGTCCAATCCCCGTAGATGCGCTTGTAGGTGGCGATACCGGAGTTCGCCACCTCGTCGAGGACGATCTTGATGTACTTCTCGGAGATGTTGTCCGCGTCGATGAGGATGGCGAAGCGCGGATCGGAACTGTAGGCGTTGGGCATGTGCACCTCGATTCTCGAAGATATCCGTACCCGATGGTACCCGCATCTCGAGCGGCGCGCATGGACGTATGCAGATCCGCGCGCCGGGCGTGCGAAGGAGGGTCTCGCAGGCGGGCATAGGCGCGCCCCCGGCCCCGGTCGGCGGGGTCGGGGGCGCGCCTGTGTGGGAGTGCTCCCTATCAGCCCTGCTGCTCGGGCTTGGGCATGAAGGGGTTCTCCCGCTTCATGAGCGTCATGAACTCCTCGCCCGTGATCGTCTCCTTCTTGTAGAGATAGCGCGCGAGCTCATGCAGCTTGAACTTGTTCTCGCGCAGGATCTGCAGGGCGCGCTCGTGCGCCTCGGTGATGAGCTTGAGCACGGCCTCGTCCACGCGCTCGGCGGTGCCCGGCGCGCAGGTGAGCGAGGTGTCCTGGTTGAGATAGGCGTTCTGCACGGTACCGAGCGCCATCATGCCGAACTCGTCGGACATGCCGAAGCGCGTGATCATGTTGCGCGCGAGCTTGGTCGCCTGCTCGATGTCGTTGGCGGCGCCGGTGGTCATCTCGCCGAAGATGAGCTCCTCGGCGGCGCGGCCGCCGCAGTACACCGCGAGCTTGTTCAGGACCTCCTGCTTGGTGGTGAGGAACTTCTCATCCTGCTCCACCTGCATGGTGTAGCCGAGCGCGCCGCTCGTGCGCGGGACGATGGTGATCTTGGTCACCGGAGCGGAGCCGGTCTGGCTCGCCGCCACGATGGCATGGCCGATCTCATGGTAGGACACGACCTGCTTCTCATGGTCGGACAGCACGGTGGACTTGCGCTGCTGGCCGGCGATGACGACCTCGACGGACTCCTCGAAGTCCTCCTGGCAGGCGAGCTTGCGGCCCATGCGCACCGCGCGCAGGGCGCCCTCGTTGATGATGTTCGCCAGATCGGCGCCCGAGGCGCCGGGCGTGGCGCGCGCGATGGCGCTCATGTCCACGGGCTGCTGGACCTTGACGTCCTTCAGATGGAGCTCGAGGATCGCCTTGCGGCCCGTGAGGTCGGGCAGCTCGACGGGGACGCGGCGGTCGAAGCGGCCCGGGCGCAGCAGCGCCGGGTCGAGCGAGTCGGGCCGGTTCGTGGCGGCGAGCACCACGATGCCCTTCTTGTTATCGAAGCCGTCCATCTCGGTGAGCAGCTGGTTGAGGGTCTGCTCGCGCTCGTCGTTACCCGAGAACCCGCCGCCGTCGCGCTTCTTGCCGATGGTGTCGATCTCGTCGATGAACACGATGCAGGGGGCCTTCTCCTTGGCCTGCTTGAACAGGTCGCGCACCTTGGCGGCGCCGCGGCCGACGAACATCTCCACGAACTCGGAGCCGGAGATGGAGAAGAACGGGACGCCCGCCTCGCCGGCGACGGCCTTGGCGAGCAGGGTCTTGCCGGTGCCCGGAGGGCCCACGAGCAGGGCGCCGCGCGGCAGCTTGGCGCCGATGGCCTCGTAGCGCTCGGGCTTCTCGAGGAAGTCGACGACCTCCTTCAGGGACTCCTTGGCCTCCTCCTGGCCGGCGACGTCCTTGAACGTCACGCCGACGTCCTTGGAGGCGACGATGCGCGCACCGGACTTGCCCAGGCCGCCGGCGCCGAAGCCCCCGAAGCCGCTGCTGAAGTCCATCGAGGGGTTGTCGTCGCCCATGGCCTTCTTCATGCGGCGGTTGAGCCACCAGCCGAACAGGATGAAGATCAGGATCGGGGCGAAGGTGATGAGCAGGTACAGCCAGGTGCCCGAGTCGTTGCTCGGGATGGTCACGCTCGTGTCGGCACCGGACTCCATGATGAGCTGCGAGAGGGTGTCCTCGGCGCCCGGCATGGCGGTGGTGCTGTAGGCGACGCCCTCGTCCTCCCCCTTGCGGGTGTACAGCACGTCGGAGTCGCCCGCCGTGTAATCCATCTTGTCGACGTTCTTGCTCTCGAGGTCAGTCAGCAGGGTGCTGTAGCTGACCTCGGTCACCTGCTGCTGCGTGCGCATGCTGGGGAACAGCACGGTGCTCAGCACCAGGTAGAGCGCGAAGGCGATGAGCACGTAGAGGATCATGTTCCGTCTGCGCTTGTGGTCGTCCATCTCCATACGTTCACTCCGTACTACGTGGTCGGGATTGGCAATGGTTCAAGGATACCCAAGCGCCCGCGCGATAAACAGGGCCGCGGGCGAAATCATACGGTGCCGAACGGATCGCCGGCGCGCCCCGCGCCGCATGGAGAGGCGGTGAATCCCCGCGCGCCGCGCGATCGCGGGCGGGCGCTTCCTACCATGGGGATGCTGCGTCGACGGGGAGATCGGGGGGATCGGATGGCGTTCGGGAAACGGGCGGGCACGCATCACGCGCAGGCGGCGTCGCTCGATGTGACAAGCGGGACGATCTGGCGGCAGCTTCTGCTCCTGTGCGTCCCCATCTTCCTGAGCTCGTTCTTCCAGCAGGCGCACGCCCTGGTCAACACCTTCATCCTGGGGCAGTTCGGCGGGAAGCTCGCGCTCGGGGGCGTCCAGGCCACGGCGTCGCTGTTCGAGCTCGCCGTCGGGTTCTCGGTCGGCCTCGGGGCGGGGTGCGCGGTGATCTCGGGGCAGTTCTTCGGGAGCCGCGACGACGAGCGGCTCTCGCGCGCCGTCCACACCGCCATGACGCTCGCCGTCGCCCTCGGCCTCGCGATCTCCGTCGCGGGCGTCGCGTTCATCCCGCAGATCCTCGCGCTCATGGGCACGCCCGCCGAGCTGATGGCCGAGGCGGTCCCCTACTCGCGCTTCTACGCCGCTGCCATGGTCTTCTCCCTCGTGCTCAACATGGGGTCCGCCCTGCTGCGCTCGGTGGGCGAAACGCGCACGCCCGCCCTCATCATCGCGAGCGGATGCTTCATCAACGCCGCGCTCGACGTCGTCTTCGTCGCGGTCCTCGGCCTCGAGGCCGCCGGGTGCGGCATGGCGACCGCGATCACCCTCGCGGTCAACGCCGCGCTCATGACCGGCCGCCTCATGCGCGCCCGCGGCGCATGGAGGCTCGACCTGCGACGGATGGGCATCGACGGGCGCATCTGCAAGAGCATGCTCGCGTGCGGCCTTCCGCTGGGGATCCAGTCGTCGCTCTACTCGATCTCGAACATCATCCTGCAGTCGACCGTGAACACCTTCGGGACCGACGCCGTCACGGGATGGGGGCTCTCCGCGCGCCTCGACGCCTTCATCTGGATGGTGACCGAGGCCCTCGGCGTCTCGATGACCACCTTCGCCGCGCAGAACTTCGGCGCCCGGAACTACGAGCGCATGCGCCGCGGATACCATACGTCGCTCGTCATCACCGTCGCGGTCATCGGGTCGATGTCCGCCCTGCTCGTGGTCTTCGTGGAGCCGCTGTCCCGCCTGTTCATCGACGATCCCGCGGTCACCGGGTACACGACCCTCATGATCCACTTCATCGCGCCGTTCTACGCGTTCTACTCCATCGTCGACAACACCTCGGGGGCCATCCGCGGGTCGGGCGAGAGTCTGCGCCCGATGCTGCTCACGATCCTGGGCACGGTGGTGTTCCGCGTGATCTGGCTGCTCGCGGTGGTGCCCGCGCACCATGCCATCGAGACGATGCTCATGGTCTACCCGGTGACCTGGATCCTCACGGCGGCGCTGTTCGTGGCCTACCATCATTGGGGCCATTGGCTGCGCCATGCCGAGGACCGCGCCACCCGGCTCAGCGGCGGCGTCGTCTGAGCGATGGCGCCGGTGGGACGGCCTCCCTTCCCACCATGTGAACAAAGGCCGCACCGTCAGATGAGGGGCCGAGCGGGGCTCCGGCGTCGCGGGGAGCCTCCCCGCGACGTGGCGCGTCAGGCGAACATGCCGGGCCGGTAGTGATACCCGTTGTCCGCATGGGGGCAGAGCTGCCAGAAGGCGACCGCGCTCGCGGCCGCGACGTTCAGCGAGTCGACGCCGTTCGCCATGGGGATGCGGACGCATACGTCGGCGCCCTCGATGGTCGACGCCGCAAGACCGGAGCCCTCGGTTCCCATGAAGATCGCCATGCGCCCGATCCGATGAAGGCTCGGGTCGTCGAGCGATACGGAGTCGTCGGACAGGGCCATCGCGATGCTCGTGAACCCCTCGTCGCGCAGGGTGGCGAGTCCGTCTGCGGGCCAATGGCGCGCGTCGCTGCCGATACGGCACCAGGGGACCTGGAACACCGTGCCCATGCTCACGCGGACCGCGCGGCGGTACAGCGGGTCGCAGCACGTGGGGCTCACCAGCACGCCGTCGACGTTCAGGGCCGCGGCGCTGCGGAAGATCGCCCCGACGTTGGTGTGGTCGACGATGCCCTCGAGCACGCAGACGCGCACCGGGCGGTCGCCGGCGCGCTCCACGAGACGCTTCAGGAACGCTCCGGCCTCGGGCATGGGCGGACGGCGAAACGCCGCGAGCGCGCCGCGCGTCACCGTGAAGCCCGTCAGCCGCTCCATGAGCTCCATGGGCGCGACGAAGACGGGGACGTCCTCCCCCGCGCGCTCCGCGACGACGCGTTCGAGCAGCGGCGTGAGCTGGTCGAGCCAGCGCTCCCCCAAAAGGAAGCTCACCGGTGCGAGCCCGGCCTCCACGGCGCGCTCGATCACCTTGGCGCTCTCGGCGATGAAGATGCCGCGCTCGGGCTCGAGGACCGATCTCAGCTCGCGCTCCGTGAGGCGCGTGTAGGCGTCCAGCCGCGCATCGGACAGGTCGCCGATCCGGATGACCTGCGGTCGATTCCCCATCGGCTCCCCTACCTGCGCGGCACGATCTCGAGCCAGAACCCGTCCGGGTCGGCGATGAAGTAGATGCCCATCTTGGGGTTCTCGTGCACGATGCAGCCCATGCGCTCGTGGAGCTCGTGGGCGGCCTCGATGTCCGGGGTCTCGAAGGCGAGGTGGATGTCGCGCGTGCCCATGTCGTAGGGCTCCGTGCGCCCGTCGTTCCAGGTGAGCTCGAGCTGGTGGCCCGCCTCCCCGTTGCCGAGGAACACGATCTTCCAGGAGCCGTCCTCCGGGGCGACCTCGCGCTGCACGGAGAGGCCGAGCGCCTCCTCGTAGAACGCGAGGGAGCGGTCGAGGTCGAGCACGTGGATCTCGGTGTGGATCATCTTGAACGCCATGGCGCCCTCCTAGTTCCGCTTGCGTCCGAGCAGGTGACGCCCGGTGTTCTTGAGCTTGTCGACGATCGTCGGGTCCGGGTGCGCGGCGTTCCAGGCGTCGCGCGCGGCGCGCTTGCCGTACTCGGCGATGAGCGGGTCGCCGTAATCCGCGACGAGCCTGCGGTACCACGACACCATGTCGGCGACGTCCTCGTCGTTGGGCCGGCCCTTGTTCATGCCGCCCATGAGCTTGAAGGGGCCCCAGGTGTCGAAACCCGGGCACCCGTGCCCCGCCAGGAAGTTCGCCCGGGTGGCGCGGCAGATGCCGTCCACGTCCTTGCCGTACCACTTGCTCGCGCCGCCGTAGGTGAGCAGGCTGAAGACGAAGTCCCCGTCGCGCAGGGACGCCTGCAGCACGCGGGCGAGGTCGCGGTCGATCTCCCCGTGGTAGATGCCGCTGGCGACGCCGACGAGGTGGTAGCCGGACAGGTCGACCTTCTCGCCCTTGCCCAGGGTGGCGACATCGACGGTGTCGACGTCTTCGGGGAAGGCGGCGGCTATGGCCTCGACCACCTTGCGCGTGTTGCCATGGTGGAGGGAGCGGTACATGATCATCGTGCGCACGTGCGGGACCTCGACGGGCTCCTCGGCGGCCGCAGCCTCCTCGGCGCCGTCGCCGGTGCCGGCGCGGCGGTAGGTGACGAAGCGGTACTCGATCCCGTGGTCCTCCTCGTCAGCCGCGATGCGCGCGGTATCGGATTCGGACGCGACCTCCCAGCCGTCGTCCTCGTCGAGGTTCGGGAAATAGGTGTCCGCCAGGCGGAGGCAGTGGTTCTTGGTCACGACGGCGCGGGCGCAGTGCGGCAGGAAGGCGCGGTAGACCTGCTCGCCGCCGATGACCCAGGCCTCGGGCTCGCCCGCCACGGCGTCGAGCACCTCCTCGACGGAGCGCACGACCTCGGCGCCCTCGCACGAGAACCCCTCGTCGCGCGTGAGCACGATGTTCCTGCGGTTCTTGAGAGGCCGGCCGCCGGGGAGGCTCTCGAGGGTCCTGCGCCCCATGATGACGGGGTGGCCGGTCGTGAGCTCGACGAAATGGCGCATATCCGCGCGGTTGGAGACGATCATGCCTCCCTCGTACCCGATGCCCCAGTCGTCGCTCACCGCGACGATGGCAGATAGCTTGCAGGTCATGGGATGCTCCTTCGGTGGTTTGCGGATACGGGTCGCCGGCCGGCGAGGCGCCGGAGGCGCGCTAGACGGCGATGGGGATGTTCCTGATCTGGGGTCCGTGCTCGTAGCCCTCGACGATGAGGTCGTCGGTGGTGAAGGCGTAGAAATCGGTCACCTCGGGGTTCAGGCGCACGCGCGGGGCCGGGTACTGGGGCCGGGAGATGAGCTCGCGGACGATGTCCACGTGACGGTCGTAGATGTGCGCGTCGACGATCACGTGGAGCAGCTCGCCGGCGACCATGCCCGAGACCTGCGCCACCATCATGAGCAGGATCGCGTACTGGCACACGTTCCAGTTGTTGGCGGCGAGGATGTCCTGGCTGCGCTGCATGAGCACCATGTTCAGGACCGGCTTGTCGCAACCCGGCTCGCGCGTCACGTTGTAGGTGACGCTGTAGGCGCACGGGTACAGGTTCATCTCGGAGAGGTCCGCGAAGGTGTACATGTTCGTCATGATGCGCCGGGAATACGGCGTGTGGGCGAGGTCGTACAGGACGCGGTCCATTTGGTCGAAATCGCCCTCGGGGTAATGCGACTTCTGGGCGATCTGGTAGCCGTACGCCTTCCCGATCGAGCCCGTCTCGTCGGCCCACTCGTCCCAGATATGTGAGTTGAGGTCGTGGATGTTGTTGGACTTGCGCTGGTAGATCCACAGGATCTCGTCCATCGAGGACTTGAGCGCCGTGCGGCGCAGGGTGAGCGCGGGGAACTCCTCGCGCAGGTCGTACCGGTTGGTGACCCCGAACGACTTGATGGTGTAGGCGGGGGTGCCGTCCTCCCAGTGCGGGCGGACGCGCTCGCCTTCCGTGGTGGTGCCATGGTCCAGGATGCCCTGGCACATGGAGACGAACAGCTCGTCGGCTTTGCTCATGCGCGCTCCCTCTCGAAACGGTCCACGGCACACCATTGTACGGCAGGCCGGACGGGGGCCGCGGATTCCACCATAAATCAGCGACCGGACGGCCGCGGGCGAGGGCCCGCGGGCTGAGCCGCCCCTCGCGACAAGGGCTACTTGCGACGCATCTGGCGCTCCATCTCGCGGAGCATGTCCATCTCGGAGCCGCCGCCGGAGCCGCCGAAGGGGTTCGCCCCGCCGAAGGGGTTGGCGCCCATGGATCCCATGCCGGGGATGCCGGGCATGCGCATCTTCTTGCCGCGCTTGCCCTTCTTGCCCTTCTTGCCGCCGCCCGCCTGCTCGGCCATGGCGCGCATGCGGCCCATCATCTTGTTCATCTCGCCCCACTGCTTCATGAGCTGGTTGACGTCCGCGGGCGTGGTACCGGACCCGCGGGCGATGCGGGCGCGGCGCTGGCCGTTGATGATGGAGGGCTTCACCCGCTCCTCCGCCGTCATCGACATGATCATCGCCTCGTTCTTGGCGAAGATCGACTCGTCCAGGTTGCCGCCCATCTGGTTGAGCATCTTCTGCCCGCCGGGGAGCATGCCGAGGATCGACTTCATGCCGCCCATCTTCTTGACGGCGCGCATCTGCTCGAGCATGTCGTTCATCGTGAAGCCCTCGCGCAGCATGCGCTCGGCCGCCTCCGCCTGCTCGGCGTCGGCCATCTCCTGGGCCTTCTCGATGATGCCCACCACGTCGCCCATGCCGAGGATGCGCTTGGCCATGCGGTCGGGGTGGAAGGGCTCGAGCGAGTCGGGCTTCTCGCCCACCGAGACGAACTTGATCGGCTTGCCGGTCACGGCGCGCACGGACAGCGCCCCGCCGCCGCGGGCGTCGCCGTCGAGCTTGGAGATGATGACGCCGTCGAAGTCGGTGCGCTCGGCGAAGGTCGAGACCACGTTGACGATATCCTGGCCGGTCATGGCGTCGACCACCATGAGGACCTGGTCGGGCTTGACCGCGCGCTTGATGTCGACGGCCTCCTGCATCATCTGCTCGTCGATCTGCAGGCGGCCGGCGGTGTCGACGATCACCACGTCGCGCAGGCGGTCGACGGCCTCGCGGACGGCCCCCTGGGCGATCTCGACGGGGTGGGCGCCGTCGCCGCGGAACACCGGCACGCCGATCTCGCCGCCGAGCGTGGCGAGCTGGTCGGCGGCGGCGGGGCGGTACACGTCGCAGGCGGCGAGCAGCGGGCTCCTCCCCTGCTTCTTCAGCAGGTAGGCGAGCTTAACCGCGGCCGTGGTCTTACCCGAACCCTGCAGGCCCACGAGCATGATCACGTTGGGGATGCGGCTCGAGAACACGAGCTTGCTCTCGGTCGAGCCGAGCAGCTCGGTGAGCTCGTCGAGCACGATCTTCACGACGTTCTGCGCCGGGGTGAGCGAGTCCATGACCTCGGAGGTCAGGCAGCGCTCCTTGGTGCTTGCCACGAAGTCCTTGACGACCTTGAAGTTGACGTCGGCCTCGAGCAGGGCCATGCGGATGTCGCGCATGGCGCTCGTGATGTCGGCCTCGGTGAGCTTGCCCTTGCCGCGCAGGCGGTCGAAGGTGTCGTTCAGGCGGTCGGAAAGCGAGTTGAACACGGGAGTCTCCCCTTTCGGTATCTATCGGCGCATCCGCGCGCGTCGTTGCGGCCGGTGCGGCCGCGGCCCCGGACAGGCCTGCGGGGCGGCCGCACGGGCCTCCGGGGACGGGGCCACGGGGCGCCCCGTCAGTCGTCGCAGCCGACGAGCGCCCGGCAGAAGGCGCGGGCGTCGAACCGCTGCAGGTCCTCGACCTGCTCGCCCACGCCGATGCGCAGGATCGGAAGCTTGAGGCGCGAGGCGACCGCCATGGCGATGCCGCCCTTCGCGGTGCCGTCGAGCTTGGTCATGATGACGCCGTCGAGCCCCAGCGCCTCGTTGAACTCGATGGCCTGGTTGAGCCCGTTCTGGCCCGTGGCGGCGTCGATGACGAGGACCACGTGGACAGGCATGGGGCCGCCCGCGCACTTCGACGCGCGCTTGCGGGTCACGTTCACGACCTTGGCGAGCTCGCGCATGAGGTCGGCGGAGGTGTGCAGGCGCCCCGCGGTGTCGATGAGGACGAGGTCGGTTCCCTCGCGGTCGGCGACGTCGAGCACGTCGTAGCACACGCTCGCGGGGTCCGCGCCGCGCTCGCGCTTGACCACGGGCACCCCGGCGCGCTCGCCCCAGACGTCGAGCTGCTCGATGGCGGCGGCGCGGAAGGTGTCGGCGCTGCCGATAACGCAGCGCTTCCCCTCGCGCGCGGCGGCGCTGGCGATCTTGCCGACCGTGGTCGTCTTGCCCGCGCCGTTGATCCCCACGAACAGGACGACGGAGGGGGTTTCCGAAAAGGGGTCGGCCGACGGGGCGGTGAAGGTCTCCTCGAGCCGCTCGGCGAGCGCCTCGCGGAGCTGCCGCGCGGTCTTGAGGTTGTTCTTCGCCGCGAGGTCGCGCAGGTCGTCGCTGACCGACATCGCGATATCGGCGCCCATGTCGCCCATGACGAGGGTGTCCTCGAGATCCTCCCAGAAGCTCTCGTCGACCTCGCCGCCGAAGTAGAAGATCTCGTTCAGGGCCTCGCGGCTGCGCTTGAGACCGCGGGAGAGACTGTCGAATAGACCCATTAGTTGTTCACGACCTTTCCTGTTGCGCGATCGAGCCGCTGGCTCACGACGCGGGAGACGCCGTCGGCCTGCATGGAGACCCCGTAGAGGACGTCGGCGTCCTCCATGGTGCGGCGCTGGTGGGAGATGACGATCAGCTGGGTGGTTCGGCGCAGGTAGTCGATGGCGCCGATGAGCTTGCCGAGGTTGGAGTCATCGAGGGCCGCCTCGACCTCGTCGAGCACGTAGAACGGGACGGTGCGCGTGCGGTAGACCGCGAACAGCAGCGCGAGCGCCGTCAGGCTCTTCTCGCCGCCGCTCATGAGGGTCATCTTGGCGATGCGCTTGCCGCGCGGCTGCGCCACGACCTCGATGCCGGTCTCCGAGGGGTGCTCGGGATCGGTCATCTCCAGGTGCGCCTGGCCGCCGGGGAAGAGCATGCCGAAGACCTCGCGGAAGTTCGCGTCCACCTTCTCGAAGGTGGCGAGGAACTGCCGGCGCATCTTGCGGTCGATGGCGGCGGTGATCTTGGTGAGCGCCGAGCGGGCCGCCTCGAGGTCGGAGAGCTGCGCGGCGATGTAGTCGGCGCGCGTGCGCAGCCGCTCGTACTCCTCGAAGGCGACCTGGTTGACGGGCCCCAGGTTGTTGATCTGCCGCGCGAGGTCGGCGAGCTCGCGCTCCGCCGCGGCGCGGTCGTCGGGGGCGGGAAGGGCGAGCGCCTCCTCGAGCACCGTGGTCCCGTCCGCCGTGATGGCGCCGATCGCGTTCTCGACTTGGACCTCCAGGCGGCCGCGCTCGACCTTCAGGTCGGAGAGGGCGGCCGTGGCGGCGTCGACCTCGGCCTTGGCGGCGTCGACCTCGGCGCGGGCGGCCGCGATGGTCTTCTTGAGCGACGCGGAGTCCGCCTCCTCGATCGAGGCCTGGTCGCGCAGGCGCGCGGCCCAGTCCATGGCGCGCTCGGAGAGGGCGAGGTAGCGGTCGTGGAGCGGGTCGACGCGCAGGCGCAGGACCTCGAGCGAGCGGGAGGCCTGCCGCGTCGCGCGGATGCGGCGGTCGATCCCCTCGAGCCGCCGGGCGAGCTCGGGGGCGCGCGCCTCGAGGCTGCGCTGGCGCTCCGCCGCCTGGGCGGCGCGGACCTTGGCGTCGGCGAGCTTGCCGGAGGCCTCGGAGTCCTCCCTCCGGAGGCGCTCGATGTCGTCGGACGCGTCCTCGATGCGGCGGGACAGCTCCTCGGCGCGGACCCGCGCCCCGTCGCGCTCGGCGGCCAGCTGCTCGAGGCGCGGCCGCACCTCCTCGACGGCCGCGGCAGCCTGGGCGCGCCGGCGCTCGATCTGCGCCTGCTCCGCGAGGGACTGCGAGAGCCCCTGCTCGAGTCGGCCGATCTCCGCCAGCAGGGAGCGCCGCTCGCCCTCGAGGCGCGCGATCTCGCCCGCGACGTCCCCGTCCGCGGAACGCGCCTGCGCGAGCGCCGCGGTGGCCTCGGTGACGAGCTCGGAGGCGTGCGCGAGCACGGCGGCGAGCTCGGGCTCGGCCTCCTCGAGCTCGCGGATCTGGCGCTTGCGCTCCAGCGCGCCCGCCGCGGCGTCGCCGGCGGCGCCGACGCGGACCGACCCGGCGGCGACGCGGGCGCCCTCGGGCGTGACGTAGACCGTCCCGGGGACCGCCGGGGCGTCGAGGGCCTCCTCGAGCGTGTCGACCACGCGGTAGCAGCCGAGCAGCGCCGCGACCGCGGCGCCGTACCCCTCGCGGACGCGCAGGCGCTCGACCAGCCGGTACCCGGGGAGGTCCCCGGGCTGGTCGGCGAGCGGGGCGTCCCGGGGCACGAGGGCCACCTCGCCGCCGGCCCCGCGCTCGCCGAGGGCCGCGCGCCCGGCACGGGCGACGTCGTCGCGGCCCTCGAGGACGAGGGCGTCGATATCGGACGAGAGCAGGCCCTCAACGAGGCCCTCGAGCTCGCGCGGGGCCTCGATGAGGTCGCCCGCGCGCGCGAGCACCGCGTCGGCGAGGCCGCGGGCGACCGACGACACGAGCTCGGAGGCGCCAGCCATGCGCTCGTCGAGCCTGCGCAGGCCGGCGAGCTCGGAGGTGGCCTCCGAATGGCGGCGGCGGGCGTCGGATTCCCGCGCGCGCCGGTCGTCGAGGGCGGACTGCGCCGCGGCGATCGACTCGCGGGCCTCCTCGCGGCGGTCGCGCGCGTCGGCGAGCTCGGCCTCGAGCTCCTCGGCGCGGCCGCGGCGGCTCTCGAGGGACGCGCGCACCTCGGCCGCCTGGTCCTCGATCTGCTCGAGGCGCGAGGCGTACATCGAGTCCTCGACCTCGGCGTTGGATACGGCCTCCTTGGCCTTGACGTACTCGAGCGCGGCGTCGTCGGCGCGGCGCTGGGCCTCCCGGCGCTCGCGCGTGAGCTCGGAGATGGTGTCGTCGAGCTCCACGCGGCGCGCGTGCAGCTCATCGGCCGCGGGGCCGAGGGCGGCCACGTCGGCGCGGGCGACCTCGGCGGCGGCGCGCACCTCGTCGAGCTGGCGGTTGACGTCCTCGAGCTCGGCGGCGGCGCGGCGGCGCTGATGCTCGGAGCCCGAGAGGGTGCCGCGCATCTCGGAGAGGCGCGCGACCATGTTGCGCCCCTTCTCCTCGAGCAGGCGCATGTCGCTGCCGATGCGGCCGACGACGTCCTGCATATGGCGGCGCTGCTCGCCCAGGTCGCCGACGAACAGCCCCTTCTCCTCGAGCATCACCTGCAGCTTCTCGAGCTCGCGCCGCTTCTCGCCGAGCCGGTAGCGGGCGAGCTCGAGGGCGGCGTCGCCCTCCTTGGCCCGGCCCTCCAGGTCGGTCCAGGCGGCCTGGAGGCCGCGCAGCTCGTCGACGGCGAGGATCTGGGTGAGCTCGCGGGCGCGCGCGGTGAGCTCGCGGTGCTTGCGCGCGCGGTCGACCTGGCGCTCGAGGGGCTTCAGCTGCCGCCTGATCTCGCGGTTGATGTCGCGAGCGCGCGTCAGGTGCTCGTCCATGGAGGCGATCTTGCGGGCCGCGCGCTCCCGGCGGCGCTTGTGCTTGGAGATGCCGGCGGCTTCCTCGATGAGGCTGCGGCGCTCCTCGGGCCGGCTCTGGAGGATCGAGTCGAGCTTGCCCTGGGAGATGATGGAGTGCGTGTCCTTGCCGAGGCCGGAGTCGTGCAGGATGTCCTGGATGTCCATGAGGCGGCAGGGGCTCGAGTTGATCAGGTACTCGCTCTCCCCCGATCGGTACATGCGCCGGGTGACGGCGACCTCCTCGAAGTCCACGGGCAGGACATGGTCCGAGTTGTCGAGCACGAGCGTGACCTCGGCGACGCCGACCGGCTGGCGGGCGGAGGAACCGGAGAAGATGACGTCCTCCATGGCCTGGCCGCGCAGCTGCTTGGCGCTCTGCTCCCCCAGGACCCACAGGATGGCGTCGGAGATATTCGATTTACCCGAGCCGTTGGGCCCCACGATGACGGTGAGCCCGGGCTCGAAGGACATCTGAGCGCGGTCGGCGAAGGATTTGAACCCCTTCAGGGTGAGCGACTTGAGATACACCGGATGCCTCGCTAACCCAGCTTGCGCTTGAGGATGACGCCGTTGTGCGTGTACCCCATGCGCTCCAGCGCGTCGAGCGCCGCCGCGGCCTCCGCCTCCTTCTTGGACGAGCCCGTACCGCGCCCGCGGCGCACCCCGTCGACGATGGCGACGGCCGTGAAGGTGGGCTCGTGCGCGGGGCCCGAGCTGTCCACGAGCTTGTAGGCGGGGGCCTCCATGCGGTCGCGCTGCACGCACTCCTGCAGAAACGACTTGGGGTTGGTGGGGTGCTCGGCGCGCTCGGTGGCGAGGTGCGGCTTCAGGGTGCGCGCGATGAACGCGGCGGCGGCGTCCCATCCGCCGTCGAGGTAGAGCGCGCCCACGAGGGCCTCGTAGACGTTCTCCAGCGCGGAGTGCATGCCGCGGGCGCCGGTGCCCATCTCGGACGAGCCGAAGACGATGCAGGCGTCGATGCCCAGCTCCCGGCCGACGTCGGACAGGGTCATGCCGCTGACGAGCGAGACCTTGAGCCGCGTGAGCTTGCCCTCGTCGAACGTCGGGTAGCTGCGGTACAGGGAGTCGGCGACCACGGCGCCCAGGATGGAGTCGCCCAGGAACTCGAGCCGCTCGTAGGAGGCGTCGACGGGCTCCCCCTCGACGGCCGAGGGATGGGTGAGCGCGGACCGGAGCAGGACGCGGTCGGAGAACTCGTGACCGCAGATCTGCTCGGCGCGCGCGAGCTTATCGGACAGGGACACGCGCTAACCCTCCAGCGCCTTCTCGACCGCGTCGATGGCGTCGGACACCGATGCGATCGACGCGAGGCTCTCCTCGGCGAACTCGATGTCGAACTCGTCCTCCATGGCGGTGACGAGCTGGAGCCGGTCGAGCGAATCGGCCTCGAGGTCGTCGAAGGTGGTCGCCTCGGTGATGCCGTCCATGTCGACGCCGAGGACGTCGGCGGCGATGTCTGCGATCTTGGCGAGGATCTCTGCGCGCTCCATGAGCTTGCTCCTTTCGCGGTGGCCGGCGGTCGCCGGCCGTATCGTGGCCCAGATGGGATTCTACCCGCTTGCGCGCATGCGCGCCACGCGCGAGCGGACACCCCGCGCGCCGTGCGGGCGCGCCGCGCCGCGGGATCAGCGGACGATGCCCTCCATGGAGTCGGCGAGCTTGTCCACGAGCCCGTCGCGCACGGCGCGGGCGGCGGCGAGCGTCCCGTTCTTCACGGCGTCGACGCTCGTCGCGCCGTGGCCGATGAGCACCACGCCGCGCAGGCCGAGGAGCACCGCGCCGCCGTAGGAGTCACCGGAGAGCTTGGCCTGGATGGCCTTGAGGTCGTCTTTGACGAGCAGGGCGGCGAGCTTGCCCTTGGCGGAGGACAGCAGCGTGTCCTTGAGCTCGTGCAGGATGAGCTTCGCGGCCCCCTCCGTGGCCTTGAGCGCCACGTTGCCCGCGAAGCCGTCGCACACCACGACGTCGAAGTCGCCGGAGGTGAGGTCGCCGCCCTCGCAGTTGCCCGCGAAACCGGGGACCTGCTCGCGCATGAGCGGGAAGCACGCCTTGGTGAAATGCGACCCCTTGGTGTCCTCCGACCCGTTGGACAGCAGGCCCACGCGCGGCGCGTCGATACCGCAGACGACGTGCGCGTAGGTGGCGCCCATCTGGGCGAAGCGGACCATGTCCTCGGGCTCGACGTCGGGGTTGGCCCCCAGGTCGCAGAAGACCGTGTGGCCGCCGCGGCGGTTGGGCATGGCGCTCACGATGCAGGGGCGGATGGGGCGCTTCTCGCCCTCGGCGTTCAGGTACTTGAAGGGGGTCACGTAGGCGGTCGCGGCGGCGGTCATGGCGCCGGTGGCCCCGGCGGAGAAGAAGCCGGACGCCTCCCCCTTCTTGACCGCGCGGCAGGCGAGCACGATGGAGGACTTGCGCTTGCGCATGACGGCCTCGAGCGGGTCGTCCTCCATGGTGATGACGTCGGGCGCGACGAGCGCGCGGACGCGCTCGCGCCGCTCGGCGAAGGGCTCGACGAGGTCGGCGGGGCCGACCGCGAGGACCTCGAGGTCCCCGTCGGCGGCGAGTGCGGCGTCGATCCCGTCGAGGACGACCTGCGGCTCCTCGTCGCCGCCCATCACGTCGACCGCGATGCAGACCTTGTTCATGGGACGATCCCCTCCTATACGCAAATGGCCGACTCGGGTGAGCCGGCCATACGGTTCCAATTCGCTCACGCCGCCCGAGGCGACTGCGCGACCGGGTGTCACGGCACCGAGCTACTCGGTGACGATGACCTCACGGTCCTTATAATAGCCGCAGTTGGGGCAGACGTGATGGGGAAGCTTGACGGCGCCGCAGCGAGGGCAGACGGAGCGGGAGGGGGCGTCAATCTTCATGTTGGCGGAACGACGGGTGTGGGTGGCTCCGCGGCCCTTCTTTTGCTTAGGTACTGGCATGATGACCTTCCTTTATTGCTATGTCCTGGCACGATTACGCGCAAGTAGCGATACTATCATAGAATCCCGGCCTGTACAGATGTTTTTCTTCTCCACATGCCGCGACCATAGGTTATGCACGCACGGACCCTCCCGGGGCGGGGCGCTTCCGCCCTACTCGCCCAGATCGAGCCCGCGCAGGACCGCGAAGGGGTTGTCGTCGCCCTCCAGGCGCTCCCGCTCCGCGCGCTCGGCGCAGCCGCAGGGGCCCTCGTTGAGGTTCGCGCCGCAGGTGGGGCACAGCCCCGCGCAATCCGGGCGGCACAGGATCACGAACGGGGTGTCCATCACCATGGCGTCCCAGATGGGGCCGGAGAGGTCGACCGTGCGGTCGGGTCCCACAAGCTCGAAGCCGTCCTCGTAGGCATCCGCGTCCTCGGGCTCCTGGAACAGGAAGTACTCCTCGATCTCGCCGGCGATGTCCACGTCCGCGGGCTCCAGGCAGCGGTCGCAGGACGCCTGCGCATGCGCGCGGACGATCCCCGTGGCGAGGATGCCGTCGCCGGCATGGGTGAGGACCACGTCGTAGGAGACGCCGTCGGGCAGGGCGAGCTCCTTCTCCCCGGTGCTGTACGAGCCGATCTCTATCCGTCCGGAGACGGGCAGCGAGTCGCCCGGGTTCTCGAGCCGCTCCCCGAGCTCGACGACGATGGGGTCGAGCGCGTCCATCACCACGAACCGCCCTGGCCGTTGGCGCCCTCGTTGAGCTGCTGGCGGCAGCGGGCGACGGTGGAGGTCAGCGATTTGAGGTTCTCCTCGAGGTGCGTGAAGACCTGCTCCGCGTAATCCTCGGCGGCGTAGCGGGTCTCGCGCTCGTACTGCTGGGCGCGCTCGCGGATCTCGTCGGCCTGGCTCTGGGCGAGGCGGACGATCTCCTGCTCGCCGGCGATGGTGAGGGCCTGCTGCTGGGCGTCGGCGATGATCGAGTCGGCCTGGGCCGAGGCGCTCGCGAGCAGCTCGTCGCGCTCCTTCAGGATGCGGCGGGACTTCTGCCACTCCTCGGGATAGCTCATGCGGATCTCATCGAGGATGTTCAGGACCGCCTCGGTCTCGATCATCTTGAACTGGGATTTGCCGAAGGGAGGCTTGGCTTCCTCGATGATAGCCCACAGCTCATCGACAAGGCTTTCGATCCTCTCGCCGGGAAAGTTGTCGCCAGCCATCAAGTCTCCTTCCGTCGGCTGTGTTCAAGAGCTAATAGTATCACAGGCCCGAGCGCGCCCGATTTCGCGGGCGCGGCCGTGTGCATCTTATGAGAAGCGGGCGCGCAGGGCCTCAACCACATTGGGAGGGACGAGGGCCGAGACGTCCCCGCCGAACGAGGAGATCTGGCGGACCACCGAGGAGGATATGTAGCCGTACTGGGGCGCGCTCATGACGAAGATGGATTCGAGCTCGGAGTCCAGGCGGTAGTTGAGGTCGGCCTGCTGGAGCTCGTACTCGAAGTCCGTCATCGCGCGCAGGCCCTTCACGACCGCGCCCGCCCCCAGCTGGTGCGCGAAGTCGACGAGCAGGCCGCAGAACGGCTCGACCTCCACGCCCGGGGTTCCCGCAAGCGCCTCCCGGGCGAGCGCCACGCGCTCATCGAGGCTGAACACCGGACCGGAGCCGTTCTTGCCGATGGACTCGGCGACGGCGACCGTCACGCGCGGGAACAGGCGGCGCGCCCTGCGCACCACGTCGATGTGCCCGTAGGTGATCGGGTCGAAGGTGCCGGGCACGAGCGCGTGCTCGATGGTGCAGATCATGGTCGGATCCTCCTTTTGCAGCCCCGTTGCGACCGCATCATTGTGGCGCAGCGCGGCGGGCGGGGCAAGGGTCGCCGTACCATGGCGGGGCCGGAGCGCTCAGGTCAGGCGCAGCAGGTCCACCGCGGTGATGCCGTAGCGCTTCTCGCGGAGGACCTCGAAGCCGTCGGGGCGCGCCCCGGCGTCGCCGGCGGCGTGCTCCACGAGGGCGAGCGCGCCGGGGAGGATCGCGCCGGCGGAGCGCAGGGCGCGAAGCAGCCGCTCGGCGGGCTCGGCGCCCAGGGCGTAGGGGGCGTCGATGGCCACGAGGTCGAAGGGGCCGCCGGCGATCCTCCCGCGCTCCGCGTAGGCGAGCACGTCCCCGCAGGTGACCCGGTAGCGCTCGCGCGCGCACCGCACCCCGGCGAGGTTGCGGCCCACCAGCGCCGCCGCCTGGCGGTCGATGTCGAAGAACGCGGCGAAGGCGGCGCCGCGCGAGAGCATCTCCAGCCCCAGGGCGCCGGACCCCGCGAATGCGTCGAGCACGCGCGCGCCCTCGATCCCCGTCGGGAGCGCCGCCTCGACCATGGAGGCGCACGCCTCGCGGACGCGGTCGGTGGTCGGCCTCGTCACCTCGCGCCCCCGCGGCTCCTCGATCCTTCTTCCGCGCCACTCCCCCGCGACGATCCTCATCCTCCGCTGACCTCCTTGAACACATCTCCGTACCGGTCCGCGACGGCGCACCGCAGCGGTGCGGTGGCCGTACTCGAAAGGGTGCGCGCGTAGCGCAGAAGCTCGACGGCGTCGGCATGCGCGGCCTCGATGAGGTCGGCGTCCGCATCGAGGTCGACGAAGCGCAGCGTGACGCCCCCGTGCTGGCGGTACCCCAGGATCTCGCCCTCGTGGCGCAGCCTCAGGTCCATCCTCGCCAGCTCGAAGCCGTCCGCGGTCCGCTCCAGCGCGCGCAGACGGTCCAGCGCGGGCGAACCGCGCCGTCCGCGCGCCCCCTCCGCCACCACGAAACAGCGGCCCGCGAGCTCGCCGCGGCCCACGCGCCCCCGCAGCTGGTGCAGGGTCGCCAGGCCGAAGCGCTCGCCGTTCTCGATGAGCATGACCGTGGCGTTGGGCACGTCGACCCCGACCTCGACCACCGTGGTGGAGACGAGCACCTGCACGGCGCCGTCGCGGAACCGCTCGATGGCCTCCTCCTTCTCCCGTGCCGGCATGCGCCCATGGAGCAGGCCGACCTCGTAGCCCGCGAACACGCGGCGCAGGCGCTCGGCCTCGGTCTCGGCCGCATGGAGCGGGGCGCGCTGGACGGCGCGGCCCTCCTCGTCGCGCTCGATGCCCGGGACGTCCTCGAGCTCGTCGGCCTCGTCGCGCTCCGCGACGAGGGGGCAGATGACATAGGCCTGCTGCCCGGCCTCGAGCGCCTCCCGGATCGCGCCGTAGGCGATGTCGCGGCTCGCGTCGTCGAGGACGCGCGTCTCGACCCCCGCGCCCGGGTGGGGTCGGTGCCTGATGATGCTCGTGTCCAGGTCCCCGTACACCGACAGCGCGAGCGTGCGCGGGATGGGGGTCGCGCTCATGACGAGCAGGTCGGCACCGGGCCCCTTGGCCCTCAGGGCGCTGCGCTGGCCGACGCCGAAGCGATGCTGCTCGTCGATGACGGCCAGCGAGAGGCTGCGGAACACGACGTCGTCCGAGAGGACCGTATGCGTGCCGAAGAGCACGTCCAGCTCGCCCGCCGCGAGGCGCGCGAGGATGTCCGCGCGCTCCGGGGCGGGGGTCGCCCCCGTGAGCAGGGCCGAGCTCACCTGCGCGCGCTCGAGCAGGGGCATGCAGGAGGTCGCGTACTGGCCCGCGAGCACGCCGGTCGGGGCCATGACGCACGCCTGGCGCCCCGAGTCGGCCGCGGCGGCGAGCGCGAAGAGGGCCACGGCGGTCTTGCCGGTCCCGACATCGCCCAGAAGCAGGCGGTTCATGACGCGCCCGGGATCGGACATGTCGGCCAGGATCTCATCGACCGCCGTCCGCTGCTCGTCGGTGAGCCCGAACGGCAGCGCCCCGCCGAGCCGCTCGACCCGGGCCCCCGGGGTGTGGCCGATCGGCTCGACGCCCGAGAGGGTCGCGTCGTCGCGCAGGCGGAGGGCGAGCTGGAGCAGCAGCACCTCGTCGTAGGAGAGGCGGCGGCGCGCAAGGTCGCGCTCCCCCATCGACGAGGGGAAGTGGATCGCGCGCAGCGCCCGCGACAGGCTCATGAGCCCGCGCTCGGCGCGCAGGCGCGCCGGGACCGGGTCGGGGAAGGTCGAGGCGGCCTCGAGGGCCCCCGAGACGATCCTGCGCATCCAGGCGCGGCTGACGCCCTCGGTCACCGGATGGACCGGCAGGATGGTCCCGGTGGACGCGCCCGCGTCGAGCCGCTCGTACTGGGGGCCGCTCATCTGCTTGAACCCGTAGGCGAACTCGACCTTGCCCATGACGGCGATGCGGTCGCCGGGATGGAGGTCCCGGGCGATCCAGGGCTGCTTGAAGAAGGCGGCCTGCATGACGCCCGTCTCGTCGACGAGGTAGACCTCGGTCACGGAGAGGCGCGGGCGGGGGTGCTTCTCGCTCACGCGGTCGACGGTCGCGACCACCGTGGCGACCTCCCCGATGCGCGCCGCCTCGATGCTCGAGGCGTGCGAGAAGTCGAGGTAGCTGCGCGGGATATGGAGAAGGAGGTCCCCCACCGTCTCGATGCCGAGCCGGTGCAGGGCCTCCTCGCGCGCACCCGACACGTATTTCAGGCGCGCGGCGTCCTGGCTGAGGACGGCTGCGCGGGACAGACGCGCCGACACGCGGGGTGCGGCGATGCGGTGCGCCATACGGGAACCTACTCGATGGAGAAGATGACCGGATAGAGGGGCTGCTCCCCGCGATGCGGGTCGATCTCGAGGTCGGGCTGGTCCTCCTCGATGGCGGCGACGATCTCCTCGAACGCCTCGTCGGACAGGTCCGAGCCGGCGAGGATGGTGAGCGTGTCGCCCTCCTCCTCGGCCTGCATGCGGCGCACGCACTCGAGCGTGACGTCCTTGACGTCGGAGCCGACCACGTCTATGGAGCCCGAGACGATGCCCATGACGTCGCCGGAGCGGATGGGCGAGCCGTCGGCCGCCTGGGAGTCGCGCACGGCGGTCGTGACCTCGCCGTCGCGCACCTCGGACGCGGCCTCGGCCATGGCCTCGACGACCTCCTCGACCGGGGCGTCGGGCATGACGGCGAACAGGGCGGAGAAGGCCTGCGGCACGGTCTTGGTGGGGACCACGAACACGCGCTTGTCGGCGCAGGCGCTCGCGGCGGCCTCGGCGGCCATGCGGATGTTGCCGTTGTCCGGCAGGATGATGACGGCCTCCGCGTTCACGCGGTCGACGGCGTCGAGCAGGTCGGCGGTGCTCGGGTTCATGGTCTGGCCGCCGGACACGATGACGTCGACGCCCATGGAGGTGAGGATCTCCGCCTGGCCCGAACCGGCCGCGACGGCGACGAAGCCGATGGGCTTGGCGGGCTCGGAGGGAGCGGCGGCCTGCTCGTCGGCATGGATCTTGGCGGTGCGCTCGTGGGACTCCATATCCATGTTGTGGATGAAGACCTCGTAGACCTGGCCGAAGCGCAGCATGTGCTCGAGCACCAGGTTGGGCGTGTTGGAGTGCACGTGGACCTTGTAGTCGGGGTAGGCGCCGACGAGGAGCTCGCAGTCGCCCATGGACGCCAGGAACTCCAGGCACTCCTCCTCGTCGAAGGGGCGCTCCGCGCGGAACAGGAACTCGTTGCAGTAGCGGTACTCCGAGCCCTCCCAGTCGTCGTTCGCCTCGATCTTCACGCGGTCCAGGGCCGAGTCGCGCGCCGAGCCGGCGTCGAAGGTGGTGGCGAAGTCCTCGACCTGGGCGGTGCGGCCCAGGGCCGCCGCGACGAAGTTCTCGAGGAAGATGGCGAAGCCGAAGGCGCCGGAGTCGACGACGCCGTTCTCCTTCAGGACGGGGAGCAGGTCGGGGGTGCGGGCGACCGACTGGTACGCCTCCACCACGATCGCGTCGAGCGTCTCCTCCACCGTGAGGCGCTTCTTCTCGCACTCGTCCGCCTTGGTCGAGATGTCGCGCAGCACGGTGAGGATCGTGCCCTCGACAGGCTTGCGCACCGCCTGGAAGGCGACCTTCACCGCGCGGCGCAGGGCCTGCGCGATGTCGGCGCTCGACGTCGGGCTGCCCGCGCCGACGAGCCCCTCGGCCACCCCGCGCAGGATCTGCGAGGTGATGACGCCGGAGTTGCCGCGCGCGCCCATGAGCGAGCCGTGGGTGATGGCGCCGGCGACGGCCTCCATGTCGGCGTCGGCGGGGAGCGCGGAGAGCTCCTTGACCACCGAGCCCAGCGTCAGGGACATGTTGGTGCCCGTGTCGCCGTCGGGGACCGGGAAGACGTTCAGCTTGTTGATGTCCTCCGCCTTGTCGGCGACCGCCTTCGCCGCGACCGGGAAGCACGTGCGGATGGTTTTCGCGATCATGTTGGTGTATCTCCGTTGTATCGATGGATGCCTAGCCGCGCGACTTCAGCGCGTCGATGTGGATGGCGATCTTCAGGGCCGCGGGGTCGATCTGGGCGATCTCGGCCAGGGTGAACGACACCGAGCTGGCCAGGTTCTCGCAGACGGACTTCATGTTGACGCCGCTCTCGATCACGATGTGGAGGTCGATGGAGAGGCCCTCCTCGGTCGAGGACACGAGGACGCCCTTGCGCAGGCGCTGGCCGGCGAGCAGGCGGACGGACTCGACCCCCTGCTGCTGCTCGGCCATGCCCACCACACCGTAGCAGGACAGCGCGGCGTAGCCGGCGATATCGGCGATGACGTCGTTGGAGACGCTCAGGCTGCCGGGGATGGTATCGGTCACGGTTATCTCCTTCCCGGATGCACGGGGCACCCACCGTGGGAGCAGTCATTTCCGTATTTTACAACGTTACCCGACCCCCGATGCGGATATCTGATGTTCCACATGTACGGTCGGCCGCCGTCCGCGGGCGGCACGGGATTCGCGGGGGCGCGCGGCGCCGGGTTTGGATAGAATCGAGGGAGCGGAGGCACCGAGACGAGAGGCGGCGCGCATGATCAAGAAGCTCATCCTCATCAGGCACGGGAAGGCGGAGCCGATCGGCCCCGGCCAGTCGGACTTCGACCGCGGGCTCACCGGGCCGGGGCGGGCGGCGCTCTCCTCGGTCGACGGCTTCATGCGCTCGTTCTACCTTCTGGACGCGCACAGCTCGTCCCACGCGACGCTGTGGTCGAGCCCCGCGGTCCGCGCGATGCAGACCGCCGAGGAGGTCGACCGCGCGCTCGGCGGCTGGCTCACGACGGTCCCGGTCGACAGCCTATGGGAGCAGGACGAGGCCGCCTTCGCCGACCAGCTCGCCCAGACGGACGCGGACTGCCTCATCGCGGTGGGCCACATCCCGTTCATGGAGCGCATGGTCGAGCGCCTGACCGGCGTGAAGCTCGCGCTCAAGCCGGGCGGCATGGCGACCGTCGGCCTGGACGCGGACGGCCGCTCCGGCACGCTCGAATGGTTCGTCCAGGGCCCCGAGGTGGAGGACTAGCCGGGACGCCCCATGGGCGCGGCCCCGCCCGGTGCGCGGCGGCGCGGACCGGGCGGGGCCGCGTCATGCCGCCGCTCGCTCCGAGGAGCCTGCGGCGACGCCCGCCCCCCCCGCGGCCCTCGGGGAACCGCGGCCCTAGAAGCTCACGTTGCCGAACTCGGACAGGGTCAGCCCCGCGTTGTGCTCGAGCGCCCAGTCGACGTTCCAGGGGCTCGTGAACAGCAGGAGCTTCCCGCCCCGCATGTCCTCGACGCGCAGGGTGTCGCGGGTGAGGTCGAGGGCGGCCACGTCCACCGACTCGGCGTCCGCGATCCAGCGGATGTCGGTGTAGCCCAGCGGCTGGCGGCGCACCTCGACGCGGTACTCCGACTTCAGGCGCTGCTCCAGGACGTCGAACTGCAGGGTGCCCACCACGCCGACGATGACGCTCTCCATGCCGGCGCCGAGCTCGCGGAAGATCTGGATCGCGCCCTCCTGGGCGAGCTCCTCCATGCCCTTCACGAACTGCTTGCGCTTCATGGTGTCCACCTGGCTGACGCGCGCGAAGTGCTCGGGCGCGAAGGTGGGGATGCCGGCGTAGCGCACCCGGCGCCCCGCGCAGACGGTGTCGCCGATGGAGAAGATGCCGGGATCGAACAGGCCCACGATATCGCCCGCGTACGCCTCGTCGACGGTCGCGCGGTCGTCGGCCATCATGGCGGTGCCCGTCGCGAGCTTGATCTTCCTGCCCCCTTGGACGTGCCAGGCGTCCATGCCGCGCTCGAACCTGCCGGAGCAGATGCGCACGAAGGCGATGCGGTCGCGGTGGTTGCGGTCCATGTTCGCCTGGATCTTGAAGACGAACCCGCTGAAGCCGTCGGTGAGCGGGTCGACCTCCTCCCCCGAGTCCGCATCGGTGTGCGGGCCCGGCGCGGGGGCGTAGCGCAGGAAGTCCTTGAGGAACGGCTCGACGCCGAAGTTGGTGAGCGCGGAGCCGAAGAACACCGGCGAGAGCTTGCCGGCGCGCACCGCGTCGAGGTCGAACTCGTCGGCCGCGCCGTCGAGCAGCTCGATGTCGTCCATGAGCGAGCGGTGGTTCTCGGTGCCGATCAGCTCGTCGAGCGCGGGGTCGCCGAGCGCGGCCTCGATCTCGTCGACCTTCTTGGACGCGTTCGCGCGCCCGTCGCCCTCGAAGGCGATCACATGCCGGCTCGCGCGGTCGAAGACGCCGCGGAAGTTCCTGCCGCTGCCGATGGGCCAGTTCATGGGGCAGGTCCCGATCCCGAGCACGTTCTCGATCTCCTCCATGAGCTCGAAGGGGTCGCGGATCTCGCGGTCGAGCTTGTTCACGAAGGTGAAGATGGGGATACCGCGCAGGGCGCAGACGCGGAACAGCTTCACGGTCTGGGCCTCGACGCCCTTGGCGCCGTCGATGACCATGACCGCGGCGTCGGCGGCCATGAGGGTGCGGTAGGTGTCCTCCGAGAAGTCCTGGTGGCCGGGGGTGTCGAGGATGTTGACGCAGCAGCCGCCGTAGGTGAACTGGAGCACCGAGGAGGTGACGGAGATGCCGCGCTGCTTCTCGATGTCCATCCAGTCGGAGACGGCGTGCTTGGAGCTGCTCTTGCCCTTGACCGAGCCCGCCGACTGGAGCTGGCCGGTGTAGAGCAGCAGCTTCTCGGTGAGGGTCGTCTTGCCGGCGTCCGGGTGCGAGATGATGGCGAACGTCCGTCGGGACGCGATCTGGTCGGCGATGCTGGGCATGGGCTCCCCCTCGATGGCGGCGGTATCAGGTGTGCAAACCTCGGTATTGTAGCCGTTGGCGAACGCCTCCGGGGGCGCCCCGCGCACAATCACCGATTACCCGCTTTCCGCACCGCCCGCCGCGGCGGCGGATGGGGCCGCCCCCGTGTCATCGCGACAGGGAGGGCGGCCCGTGTCACCCCCGCGCCGTCGCAGCGGGGCGCCCGGCGGCCTCTGCGCGGCCGTAGAACGCGGCGAGGTCGCGCCCGAGCAGCCCCAGCGTGGGCTCGTCGACATACGCCATGTGCCCGCAGCTGTAGAGCCTGAAGGTCACCCGCTCCCTGAGCGCGTCGGGCAGGAACAGGCGCGAGACGTCGTGCACGGCGTTCCAGAACGGGGTCGCGGCGTCGTAGCGACCTCCCAGGACCGCCACGCGCGCGGTCGGGTTGCGCCTGAGGGCCTCCGCGAGGTCGTAGGCGACGTTGGGGGCGTCGGCCCGCATGCCGCCGGCGCCGGGGACGATGTGCGAGCGGTCCCAGCCGACCCCGATCGTCGCGAAGCTGCTGAGCGGGTAGCGCGGGGCTCCCCGGTAACCGATCTCGGCGAGATGGCGGCGGAACGCCGCGTTCCACGCCGGCTCGACCGCGTCGGAGGACGCATCGGAGCCGGCGAAGGGGACCTCGGTGCCCTGCAGCGCCAGCGGGGCGTACGAGGTGAAGCGGGTGTCGAAGCGCCCGAGGACGCGGCCCTCGTCGGCGAGCAGGGAGCGCCTGAACGTATCGAGGTCGACACGGAGGCGGCACCGCTCGATGAGCTCCGGGGAAAGGCCGATGAGCTCGGACAGACGGCGCGCCATGGAGGCGCGCTCGGCGGCGGGCAGGCGGTCGCCCGCGAGCAGGGCCGGGGCGTAGGCGCGCTCCGCGAAGGCCATGGCGTCGTCGAACCACGCCTCCTCGTCGCTTCCCCGCCCCGCGCGGCCGAAGTATCGCGCCGTCGCCGCGTAGGTGGGGAGCAGGCCCAGGTAGGAGAGGTCGGATCCGGGCATCTTCGTGACCCAGTCGAACACCGAGGACATCATCACCGCGCCGGTCACCGGGATGAAGCGCTCGGCGAGCAGGCGCATGAGCACGGCGTTGCGAACGGTGCCGTAGGACTCGCCGAACAGGTAGACGGGGCTCCCCCACCGCCCGTTCTCGGTGAGCCACGCCTCGATGGCGCGCGCGAAGGAGTCGGCGTCGCCCTCGACGCCCCAGGCCTGCGTGGGATCGAAGCCCTCCGCGAGCTCCGAGTACCCGGTTCCCAAGGCATCGAGGAAGACCAGGTCGCTCGCGCGCAGCAGGGTCGCCGGGTTGTCCTCCATGACCGCCGGCTGCGCCAGATGGGAGATGCCGGCGGTGGCGACGCGGCGCGGGCCGATGCCGCCGACGTTGATGGGGACCGACGCGCTGCCCGGCCCGCCGTTGTAGCAGAAGGTGACGGGCCGCGCGAGCGCATCGCCCGCCCCCGCGGCGACATAGGAGAGATGGAACATCCTGCCCATGAGGGACCCGCCGTCGGAGCGCACGTCGATGTGCCCGGCAGTCGCCCGGTAGGCGATGCGCTCCCCTCCGGACTCCCAGACGAGGTCCGCGGAGGCGCTCTGCGGGACGGGCGGGAACCGGCTCGCCCCCGCGATGTAGAACTGCCGAGGGGAGCCCCCGTCGCCCTCGCCCTGCCGCCGTCCGACCTCTTCGTCCGCCATCGCGTGCCTCCTTCTGTCCCGTCTCCGCCCGGATCCCGGCGCCGCGGCGCCGGGATGGTACCCTCGTGTCATGACGATAGCACTGCCCGCCCCGCGCGCGGCGCCGCATCATGACGAGGGACCCCGTGCGATGCGCCCGAGGCCACAAACTCGGGCTACAAGCGAGAATGCGGGACGAGGCGCGACGCAAGCATCCGCACGGGCGCCCGAAGCCGCGTGCGGGGACGGAAGGAGGGACGGGGATGGACAGACGGGAGGCGCTGGCGGCGCTCGATGCGGCGGGCGTACGCTACGAGCTCGCCGAGCACGAGGCGGTGTCCACCGTCGAGCAGGCGCACGGGGCGGGGATCCCGTTCGCCGCCTTCGGCGCCAAGAACCTGTTCGTGCGCGACGACCGGAAGCGCCGCTACTATCTCGTGACCATGCCCGACGACAAGCGGATGCCACTCAAGGAGCTGCAGGGGCGCATCGGCTCCCGCAGGCTCTCGTTCGCCTCGCCTGCGGACCTCGCGGACAGGCTCGCCCTCTCCCCCGGATCGGTCACCCCGCTGGGGGCGCTCCACGACGGGGCGCGCGACGTGGAGGTCGTGTTCGACCGAGCGCTCGTGGAACGGGGGCGGGTCGCCGTCCATCCCTGCGACAACACGGCGACCGTGCTCGTGGGCACGCGGGACCTCATCCGCCTGCTGCAAGGACGCGGCAGGCGGGTGCGCGTCATCGACCTCTGACCGCCCTCCCCGCTCGGCAGCCCTTCACCTCTCGTTGCCGAGCGCCTCCCACGGCAGCCGCCTCGCGCCGTTAGACACCCCCTCCCGGCAACCGGATCCACGGCATCGCGACCCGCCGTGGGGCCTCAGAGAATCAGCCGCCCGCCCCGAGAAGGCGGCCGGTGCTAGACTGTGATGCGGAAACGAACGGAAGCACCCGAGGAGCCGCCATGGCGACGAATCCGCCCATCGACCTTTCCGGGGACCTCACGGTCTTCGAATACCCGACCTACGTGCGCTACAGCGAATGCGGGCACCGGGGCCTCATGACCCTGCCCGCGCTCGTCGACGCGTTCCAGGACTGCAGCACCTTCCAGTCGGAGGCGCTCGGGGTGGGCATGGCCTGGCTCCGGCATGAGCAGCGCGCCTGGGTCCTCACCCACTGGCACATCGTCATAGACCGCTACCCCTCGCTGTGCGAATCGATCACGGTGGGTACGCGCGCCGCCCGGTTCCGCGGGTTCACCGCGAAGCGCAACTTCTACCTGCGCGACGAGTCGGGCACCATGATCGCCCGCGCCGACTCGTCATGGGCGTTCATCGACCTCGAGACCGGGAGGCCGACGCGGCCGGGACCCGAGCACGTCGAACCATACGGGGTGCACGATCCCCTGGAGATGCCCGAGGAGCCCCGTCGCGTGAAGCTGCCCGATGGGCTCGAGCCCTGCGACCCCGTCCCCGTGCGGCGCGGGCTCATCGACACCAACGAGCACGTCAACAACTGCCGCTACATCCAGATCGCGCTGGAGGCCCTGCCCTACGAGGTCGCCCCGCGCCGCGCGCGCGTGGATTACCACCGCGCCGCGGTCCTCGGGGACACCGTGCACCCGCGCGTCGCCCGCGACGGCGGCGTCATCGCCGCGTCCCTGGAAGATGCCGCGGGCTCGCCCTTCGCCGTGGTGGAGCTGACCCTGTAGGAGGACCCGCCGCATGGCGGGCGGATGGAGGGAGAGGTATGGACGGCCGCCCGAACGTGGTGTTCGACATGGGCAACGTGCTCATGACCTTCGACGGGCCGTATTTCGCCCGGTGCTTCACCGACTCCGACGACGACGCGCGCCTGCTCCATGCCGCGCTGTTCGGCAGGCCGGAATGGGCCCTGCTCGACGCGGGCGCGATCGGCCACGACACCATGCGGCGCGTCGCGGAGGCGCACCTGCCCCTTCGGCTGCATGCGGCGCTGCACGCGTGCCTCGAGCACTGGCCGGAGCGATCGGAGCCCATCATCCCCGTCTGCGACCTCGTCGCCCGCCTCAAACGCGCCGGCGCGGGCGCCTACCTGCTCTCGAACGCCTCGACCCGCATCGACCTGCAGCTCGCCGGCTGCCCCGCCTACCCGCTCATGGACGGCCGGGTGGTCTCCGGGTTCGAGCGGGTCATGAAGCCGGACCCGGCGATCTACCTGCTGCTCTGCGGACGCTACGGCCTCGACCCGGCCCGCTGCCTGTTCGTGGACGACAACGCGGACAACTGCCGCGGCGCCGAGGTCGCGGGGATGCGCGCGCACCGGTTCGACGGGGACGCCGCCGCGCTCAAGGACGCCGTCGAGGCGTTCCTGGGCGCATGGGGCATGGGCCTGCGCTAGACCGCCGCGGCCCCGAGCCCGAAACACGGCGCGCTGAGCCCGGCGCGCGAGGGGGGGGACGCCCTGAGCCCGGCGGCAGGGTGCCGCCCAGAACCCCGCGCCGGGCGGACCCTCCCCACGGGCTCCGCCCCCGCGCGACAGGGCTCAGCGCGCGGCGCGGACCTCCGCCGCGGCGTCCACGAAGGAGCGCCAGAGGTTGAAGTCGGTGGGCAGCGTGCGCCAGGTGTACTCCGGATGCCACTGGACGCCCAGGCAGAACCGCTCGGAGGGCACCTCGATGCCCTCGGGGACCCCGTCGGTGGCGCGGGCCACGAGCTCGACCCCCTCCCCCAGCCGGTCGACGCAGCAGTGGTGGCTGGAGTTCGCCTGGACCTGCGTGAACCCGCCGAGCGCGCGCTCGAGCAGCGAGCCCGCCCTCACCTCCACGGGATGGGCGGGGTCGGACAGGATGGGGCGGTGGCGCCACAGCGCCATCCCGTCGACCGGCTCGAAGGACGGCACGTCCATGCACAGGCTCCCGCCGAGCGCGACGTTCAGGATCTGGGCGCCGCGGCAGGTGGCGAAGATGGGCCGGTGGGCCGCGAGCGCCGCCTTGATGAGGCGGGCCTCGAACGCGTCGCGCTCAGGGCACAGCAGGGCCTCGTCGTAGGGGGAGTCGTCTCCCCACAGCGCGGGGCTCACGTCCTGGCCGCCGGGCAGGGCGATGCCGTCGGCCATCTCGACCATGCGCGCGATGAGCCCCTCGTCCTCGGTCAGCGGGGCCATGAGCGGCAGGCCGCCCGCAGCGAGGATCGCATCGAGGAACACGGTCGCGGCGGTCTCCTCGGGCGCGAGCTTCTCGGGCATCTTGAGGCAGGGCTGGCAGTCCTCCAGGCGCGGGGCGACGAGGATCACGGGCCGCTCAGAGGCGGCAGCGGGTACGTATTCGGGTTCTTGCGCCATGGGGCATCCACCTTGCTTCTCTCATGGGTATCCGCGCGCCCGCGCCCGGATGCGGGCGCGGGCGCGCGACGGGTTGAACGGGACGGGGCGCTCGCGCCCCGCAGGGGGTCAGTGCCCCCGGATCGAGTCCAGGAAGTCGCGGGCGCGCTGGGTCCGCGGATGGTCGAAGAAGGCGTCGGGCGCCCCCTCCTCGACGATCTGGCCGTCGGCCATGAACACCACGCGGTCGGCGACGCGGCGCGCGAAGCTCATCTCGTGCGTGACGACGACCATGGTCATGCCGCCGCGCGCGAGCTCGACCATGACATCGAGCACCTCGTTGATCATCTCGGGGTCGAGCGCGCTCGTCGGCTCGTCGAACAGCATCGCCTTGGGGTGCATCGCGAGCGACCGGGCGATGGCCACGCGCTGCTGCTGCCCGCCGGACAGCTGGGCGGGCACCTTGTCGGCCTGCTCCGCCACGCCCACGCGCTCGAGCAGCTCCATGGCGCGGGCGCGGGCCTCGGCCTTGTCCATCCCCAGGACGTCGACGGGTCCGAGCGTCACGTTCTCGAGGATGGTCTTGTGGGCGAACAGGTTGAAGCTCTGGAACACCATGCCGAGCTCGGCGCGCATCGCCGCGAGCTCGCGCCCCTCGAGCGGCAGGGGCTTGCCCTCGATGAGCACCTCGCCCGAGTCGATGGTCTCGAGGCGGTTGATGGTCCGGCACAGCGTCGACTTGCCGGAGCCGGACGGGCCGATGACCACGAGCACCTCGCCGCGCGCCACCGCGAGGTTGATGTCGCGCAGGACGTGCAGGTCCCCGAAGTGCTTGTCGACGTGGCGCAGCTCGATGACGGGCACATCGCCGGTACGGTCGGATGTCATGGTTCTCCCCTCTCGCAGGCGCGATGGCTAGCGGATGATCTTGACGCCCATGCGCTCGGCGACGAAGCCGGACAGCTTGTTGATGGCGTAGTTGAGCAGGATGTAGACGATGGCGACGGTGAAGTACATGGAGACGAGCGCGTCGTAGTTGGTGATGAGGACGCGCGCGTTCTGCATGAGGTCGGGGTAGCTCACCACGTAGGCGACCGTGGTGTCCTTCACGACGACCACGAGCTGCGAGATCAGCGAGGGGATCACGAAGCGGACGGCCTGGGGCAGCACGATCTTGAACATGATGCGCCCGCGCCGCATGCCGAGGGACAGGGCGGCCTCGACCTGGCCGCGCGGGACGGCGTTCACGCCGGCGCGGAGGACCTCGGCGAGCACGCCGGAGGCTGCCAGCGTCACCGGGAGCGTGATCATCCAGAAGGAGGACAGCCTTATGCCGTACTGCGGGACCGCGAGGAAGAAGAAATAGATGAGCAGCAGGCTCGGCACGCCGCGGAAGAAGTCGGTGACGACGCGGCAGAGCGCCGAGAGCGGGCGGATGCCGCTCGTGCGGCCGAGCATCAGGACGAGGCCGAGCAGCAGGGACAGGACGCCCGCGGTCAGCGCGACGCTCACCGTGCCGCGGAACCCCTGGAGCAGGTAGCGCCAGGTGGTGGGCTGCGCGAGGAAGGTCCAGTAGCGCGGGGCGAGCTGGCCGGTCACGTAGAACTGCCGGATCACGAGGCCGATGCCGATGATCACGAGGATGCCCGTGACCACCGTCCCCGCCACCATCAGGCGGCGGGTGCGGGGGCCGGGGGCCTCGTAGAGCGCATCGCGGATGCTGGTGGGACGTGCGGGCGCGCTCATCTCAAGATCCTCACCTTCTTGTCCAGGCGGTTGCCGACCAGGCTGATGACCGCCGCCGTCCCCACGTAGCCGAGCGCCGCGATGAGGAACGCGAGCACGCCGCCGGTGGAACGGGTGTTGATATAGGACACGATGCCCGTGAGCTCCTCGGGGTTCATGGGGACCTGGGAGCCCAAGGCGGTGGTGAGCATCACGGCGATCAGGAGGTTCGTCATGGGCAGGACCGCCGAGCGGAGCGCCTGGGGGATGACGATCTTCGAGATGATCTGCGTGAAGGTGAGCCCGAGCGAGCGGGCCGCCTCGATCTGCCCCACGCCGATCGTGTTGATGCCGCTCATGAAGTTCTCGGAGCCGAACGCCGAGGCCATGAGCACCGTCGTCACGATCACGCAGGTGGTGTAGTCGAGCACGACGCGCAGGTTGGGCAGGGCGTACACCACGATGACGAGCAGCGCCACGCCCGGGATGTTGCGGAACACCTGGACGTAGAAGTCGCCCGCGAGCCGCAGGGGCTTCAGGGGCGACACGCGCATCACCGTGATGGCGACGGACAGCACCATCACGAAGGCGAACGAGACGGCCGTCATCCACCAGGTGGTGACGAGGGCCGAGAGGTAGTCACCCCCGTAGGTTGAGAGGAGCTCGGAGATTCCCATGCAGCCTCCTTAACGGCCGCGGGGCCCGCGCGCGACGGCGCCGGCCCCACGGCAACCTGACCTATCCCCCGCCGCCGGCGGCGACGGGATGGAGACGGGCGCCTACGCGCCGATCGCCGGCGGCTCGGGGGCCGTCTCAACCTCGGCGCGGTCGCCGATGCAGACCTTCCACAGCTCGGACCAGGTGCCGTCCTCCTCGATGGAGGCCAGCCAGGTGTTCACGAACTCGACGCCGTCGGAGTCGAGCGGCAGGCCGATGCCGTAGGCGTCGACCGGGCCGAACTCCTCGCCCGCCAGGCGGTACACGCCGGGCTCGCGGGTCATGGAGCCCATCTGCATGGCGGTGTCGATCACATAGGCGTCGACGCGGCCCTGCTTGAGCGCGGTGCGCGCCTCCTCATCGGTGGAGAACTCCTGGATGGTCGCCTCGGGGGCGTACTCCTCGAGGACCGACGGGCCGGTGGAGCCGGACTGGGCGGCGACGTTTTTGCCCGCGAGATCGTCGACCCCGTTGATGTCGGAGTTGTCGGCCATCACCAGGATGGACTGCTGGGTGGTGTAGTACGGGCCGGCGAAGGAGATGATCTCCTTGCGCTCGTCGGTGATGGAGTAGGTGGCGAACACGGCGTCGACCTGGTCGTTGGTGAGGACGCTCTCACGCGTGTCGGAGGTCACCTGGGTGAGCTCGTAGGCGTTCTCGTCTCCCAGGATGTAGCGGGCGAGCATCTGGAAGAGGCCGGCGTCGAAGCCGCGGACCTTGTTGTCCTTCTCGTTCATGAGGCAGAACAGCAGGGAGGTCTGGACGCCGCCGACGCGCATGCTGCCGGCGTCGCGGATCTTGGACGCCCAGGCGCTCGCCTCGACGACGGCGTCGTCGGCGACGGGCGCTGAGGCCACGAGCTCGTCGTAGGCGGCGGCGTCGATCTGCGCCTCCTGCGCGTCGTCGGAGGAGGAGCCTGCGTCGCCGGAGCCCTCGGGCGCGGGGGCGGGCTCGTCGCTGCAGCCGGAGAGGCCGAAGGCCGCGACGGCGCCTGCGGCGCCCAGGCCGAGCAGCGCGTGACGGCGGTCGAGCAGGAGCTCGGGGCGCGGGGTGTTGTTGGACATGGTGCATCCTTTCGTCTATGCGCGCAGCATCGCACTAAAGCATATGCTGGACAAACGCGTTGAACGATATTCTAAGGCAAAATCATACCCGTTCACTCATGATTTGAAACAAACTTGGGGATCCCGACGCGAGCGGGCGCCGCGCGGGAACGTCCCGCCCGGCGCCCGCACGGCGCGCGGCCCCGCCCTAGGACGGCTCGCCCCGGAAGGGGCCGCCCGGGATCAGTCCTGCTCGCCCGTGTCGGCGAACTGGGAGTTGTAGAGCTCGGCGTAGAAGCCGTCCTGCGCGAGCAGCTCCTCGTGGGTGCCCGACTCGACGATGTCGCCGTCGCGCAGCACCAGGATCTTGTCCGCGTTGCGGATCGTGGAGAGGCGGTGCGCGATGACGAAGCTCGTACGGCCCTGCATGAGGGCGTCCATGGCGCGCTGGATGCGCTCCTCGGTGCGCGTGTCCACGTTCGAGGTCGCCTCGTCCAGGATGAGGATCGGGCGGTCGGCGATGAAGGCGCGCGCGATGGTGAGCAGCTGCCGCTGCCCCTGGCTCACGTTGGAGGCGTCCTCGTTCAGCTCGAAGTCGTACCCGCCGGGCAGCGTGCGGATGAAGTGGTCGGCGAGCGCGGCGCGGGCGGCGGCGCGGACCTCGTCGCCCGTGGCGTCGGCGCGCCCGTACCGGATGTTCTCCATGATCGAGCCCTGGAACAGCCACGTGTCCTGTAGCACCATGGCGAAGCCGGCGCGCAGGTCGTCGCGGGCGTAGTCGCGCACGTCGACGCCGTCGACGCGCACCGAGCCCGCGTTGACGTCGTAGAAGCGCATGAGCAGCTTCATGAGGGTCGTCTTGCCGGCGCCCGTGGGGCCGACGATGGCGACCGTCTGGCCGGGCTCGACCCGGCAGCTGAAGTCGTGGATCACGGTCTTGTTGGGCACGTACCCGAACCGGACGCGGTCGAACTCGACCGCGCCGCGGCCGCGGGCAGGGAGCTCGGGCGTCACGGCGTCGGGCGTCTCCTCGGGCTCGGCGAGGAACTCGAAGACGCGCTCGGCGGCGGCGGACAGCATCTGCAGCATGTTGGACACCTGCGTGAGCTGGGTGATGGGCTGGGTGAAGTTGCGCACGTACTGCATGAACGCCTGGATGTCGCCCACGGAGATGGAGCCCGCGACGGCGAGGAACGCGCCGAAGGACACCACAGCGACATAGGCGAGGTTCGCCACGAAGTTCATGATCGGCTGCATGAGGCCCGAGAGGAACTGCGAGCGCCAGCCGGCCTGGTAGAGCAGGTCGTTGTCGGCGTCGAAATCGGCCACGGCGCGCTGCTCGCGGTTGAACACCTTGATGACGTTCTGCCCGGAGAAGCTCTCCTCGATGGTGCCGTCGACCCGGCCGAGCAGCACCTGCTGCTGGCGGAAGTAGCGCTGGGAGGTGCGCACGACGAGCACGATGAGCACGAGCGAGACCGGGATCGTGAGGAAGGTGAGGCCGGCGAGCGCGACGGAGACCGACAGCATCATGACCGTCACGCCGATGATCTGCGTGATGGAGGTGATGAGCTGGGTGACGCACTGGTTGAGCGACTGGCCGACGGTGTCGACGTCGTTGGTGATGCGCGACAGCACGTCGCCGACCGCGTTGCGCTCGAAGTAGGCGAGCGGCATGCGGTCGATCTTCTCCACGATCTCGCGGCGCATGCGGTAGCACACGCGCTGCGTGACCCCGGTCATGAGCCAGCCCTGGCAGAAGTTGAAGGCCGCGGAGGTGAGGTAGAGGCACAGCAGGCCGGCCAGGATGTACCCGATCCCGGCGAAGTCGATCGAGCCGGTGCCCATGACCTTGGCGGTGATGCCCTCGAACAGCTTGGTGGTCGCCTGGCCCAGGATGCGCGGGCCCACGACGTTGAAGACGACCGAGGCGATGGCGCAGACGAGCGCGATGACGAGCGCGATGCGCTCATGGGCGAGGTAGGCGACCAGCTGCTTGAGCGTGCCCGAGAAGTCGCGGGCGCGCTCAGAGGCGGGGCCGCGGTGCGCGGGACCTGGCATCAGCGCTCACCTCCTTCCTGAAGGGAGCCGGGTGCGGGGGCTTCCTCCCCGTCGAGCCCCAGCTCGGATGCGGACAGCTGGCTCTTGGCGATCTCCAGGTACTCGGGGCAGCTGCGGAGCAGCTCGGCATGGGTGCCGCGCCCGACGATGCGCCCGTCGTCGAGGACCAGGATCTCGTCGGCGTGCATGATGGTGGCGATGCGCTGCGCCACGATGACCACCGCGGCGTCGGAGCACTCGCGCGCGATCCGGGCGCGCAGGTCGGCGTCGGTCTTGTAGTCGAGCGCCGAGAACGAGTCGTCGAACACGAGGACCTTCGGGCGGATCGCCAGCGCGCGGGCGATGGACAGGCGCTGGTTCTGGCCGCCGGAGACGTTCGACCCGCCTTGGGAGATGCGGCTCGCGTAGCCCTCGGGCTTCGCCTCGATGAACTCAGCGGCCTGGGCGATGCCCGCGGCGCGCTCCATGTCGGCGTCGCTCATCGACTCGTCCCCGTACTTGATGTTGCTCTCGATGGTCCCCGAGAACAGCATGCGCTTCTGCGGGACGTAGCCGATGGCGCGGCGCAGCTCGGCGAGGTCGATGTCGCGGATGTCGACGCCGTCGAGGGTGACGGAGCCCTGCGTGACGTCGTACAGGCGCGGGATGAGCTGGACGAGGGTCGACTTGCCGCAGCCGGTGGAGCCGATGATGGCCGTGGTGCGCCCGGGCTCGGCGGTGAAGCTGATGTGCTCGAGCGTCGGGCAGTCGGCATCCGGGTAGGAGAAGGTGACGTCGTTGAACGAGACGGCGCCGCGCCACCCCTCCCCGCGCTCGCGCGTCACGCGCCGCTCGGGCTCGGGGTCGGAGATGGAGGTCCGCGTGTCGAGCACCTCCTGCACGCGCTCGGCGGCGACGCCCGCGCGCGGCAGCATGACCGAGATCATGGTGAGGATCATGAAGGACATGATGACCTGCATGACGTAGTTGATGTAGGCCATGAGGGTGCCCACCTGCAGCCCGCCGGTGTCGACGCCCTGGGCGCCGAACCACACGATGGCGACCGTGGTGCCGTTCATCACGATGAGCATGATGGGCATGAGCAGGGCCATGCAGCGGTTGGTGAAGATGTAGGTCGAGGTCAGCTCGCGGTTCGCCTCGTCGTAGCGGAGCTCCTCGTGCTCCTGGCGGCCGAACGCGCGGATGGGCATGATGCCGGTGATGATCTCGCGCGCGAGCAGGTTGTTGCGGTCGACGAGCTTCTGCATGATGCGGAACTTGGGCATGGTGACGCCCATGAGCACGCCGATGGCGATCGCGATGGCCGCGATGGCGACCACGAGGATCCATTCCATGCCGGTCGGCGTGGCGAGCACGCGCACGACCGCGCCGATGCCCATGCACGGCGCGAACAGCACGATGCGCAGGCACATGACGCAGATCATCTGGATCTGCTGGATGTCGTTGGTCGCGCGCGTGATGAGCGAGGCGCTCGAGAAGCGGTTCATCTCGGCCGGCGAGTAGTCCAGGACCCGCTCGTAGAGCTGATGGCGCAGGTCGCGACCGATCGCCGCGGAGGTGCGGCTCGCGTTCAGCGCGGCCAGGATCGCGCACAGGGCGGATGCGAGCGCGAGCCCGAGCATCGACAGCCCCTGGCTCCACAGGTAGCCGCTCTGTACGGCGGTGAGGTCGACCCCCGCGTCCTCGTAGGCGCGCTCGACGTAGGCGATGGCGCGCGACCGGACGACGGTGTCCGCGTTATCCCCCAGCGAGTCGACCAGCGCCTCGCGCGAGGCGACGAGGTCGTCACGGCCGATCAGACCGGCCTCGACGAGCCACCGGATGTCGGAGGTCTCGACGGTGTCCCCCATCGCGGCCTCTATCCGCTCGCGGGCGGCCGTCCGGGCCTCCCCCGATGCGCCCGAAGCCGACGAGGCGCCGGATGCATCGATGAACCGGTCGAGCGAGACCCCCTGGTCGAACTGGTATGTGAGCATCTCCGCCTCGCCCATGGGGTCCTCGAGCTCGGCGCGCGCCGAGGCGTCCCCCGTGAAGGTGCGGACGCCCCTCGTGTCGGGCTCGCTGAAGCTCGCCTCGACGCGGTCGGTCTCCGCGGTATCGAGGAACAGCTCGATGTCGGACAGGTCGTCCGCACGGATCGTGTCGGGGACCGCGCTGTCGATGCCGCCCTGGCTGATGCCCACGTCGACGATGTCGCTCATGATCTGCGGGAGCATGAGCTCGAAGTTCGCCTGTGCGAACAGGAGAACCAGCGCGATCAGAAAGCTGACCTTGTGGTGTTTCAGGAAACTGAAGATCTTCACGCCCGGTTACCCTCCCCCTTCTTCCGGATGCCTTCAGATGCGCGCCGCGCACCCGGAGCGGATGCCCGGGCGCGCGGCGCGAACCATTATTCCCATGCGATCGGACGAGCGGAGGTCCGGACGGCCGAAGCGACCCTCCTCCATAAGAAGACAACAACTTAGGCACCTTATTATTTAGTGGGCGCATCGGCTCGCCGTGGCCCCGGGCACGCGTCTTGGGGACGGGCGGCTCGCTCGGGGCGGAAAAGAAAAGGCGCCCCGGAGGGCGCCTGAGCGTTCGTTGTGTACCGTTGACCCGGTTCACGCGTTGTTTGCCGCAAGGAAAATTAGGAGCGGGCCACCTTGCCGGACTTGAGGCAGTTGGTGCACACGTTCATCTTGCGACGGTGACCGTCGACGACGACGTAGACGCGCTGGATGTTGGGACGGAACTTGCGGATGGCGACGCGGTGGGAGTGGCTGATGGAACGCCCTGCCACGGGGTGCTTACCGCAGATTTCGCAAACTTTAGACATGTCGTAACCCTCCTTGGGCGGCGGAACTCGAAGCCGCGTGAACAAACAGCATTGCACTATATCACAGAACGTCGAAGCTATGCGAAATCCACACATGCGCCCCGAGAAGTCGGGGCGGCGGCCGGTCCGATCCCCGATGGGCACGCCCCGTATACATGATATCAGCGGATCGCCGCCCGTGAATCCCGCGCGAAACGCGGGCAGGCGGCACAGCGATGACGGGGGCCGTCCTTCCGGTCATGCCGCTTGCACCGATGCGTTCACAGAACATGGCAAAAATGCAAGCCGCTCAATATTGAAGCGTTTCATATTTCGAGAGCGCAGCAATTGATTGGTTCATGCTCTCCAACCCTCTTACGTGCCGATTTCAAAAACCTACCCACTTTGTTCCTGCACGTTTGTCTTCACAGGTCTGTCATGATTTCGTCAATTTTCTGCTATTGAAGCGTTTCATTAGTACCGTTTGCGGCAAACTATCCTACAAGCGCCCCGCGCGCGTGGGGTGTCCATACAATGGGCACCATAGGCAGGCACCGATGAAAAGGAGCTCAGCATGGCAAAAAAGCCAACGGTCGAAGCCGCCCCCGCAATCGTAGACTCGATCGAGGCCTTCGAGGCAAAGCTCGCGAGCATGCGAGAGGCCCAGAAGGTCTTCGCCACCTTCACCCAGGAGCAGGTGGACAAGATCTTCTATGAGGCGGCCATGGCAGCCAACAAGCAGCGCATCCCGCTCGCCAAGATGGCGGTCGAGGAGACCAAGCGCGGCGTGCTGGAGGACAAGGTCATCAAGAACCACTACGCAGCCGAGTACATCTACAACGCCTACAAGAACACCAAGACCTGCGGCGTGATCGAGCGCGACGAGGCCTACGGCATCACCAAGGTCGCCGAGCCCATCGGCGTGGTCGGCGCGGTCATCCCCACCACCAACCCCACGTCCACCGCGATCTTCAAGTGCCTCATCTGCCTGAAGACCCGCAACGCCATCATCATCTCCCCGCACCCCGCCGCGGCCCAGTGCACCATCGCCGCCGCCAAGGTCGTGCTCGACGCCGCCGTCAAGGCCGGCGCCCCCGAGGGCATCATCGGCTGGGTCGACAAGCCGACCCTCGAGCTCACCAGCCGCCTCATGAGCGACGTGGACATCATCCTGGCCACCGGAGGCCCCGGCATGGTCAAGTCCGCCTACTCCTCGGGCAAGCCCGCCCTGGGCGTCGGCGCCGGCAACACCCCCGTCGTCATCGACGAGACCGCCGACATCCTGAACGCGGTCAACTCCATCATCCACTCCAAGACCTTCGACAACGGCATGATCTGCGCGTCCGAGCAGTCCGTCACCGCGCTGGACTCCGTGTACGACCAGGTGAAGGCCGAGTTCGAGCGCCGCGGCTGCTACTTCGTCAAGAAGGGCAAGGAGCTCGAGGCCCTGCGCGATACCATGTTCAAGAACGGCGCGCTCGACCACCGCATCCCCGGCATGCCCGCCGCCAAGATCGCCGAGCTCGCCGGCATCTCCGTGCCGCCCAAGACCAAGATCCTGATCGCCGAGGTCACCTCCACCGACCCCGCGACCGAGGAGTTCAGCCACGAGAAGCTCTCCCCCGTCCTGGCCATGTACCACGCCAAGACGTTCCAGGAGGCCGTCGACAAGGCCGAGCACCTCGTGCTCGCCGGCGGCCCGGGCCACACCGCGTCCCTCTACGTGCACCCCGCCGAGAAGGAGAAGATCGCGCTGTTCGAGGACACCATGAAGGCGTGCCGCATCGTGATCAACACCCCGTCCTCCCAGGGCGGCATCGGCGACCTGTACAACTTCGGCATGAAGCCGTCCCTCACGCTGGGCTGCGGCTCCTGGGGTGGCAACTCCGTCTCCGAGAACGTTGGGGTGAAGCACTTGCTCAACATCAAGACCGTGGCCGAGCGCCGCGAGAACATGCTCTGGTTCAGGGCTCCCGAGAAGATCTACTTCAAGAAGGGCTGCACGCCCGTCGCCCTCGACGAGCTCGGCCGCGTCATGGGCAAGAAGCGCGCCTTCATCGTGACCGACTCCTTCCTCTACAAGAACGGCAACTGCCGCGCCATCGAGGCCAAGCTCGATGAGATGGGCGTCGCGCACGATGCGTTCTACGACATCTGCCCCGACCCGCGCCTGCAGGACGCCCAGAAGGGCGCCGAGCGCATGCGCCTGTTCGAGCCCGACGTCATCATCGCCGTCGGCGGCGGCTCCGCGATGGACGCCGGCAAGATCATGTGGCTCATGTACGAGCACCCCGAGGTCAACTTCGAGGACGCCGCCATGGACTTCATGGATATCCGCAAGCGCGTCTTCACCTTCCCCAAGCTCGGTGAGAAGGCCTACTTCGTCGCCGTCCCGACCTCCTCGGGCACCGGCTCCGAGGTGACGCCGTTCGCCATCATCACCGACGCCGAGACCGGCATCAAGTGGCCGATCACCGACTACGCCCTCATGCCGAACATGGCCATCGTCGACGTCGACAACGCCATGACCGCCCCGAAGGGCCTCACCTGCGCCTCCGGTATCGACGTCATGACCCACGCCATCGAGTCCTACGTCTCGATCATGAGCTCCGACTACACGCGCGGCCTGTCCATGCGCGCCGCCAAGCTCGTGTTCGAGAACCTGCCGGCGGCCTACGAGAAGGGCGCCGACGACCCGCACGCCCGCGAGGAGATGCACAACGCCTCCTGCCTGGCCGGCATGGCCTTCGCCAACGCGTTCCTGGGCGTCAACCACTCCATGGCCCACAAGCTCGGCGCCTTCCATCACCTGCCCCACGGTCTGGCCAACGCCGTCATCCTCACCCGCGTCATGCGCTACAACGCCGCGGAGAAGCCCGTCAAGATGGGCACCTTCTCCCAGTACCAGTACCCGCACGCGCTCAAGGACTACGCCGACCTCGGCCGCTACTGCGGCTGCACCGGCGCCGACGACCGCGAGGTGTTCGAGAACTTCATCCAGAAGCTCGAGGACCTCATGGAGACCATCGGCATCAAGAAGACCATCGCCGAGTACGGCGTCGACGAGAAGTATTTCCTGGAGACCCTCGACGATATGACCGAGCAGGCCTTCAACGACCAGTGCACCGGCGCCAACCCGCGCTACCCGCTGATGAGCGAGATCCGCGAGCTCTACCTCGACGCGTACTACGGCCGCGAGCCGCAGAGCTACGAGGCGTAACGCCCGCTTTCGCTCCCCTCGTTTGCTGCCCGGGGCGCGCCGCTCACCGCGCCGAGCGCGCGGCGCGCCCCGGAGCCACTACAGTGGTGTCGACGCGATCTCCTCGCGCCGCACCCAGAAAGGAAGGTAACGCCATGATTCTTCCGGACACCAAGGTAGAGGTCGCCCGCCGCGGCAACAAGGTCGTCTACGACCTCGGCGACAAGATCGTCAAGGTCTTCAACGAGACGAAGCCCGTCTCCGACGTCTTCAACGAGGCCCTGAACCTCGCCCGCATCAACGAGTGCGGCATCCGCTCGCCCAAGGCCCTCGAGGTCGCCCAGGTCGACGAGGGCGGTTGGGCGCTCGTCACCACCAAGGTCCCCGGTGTCACGCTCGCCGAGAAGATGGCTGCCGAGCCCGCGCGCTTCTACGAGTACCTCGAGCAGTTCGTGGACCTGCAGATCGAGATCCACTCCTTCCGCTCGCCGCTGCTCAACCGCCAGCGCGACAAGTACGCCCGCATGATCAACCAGCTCGATCAGCTGAATGCCTCCACGCGCTACGACCTGCTCCAGCGCCTCGACGGCATGAAGATCGAGACCAACGTCTGCCACGGCGACTTCAACCCCTCCAACGTCATCGTCGGCGATGACGGCAAGCTCTACGTCTGCGACTGGGCGCACGCCACCCAGGGCGCCCCTGCGGCCGACGCCGCCATGACCTACCTGCTGTTCGCGCTCGAGGACAAGCAGCAGGCCGACGCCTACCTGGAGCTCTACTGCAACCGCGCCGACGAGCCCATCCAGATCGTCCGCAGCTACATGTCGATCGTCGCCGCCTCCGAGCTTGCGCGCAAGCGTGGCGGGGCCAACGACGAGTTCCTGATGAGCTGCATCGACGTGTTCGACTACCAGTAGGAGACCGTCCCAGCGAGGGGCGGGGCATCCCACGCGGTCCGATCGCGCCTGCGGCCCTCAGAGGACCGCTCAGGATTTCACGCCCCTTCTGAGCGCCCCCACCGGATAGGCTCTGATGCATTGAGCATGAAGGCCGGCCCGCCTCGCGCGGGTCGGCCTTCGCTTGTTCGCAGGACGGCGGGGATACACAGCCCCCTCCCTTCTGTCCTCTGCGGGCTGATCGCGCCTTCGGCGCTCAGAAGCCCGCAGGGGACAGAAGGGAGGGGCCAGGCAAGGTCCACCGGAACACTCAGCAAACAATCGCGCCTGCGGCGCTCAGAAGCCCGCAGGGGACGGGAGGGAGGGGGCGGGTACCTACCTCGTGCGGCGGCCGCGCCGGGGCGGACGGGCCTGGAAATCGTCCTCCATGACGCGGTTGTAGACCGAGAGCACCTTGTAGAAGGCGTCCACCTCGGCCTCGGTGCACTCCCGCCGCAGCTCGGCGGTGGTGCGGGCGATGTCCTCGGTGTCATAGCGCTTATGGGCGCATCTCGCGGGCGTTGCCCTCCTTGCGGCTCTTGGTGAGCAGCCCCTCGCGCTCGAGATGGGTGATGACCTGGGACAGCGCGCTTTTGGTCTTGTGCCAGATCTGGGAGAGCTCGGTGATGGTCACATCGGGGTGGTCCTCGATGTAGGTGAGCGTGTGCACCTCGATCATCGTCAGCGGGATGCCCTGGCCGTAATCGTGCTCGGACAGGATGTAGCTGGTATACCCCATGACGAACTGGTAGTCCGACGTCTCCAAGACGACGGTCCTGCTGGCCGACATCGCAGATTTCGCCGCCGTGAACGAGGTCTACGCCGAGTTCTTCAGCGCCCCCTACCCCGCGCGCTCCTGCTTCCAGGTCGGCGCCCTCCCCATGGGCGCCAAGGTCGAGATCGAGGCCGTCTGCTGATCAAGGCCCCGACCGACCGTCGCACGCGACGCCGCATCACGAATACCGACATGCACGCCCCCGCCGCCCGCGCATCCGCAGGACGGCGGGGGCCTTGTCGTCAGGGGGCGGGCACAGCGCATGGGCCCCTCCCTCCCGTCCCCTGCGGGCTTCTGAGCGCCGAAGGCGCGATCAGCCCGCAGGGGACGGGAGGGAGGGGACGACGGGCTTTTGAGCGCCGCAGGGGACGGGAGAGCGGGACCGCAGGGAGGCCTACCGGAACGCCCAGCAGGCGATCGTGCCCTCGTGGCAGGCGATCGTCGGCGACGCCTCCTCGATCACGTTCGAGATGCCGAGGTCGGAGAGGAGCTCCACGCGCCGGCGGTCGAGCTCCCACCTGAAGCCGCGCTCGCTCACGACGGCCTCGCCGGACAGCGGGATGAAGGAGAACCGGGAGCCCACGGGGGCCTCGGGGCGCCAGGAGGACCCGCCGTGCAGGATGCGGCCGTCGAACCCGTCCTCGGCGAGCTCGACGCCGCCCTCCCAGCCGGCCAGGCGGCCGAGCACGCCGAGCAGGTGGTCGGGGTTGCCGCCCGAAAGGCAGGTGCAGACGAGGGCCGGGTCGCCCCAGCGCTCGCGCACCGCGCGCAGGACGAGGGAGAGGTCGGTGAAGTCCTTATGGGGGTCGTAGCGCTCCACGTCGAACGCCGCGCGCTCCCCCGCGTCGCGGGCGCGCTCCGCGGCCCTCACCGCCGCGGCGCCCTCGGCGCTCACCGAGTCCGCGTCCCCGCAGAACAGGTCGACCGGCACCCCCGCCGCACGGGCCGCATCGAGGCCGCGGTCGACCGCGACGACCGCGTCGGCGTCCCGCACGGCGCGGCGGACGGCGGATGCGCCCGACGGCTCCGGGGACCCGCCCACCACCGCGACGCGGCGCACGCGCGGCTCCCCCGCGCACGGGGACGGCACGGCTACTCCCCCTCCGTGAACGACAGGATGCGCTCGAGCGGGAGCTCGCTGAACTCGTCGACGAAGATCTCGCAGCGGGAGCGCACCACCTCGCGGTCGGCGCGCCCGTGCGGATCGTACACGCCGACGCGCCGGTAGCCCGCCGAGCCCGAGCTGGCGAGCCCGAACATCGCGTCCTCGAACACCCAGACGTCCCGGTGAGCGGGCACCTCGGACCCCGTCGCGGCGCAGAGCCGCTCGAGGGCGAGGTCGTACACGTCGGGGTGCTCCTTGGACGCACCGGCCTCGGCGGTGGTCACGAGCACGGGGAAGAACCCGTCGATGCCCAGCCGCACGAGAGCGCTGCGCACCAGGTCCTCGTCGGTCGAGGTCGCGATCGCCATGGGGATGCCCGCGGCGCGCGCCTGCTCCAGGAACCCCGCGACCCCCTCGCGAAGCGGGATCGTGTGCGCGTACCGGTCCGTCAGCATCCCGCGCAGCTCCGCGATGAGCGCCTCGGCGCTCTCGCCGATGCCGAGCTTCTCATGGTAGTAGGCGATCTCGTCGGGCAGCGCGAGGCTCTCGGTCGCGGCGAAGTCCTCGGGCGTCATGGAGATGCCGTAGCGGGCGACGAGCTCGGGGTAGATGGTGAGCCACATGCCCATGGAGTCGATCAGCGTGCCGTCGCAGTCGAAGATGAACGCGCGCGGCGCCGTGCGCTGGGTGTCCGACATACCGTGTCCTTCCTTTCACGAGTGGCGAGCCGAAACCGTCGGCACCGACCACTATAGAGGAACGGCAGGCCCCCTGTCCCGCGGGCGCCCCCCGCACATGCCGTACGCCGAATCGACGCCCCGCAACCCGCCCGCTGTGCTAGCCATCGCCCGGGACTGCCTTCAAGCTGGGACGACGCCGTCATCGCGCACCGGGTCCCGTGCCCGCGCGGGCGCCCCGCGGGCGCTCAACGGACAAAAGCGACCGCACTCCGCCTCCGCCTCCCCTGCTTGACCGCTCAAGTGGTAAATTATGGGCGTCGCTGTTTTTGCGAACCCACCCCCGGCGGCGGTGACCCCGCGCCGGATGCGGGGCGCATACGCGGCGATGTCGTATCCGATTCGGGCGACGACCGGTCGCCCATGTCGATTGGACGGACAAGTTGGACCGCACGCACGCTGAGACCGACACCACGGCGTCGGCCGCCCGCCAGAAGGACGACCCCTGCCTCATCATCACGGACGACGACATCCATCTGTTCGCCCAGGGCCGTTGGAACCGGAGCTGGGAGAAGATGGGCGCGCACCCCGACACGCAGAACGGCGTGGACGGCTGGCGCTTCTGCGTCTGGGCGCCCGAGGTCAGAAGCGTCCACGTGATCGGCGACTTCAACGGATGGGACGTCACCGCCGACCCGCTCACCGAGCTTGCCACCGGCGGGCTGTGGCAGGGCTTCGTCCCCGGCCTCTCCCAGGGCGACCTCTACAAGTACGTCATCGAGACCGATGACGGGACCCTGCTCTACAAGGCCGACCCCTACGGGTTCTGGAGCGAGAAGGTCCCCGGCACCGCGTCGCGCCTCATGGACATCACCGGCTACGAGTGGGGCGACGCCGCGTGGATGGAGCGCCGCCGCGCGACCGACCACATGAAGAGCCCGCTCAACATCTACGAGGTCCATCTGGGGAGCTGGCGCAGGCACGGCGACCAGCCGCAGGGCGAGCCGCGCGCGGACGGAACCTATCCCGGCCCCATGGACCCCTTCCCCGCCCAGATCGGAGAGTACTACAGCTACAACGACCTCGCGGTCGAGCTCATCGACTACGTCCGCGACATGGGCTACACGCACATCGAGATTCTCCCCGTCCAGGAGCACCCCTTCGACGGCTCCTGGGGCTACCAGGGCACCGGCTACTTCGCCGCCACCGCCCGCTACGGGGAGCCCAAGCAGCTCATGCACCTCATCGACGCCGCCCACGCCGCGGGCATCGGCGTGATCTTGGACTGGGTCCCCGGCGGCTTCTGCGCCGACGCCCAGGGGCTCGCCACCTTCAACGGGCACATGCTCTACGAGCGCGAGATCCATCCCAACTGGGGCACGCACAAGTTCGACTTCGGCCGCGGCGAGGTCCGCAGCTTCCTCGTCTCCAACGTGCTGTTCTGGATCGAGCTGTTCCATGCCGACGGCATCCGCATGGACGGCGTGTCGAGCATGCTCTACCTCAACTTCGGCGTCGACGACCCGTCCCAGAAGAAGTTCAACAAGTACGGCGACGAGGGCGACCTCGACGCCATCGACTTCATCCGCCAGGTGAACACCACCGTCGAGCTCGCCTTCCCCGACGTCATGATGATGGCCGAGGAGTCCACCGCGTGGCCGCTCGTCACCTACCCGCCCGAGGACGGGGGCCTGGGCTTCAACTACAAGTGGGACATGGGCTGGATGAACGACACCCTCCACTACATGCAGACCGATTTCCCCTGGCGCCCGGGCAACCACAACCTGCTCACGTTCTCGATCATGTACGCGTTCTCCGAGAACTTCATCCTGCCGCTCTCGCACGACGAGGTCGTGCACGGCAAGTGCTCGCTCATCGGGCGCATGCCCGGCGACTGGTGGCGCCAGTTCGCCGGCCTGCGCACCCTGGCGTTCTACCAGATGACGCATCCCGGCGCGAAGCTCAACTTCATGGGCAACGAGATCGCCCAGTTCATCGAGTGGCGCTACTACGAGTCCATCCAGTGGTTCCTCACCGACCAGTACGAGACCCATGCGGGTCACCAGCGCTTCATCCGCGCCCTGAACCACCTGTACACCGAACAGCCGGCCCTCTACCAGCTCGGGTACGTCGAGAAGGGCTTCGAGTGGATCGACCCCGACAACGCCGAGCAGTCCATCGTCTCCTTCGTGCGCCACGGCGACGACCCCGATGACGACCTCGTCATCCTGATCAACTTCGACCCGGCGTACTACGAGACCTACCGCATCGGCGTCCCGCGCGAGGGCGACTACGTCGAGATCTTCAACTCCGATACCACGGACTTCGGCGGCTCGGGCAAGGGCAACGCCGGCACGCTCTCGAGCCATCCCGAGCCCGAGCACGGGTTCGAGGACTCCATCGAGCTCACCGTCCCGCCGCTCGCGGGCATCGTGCTCAAGCGCCGCGGCCCGAGCTCCTACAAGCCGCCCAAGCCCAAGAAGACCACCGCGCGCAAGACGACCGCCCGCAAGGCCTCTGCCGGCACGAAGGCGACGGGCGCCAAGAAGACCGCCGCTAAGGCGAAGGCGACCGCGTCCAAGACCACGAAGGCCGCCGCGACCAAGGCCGGGAAGCCGGCCGCGAAAAAGGCCTCCGGATCCGCGAAGACGACCGGCGCCGCCAAGAAGGCGCCCGCCAAGAGCACGACCAAGCGCACGTCCGCCGCGAAGGCGGACGGTGCCCCCACCTCATCCACCCGCACGGCTCCCGCCAAGGCAGCCGCGAGGAAGACCGCGAAGGCCGCGCACGGAGCGGCCGCCGCCAGAAAGGCCGATCCCGAGGCCTAAGCGCCCGGGACGGCGAACCGACCGCAAGGGAGACACCCGCATGCATAAGATCTTCGAGACCTCCGAGGAGTTTAAGCGCGACTACCGCACGATGCTCATGGCCGAGGTCGGCAAGGACATCGACGTCGCCAAGAACGGCGAGCGCTACCGCGCGCTGGCCAAGCTCATCGCGTCCCGTGCCAACCGCCAGTTCGCCGAGTCGGACTCCGAGAACGGCAAGAGCGACAAGAAGAAGGTCTACTACTTCTCGCTCGAGTTCCTCATGGGTCCGCTGCTCGACAACTACCTGCTGAACTACGGCGTCCGCGACGTCGTCGAGCAGGGCCTGTCCGAGATGGGCATCGACCTCGACGACCTCCTCGCCGAGGAGGGGGACCCGGGTCTGGGCAACGGCGGCCTGGGGCGCCTCGCCGCCTGCTTCCTCGACTCCATGGCCGCCGAGGGCATCCTGGGCTTCGGCAACGGCATGCGCTACCGCTACGGCCTGTTCAAGCAGGAGATCCGCGACGGCCGCCAGGTCGAGGTGACGGACAACTGGCTCGCCAAGGGCTATCCGTGGGAGACCCGCCACCCCGAGAGCCGCGTGCTCGTGCGCTTCGGGGGCGACGTCGTGCGCCACGAGGACCCCGACGGCACCTTCCACTTCGACGTGGTCGGCGGCGACCTCATCGAGGCGGTCCCCTACGACGTGCCCATCATCGGCTACGGCGGCAAGACCGTGAACCGCCTGCGCCTGTGGAGCGCCGAGCCGGCGGGCGCCGATTTCGACCTGGACGCTTTCAACGCGGGCGACTACGCCAAGGCCAACAAGTTCCGCACCGACGCCGAGGCGATCTCGGAGATCCTGTACCCCAACGACGCGGGCGAGCACGGCCGCATCCTGCGCCTCAAGCAGGAGTACCTGTTCGTCGCCGCGGGCGTCGCCTCCATCCTGCGCACCTTCAAGAACGACTACGGCACCTCCTCCTGGGAGCGCTTCCCCGACCTCGTCGCCATCCACACCAACGACACCCATCCCGCCATGTGCGGCGCGGAGCTCATGCGCCTGCTCATGGACCAGGAGGGGCTCGACTGGGACACCGCCTGGGACATCGTCACCCGCACGGTCTCCTACACCAACCACACCGTGCTGCCCGAGGCGCTCGAGAAGTGGCCGATCGACACCTTCCGCCGCCTGCTGCCGCGCGTCTACATGATCATCGACGAGATCAACCGCCGCTACATGGAGTCCTTCCCGCGCGACATCGACGCTTGGCAGGACAAGCTGCGCAACACCGCCATCCTCTGGGACGGCCAGGTGCGCATGGCCAACCTCTCGGTCATCTGCAGCCACTCGGTCAACGGCGTGGCGCAGCTGCACACCGACATCCTGAAGCGCGAGACCCTGCACGACTTCTACGAGCTCGCGCCCGGGAAGTTCAACAACAAGACCAACGGCATCTCCCCGCGCCGCTTCCTGGGCAACGCCAACCCGTCGCTCTCCCGCCTCATCACCGGCAAGATCGGCGACGGCTGGCTGGTCGACGCCTCCGAGCTCAAGCGCCTGGAGGCCTGGGCCGATGACGGCGAGTTCCTGGACGCGCTCGCGGAAAGCAAGCGCGAGAACAAGGCGCGCCTCGCCGCGTACGTGAAGCGGACCTGCGGCATCGAGCTCGACGTCGACTCCATCTTCGACGTCCAGGTCAAGCGCTTCCACGCCTACAAGCGCCAGCTGCTGAACATCTTCAAGGTCATGCACATCTACAACCGCATGATCGCCGACCCCGGCTACCGCCCGCACAAGACCTCGTTCATCTTCTCGGGCAAGGCGGCGAGCGCCTACACCTTCGCCAAGGAGGTCATCCGCCTCATCAACTCGGTGGCCGACGTGGTGAACTCCGACGAGCGCGTCAACGACGTCATCAAGGTCGCCTTCATCCCCAACTTCGCGGTCTCCAACGCGCAGCTCATCTACCCGGCCACCGACATCTCCGAGCAGATCTCCACGGCCGGCAAGGAGGCGTCGGGCACCTCGAACATGAAGCTCATGATGAACGGTGCCATCACGCTCGGCACCCTCGACGGCGCCAACATCGAGATCGCCGAGCTCGCCGGGCTCGAGAACGAGAAGATCTTCGGCATGAAGGTCGACGAGGTCGAGGCCCTGCGGCATGGCAACTACTTCGCCTGGGACCTCGTCAACGCCGACCGCGAGGGCATCGGCCGGTGCATCGAGGAGCTCACCGACGGCACCTTCGGCCGCCTGTCGGGCAACTTCGAGTCCATCCAGGCCGAGCTCATGAACAACAACGACTACGACTTCGTGCTCGCCGACTTCGCCAGCTACGTGCAGGCGTGGGAGGAGCTCACGCAGGTCTACGACGACACGCGCACCTGGCAGCGCATGGCGCTCATGAACATCGCCAACTCCGGCCACTTCTCGTCCGACCGCACCATCCGCGAGTACCGCGACGAGATCTGGCACGCGTAAGGGGCGGCCGCTCGCGGTCCGTCGTCCGCCACGGGCGGCGGACCGCTCGCATACCGGCAAGGCAGTATCCGAGACGTTTAGGCAATGAAGGAGAATTCGATGAGCAGAAAAGAATGCATCGCTATGCTCCTCGCAGGAGGACAAGGCAGCAGATTGGGGGCCCTCACATCCAAGATCGCCAAACCCGCGGTCAGCTTCGGCGGCAAGTACCGCATCATCGACTTCACGCTTTCGAACTGCGCCAACTCGGGCATCGACACGGTGGGCGTGCTGACCCAGTACCGCCCCTACCGCCTGCATGCCTACCTCGGCAGCGGATCGGCGTGGGACCTCGATGAGCGCGGCGGCGGCGTCTCCATCCTGCCCCCGTACGCCACCCAGGACGGCGGGGCCTGGTACGCCGGCACCGCCGACGCCGTCACCCAGAACCTGGACTACATCAAGGCGAACGACCCCGAGTACGTCCTGATCCTGTCCGGCGACGCCCTCTACCGCATGGACTACCGCAAGATGCTCGACAGCCACATCGAGAACGGCGCGGACCTGACCGTGGCCGTCATGCCGGTGCCCTGGGAGGACGCGAGCCGCTTCGGCATCCTCACCACCGACGACGAGGGACGCATCGTCAAGTTCACCGAGAAGCCCGAGAAGCCCGACTCCAACCTGGCCTCCATGGGCATCTACATCTTCACCGCGGACTTCCTCATCAACGCCCTCGAGGAGGACGCGCTCGACCAGCGCTCCAGCCATGACTTCGGCGGGGACATCATCCCCAACGCGCTGGCTGCCGGCAAGCGCCTGTTCGTCCACGAGTTCCACGGGTACTGGAAGGACGTCGGCACGATCGCGAGCTACCACGAGACGAGCATGGGCCTTCTGGGCGCGAACCCCGAGTTCGACATCTACGAGAAGACCGCTCCGATCATGAGCAACGACACCACCCGCCCGCCGCACTACATCGGCCCGGACGGCCGCGTCGACGACTGCCTGGTCTCCAACGGCTGCGAGGTCTTCGGCACCGCCAAGCACTCCATCCTGTCCACCGACTGCGTCATCGAGGAGCGCGCCGTCGTCGAGGACTCCGTCCTGCTCCCCGGCTCGGTCGTGAAGAGCGGCGCCCATGTGGTCCGTGCGATCCTGGGCGAGAACGCCGTCGTCGAGGAGGGCGTCAAGCTCGGCAGCGTCGACACGCAGAGGGACACCGCCGTCGTCGGAAACGACGTCGTCATCGGGAAGGGGGAATGATCCGATGATCAACAACAAGGCCATCGGTTACATCACAGCCAACTACACCGCGATCGAGCAGGGCAAGCTGCTCGCCAGCCGCCCGCTCGCGTCCGTGCCGTTCATGGGGCGCTACCGCCTGATCGACTTCCCGCTGTCCAACATGGCCAACGCGGGCATCAGGACCGTCGGCCTCGTGATGCCGGGCAACTACCGCTCCATCATCGACCACGTGGGCCATGGCAAGGACTGGGGCCTCGACCGCAAGCGCGGCGGCCTGTTCCCCCTGCCGGGCAACCCCTACGGCTCTACCAAGACCGGCATGCGCTTCCTGCTGCGCGACATCATCTCCAACAAGACGCTGTTCCAGCGCGCCACCCAGCCCTACGTCGTGCTCATGGGTTCCAACATCATCTTCAACATGGACCTGAACGCCATCATCGACGCCCATGAGACCAGCGGCGCCGGCATCACCATGGTCTACGTCAAGACCGAGCGCGACCACGAGGACTGCAGCTCGCTCGTGATCGGCGACGCGGGCCGCGTGCAGAGCGTCAAGGAGGGCTGCCGCTACGGCGACAACAAGTTCCTCGACTGCTTCATCATCGGCCGCGAGCTGCTGCTCGAGATCATCGACCGCTACGCCACCGCGGACTACCTCGACATCTTCGAGGCCATCGCCTCCGACTTCGCCCGCATCGACGTGTGCAGCTACGAGTTCAAGGGCCTGGCCGTCGGCATGTTCAACGAGGGCACCTACTACCGCCGCAGCATGGAGATGCTCGACCCGCGCGTCTGCAACCAGCTGTTCATGAAGGACCGTCCGATCCTCACGAAGGCCCACGACGCCGCGCCGGCCAAGTACGCCTCCGGCTCGCTCGCCTGCAACTCCCGCATCTCCGCGGGCTGCGAGATCATGGGCACGGTGCGCAACTCCATCCTCTCGCGCGGGGTCGTCGTCGAGAGCGGCGCCAGCGTGATCAACAGCATCGTCATGCAGGGCTGCATCATCCGCAGCGGAGCCCGCGTCGAGAACGCCATCATCGACAAGAACAACGTGGTGCCCGCCAACACCGAGCTGCGCGGCACCCCGAGCGACATCCTCGTGGTGGGGAAGGCCCCCATCACCGAGTAACGGGCGCGTCCGTCCGGTTACAAAACCGACCCCCTCGCCCCACGGAGGCCGAACAGGGGTATCATGGAATCGCCGTCCGGCTGTCCGCCGGGCGGCGATTTCGCAAGACCGTGAGCTTAAACAGGAGAAGATTCCCATGACTAAGAAACTGCAGATCGTGTTCGCGAGCGCGGAGGCCGCGCCCTTCGTGAAGACGGGCGGCCTGGGCGACGTCGCGGGCTCCCTGCCCGAGGCGCTCGTGCAGGCGGGCGCCGACGTCATCGTCATGGTGCCCAAGTACGCCACCATCGCCGACGAGTTCAAGGCCCAGATGGAGCACGTCGGCCAGTTCTACGTGCCCCTCGGGTGGCGCAACGAGTACTGCGGCATGGAGCGCATCGTCCGCGACGGCGTGACCTATCTGTTCCTCGACAACGAGCACTACTTCAACCGCAGCTACCCCTACGGGTTCTTCGACGACGGCGAGCGCTTCGCGTTCTTCTCCAAGGCCGTCTGCGAGAGCCTGCAGTACCTGCCCGACGGCTTCATGTGCGACATCCTGCACTGCAACGACTGGCACACCGCGCTCGCGCCCGTGTTCCTGCGCGAGTTCTACATGGACATGCCGCTGTACCGCAACGTCAAGACCGTGTTCTCCATCCATAACATCGCCTTCCAGGGGCAGTTCACCGACATGCTCCTCGGCGACGTGCTCGGCATGGCGCACATCGAGCCCGCCGTCCGCCAGCTGCGCTGCGACGCCCGCTCCATCAACTACATGCAGGGCGCCCTCAACTACTCCGACGCCATCACCACCGTCTCCCCCACCTACTCCTGGGAGATCCGCACGCCCGAGTTCGGCGAGGGCCTCGACGGCGTCCTGCGCCGCCGCGAGAACGTCCTGTCCGGCATCCTGAACGGCCTCGACCTCAAGAGCAACGACCCCGCGACCGACTCGCGGGTCCACGCCAACTACTCGCGCGACGACCGCTCCGGCAAGGCCGCGTGCAAGGCCGCGCTCCAGGCGGAGCTGGGCCTCGAGGTCCGCGACGACCGCCCGCTCATGGCCATGGTCACGCGCCTCACCCGCCAGAAGGGCATGGACCTCGTCACCTACTCGCTCGACCGCATCCTCTCCGGCGGCGTGCAGGTCGCCGTGCTCGGCACCGGCGACGCCGAGTACGAGGAGGCCCTGCGCTACTTCGAGCGCACCTACCCCGGCTCGATGGCCGCGCGCATCGAGTTCGACCCGTACCTGTCCCAGCGCATGTACTCCGGCGCCGACATGTTCCTCATGCCGTCGCTGTTCGAGCCCTGCGGCCTGTCCCAGATGATCGCCATGCGCTACGGCACGCTGCCCATCGTGCGCGAGACCGGCGGCCTCAAGGACACCGTCATCCCCTACAACATGTTCACCGGCGAGGGCACGGGCTTCACGTTCACCCACTTCAACGGCGACGAGATGGGCGATGCCGTCTTCCGCGCCGCCCGCACCTTCTGGGATGACAAGGACGCCTGGAACAAGCTGATCGACAACGCCATGGACGCGGACTTCAGCTGGACGCGCTCCGCCGCCGCCTACATGGACGTCTACTACGGGCTGCACCCCGAGATGGAGCGCTACGTCCCTTTTGCGCCTGAGACGGCCGCCGAGCCGAAGGCCGACGAGACCGACGCCGCCCCCGTCGAGCCCGAGGCGGCATCCGACGAGGCCGCCGCTCCCGAGCAGGCGGCCGAGAAGCCCGCTGAGCCCGCGGTGAGCGCACCCGAGCCCGCGGCGCCGAAGGCCGAGGAGAAGCCGGCTGCGCCGAAGGCCGACGCCGAGCCCGCCCCCGAGCCGGAGCCGAAGGCCGAGGAGAAGCCGGCTGCCGATCCGGAGCCGAAGAAGACGACCGCCCGCAAGACGACCAAGACGGCGACGAAGACCGCGGCGACCAAGACGACCGCCGCGAAGAAGCCGGCTGCCAAGAAGGCCCCCGCCACCAAGGCGGCGGCGACCAAGACGACCGCCGCGAAAACCACTGCCGCGAAGGCGACGACAACCAAGACGGCTGCCGCGAAGACGACGGCGACCAAGACGGCCGGGACCAAGGCGTCCGCCGCCAAGACCGCGGCCGCGAAGGCCGCCCCCAAGGAGGACGCCGCGACCGCCGCGGCCGCCGAGGAGAAGCCGGCGACCGCGAAGACGACGAAGACGGCCGCGAAGGCCTCCACGGCGACGAAGGCCGCTGCCAAGCCCGCCGCGAAGACGACGGCCGCCAAGCGCACCGCGACCAAGACCGCGGCCGCCAAGCCCGCCTCCACTAAGACCGCTGCCGCGAAGACCGCGGCGGCCAAGGCGACGCCCACGGAGAAGCCCGCATCCGACGAGCCCGCCGCCGTGCCGGCGACCAAGGCGACCGCCGCGAAGAAGCCCGCCGCGACCGAGCCCGCACCTGCCGCCCCGGAGGAGAAGGCGCCCAAGGCGACGAGCGTCTCCGCGGCCCGCAAGGCCCCCGCGCGCAAGAAGCGCTAGGACGGCCGAGCAAGATTCGCCCTCCGGACGGGGAGCCGAGCTCGCGCACGGCTCCCCGTCCCTTTTGCGCGCGCGTAACGCCCAAGAAGCGGCGCAACTACGTTAAACTGTACGTTTGGCGTTCCCGCCGAATGAACCGACCCCCTATCGCGCAGCCGCGCGGTACGCAAGCAAGGATTCCGTTATGAAGCTTCGACACAACAGCCGCCTGGCCCGATACCGGACCCCCTTCGGGGCCGTGACCGCCGGCACCGAGGTCACCTTGACCCTCGAGGTCGTCAAGGAGGACGCGGCGGGCATCGAATGCACCCTGCGCACCTGGATCGACGGGGTCGGCGAGCAGCTCTACCCCATGGCGGCCGACGGCTCGGGCGGCTACCGCGTCACCGTGAGCTGGAGCGATCCGAACATCGTGTGGTACAGCTTCATCGTCCGCACCACCGACGGCTTCGAGAGCCGCGTGGGCGCCCCCGAGGGCCATGTGGGCGGCGAGGGGGTCACCTACTACGACCGCGCCGACGTCCCCTCCTTCCAGATCACCGTCTACCGACACCGCGCCCAGCGGCCGACATGGTACGAACGGGGCATCGTGTACCAGATCTTCCCCGACCGCTTCGCCCGCGACGACGACTGGCGGACCCGCGCCCTGGGGCGCCTCGCCCATCCGCGGAGGGGCTGCGAGCAGCACATCGTCGAGGACTGGGACACGCCCCCGGTCTACGACCGCGACGAGACGGGCGCCATCCGCAGCTGGGACTTCTACGGGGGCTCCCTGCGCGGCATCGAGGAGCACCTCCCCTACCTCTCCGAGATGGGCGTCACGGCGATCTACCTCAACCCCATCTTCGAGGCGGCGAGCAACCACCGCTACGATACGGCGGACTACATGCGCATCGACCAGCTCCTCGGCACCGAGGAGGACTTCCGGAGCCTGTGCTGGCACGCCCGCGCGCTCGGCATCTCCATCATCCTGGACGGCGTGTTCAACCACACCGGCTCGGATTCGGTCTACTTCAACGCGTTCGGCAACTACCCCGAGCCGGGCGCCTGGTCGGGCGACGAGGACTCCCTGTGGCGCGACGCCTTCCGCATCAACGACGACGGGACCTACGACTGCTGGTGGGGCGTGGGCAACATGCCCGCCGTCAACCAGGGCTCCGAGGCCATCAGCCGGCTCATCCTGGGACCAGACGGGGTCATCCGCCATTGGCTGCGCGCCGGGGCGAGCGGCTGGCGCCTCGATGTCGCCGACGAGCTCTCCGACGAGTTCCTCGCCGGCATCAAGGAGGCCGCGACGCGGGAGAAGCCCGATGCGCTCGTGCTCGGCGAGGTCTGGGAGGACGCGTCCAACAAGATCTCCTACGGCAGGCTCCGCCGCTACCTGCTGGGCGACGAGCTCGACTCGGCCATGAACTACCCCTTCCGCGACCTCGTGATCGGGCTGCTCACGGGCGAGGGGTCCGGCTACACCGCGCGCGACGCGGCCGAGGCCATCGAGAGCCTCGTCGAGAACTACCCGCCCGAGGCGCTCGACTGCGCGCTCAACCTGCTGGGGAGCCACGACCGCCCCCGCATCATCTCGGTGCTCGGCGGCCTTCCCGACATCGACGCCCTCCCCGAGCGGGAGCGCGGCACCTGGCGCCTCACCGACGAGCAGCTCGGGCTGGCGAAGGGCCGCTTCTGGCTCGCCGTCCTCATGCAGATGACCTTCAAGGGCGTGCCGTCCATCTACTACGGCGACGAGGCGGGCGTGCAGGGGCTCACCGACCCCGGCAACCGCGCGACCTTCCCCTGGGGCCACGAGGACCGCGACTTCTTCACCATGGTGCGCAACGCCTCGGCCCTGCGCCGCGCCCTCCCGCTGCTGACCTCCGCCCCGCTCGAGGCCGAGGCGCTCGACGACGACGTCCTCTCCTACACCCGCGACGGCGGGGAGGGCGAGAGCGCGACGGTCGTCGTCAACCGCAGCACGACCGAGCTCCGCACGGTGAGGATCCCCTTCCGCGGCGAGCGCGGCGTCGACGTCATCGGCGGCGCCGACCTCGTGCGCGGGGAGGACGGGACCGCGGAGCTCTCCCTGTGGCCGCTCGGCAGCGCCGTCGCCTACTTCCATGAGGCGGAGCGCCTCCAGAAGCCGCTCGAGCGCGGCTGGGGCGTGGTGTGCCACATCACCTCCGTGCCCAACGAGGACGGCCGGCCGGGCACCCTCGGCGCGCCGGCGCGCGCCTTCGTCGACCACCTCGCGGAGATGGGCGCGCGCTACTGGCAGGTGCTGCCCGTGAACCCCACCGATTCGTTCGGCTCGCCCTACGCGGGGCCCTCCGCGTTCGCCGGCAGCACCGACCTGCTCGAGGAGACGCCCCGCGAGCTCGAGGCGGCCTACGAGCGGTTCAAGTCCGACGGCGGCCAGAACTCCGCGGACTTCATCGCCTTCCAGGAGCGCAACGAGGTCTGGCTCGACCCCTACTGCGCCTTCATGGCCGTGCGCGACGCCTCGCGCGGGGCGAGCCGCCACCGCTGGCCGCGCGCCTACAGCCGCTACGACGTCCGCATCCTAGACGACGCCCGCTTCATCGACCGCGGCCGCTTCCACGCCTTCGCGCAGTACCGCTTCGACGCCGAATGGGCGGAGCTGCGCGCCTACGCGAATGCGCGCGGCATCGAGATCGTCGGCGACATCCCCATGTACGTCTCCGACGACTCCGCGGACGCCTGGAGCGAGCCCGCGATGTTCTCCCTGTCCGCGACGGGCAGGCCCACCGAGATCGCGGGCACCCCGCCCGACCGCTTCTCCGCCACCGGGCAGGTCTGGGGCAACCCCACCTACCGCTGGGACCGCATGCGCGAGGACGGCTACACCTGGTGGATCGAGCGCCTGCGCCGCTCGCTCGCGCTGTACGACCGCGTGCGCCTCGACCACTTCCTGGGGTTCCAGTCCTACTTCAGCATCCCCGCGGGCAAGGAGGGAAGCGCCGGCCGCTGGCTCCCCGGACCGGGCATCGACCTGTTCCGCCGCGCCCACGAGGAGTTCGGACCCCTGCCGTTCATCGCGGAGGACCTGGGCTACCTCACGCCGGCCGTGCGCGCGCTGACCGCCTCCTGCGGCTTCCCCGGCATGGACGTGCTCGAGTTCGAGGACTACGACGTGCGCGGCGGCGTGAAGCCGGCGGCCGACAAGGTGGTCTACACCTCGACGCACGACACCTCGACGCTCCTGGGGTGGACGGGGGCGCGCTGGGGCGCCGACGCGACCGCCGAGGAGCGGGAGGGGCTCGCGGCCTCCATCATGCGCTCCGCGCTCGAATCGTCCGCGGACCTCGTCATGATGCCGTTGCAGGACGTGCTGATGCTCGGGGACGACGCCCGCATGAACGTCCCGGGGACCACCGAGGGCAACTGGTCGTGGCAGGCCGATGAGGCCGACGTCGCCGCGGCCGTCGCGCGCATCCGGTCCCTTGTGGAGGAGACCGGCCGCCTCTGACCCGCCGGCCCGCGGCCCCTCCCGCCGCCGCGCCGATCCGGTGCGGCGGCGGTCTCATGCAGATTCGCCGTCGATGCGCCGGCGGCCGCGGGACCCGATGCGGATTCGGGTAGAGTATCGAGCGTATGACGAACGATGGGGCCGCGTGCGCGCGGCCGGGGACAAGGAGAGCTGAGATGGCACGTTACGACTACCGCTGCACCTCGTGCGGCACCGTCTTCGAGGTCGAGCACGGCATGACCGAGCGTCCTGCGGTGAGCTGCCCGGCTTGCGGCGGCGACGCCGAGAAGGTCTTCTCGCCGAGCGGCATCGAGTTCAAGGGCTCCGGGTTCTACAACACCGACCAGCGCGAGGGCTCCTCGAGCACCGCGGCGACCTCCGGGTCGTCCGAGCCCGCCGGCCACAGCTGCGAGAACTGCCCGCACAAGAACGACTAGCGACCGGCGATCGACAGAGCGCTCGAAGGCCGCCGCGCCGAGGGACCCCCTCGGCGCGGCGGCCTTCGCATGGACCGGGCCGGCGCGGCGCCGGGAGGCGCGGGCGCCTCCCGTCGGGCACCTTGTCGCGGACCGGACGGCGGAACGGGACCTAGGCGCTCCGGCGCAGGCGCGCGCAGAAATGGCCGTCGTAGCACCCCGGGGCCGGCACGCTCTGGAACATCCCGTCCCCGTCCTCGCAGGCGCGCAGCAGCTCGGCGGCGGGGGCGAACGCCGGGAGGGAGAAGATGCCGGACCTCGACACCGGGACGGGAGAGAAGCCGGCGCCCCGTTCGCCGGACAGGAAGGCCTCGACCACCGCGCGGTTCTCCGCGGAAAGCACCGAGCAGGTGGCGTAGAACAGCTCGCCGCCCGGCGCCACGTGCGCGGCGGCCTGCTCGAGCATGGCGAGCTGGAGGCCGGGCAGACCGGTGCGCGCATCCGCGTGGTCGAGGCGCCAGGGGATCTCGGGATGGCGGCGCATCGTGCCCGTTCCGGAGCAGGGGGCGTCGACCAGCACGGTGTCGAACAGCCGCGGCGGCGCATCCGCCCCCGCGAGCGCGCCATCGAGGTCGCGCGCGTCCCCGGTGACGAGGCGCACCCCGTCGATGAGGCCGGCGGCCTCCAGGCGCCCCCGGTTGAGCGCGCACTTGCGCTCGTGCAGGTCGAGCGCCGTGTGCTCGCGCGCGTACCCGGCCCGGCGCCCCTGAGCCGCCATGACGTAGGTCTTGGTCCCCCTCCCCGCCCCGATCTCCAGGCAGGTACCGGGCCGCGTGGCGGCCGTGGCGACGAGCTGGGCGCGGAGGTCGGACGCGGCCGCGTCGCCGCGCTCGAACAGGCCGCTCGCCACGAGCCGGGGGCCGTCGGCACCCTGGATGCACCCGGGCAGCGCCGACGGGCTCCCACCGACCGACGCGGCGTCGACGGACCCCTCGGCGCGCGGGTTCACGTGCACCGCGAGCGGCGCGACGCCGAGCTGGGAGCCGAACAGGGGGCGCGCGGCGTCCCCGCAGGAAGAGCGGATCTCGGCCGCGAGCCAGACCGGCAGCCCGGCGCGGCGCGCTTCGGCGACCGCGGCGCGCCCGGCAGGGGCGACGTCCTCGGCGGAGAGGTACGCGTCGCGCGCCTCCGACACCCGGCGGAGCACGGCGTTGGCGAGCCCGGCTGCGCCCCGGGCGGACGCGCGCACGAGCTCGACGCCCTGGCTCACCGCGACCTCGGGGGCGGTGCCGCCGTAGAGCAGCTCGAACGCCGCGATGCGCAGGGCGCAGCGCACGCGGGGCGACACCTTGTTCGGCTTCGCGAGGAAGGCGTCGAGCGCCTCGTCGAGGCACCCGGAGGTCGCCGTGACGCCGAGGGCCAGCCGCATGGCGAGCCCGCGGTCGCGCGCATCGAGCGCATGCGGGGACTCGGAGGCGGTGAGCAGGTCGCGCACGTAGCCGCCGCGGCGCGCCGCCTCGAGGAGGGCGCGGTGCGCCGCGACGCGGGCGGGGGCGGGGGCGCTCACGAGAGGCGCTCCCAGCAGCCCTCCTTGGCCTGGAGGCCCGCCGCCCAGGCGGACGCCTCCATGGCGCGCTTGCCGTCCGGCTTGACCTCGGTCGGCTCGAACGCGCCGTCGGCGCAGCCCAGCAGCACGCGGCGGCCGCGGACCGCGAAGGCGCCCGGCGCGGGGACGGCCGCCTCGCCCGCCGGCACGGGGACCGCGCGCAGCACGCGGACCGCGCGGCCCGCGACGCGGCAGCGGGCGGGCGCGGCATCGGAGGAGGCCAGGGCGCGGCGGACGTTCTCCCCCGCCGTGGTCCGGGGGTCGAGCCACAGCTCGGATTTCTCGATCTTGGCGGCGTGGGTCACGAGTGCCTCGTCCTGCTCGGTCCACACGGCGGTGCCGTCCACGATGGAGGGCAGCGTCTCCGCGAGCAGGTCGGCCCCGAGGCGGGCGAGGTCGGCCGTGAGCTCGTCGGCGGTCTTCCCGGGGACGGGGCAGCTCGCCTGGGCGCAGTAGGCCCCGGTGTCGACCCCGTGGCCGATGCGCATGATGGAGACGCCCGCCGTGGCGTCCCCCGCGAGGATGCAGCGCTGGATGGGGGCCGCGCCGCGCCAGCGGGGCAGCAGCGAGGCGTGCACGTTCACGCAGCCGGCGGGGACCATGGTGAGCACCTCGTCGGGCAGGATGCACCCGTAGGCCGCCACGCAGAACACGTCGGCCCCCGCCGCGCGCAGGGCGTCGAGCACCTCGGGCGTCATGCGCTTCGCCTCCATGACCGGGAGGCCGAGCTCGAGCGCGGCCGCCTTGACCGGCGAGGGCTCGAGGCGCCTGCCGCGCCCGCGCACCGCATCCGGGCGCGTGAGGACGAGGGCCACCTCGAAGGAGGCGGCCAGCTTCTTCAGGGTCGGGACGGCGAAATCCGGCGTCCCCATGAACACGACGCGCATACCGCGCCCCCTTTCCGGGCGGGGTCGGCACCGCCCGCCCGATGGAATCCGTAGTGCGAGGGCGGCGCCTACTCGGTGTCGCCCGGCTTGGCGCCGCGGGCGCGCGCCTGCTGGTAGTCCCGCATGGCCGCGATGCGCTTCATCGGCGACAGGCGCTCGAACATCGTGATGCCGTGCAGGTGGTCGATCTCGTGCTGCAGGCAGACGCACAGCAGGTCGCCGTCCGCCTCGTAGCGCATGAGGTCCCCGTTCAGGTCGTAGGCCTCCACCGCGACATGGTCGGCGCGCTCGATCTCCACGTTGATGCCGGGGATGGACAGGCACCCCTCGTTGAAGGTGAAGGTGGAGTCGGACTGCTCGACGATGCGCGGGTTGATGAGCACGAAGGGGTCGTAGTCCGCCTCGCCGGTGTACTCGGTGTCGATGATCACGAGCTGGATGAGCTCGCCCACCTGCGGGGCGGCCAGGCCGCAGCCGTTGTTCTCGAACATCTGCCCCTTCATACGCTCCACGAGGCGCTCGAGGGCGGGCGTGATCTCCTCGATCTCGGCGCACTCCTGCCGCAGGCGCGGGTCGGGCGACAGGACGATGCCGTTCATCTCCATATCCGGTCCTTTCATGAGGCCGGGCGCGCCGATCGCCGGCGGCCGGGTGTACTCGTTTTGCATAATTATAGAGGTGCGCGCGTGCGCTTCGGCCTCCTGAGGCCGCTGCACACATTCAACGGGGGATGTCTTTGGGGGGGGATCCATGCAGTCTAGTCGCTCGCTGCGCCTCGACAACGCGAAAGGCGCTCTCATCATCCTGGTCGTCCTGGGCCACTTCCTATGGCAGTACCGCGAGGACGCGGGGGTGTCGACCCTCGTGCTCGCGCTCTACGTGTTCCATATGCCGGCTTTCGTCCTCATATCCGGGTACCTGAGCGGTGTGGACCTCGCCCGCAACGCGCGCGGGGCGGCGCGCCTGCTCGCCATGTACGTCCTGGCCAACGGGCTCATGACCTGCCTCGTGGTCGCGGCGACCGGGGCGGCTCCGTCGCTGCTCGACCCGTACTACTCCTTCTGGTACCTCCTGTCGCTCATCTGCTGGCGGCTCACCCTTCCGTTCGTCGCGAGCTTCAGGCTCGCACTGCCGCTGTGCACGGCGGCGGCCCTCGCATCCGGCTTCGCACCCGAGATCGGCAACGACCTCTCCCTCATGCGCACGATAGCGTTCTACCCGTTCTTCCTACTCGGATACCGTCTGAGGAGCCGCGGCGTGGACGAAGGCTCGATCGAGGGGCGGCGGCGCGTCGGGGCGGCGATGCTCGCCGTGGGGATCGCCGCCGCGGTCGCGGCGGTCGCCCTGTTCGGCGTGGGAGAGCGCGATGTGATGATGTACGCCTACCGCGACGGCCTCGCGGCCGGCCTGGCGCGCCGCATGGCGGTCCTCGCCATCGCCCTGGTCGCCTCGGTCGGCCTCGTGCTCGCGCTCCCCGACCGCAGGCTGCCCGCCGTCACCGGATGGGGCGCGCGGTCGCTGCCCATCTACCTCTTCCACCGATTCGCCACGCTGGCCTTCGTCAAGGTCCTCCCCGCGCCGGCGGCCCTGCTCTCCCCCGTGGGCGCGGCGAGCCTGGTGGCCACCCTCGCCACCTGCGCGATCCTGGGGAGCGTCCCGTTCGCCCGCCTATGGGACCGCCTCGTCGACCGCGTGTGCGCGCTGGCGCGCATCCCCGAGGGCCCGGGAAGCGCATCGCGGGAGGCGCTCGGGACCGCGCTCGCCCTGCTCCTCATCGTCACCATGGTCCTCCAAGGGACCATGGGCTGGGAGTAGGACGGCTCGCGCCGCCGGCAACGGTGCGCAGGCGGCTCACATGAGGTCGTAGGCGTCCACGTCCACGGCGACGCCCACGCCCGCGGGCGGGGGCGTCTGCGCGAGGGCGTCGGCCACGAGGGGCGAGACATCCGCCTCGAGCGGCGCCTTGACGAGGAAATGGAAGCGGTAGCGGTCCTTCGCCCGCTCGATCACGCAGCTCACCGGACCCAGGACGACGGGGCGGTCGAGCCCGCCCGCCGCCGGCGCGAGCGCGGCGATGCGGGCGCGCACCTCGGCGGCGAGGCGGTCGATGTAGCCGCGCGCGGACCGGGCGTCCTTCCCGCGCACGATGACGTTCGTCAGGCGCACGTAGGGCGGGTAGAGCGCCTCGCGGCGCTGGGCGGCGTCCGCCTCGGCGTAGATCGAGCGGTCGTGCGCGGCGACCGCCCGTATGACGGGGTCGTCGGGCAGGTAGGTCTGGATGATGACGCGCCCGGGGCGCTCGCCGCGGCCGGCGCGGCCCGCGACCTGCTCGAGCAGGTCGAAGGCGCGCTCGGAGGCGCGGAAGTCGGGCATCTTGAGCGCGTAGTCCGCCATCACGACGCCGACGAGCGTCACCTCGGGGAAATCGAGCCCCTTCGCGATCATCTGGGTGCCGAGGAGCACGGCGCAGTCCGCCGCGTCGAACTCCTCGAGCAGGCGCTTGTGCGCGTCCTTCCCGCGCGTGGAGTCCGCGTCCATGCGGATGACGGGGACGTCGGCGGGGAGCACGGCGGCGAGCGCGTCCTCGACCTGCTGGGTGCCGACGCCCATCTTGGCCAGGTAGCGGCTGCCGCACGCCGGGCAGGCGCTGCCGGGGGCGGGATAGGGGCGCACGCGCGTCACCGCCCCGCAGGTGTGGCACTCGAGCGTATGGGTGCGCTCGTGGTAGGTGAGCGCGGTGGAGCAGTGCTCGCAGGTGGGGACGCAGCCGCACTCGCGGCACATGAGGAAGGGGGCGAACCCGCGGCGGTTGTGCAGCAGCACCGCCTTCTCGCGGCGCTCGACCACCTCGGCGAGCGCCTCGCGCAGCGGCCGCGAGAACATGGAGCGCGCCCCGCTCGAGAACTCGCGGCGCAGGTCGGCGACGACGACCTCGGGGAGCCGCCCGGCGCCCGCGCGCTCCGGCATCTCGACGCGGAGCCACCGCTGGCCCCGATGGGAGCCGGCACGGCACCGGGCGAGCGCCTCGGCGGAAGGGGTGGCCGAACCGAGCACGAGCGGGCACCCGCAGTCGCGGGCGAGCCGCGCCGCGACCTCGCGCGCATGGTAGCGCGGGCTCGAGCCCTGCTTGTAGGACGACTCGTGCTCCTCGTCGATGATGACGATCCCCAGGTCCGGGAACGGGCAGAACAGCGCCGAGCGGGCGCCCACCACGACGCGGGCCGCGCCCTCGAACACCATGTCCCATTGGTCGCGGCGCTCGCCGGCCGACAGGCGCGAGTGGAAGACCGCCACCGTGTCCCCGAACCGCGAGCGGAAGCGGCCCACGGTCTGCGCGGTGAGCGAGATCTCCGGCACGAGCACGCACGCGGAGCGCCCCGCGGCGAGGACCCGCTCGATGGCGGCGAGGTAGACCTCGGTCTTGCCCGAGCCCGTCACGCCGTCGATGAGGACGACGTCGCCCGAACCGGCCTCGCGCGCCGCCTCGATGGCGTCGAGGGCCGCGCGCTGCCCGGCGGTGAGCTCGACCGGGGCGCAGGCGCGCGCGGACGAGAGGGTGGTCCCCCCGTCCGGCGCGCGCCAGGCGCGGCGCTCGTCCACGCGGACCACCCCGCGGTCGCGCAGGGTGCGGATGGCCGCGGACAGGTCCGTGTAGAGCAGGTTCAGCTCGCGGGTGGTCACCGGGCCGCAGGAGAGCGCCTCCATGAGCATGCGCTGGCGCGTCGCGTTGGCGGGTGGCTCGTAGTCGAGGCCCTCGGGCGTGAGGGAGACCACGCGCTCGCGGGCCTCCCCCACCGCCGGGGGCTCGAGCTCCCAGGAGCCGTCCGCGGCGCGGCGCAGCCTCGGAGAGCCCCCCGGGGGGAGGAACAGGCGCAGGCACTCGGCGAGCGGCGCCACGTACTCGCGGCTGATCCACGATGCGAGCGCGGGGGCGCCGGCGGAGAAGGCGCGCGCGGAGAGCAGCGCGGAGACGGGGCGGACGCGCGCGGGGTCCAGCCCCTCGGCGCCGGGGAGGCCCGAAAGGTCGTCCGCACGGGCGACGACGTAGCCCACGGCCGCGCGGCGCCCGAACGGGACGAGCACCGCGCAGGCGACGTCGACGTCGTCGGCCAGCCGCTCGGGGACCGCGTAGGCGAAGGGCTCGGAAAGCGCCCGCGCCGGGATGTCGACCACGACCGAGACGAAGCCGGCCCAGCGCTCGCGGGACCTCGGGGCCCCATCGGCTGCCGGGCGCGCGTCCGGCGCGCCCGCACCGGACGGGAACAGGGACGGCTGGCAGGCCATGCGCCGCGCCTACTCGGAGATGCCGCAGGCTGCGCGCAGCTCGTCCACGCGGTCGCAGCGCTCCCAGGAGAAATCGGGGTCCTCGCGGCCGAAGTGGCCGTAGGAGGCCGTCTTCTCGTAGATGGGGCGGCGCAGGTCGAGGTCGCGGATGATGGCGCCCGGACGCAGGTCGAAGACCTCGGAGACGGCGCGCTCGATATCCGCCTCGGGCACGCGGCCGGTGCCGAAGGTGTCCACCATGAGCGACAGCGGGTGCGCGACGCCGATGGCGTAGGCGAACTGGACCTCGCAGCGGTCGGCGAGCCCGGCCGCCACCACGTTCTTGGCGACCCAGCGCGCGGCGTAGGCCGCGGAGCGGTCGACCTTGGTGCAGTCCTTGCCGGAGAAGGCGCCGCCGCCGTGGCGCCCCATGCCGCCGTAGGTGTCGACGATGATCTTGCGCCCCGTGAGGCCGGTGTCGCCCATGGGGCCGCCCACGACGAAGCGGCCGGTGGGGTTCACGTAGATCACGGCATCGCGCCAGGCGATCCCCTCGGCGTCCATCACCGGGGCGATGACCTGCGCCACGAGGTCCTCGCGGATGCGGTCCATGGACTCGACCTCGGGGGCGTGCTGGGTGGAGATGACGACGGTCTCGACGGCGACGGGGCGGTCGTCCTCGTAGCGGACGGTCACCTGCGTCTTGCCGTCCGGGCGGAGATACGGCAGGGTCCCGTCGTGGCGGACGGCGGCCAGGCGCTCCGCGAGGCGGCTCGCCAGGTAATGCGGCATGGGCATGAGCGTCGAGGTCTCCCTCGAGGCGTAGCCGAACATCATGCCCTGGTCCCCCGCGCCGATCAGGTCGAGCGGGTCGGAGGCGCCGTGCTGGGCGTCGAAGCTCTCGTCCACGCCGGCGGCGATGTCGGGGCTCTGCTCATGGATCATGTTGATGACGCCGCAGGTCTCGGAATCGAATCCGAACTTGGCGCGCGTGTACCCGATGCGCTCGATCACGCGGCGCGCGATCTTCTGGACGTCGACGTAGGCCTGGGTGCGGATCTCGCCGGTGACGATGACCGAACCGGTGGTGACGAGGGTCTCGCACGCGCAGCGGACGTTGTCCAGGCACGCCGGGACGCCCTTGTGGTCGACGTACCCCTGGGCCTCGAGCTTGGCCTCCTTGGCGAGGATGGCGTCGAGGACCGCGTCGGAGATCTGGTCGGCGACCTTATCCGGATGGCCCTCCGTCACGGACTCGGAGGTGAACACGTAGCTGCGGGGTCCCTGGGTGGAACGAAGCTGGTCTGGCATGATGCCCCTTTCGATGACGATGCCCGGCGACCGTTGCCATTCCACCGGGGCTGTAAGGGAAGATTGTACACTCGACGCGACGCGGGAGGCCGGGAACCCGCCCACCCGAGAATCACCACGGACGGGTCGGCCCGCGCGCACGCGGCGCGCGGGAACCCGGGTCCCCGCACCCCGTGAGATGCCGGGCGCCGCACGGCGCGCCGGCGGCGGGGCGCCCGCGCGACGGGGCCGTCGCGGGGGACGCGGACCGCGGGGCGCCTACCGGGCGGCCAGGCGCTCCGGGCGGATGCGGAGCCGTGCGCGCTGGACCAGCAGGGAGCCGATGAAGGCGACGAGGGCCCAGACGAGCGGCGCGGCGAGCGCCCCCGCGGGCACCGGGGAGCCCGCGAGCGCCCGGCGCAGGCCGTCGGCGAGCACGGGCGCCGGAAGGATGCCGCCGAGCGCGGCGAGCGCGCCGCCGGACATCGACGCCGGGATGACGGGGCCCGCGCAGACGAGCTGGAGCGCGAGCAGCGCCGCCGAGGCGGCGACCGCGTATCGGCGCGCGGCGAGGCGGACGAGCTGCGCGATCGAGGCGCAGGCGAGCGCGCCGGCGGCGAGCAGGCCCCAGAAGGCCGCGGGGTCGGCCGGGGCCGAGCCGGCGAGCGCGAGGGCCGCCCCGATGAGGACGGCCTGCGCCGCGCAGGCGGCGACCAGGGCCGCGAGGCGGGCGGCCAGGGCCTCCGCGCCCCTGCCCGCGATGGCGGCGCGCGCGTCGGCGGGGACGAGCGCCAGCGAGGCGAGCAGCGCGCCGACCCACAGGGCCCCGGCGGCGAGGGCGGGGGCCGCGGCGGCGAGGCCCGAGGACGCCTCGTGCATCCGGGTGCTCCTGAACGAGACCGCCGAGGACGCCGCGGCGGCGCGGTCGGCGTACTCGGAGGATGCCGAGGACAGGCTCTCGCCCGCCGACGACACGGTGTCCACGATGCGCGCCGAGCCGTCCTTCAGCTGGAGCGCGCCGTCGCCCAGCGCGCCGGTGGCCTGCGCCATGGCCGACAGCCCCTCGCCCAGCGCGCCGGCGCCCTGCCCGACGGCGGAAAGCGCGTCGGCGAGCGCGACGCCGCCCGTCGCTATCTGCTCCATACCGGTCGAGAACGGGGCGAGGACGTCCGAGAGCGCGCGGACCCCCGTCGCCAGCCCCGCGGCGCCCGATCCGACGGCGCCGTCGGCGGAGAGCTGGCCGGCGAGCGCCGAGACGCCCGACCCCAGGGCCTCCACCTGGCCGCCGAGCCCATCGAGGCCCTGCTGCACCGCCAGGGCGCGCGCCGCGGCCGAGGCGACCGGCTCGGCGAGGCGCCGGGCGATATCGCACACCTGCCCCGCCTCGTCCGCCGCGTCCGAGCGGGCGACGTCGTAGGCGTCCCGGGCCGCGGCGAGGTCGGAACGGGATGCCTCGGTGCCGGCGAGGGCGTCGGCCGCGTCCCCGGCCATGGCCGCGAGCGACGCCGCCTGCCCGGAGGCGTCCCCCATCCGCTCGACGAGGGCGTCGCGCCGCGCGGAGAGGCCGTCGAGCTCCTCCACGACGGCGGCGAGCTCGGCGGCGTCGACGGGGCCCTCCCCGCCCGCGAGCTCCCTCAGGCGCTCGTCGAGGGCGTCGGCGTCCGCATCGAGGCGCTCGAGCTCCTGCCGGATGCCGGGGTCCCCGTCATCCGCGTTGTCGAGCTCTCCGGCGAGCGAGGTCGCGCGGGCGCTCGCGGACGCGGCCGCATCCCGGGCGCCGTCCACGGCCCCCACGAGCCCCGAGGCGGCGGAGGACATCTCCCCGGCGGCGGTGTCCGCGCGCTGGAGCGCGTCGGCGAGCGAGGCGGCATGGGGCGCCGCCTCGAGCGCGATGCGCCCCGCGTCCGCGAGGTCGGACCCGCTGGCGGCCAGGGCGTCCGAGAACTCCCCGATCGCGGACCCCGCGGCGCTCACCGCCGTGCCCATGCCGTCGAGGGCGGTGGACGCGCCGTCGAGGCCCGCCGCGAGCGCGTCCGCCCCCGTGGCGAGCGGGCCCACGGCCTGCCCGCTCACGGCGGAGAGCCCCTCGGCGAGCGCCGCGGCCCCGGTCCCCAGGCCGCCCACGCCGGAGGCGATGCCGTCGATGCCCGAGGCGAGCGCCGCGGTCCCGGTCGCCGTCTGCCCCAGCCCCGCGGAGACGGCGTCCGCCCCCTGGGCGAGCGCGTCGTACCCCGCATCGAGCATGGCCGTGCCGTCGGCGGTGAGGGTGAGCCGCGACCCGGTGCCGCGCATGTCGCCGAGGACCGACAGCAGGTACTCCTCGCCCAGGTCGGCGCGCAGGCGCGCCTGGACCTGCTTGAGGGCCTCCGACCCGGCCTCGGTGGCCAGCGCGTTCACCCCGCCGTCCGAGACGATCTCCACGGCGGCCCTCACCGGGTCGGCGCCGTCGAGGCTCGCCACGCAGGCGGAGTAGTCCTCGGGGATCTTCAAAACGAGCTCGTAGGTGCCGTCCGCCAGGCCCCGCTCGGCCTCGGACTCGTCCGCGACGGTCCATGCGAGCTCGCCGGATTCGAGCAGCGAGTCGACGAGGTCGTCGCCGCGCGTCCCGTCGTCGAGGTTCACGACGGCGACCGGGATGCGCCCGGTGGAGCCGGAGAGCGCCGGGGCGAGGGCGCCGGCGAGGACCAGGACGATGACCGCGGGCGCGAGGACGACCGCGAGGGTGCGCGCACGCGACCTCCCGCCGCGCGCGACGGGGGCCAGAAGCGCGCGCAGCGCGTCGGGGATGCGGCGGGTGCTCATGAGCGGGCCTCCTCGGGTCGGGACGGGCGGGGCGCGGCGAGCGCCTCGGCGGAGGGGATGTCGAGGGCCACGGCCGCATCCGCGGCGCGCGCAGCCGCGGGCTCGGGCGTGCACGCGATCACCGCGCAGCCGCGCGCCCGCGCGACCCGGCGCCATGCGGACACGGTCAGCTCCGCATCCCGGGCGCTGAGCCCCTGCACGAACGGGTCGCCGAGGTCGACCACGGCGACGGCGGGCGCCGCGGCGAGGGCGAGCGCACCCGACAGGCGGGCGCGCGAGCGGGCGTCGAGAAGGTCGAGGCGACGGTCGGCATGCGTGGCGAGCCCGTGCTCGCCCAGGTAGACGAGGACGTCGGCATCTGCCGCCCCGCGCCAGGCGAGCTCGCGCGCCACCGCCTCCT
>DXAO01000055.1 GCA_019117005.1 Candidatus Collinsella stercoripullorum | reverse complement strand
TCATATCGGCGAAGTGGCCAAGTGGTAAGGCAGAGGCCTGCAAAGCCTTTACCCCCGGTTCGAATCCGGGCTTCGCCTCCAGGGACGCCCCGAGGGCCCCGGCGCAGCGCCGGGGCCCTCGCTTTGTTCGGCTCGAGGCGACACGGGGGCGGACGCCCCGAATCCCGAACCCATCCCCTAACACCGCGTCGCAGGCGGCCGTGCCGCGGGGGCGGTCCCGTCCCCGAGCGCCTCCCTTGGCGCCGCGCCCCGGTGCGCTACGATGGGGCCGTCAGCGCACCCGACGGAAGGGACCTCCCATGCCCCGCACCCCTATCGCCAAGCTCTCGTTCGCGAAGGTCTACCCGCTGCTCGTCGGCAAGGCCGAGCGCCGCGGCCGCACGCGCGAGGAGGTCGACCTCATCATCACCTGGCTCACCGGCTACGATCGCGCCGGCATCGAGCGCCAGATCGAGCGCGGGGTCGACTATGAGACGCTCTTCGCCGAGGCCCCGCGCATGAACCCCGACCGCTTCCTCATCACCGGCAAGGTGTGCGGGGTCGACGTGGCCGCCCTCGCGGACCCGGTCGAGCGCGACGCCCGCTACCTCGACAAGCTCATCGACGAGCTCGCACGCGGCCGCGCGATGGAGAGGATCCTGCGCTCGGGACAGGGCGCCTGAGCGGACCCGCCCCGGCGCCCGCCGGCGGGCCCGGACGAGCCCGCCGCGCTCACGCGACGCGCACGATATCCCGGTACAGCAGCCGATGCCTCCCGTCGAGCCGCGCGTCGGCGTGATAGTGCCCGAAGCACCACAGGCCGTAGGCGAGCCGCTCCTCGAGGGCGTCGAACCACGCGTTCAGGGCGTCGGGGTGCCGGCGCGCATCCGACACCCCGGCGGCGGCGAGCGCCGACGGCAGCATCCGGGCCGAGCAGCAGTGCGAGACCACGAGGTCGACGTCCCATCCCGCCGCGTCGAGGCGGGCCTCCGCCGCGGCGAGCTCGTCGGGGCCGGGCATCTCCTCGGCGAACCAGTCCCAGCCCTCCGTGCGGTGCTCCCGGTCGTGGCTGGCCGCCCCGCCCATGGCGAACACGCGGACGGGGTCCCGCCCGCCCCCGTCGCCCAGCTCGTACACCTGGCCGCGCATGAGGTGGACGATGTGCGGGTACTCCGGGTACACCTGGACCTCGCCTCCCCAGCGCTCGCTGACCGGGAGCTCCGCGAGGTACGGGAAGCACTCGTGGTTGCCGTCGACGAACAGCGTGGTCCACGGCCGGCCCTCGAGCCAGGCGAGCCACCAGCGCTCCTCGTTCGACCCGCTCCACGGCATGCCGAAATCCCCGCAGACGATCAGGAGGTCGTCGCGGGTCAGGCCGCGCCCCTCCGGCCAGCGCCTGCCGGACAGCTTCGCGATGTCGATGCCGCCGTGCACGTCCCCTGTGATCCAGATGGCCATCGCGCACCTCCCCCGCCCCGCATCGGAGGCGCCCGTCCCGCGCGCCCGCCGCGCGGCCGGTGCACGCCGCGCGCCTCCGTTCCGCGTCGTGCCGGATGACCCGATTATGCCCCGTGCGCGGACGCGCCATGCGCCCGGCACGGGGCGTGCGGCCCGGGCGGGCCCCGTGCGGCGTGCGGCGCCTACGAGCGGCCGCGGCGGCCGCGGGCCCGCATGTCCTCGTCGATGCCCGCGCGCCAGGCCGTCGGCATCGGGGCCGACGGGGCCGCCATGCGGGCGTCGCACACCGCGCGCGACATCGCCTCGAAGACGACCCCGGTCCCGCGGCGATCGGCCAGGTAGTCCGCGGCGTTCTCGCGCGGGATGCCGATCCTGCCCGCCTCGGCGGCGGCGTCGATGTTCGCGCCGATGAACAGGAACTCCCACCCCTGCTCGCGGTGCGACTCGATCAGGCGCCTCACCCGGTCGTAGGTGTAGCGCCGGCTCGCGTTCTCCATGCCGTCGGTCGTGATCGCGAACAGCACGCGGTCGGCGCGGTAGCCCTCCGGCTGGACGCGCTGCACGAGGTCCGTGTGCTCGATGGCCCCGCCCACCGCATCCAGCAGCGCCGTGCACCCGCGGCAGCGGTACTGGGCGCGCGTGAGCGCGGGCACCTTGCGGATGTCGATGCGGTCGTGCAGCACGCGGCTCCCGTCGCTGAACAGGATGGTGGAGACCACCGCCTCGCCCGGCTCGCCCCGGTTCTCGTCGAGCATGCTGTTGAAGCCGCCGACGGTGTCGTCCTCGAGCCCTCCCATGGAGCCGCTCGCGTCGAGGATGAAGACGATCTCGGTCCGGAAGTCCTCCTGCGGCCTCGCCTGCTCGGGGGCGCCGTCGCCTGCCGGGCGGGCGCCCGCCGCAGCGCGTCTCCCCTCGTCCGCGCGCCCGCTCCCCGTCGTCTTCGTCCCGTTTTTGAACTCGATCCGCTTCATGGTCTCCTCCTCGGTGTCGGATCCTTCTGACACCCTGAAGGCTACCGGGGCAGGAGCGGCGGAAGGTAAACCGCCAGGGGACATCCGCCCCCTCGCGGCGGCGGGGGCGGCCCCGTGCCACGCTGGCGGCGGGGCCGCCCCATCTGTCATGAAACGGGGGCGCGGATGACTGCGGGAACCGTCACACCTGCCCCATCTGTCATGAGACGGGATCGCGGGGGCCTCAGATGGAGCCCAGCAGCTGCTCGTCGTAGGCGAACAGAGCCTCGTTGATGCGGAAGATGTCGTAGACCCCGCGGGCCACGTAGAACTCGACGATCACGTCGAACCTGCTGCTGCGCGACAGGGCGAAGCCGGCGCGGGCGAGCAGGTCGCGCAGCTCGTCCAGGGTGAGGCCGAGGGCCACCCCGAGGGCGACGGCCGTGGGCTTGGTGGGCCGGTACGCGGGGTTCGACCGGATCTTGGAGAACAGCTGGCGGCTGATGTTGGCGCGCTTGTAGACCTGCGCGTCGGTGAGGCCGCGGGCGTCGATGAGGGCGAGCAGCGTCGTCGAGAAGGACTCGTCCAGATGGTCGAGCAGGTCCGCCAGGTCGCGCGGGGCCGGCATCGACGCCATGGGGGCCGCGGCCGCCGGCGCGGGAGGCTCCGCGGACGCGGCCGGAGCCGGGGCCTGGAGGTCCGGGGCCGGCATCCCGGGAGCGGGGAGCGGGGGCATCTGCGAATCCGAGAGGAGGACCGCCCCCTCCTGCGGGGTCCGGCGGCGGAAGGGGCTCGCCTCCACGTAGGCGTCGTCGATGAAGGCGCGCAGGCCGTCGAGCAGGCCCGCCCCGGCGCGTATGACATCGCGGCTGAAGACCACGAGCGTCGCCTGCACGTCCTCCGCGCGCTCCAGGAAGGCGGCCGTCTCCTCCCGCGCCACCGCGAGCGCCTCCGCAGGCGGGTACCCGTAGATCCCCGCGGAGATCAGCGGGAACGCCACCGACCGCGCCCCGAGCCGCTCGACCTCGGCGAACACGCTGCGGTAGCAGCTGCGCAGGGCGTCGCGCTCGCCATGGGAGCCGCCGCGCCACACGGGCCCCACCGCGTGGACGACCCAGCGGCACGGCAGATCGAACCCGGGGGTGGCGACCGCGCGCCCGGTCGGGCAGCCGCCGATGCGCGCGCAGGCCTCGGCCATGCGGTCGTACCCCGCCCCGGCGAACAGCGCCCCGCACACGCCCCCTCCGGGCGCGAGGCGCTCGTTGGCGGCGTTCACGAGCACGTCCGCCTCGACGCGGGCTATGTCGTCGCGCACGATGGAAAACGGCATGGCGGGCCTCCCTCCCGATCGCTGGCACCATGATAGCGAATCGGCGGGCCGGACCGGCCACGCCCCCGTCCGGCCGCGGGGAGGCGGGCGCAGCGCGGGACGCGGCCCGCCCCTGTCGCCGGACACGAAGGCGCCCGCCGGGACCGTCCCCGGCGGGCGCCTCGATGTCGCGGACCGGTCCCTCCCCCGCGCGCACGGCATCCGGAACCGCTCCCGTCCGCACGCGCATCGGCCCCGGGCGGGGCCCGGAGGGCTACCGGCTGTAGAAGGTCCCCTCGAGCGGCAGCTTGGTGCGGAACGTGCCGTCGAGCGCGTAGTATGCGCCCGCCACGGCCTGCGCCGTGGGGATCGTGGCGATCTCGCCGATGCCCTTGGCCCCGTAGCCGACGGGCAGAAGCTCGTCCTTCTCGACGTAGATCGCATTGATATAGGGGATGTCCGTGGAGCGGAACAGCCCGAGCGTGCCGAACTTCGCCTGGGGGACGCCGTCTTTCAGCGGGAAGTCCTCGGTAAGCGCGTAGCCCATGCCCATGAGCACGCCGCCCTCGATCTGTCCCTGGATGGCGATGGGGTTCACGACCTTGCCCGAGTCATGCGCGGCGTAGACCTCGGTCACGCGGCCCTCGTCGTCGAGGATGACGACGTGCGTGGCGTAGCCGTATGCCACATGGCTCTTGGGGTTGGGCACGTCGGCGCCCAGCTTATCGGTCTTCTCGAGGTACTCGTAGGAGAACTCGCGTCCCTCGAGCTCGGCCAGCGAGGTGGTCGGGTCCGCGGGGTGCACCGCAGAGCCGGGGCCCTGGTAGGGCGTGCCGTCCGCGTACTCCACGATGAAGCCGTCGCCGTGGGCGACCACGGGCTCCGTCGGCACCTCGTCGCCCGCCTCGGCGGCGAGCATGGCGTCGCGCAGCAGGAAGGCGGCGCCGCGCACGGCCTCGCCGGTGATCAGCGTCTGGCGCGAACCGGAGGTCGTGCCGGAGTCCGGCGCGTTCTCGGTCGAGCACTCGCCGTTGGCGATGCAGGACAGCGGCAGCCCCGTCGCCTCGGCGACGTCCTGCAGGAAGACGGTGTTGCAGCCCTGGCCGATGTCGGAGGTCGCCGAGTACACCACGGCGCGCCCCTCCTCCACGCGGATCTTGCAGCGGCCCGCATCGGGCAGGCCGACGCCCACGCCGGCGTTCTTCATGGCGCAGGCGATGCCGGCATGGCCCGGATGGGCGTCGAAGACGTCCTTCACGGCGAGCAGGGTCTCCTTGAGCGCCGTGGAGCAGTCCGCGATCTGGCCGTTGGGAAGCACCTCGCCCGGCTCGATGGCGTTGCGGTAGCGGATCTCCCACGGGCTGATGCCGACCTCCTCGGCCAGCAGGTTGATGAGCATCTCGAGGGCGAACTCGCTCTGGCACACGCCGAAGCCGCGGAACGCGCCGGCCGGCGGGTTGTTCGTGTACCAGCCGTATCCGCGGATGTCGGTGTTCTGGTAGCGGTACGGGCCGACCGAGTGCGTGCAGGCGCGCTCGAGCACCGGGCCGCACAGCGACGCGTACGCGCCGGTGTCGAAGTTAATCTCGCAGTCGAGGCCGACGAAGATGCCGTTCTCGTCGCAGCCGAGCGTGAACGTGCCCTCCATGGCGTGGCGCTTGGGATGGAAGTTGATGGACTCCTGGCGCGTCATGCGGCACTTGACCGGGCGGTCGACGGCCATGGCGGCGAGCGCCGCCAGATGCTGGACGGACACGTCCTCCTTGCCGCCGAAGCCGCCGCCGACGAGCATGGTCTCCACGACCACGCGCTCGGGCGTGGCATCCCAGCCGAACATGTGGGCGATCTCCTTGCGGGAGTCGTAGGCGCCCTGGTCGGTCGAGCACACCTTGACGCCGCCCTTGTAGGGGAAGGCCACGGCGCACTCGGGCTCCAGGAACGCGTGCTCGGTGAACGGCGTGCTGAACGTGCGCGTCACCTTGTGGGCGGCACCCGCCAGCGCGGTCGCCGCGTCGCCGCGCACCACGTGGCGCTGCTGGCAGATGTTGTTCTCGAGCTCGACCCAGTTTCCGAACGCGAGGAACCTGTCGTGCAACCTCGGGGCGCCCTCGGCGCGGGCCTCGTCGATGCTGCGCACCGGATCGAGCTCCTCGTAGGTGATCTTGACGAGCTTCTTGGCCCGCTCGCAGGTTGCCATGTCCTCGGCGACCACGAGCGCGATGGCGTCGCCCACGCAGCGCGTGATGTCGCCCTCGGCGATCATGACGTCCCAGTCGTAGATGAGGTGGCCGACCGCGTTCACGGGAACGTCGGCCGCCGTGAGGACCGCGAGCACGCCGGGCAGGGCGCGGGCCCTGTCCGCATCGATCTTGACCACGCGGGCGCGCGGGTACTTGGAGCGCACCGCGCTCGCATAGGCGAGGTCGGGGAAATCGGTCTCGTCGATATCGTCGGGGTACTTGCCGTAGCCGAGCACCTTGCGGCGCACGTCCACGCGGAAGGCGCGCTCGCC
>DXAO01000054.1 GCA_019117005.1 Candidatus Collinsella stercoripullorum | reverse complement strand
GGGTGATGCGGCCTCGCGCCGCACGGCTATGGGCTATGATGTTCCCGAAGGCTCTGGCGCCCCGTCGTGTCCGGCGAGGCGCTTTCGTATGAGAGAGGGTACATCGTGGCACTTTCAATCGGTATCGTCGGCCTGCCCAACGTGGGCAAATCGACGCTGTTCACCGCGCTCACCAAGAAGGGCGGCCTGGCCGCCAACTACCCGTTCGCCACGATCGATCCCAACGTGGGGATCGTCGACGTGCCCGACGACCGCCTCGGCAAGCTGGCCGAGATCGTCCATCCCGGGCGCATCGTGCCGGCCACCGTCGAGTTCGTGGACATCGCGGGCCTGGTGAAGGGCGCCAACGAGGGCGAGGGCCTGGGCAACCAGTTCCTCGCGAACATCCGCGAGACCGACGCCATCTGCGAGGTGGTCCGGTACTTCAAGGACCCCAACGTCATGCGCGAGGTGGGGCGCGTGGGCGAGTTCGTCGACCCGGCGGGCGATGCCGAGACCATCATGACCGAGCTCATCCTCGCCGACATCCAGACGCTCGAGAAGCAGCTTCCCAAGCTCGAGAAGGACGCCAAGCGCGACCATGAGCTCGCTCCGAAGCTCGAGGTCGCCCGCCGCCTGCTCGCCTGGCTGAACGAGGGCAACCGCGCGGCGTCGCTCGACATGACCGACGAGGAGCGCGCCGCCGCCCGCGGGCTCTTCCTGCTGACCATGAAGCCGATCCTGTACGTGGCGAACGTGGACGAGGACATGCTGGGCGAGGACCTCGCGCCCATCGACGGCGTCGCCCCCATCCCCATCTGCGCCAAGGTCGAGGCGGAGCTGTCCGAGCTCGACCCGGAGGAGGCCGCCGAGTACCTGGAGACCCTCGGGCTCGAGCGCCCCGGTCTGGAGGTGCTCGCCCAGGCCGCCTACCGGCTGCTGGGGCTGCAGTCGTTCTTCACCGCCGGCGAGATGGAGGTCAAGGCCTGGACCGTGCGCCAGGGCGCCACGGCCCCGCAGGCGGCGGGCGTGATCCACTCCGACTTCGAACGCGGCTTCATCAAGGCCGAGGTCGTCGCGTACGACGACTACGTCGAGCTCGGCGGCGAGCAGGGCGCGAAGGCGGCGGGCAAGCTGCGCATGGAGGGCAAGGACTACGTCATGGCCGACGGTGACGTGGTGCACTTCAGGTTCAACGTGTAGACGAGGCAGGCTCCCGCCGCGCGCGGCGGGACGGGATCGCGCCGGGGAGGCGTCATGTTCAAGAACTTCAGCATGTTCAAATACGGCAGGAAGGCCGGTTGGCTGGGCGTCGCGACCATCGTGCTCGCGCTCATCCCGGTGGTGGTCGCCGTCGTCGTGGTGCCGGGGCTGCCGGAGAGCATGCCCATGCGCTTCGACGCCGCGGGCGAGGTGACCCGCTGGGGGAGCCGCTACGAGCTGCTGGTGCCGCCGGTGATGTCGGTGGCGTTCGGCTTCGGCATCTACGTGCAGACGATGCGCAAGGCGGCGGACCACGCGCGCGACTCCCTGAGCATGGCCCAGGTGACCGCGGAGCGCTTCCTGCGCAGCGGCGTGATCACGACGGCCGTCATCAACGCGGCGAACATCTACATGCTGTACTCCACGATGACGGGGAGCAGCCCGCTGGTGTTCTAGGGAGGCGCCGGCAGCCTCCGGGGGGCTCGGGCTGCTGCGGGGCCGTCGGGAGGACGGCTGCGCGCCGCCGCGCGGGCGCCCGGCAGGCCGTCGGGCGGGCGGCAGCGCGGCGCGGACCCCGCCGCCTCCGGCGCCCGGGCGTCAGGCGAGCGGCAGCCGGTCGAAGTTCACCGGACGGTAGAACAGCTCCCGGACCGTGTCGGGGTCGTCCGAGCAGCCGCGCGCCCACATGGTCTTGGCGACGAGGGCCTCGGTGGTCATGTCGTCGCCCTTCAGGATCCCCGTGTGCTCGGCGTAGGCGCGTCCGACCTCGTACACGCCCAGGTCGAGGCCCTCCTCGGGGACCTGCGTGGTGATGACGGCGGTCCGCCCGGAGTCGACCCAGTCGAACACCGCGCGCTTGAAGGAGGCGCCGGCGGAGCCGTCCCGCCCGTACTCGGGGATGCCCCCGATCCCGAAGGTCTCCATGATGACGGCGTCGTAGCGCGGGCGCAGCAGATCGAACACGGCCGGGTCGATGCCCGGGGTCAGCTTGAGGACGAAGACCCGTTCGTCGAGGGCGTCGTAGATGCGGGGGCCGTGCCCGGTGGACTCGTCGCGCACGACGCCCTGGGCGCGCGCCAGCGCGTCGCCGCTGCGGATGATGCGGTCGTTTCGGATGTAGGCGAGCGAGGGGTAGTTGACGCTCTTGAAGGCGTTGAAGCTCATGGTGCGCTGCTTGCGCCCGCGCGTGCCGGCGATCACGGCCCCGTTGAACACGATGACCACGTCGCGGCTGCGGTCGTCCGCCGCGTACAGGATGCTCTGGAACAGGTTCAGCTTGGCATCGGTGAAGGAGTCGCCCATGGGCTTCTGGGAGCCGGTGAGAACGATGGGCTTGGGGCTGTCCTGGATGAGGTAGGAGAGCGCGGCGGCCGTGTAGGCCATGGTGTCGGTGCCGTGGAGGACGACGAAGCCGTCGTAGTCGTCGTACGAGCCGGCGACGGCGCGGGCGATGCGCAGCCAGTCGCGCGGCCGCATGTCCGTGCTGTCGATGTTCATGAGCTGGGTGACGCCGATGTCGGCGAGCGCGGCGATCTCGGGGACGGCGCGGGCGAGCTCGGCGCCGGTGAGGGCGGGGGAGAGGCCGCGGCCGTCCTCGGCGGAGGCGATGGTGCCCCCGGTGGCGATCAGCAGGATCCGTTTCATGCGCTCCTCCTTACGGGGTCGGTGCACGGTGCGCCGCGCCGGCGGCTGGGCGCGCGGCACCGCGTCTCGGCGGGCCGGCGGCCATCCGGCCTTCAGCGCGGCACCGAGCCCTCGTCGGTCGGCGCTCACGGGGGCGGAGCGCCCCTGCGCGCCGGCGGCCGGCATCCATTGTGGCACAGCGGCGGGCACGCGGGCGGGACATGCGGTGCAGTTTTGGGGAGGGGCGCCGCGTCGTGCGGGCAACAGGTATCATAGGGTGGTAGGATAAGGGCGCTTCGCCCGTCTCTACCGGTACGTGCTGAAAGGGAGCTCATGACGCAGAACGGCTCAAACCAGACGGGGAGCAAGGTCCTCGTATTCGACTTCGGCGCGCAGTACGGGCAGCTGATCGCCCGCCGCGTGCGCGACCTGCATGTCTACTCCGAGATCGTGCCGTGCGACATCTCGGCCGACGAGGTGCGCGCGATGGAGCCCTCCGCGCTCATCCTGTCCGGCGGCCCGGCGTCCGTGTACGCCGAGGACGCGCCGACGGTCGACCCGGCGATCTTCGACCTGGGCCTGCCGGTGCTGGGGTTCTGCTACGGCCACCAGATCATGGCGGCGACGCTCGGCGGCGAGGTCTCGCACTTCGAGATCGGCGAGTACGGCCCGGCGACCATCGAGCGCGACCATGACAGCGCGCTGTTCAACGCCACGCCCATCGAGCAGACGGTGTGGATGAGCCATCGCGACGCGGTGAGCCGCGCGCCCGAGGGCTTCACGGTGACGTCCTCCACGCCCGTGTGCCCGGTGGCGTCCATGGAGTGCCCGGAGCGCAAGCTGTACGCGACCCAGTTCCATCCCGAGGTGAAGCACACTGAGTTCGGTCAGCAGATCCTTTCCAACTTCCTGTTTGACATCTGCGGGCTCGAGGCGACGTGGACGATGGACAACCTGGTCGAGAGCATGACCGCCGAGATCCGCGAGCAGGTGGGCGAGGACCGCGTGATCCTGGCGCTCTCCGGCGGCGTGGACTCCTCCGTGGTGGCCGCGCTCGGCGCGCGCGCCATCGGCCGGCAGATGACCTGCGTGTTCATCAACCACGGCCTGCTGCGCAAGGGTGAGCCGGAGCAGGTGGAGGAGGTCTTCACCAAGCAGTTCGACGTCGATTTCATCCACGTGCACGCCGAGGAGCGCTACGCCGCGCTGCTCGACGGCGTGACCGAGCCGGAGGAGAAGCGCCGGATCATCGGAACGCAGTTCTGGAAGGAGTTCTTCGCCGTGGCCCAGCAGCTCGAGGGCGTGAAGTACCTGGCCCAGGGCACGATCTATCCCGACATCATCGAGAGCGGCGCGCGCAAGACCGGCGGCAAGGCCTCGACCATCAAGAGCCACCACAACCTGATCCCGTTCCCCGAGGGCGTGCACTTCGACCTCATCGAGCCGCTCGATCACTTCTTCAAGGATGAGGTGCGCGAGCTGGGTCTGGCGCTGGGGCTGCCCGAGCACATCGTGTACCGTCAGCCGTTCCCGGGCCCCGGCCTGGCGATCCGCATCATCGGCGCGGTGAGCCCCGAGAAGCTCGAGATCCTGAAGAACGCCGACGCGATCGTGCGCGAGGAGCTCGACGCCTACAACGCGCGCCTGTTCGAGCAGACCGGCGAGCGCAACAGCGAGCACAGTTGCTGGCAGTACTTCGCGGTGCTGCCGGACATCAAGAGCGTGGGCGTCATGGGCGATGAGCGCACCTACCAGCGCCCCGTGATCCTGCGTGCGGTGGAGTCGAGCGACGCCATGACCGCGGACTGGGCGAAGCTGCCCTACGAGGTGCTCGCGCGCATCTCCGGTCGCATCGTGGCCGAGGTCCCCGGCGTGAACCGCGTGGCCTACGACATCACGAGCAAGCCCCCCGCGACGATCGAGTGGGAATAACCGAACAAATGTTCTATTTTCCCATATCATAGCATGAATTTAGAGCCGTAGCAATGCTGCGGCTCTTTGCTTTTCGGAACAATCTCAGTTTCGTCATCCGGGCATCGTCCTCAATACGACCGAAGCCGAAAAAACTAACCCATCACCTACTTCGTCGCATGCTTGAAAGATTCCGAAACCGCCCCTACAGGTCGTATACACGCTTGATCAGCTCAATTCCCTCCTCGAG
>DXAO01000053.1 GCA_019117005.1 Candidatus Collinsella stercoripullorum | reverse complement strand
GCGCCGTAGACGTCGAGCGCCTTGCCCGATCCGACGTTGACGAGCGTCACGTAGCCGTCCCCGTCGTGCGAGACGCGCCAGCGCTGGGCCGAGGTGGCGTTCGAAGCGTAGATCTGCACGTTGGCGCCGTCGGACTTGGAGCCGGAAGCGACGTCCAGGACCTTGCGGGAGCCCACGCCGGCGACGACGGCGTAGGTGCCGTCGGGGAGCGCGCCGCGGTTCTCCTCGGCCAGGGCGTCGAGCTCGGCGCGCTGAGCCTCCTCGGTGAACGACGGGTCGCTGAGCCAGTAGTTCACATCCACGGGACCGCTGATTCCGGGGACGGAACCCGAGCTCGTGTACTGCCACATGTCCGGGTCGCTCGGAGCCTCGCAGACGCTGTAGTACTGCGCGCTCCACTTGCTCCAGCTGTCGAACACGGGACTCGTCAGGTAGTTCTTCCACCAGCTCGCGCTCGCGTAGACGCCGGGCTCATACCCCGCCGCGGCAATCTTGCCGTTGAAGGTGCTCGAGATGGTCGCGAGCTTCGCCGCGTCGAGCGGAACCTCCTTATCCTCGAGGTCGAGGTACACGGGCAAATCGGGGGTGTACCCCTTCGCCTTCATCTGGTTCATAAGGTCGATCGCGTGGTTCGCCTCGCTCGCCGCGTCCTCGGCATCCATCGAGTAGGAGTAGAGATACGCGCCCCACGGGATTCCCAGGCGCTCGCATTCGGCAACGTTGCGCTCGAAGTACTTGTCCACGCCGTTGTTCCACCACCCGATACGGATGATGGCGAAATCGACGCCCGACGCCTTCACCGCGTCCCAGTTGATCCGATACTGGAACTCGCTGACATCGATGCCCTGCGCCGTCGCACCCTCGGGCAGCGCGTTCATCGCGCGCGCCCTGAAGTTGCCGCTCGGCGCGCTCTCGTCGTCCACGCCTTCGATCAGCTGGCCGTTCTCGAAACGCCAGGAATTACCCCGGAACTCGTCGGCAGAGATGTCGCGCTCGCCATCCCCCGCAGCAGCATCGGCAGCCTCGTCGGCCGTGACCTGCGCGTCCTCGGTCGAGGCATCCGCCGCGGAATCAGCCGACCCTGCGATTTCCGAGCCCGCATCCGAAGGCTGCGTCGGCTCGACGGCGGCGGAACCATCCCCGGATCCGCCCGTGGAAGAGCTCGCCTCCTCCCCCGCCGACCCCTCGTCAGCGGAGCCGTCCTCAGTGGCAGCGGAAGTCCCGGCTCCATCCTCCACAGCAGAGGAATCGGATGTCCCGTACAGCTGGCGCTCCGCCGCCAGTACCTCCGCATAGGCGGCATACGGCTGCAGAACGGGCATCAGGCACATGACGGCGGTCATGATCACGGCAACGGCGTACTGGAATCGGCGCATGGGCATCCCCCGACCATCTCGTTCCGACGCGCCGGGTACTCGGCACGTCGGTGGAAACGCAACTCAATTCCACCCAGTTTAGCGCAACGTGCAGCGCTCGCGAAACCGTGAGAACGTCATCGGGGCGTTGCCCAACCGTCGGTGCATCCCTCGCCGGATGCCCAACGCACCCTGCAAGGAAGCGGTCGATGAGTATGCCGGCTGCCGCAGGCCGGCGGAACGCAGCACGCCGGGGGCGGGTTCCCCACCGCCCCCGGCGCCTCAATCATCCTTCGCACCGAACGGGGTCAGCGCCCGTCGGCACGGATCGCTCCCCTACAGCCAGCACTGGTCCTCGGCAAGCTCCTCGAAGAAGATGCGTCCCCGGTCCTCCTCGTTGCGCGCCTCGTGGTACTTGAAGGCCGCGCGCCCGTCGTCGGTGAACCCGAGCATCGAGATCTTGCCGGTCGCATGGCCCATGATGTAGCGGAAGCTCTTCGCCATGCCGCTCATCTTCGCCTTCGCGTCGTCCACCATGCGGATGCCCTTCGCCAACGGCACCTGGAACCCGTCGGCCATGATCGTCGCGGGGCGGCACTGGTACAGGTAGTACGGCTCAACCCCAATCGCCACCAGGCCGTTCATGAGGTCGAGGAGCGTGTCCGCATCATCGTTCACGCCGGCGAGCAGGACCGCCTCGTTGCGGACGGTGCACCCCGCCTCGCGCAGCATGCGCACCGCGGCGGCCGCCTCGTCGGTCAGCTCGCGCGGATGGTTGAACTGGGTCACCACCACGATCGCCTTCGCCTTGGCGTAGCGCGAGAGCATGGTGAGCAGCTCATCGTCCTCGGTGATGCGCTGCGGGAACGTGGCCGGGACGCTCGTGGTGAAGCGGATGTACCCGATGGTGGGAAGGAACGCGAACGCCTTGAGGTACTGGGCGAGCAGGTCGTTGGGGTTCAGGAACGCGTCTCCGCCGCCGATCGAGATGTTGTCGATCTCCGGATGGTCGCCGATGTACTCGGCGAGCTTCGGGATGCGCATCGACGCCTCGTCGGACTCCAGCCGGGCGAAGTCGCGCCGGTAGCAGTTGCGGCTGTAGGTGAGCGTGCTGTTGTTGGAGACGATCAGCACCGACTGCAGGTACTTGTGCTGCCCGCCCTGGATCGCGGTGTCATCGGACGTGGTCTCGCCGCCCTCGGGCGCGGCCATATCGGGCAGGCACATCCTGCGGATGGGGTCGGCGGGGTCGAGCCGGTTCATGAGGCGGAGGTAATACGGGGTGACCAGGATGGGATAGCGCTCCTCGAACGGCTTGAGCTCGGCTATGCGCTCGTCGCTCAGCCCGAGCGGCTCCTGAAGGTCCTCGAGTGAGCGGTAGCTCTCGTCCAACAGCTGCTGCCAACGTTTCATCATGACCTCGCTTCGACATTCCGAGCGCCGGCGGGGAGTCTCCCCCGGCGCCGCGTGGTACCGGGCACCGCGCCCTCCCCCGCGCAGCCGGTGAGGGGTTGGTATTGGTATATTGATACCAGTTTTCCCACGAAACGGGCGCAGTCCGCCGCCGATTGGTTGCTCTGGCGTCGCAACTGGGCGAACGGTCGAAAGACGGGTGCGAGCAGCACCGACCTGTGGAGAACGTCTGCGCCGGAGGGGCCTCGGGGTGCCGGGCGGCCATCTGAGGGCGATCGGCGGAGGCGGCAAAGTTTTTCGAATTCCTTCTTGCGTCCTCCGCGGTAATGCGTATACTAGTTTTTGTTGCTTAGCCGCAACCGAGATTCCTCGATAGCTCAATGGTAGAGCCCGCGGCTGTTAACCGCGTTGTTGTAGGTTCGAGTCCTACTCGAGGAGCCAGATCGCTACACCCCGTCAGATTCTCTGGCGGGGTTTTTGTTTATATCGGCTACAGGGGACCTTCAGCCGACGTCCCGGCCCCTCACAACGCACGGACCGTCGCAGGACCGCCCAGGCTCCCCCGCCCGACCGAACGGGCCGCGCGCAAAAAAACAGGGCCCCGAAGGGCCCTGTTCGTCACGTTTGACCAACCTAGTTCTCGATGTAGTCCTTGAGCTTGCTCGAGCGGCTCGGGTGGCGCAGCTTGGCGAGCGTCTTGGACTCGATCTGGCGGATGCGCTCACGGGTGACCCCGAACTCGCGCCCGACCTCCTCGAGGGTGCGCGGGTGGCCGTCCACCAGGCCGAAGCGGAGCTCGATCACCTTGCGCTCGCGGTCGGCGAGCGAATCGAGCACCTGGGCGAGCTGCTCCTGCAGCATCGAGAAGCTCGCCGCATCGGGCGGGACCTCCGCGTTGGAGTCCTCGATGAAGTCTCCGAGCTGGGAGTCCTCCTCCTCGCCGATGGGCGTCTCGAGCGAGACCGGCTCCTGGGAGATCTTCTGGATCTCACGCACGCGGTCGGCGCTCATGTCCATCTCCGCGCCGATCTCCTCCGGGGTCGGGTCGCGGCCGAGGTCCTGCAGCAGCTGGCGCTGGACGCGCACGAGCTTGTTGATGGTCTCGACCATGTGGACCGGGATGCGGATGGTGCGCGCCTGGTCGGCGATGGCGCGGGTGATGGCCTGACGGATCCACCACGTGGCGTACGTGGAGAACTTGAAGCCCTTCTCGTAGTCGAACTTCTCGACCGCGCGGATGAGGCCCAGGTTGCCCTCCTGGATAAGATCCAGGAACAGCATGCCGCGGCCGACGTAGCGCTTGGCGATGGACACCACGAGGCGCAGGTTGGCGGAGATGAGCGCCTGCTTGGCCTCGAGGCCCACCTGCTCCACGCGGGACAGGCGGCGCTTCTCCGCGCGGGTGAGCTCGATCTCCCCCGCCTCGGCGGCCTCCAGCTTGTTGCCCGCCTCGAGACCGGCCTCGATCTTCATGGCGAGGTCGACCTCGTCGGCGGCGGTCAGCAGGTCGACCTTGCCGATCTCCTTCAGGTACATGCGGACCGGGTCCCCGGTGAGCATGACGGTGGAGGCGTCGATGCCGCGTGCGCGGGCGCGCGAGCGCGAGGTGCGCACGCGGGACTTCTTCTTGCTCTTCGCCGAGGCCATCTCCGCGTCGGCGTTCTTGGCGACCTTGATCTCGTGGTCCTCGATGCTCTCGTCGGACAGGTCGTCGTCATCCAGGACGTCGTCGGCGCCATCCACGTCAAGGCCGGCGTCATCGTCCTCGTTCGCGGAGACGATCTCTACCCCGCGGTCGCGCAGGCCGCGGTAGACGGAGTTCAGCTGTGCATCGGAAACATCGACGTCCTTGAGGGCGACCTGGATGTCGTCCTCGGTGACGGTGCCGGTACGCGAACCCTGCTCCACGAGCTTCTCGATGTACGGATCGAGCCCGGTACCCGTGCTTTCGGTCTTCTTTGGCACAGATTCTCCCTTCTTGACACGTAGACCCATTACTTTAGCACATCGTTCTATACCCTACCAGCGCAAGTTTCATGCCCGTACCCGAAAGACGGCACGGACGGCGCGCGGGCTACCCCTGCTCCTCCTCCGCGATCCGGAAGGGGTCGGCCACGCCCTCCACCGCGCGCTCGAGCTCGCGGGCGCGCGCCGAGTCCCGGGTCGCCTGGATGGCCATCTCCCGGCGCTGCTCGGCGGTGAGGCCCCGGTCGCTGCGCAGGCGCGCCTGGGCCTGGCGCATCCTCCGGCGGATCGTGAACAGCTCGAGCGTGTCGAGCAGAAACTCGATGTTCGTCCTCGTGGGGTGCGCGCTCGTGGCGGCGATGGTGCCCGCGCTCACCAGCGACGGCGCCTCGGGGCATACGGCGCGCACGGCCGTCATCACGTCGGGCACGGCCGTGCCCTCGGGGGTGGCGAGCACCGCCCAGGCGATGGCCTCGTGCCGCTGGTCGACCCAGTCGATCGAGGTGATGCGCTCGGCGAGGGGCCGGAAGCTCTCCGGGTACGCGGTGAGCAGGCAGAGCAGCTCGCGCTCCCCCGCCAGCGACCGGCGCTCGAGCTCGGTCAGGGGCGCGGGGGCGCCTCCTGCCGCCCCGTCGACGGGCGAGGGCCCGCCCGGGGCCTCCACGGCCGGCGCGCCCTCGGCGTCTGCCGGGAGGTAGTCGTAGGGCTCCTCGTCGAAGGGCTCGGACGCCCAGGCGTCGCCGTCCGCGGGGGGCTGCACGGCGCGCGGGCGGGCGGGCGCCGCCTGCTCGCGGCGCCGCTCGCGCTCCCGCGCCGTGCGCTGCTCGCGCTCGACGTCGGCGAACACGCGGGCCGCGGAGGCGCGAACCATGTCGGGGTCCGCGCCGACGCGGTCGGCGATCTGCATGTAGTAGGTGTCGATCATATAGCTGTCGCGCAGCGGGTAGATGAGCCGGCAGGCGTCCTCGAGCGCGCGGGCGCGCCCGGCGGGCGTCGAGACGTCGCTGCGCTCGCCGAGCTTGCCGAAGACGAAGTCCATGAGCGGCTCGGCGCCGTCGAGCAGCTCGCGCAGCGCCTCCCCTCCCCGCGCGGCGATGAAGTCGGCCGGGTCGAGGTCGTCGGGCAGGATGACGCAGCGCAGGTCGACCGACCCGGTCTCCACGAACTGGATCGCGCGCTCGGCGGCCTTCTGGCCCGCCGCGTCGCCGTCGAAGAGGTAGACGATGCGCTTGGCGAACCGCGTGAGCGTCTTCACGTGGTGCTCGGTGAGCGCGGTGCCGAGGGTCGCCACGACGTTGCCGATCCCCGCCTCCCAGCAGGAGATGGCATCGGTGTAGCCCTCGACCACCACCGCCTCGTCGGCGGCGACGATGTGCTCCTTGGCCCAGTTGAACCCGTAGAGGTTGCGCTTCTTGTGGAAGACCGGGGTCTCGGCGGTGTTGAGGTACTTGGGCTCGCCGGCCCCCATGATGCGCCCGCCGAACGCGATGCAGCGCCCCTGCTCGTCGAAGATGGGGAACATCACGCGGTCGTAGAAGCGGTCGGACAGCCCGCGGCCGCGGGACACCGCCACGTTGGCGTCGGTCATCTCGCGGGGGGTGAAGCCCTTCTGCGAGAGATGGGCGACCAGGCTCCCGCGTCCGGGGGCGAACCCCAGGCGGTAGCGCCGGCACATGTCGGCGCCGATGCCGCGCGAGGAGAAGTACTCGCGGCCGCGGCCGTCCCGCCCCCGCATGAGCATGGTGTGGTAGAACGAGCAGGTCTCCTCGCACACGTCGACGATCCGCGAGCGCTTGGTGCCGCGGCGCGCGCCGGGCGCGTCGTCCGCGATCTCGATGCCCGCCCGGTCCGCCAGGAAGCGGATGGACTCGGGAAACGACAGGTTCTCGCGCTTCATGACGTAGGTGAAGGCGTCGCCGCCCTCGCCGCATCCGAAGCAGTGCCACACCTGCGTCGCCGGGATCACGTGGAACGACGGGGTCTTCTCGTGGTGGAACGGGCAGCAGCCCCAGAACTCCTGGCCGCGCGGGCGCAGCTCGACGGTCTCCTGCACGAGCTGCACCAGGTCGGTCGCCGCGCGGACGCGGTCCTTGTCCTCGTCTGAGATCATGCGATGCGCACCCCCTCGTCCCCGAGCTCGCCCCGGATGTCCTCGATGTTGCCGAGCACCGTCTCGATGAGCTCGTCGGTGCTCGAGAAGGCCCGCGAGGGCCTCAGGAACCGCGTGAACGCGAGCGCGACCTCGCTGCCGCGCACGTCGCCGGTAAAGCCGATGAGGTTCGCCTCCAGGTGCGCCGAGTCCGGGTCGCCGGCGAAGGTGGGCGGCAGGCCCACGTTGACGGCGGCCGGCCACACGGTGCCGTCGATCAGGGCGAGCCCCTCGTACACGCCGTCCCCGGGGACCGCCAGCCCCTCGTCCACGACGATGTTGGCGGTCGGGAACCCCATCGAGGTCCCCTGCCCGCGCCCGCTGCCGATCCGGCCGCGCAGCATCGGGTGGCGCCCGAGCTCGGATGCCGCCGCCTCCACGCGGCGCTCCCGCAGCAGCCGGCGGATCCGCGTGGCCGAGACCGCCGAGCCGTCGTCGCAGACGAGCTCGTGGCCCACGACCTCGAGCCCCCGGCCGGCGCCCCAGGCGCGCATGACCTCGACGGTCGAGGCGCCCCCGCGCCCGAGGCGGAAGTCGGAGCCCACGTGCACGGCGAGCGGCCGCAGGCGCGGGGCGAGCACGCGGTCGAAGAACCCGGCGTGGTCCATCCCCGCCACCTCGCGGGTGAACGGGATGACGAGCACGGCGTCGACGCCGCTCGCGGCCAGCGCGCGCAGGCGGTCGGCGACCCCCATGAGCTTGGGCGCGGGGGCTCGGCCCACCACGCGGTCGGGGTCGGGGTCGAAGGTGACGGCCACCGCGGCGGCCCCGCGCGAGCGCGCGTCGGCGACGGTCTGCGCGAGCAGGGACCGGTGCCCGACATGGACGCCGTCGAAGGCGCCGATGGCGATCACCGCGTCGCCGAGCGAGGGGGACGGGGCGCCGTCGCCCGCGCGCAGCACGGGGGCGGTGGCGGGGACGGCGATGAAATCGCGGCGCAGGGCGCCGATGCCGGGCATCATAGGGCCACGCCCCCGATCCCCTGGGGGAACACGTCGGCGGGCGCGATCCTGCCGGCGTCGATCCGCGCGAGGGCGCGCAGCTCGCCGCCGTTCACGAGGGCCACCGTGTCGCCCTCGCCCACCGGGCGCGTCGCGTCGCGCAGCAGCGACGGCGAGAGCCGGCGCCCGCACAGGATGTCCGCGAGGCGCTCGTCGGGGACGGGCAGCGCGGGGACGTCGAGCACCGCGACCGGGTCGAGCGCCGCCGCGCGGGCGGCGTCCGGCGTGAGCGCTTCCGGGTCGAGGCAGCGCGCGAGCCCCACGGAGCCCGAGGCGGTCCGGCGCAGGCCGGACAGATGGGCCGCGGCGCCGAGGGAGCGCCCCAGGTCCCGCGCGAGCGCGCGGATGTAGGTGCCCTTGCTCACGGTGAACGCGACGGTCCACACGGGCGCGCCGTCGACCGTGGTCACGGCGATGAGGTCGGCCGCGAGCACCTCGACGGGACGGGCGGGGAGCTCGACGGCGTCCCCGGCGCGGGCGCGCCGGTAGGAGCGCACCCCGTCCACGGAGATGGCGGAGAAGGCCGGGGGGACCTGCATCTGGGGCCCCACGAGGCCCGCGAGGGCGCGCGCGGCGGCCTGCGGATCCCACAGCCCGGGGGCGGGCTGCACGGCGCGCGTGCGCTCGCCCTCGGCGTCGTCCGTGCAGGTCTCGTACCCGAAGGCGATGTCGGCGAGGTAGGCCTTGGTGTCCTGGGTGATGCGCCCGAGCAGGCGGGTCGCCTGGCCGACGCCGAGGACCATGACGCCGGAGGCGAGCGGGTCCAGGGTGCCGGCATGCCCCACGCGGCGCTCGCCGAGCGTGCGGCGCGTGCGCGCGACGAGGTCGTGCGAGGTGCAGCCCACCGGTTTATCGAGGGCGAGAAGGATATTCAGCTGGGATGGGGAGCGCTTGGCCATGGCTCACCCGTCAGAGCTCGACGTGCAGGTCGCCGGCATCCTCGCCGACGAGCTCGACGAGCATGGGCAGGGCGTCGTTCAGGGTTTCCACGATGCTCCCCTCGTAGGTGAAGCCGGCCGCCGCGGCGTGCCCGCCGCCGCCGAAGCGCGCGGCGATCCCGGAGACGTCGAGGTCGCACTTGGAGCGCAGGTTGCCGCGGACGCGGTGGCAGCACTCCGTCTCCTTCACGAACAGGCAGACCTCGACCCCCATCACGGAGCGGACCACGTCGACGAGGCCGTCGCACTCGTCGGGGGTCACGCCGAAGGACACGAGGTCGGACGCGTAGGCGTAGGAGTAGGCGACCCGGCCGCCGGCGACGGTGCGGATGCGGCTCATGACCAGGCTCTCGAGCTTCAGGTACTCGAGGCGCTGGCTCTGGTAGACCTCGAGCGCGATCCGCGCGGGGGCGGCGCCCGCGTCGACCAGGCGCGCGGCGCACGCGAAGGCCTCGGGGTCGGCGTTTTGGTACTGGAACCGCCCGGTGTCGGTCACGAGGCCGCACAGCAGGCAGGTGGCGACGTCGCCGGACAGAGGGATGCCGACGGCGCGCAGGAACTCCTCCACGAGGACCGCCGTGGCGGCGCTTCCGACGCGGCGCACGGTGATGTCGGCGAACTCCTCGCGGGCGGGATGGTGGTCGAAGCACACCGAGGCGCCGGAGCGCGCGACCACCGCGGCGGAGCCGGCGAGGCGCTCGGTGACCGGGCAGTCCACGGAGATGAACAGCGCCGGGTCGCACCCGTAGTCCCCCGCCGGGACGAGCCGGTCCGCGCCCTCCATGAAGCGGTAGATGCGCGGGACGGGGCCGTCGTCGGCGAGCAGCAGGTCGATGCGCTTGTCCGGGTAGCGCGCCGCGAGCGCGCCGCCGAGCCCCAGCACGGAGCCCAGGGCATCGCCGTCGGGCGAGGTGTGCCCCGAGATGGCGACGGAGGGCGCATCCTCGATCATCTCGAGGATGCGCCCATAGGTCGCGAGAAGGTCGGGGTCGATGCAGGCGCAGGCGCCCATCACGCAGACGCCTCCCCACCGGGGACGGCGCCCGGGGCGCCGCCCTCCTCGCTCGGGTCCCCGTCGGCGTCGCCGGGGGCGTCGACCTGGATGGGGTAGCCCTCCTCGTCCTTCTCGACCGCCATGGTGGCGGGCACGTTCTCGAGCGCCCGCGCGATGTGCTCCGCCTCGTCGGTGGAGCGGTCGATGCGGAAGTCGAGCTCGGGGACCACGCGCCAGTCGAGGGAGCGCGCCAGCAGGCTGCGGATGCGCCCGCGGGCGCTGGCGAGCGCCTCGAGCACCTCGTCGTAGCGCCCGGCGTCGCAGGTCACGTAGACGCGCGCGTAGGCGCGGTCAACGCTGACCTCGACGCCGGTGATCGTCACGAGGTCGAGGCGCGGGTCGGAGATCTCGAACAGCAGGATGTAGCCGAGCTTCTCGCGCAGCTGCTCCCCGGTGCGGCGCGTGGCGGGCGTCTGCTTCACGACCGGCCTCCCCTACTCCGTGCGGGCGACCTCGACGACCTTGAAGGCCTCGAGGATGTCGCCCACCTTGATGTCCTGGTACTTCTCGATGCCCAGACCGCACTCGTAGCCCGCCTTGACGCTCTTGACGTCGTCCTTGAAGCGGCGCATGGAGGCGAAGGAGCCCTCGAAGATGACGACGCCGTCGCGCACGACGCGCACCGAGTCGGTGCGCTCGATCTCGCCCTCGGTGACCATGCAGCCGGCGATGGTGCCGACCTTGGGCACACGGAAGGTCTCGCGGACCTCGGCGGAGCCGGTCTGGACCTCCTCCTCGGTGGGCTTGAGCAGGCCCACGCGGGCGGCGTCGATGTCCTCGATCGCCTTGTAGATGATGGAGTACGTCTTGATCTGCACGCTCTCCTTCTCGGCGAGGTCGCGGGCCTTGCCCTGCGGGCGCACGCCGAAGCCGATGATGATGGCGTTCGATGCGGCGGCCAGGGTGACGTCGGTCTCCGTGATGGCGCCCACCGCGGAGTGGATGATGTTGATGCGGACCTCGGACTGGTCCATCTTGCCCAGCGCGTCGGCCAGGGCCTCGATGGAGCCCTGGACGTCGGCCTTGACGACGAGGTTGAGCTCGGCGAGCTCGTTCTCGCTCATCTCGGAGAACAGGGTCTCGAGCGTGACGTGCTTGACCTTGTTCTGCTCCTCGATGCGCGCCTT
>DXAO01000052.1 GCA_019117005.1 Candidatus Collinsella stercoripullorum | reverse complement strand
CGCTCGTCCACGATCTTCTCCGGGTCATCGCCGGACTCGGCCATGAGGCCGAAGACCTCGTGCGCCTGGTTGGAGCTGATGGCGTCCTCGGCGAGAAGCTTGGCGAGCGAGGCGATCTGCGCGGGCGCGATGCCGCAATCCGCGATGCCGCCCTCCACGCCCTTCAGGTAGGCGGCGAGCTCGTTCACGATAAGGTTCGCCACCGCCTGCGCCGGCTTGCCGGACAGGCCCGCGGCCGACTCCTCGAAGAACGCAGCGGTCTCGGGGTCGCCGGCGATCTGCTCGGCGTCGGCGCGCTTGATGCCGAACTCGGCCTCGTAGCGGTCGCGCTTGGCATCGGGCAGCTCGGGGATCTCCGCACGGCAGTGCTCGATGAACTCGTCCGTGAGGTCGAACGGAGCCAGGTCGGGGTCGGGGAAGAGCCGGTAGTCGTCCGCCGTCTCCTTGACGCGCATCACGACCGTGCGCTTGCGGCCCGGCTCCCAATGGCGCGTCTCCTGGTAGATGATGCCGCCCTCCTCGAGCACCTCGGCCTGACGGCAGATCTCGTAGGCGAGGCCGTCGTGCAGCGCCTTGAAGGAGTTGAGGTTCTTGAGCTCGGTCTTGGTGCCGAGGCGGGTCTCGCCGCGGCGGCGCAGCGAGACGTTGCCGTCGCAGCGCATGGACCCGTTCTCCATGGAGCAGTCGGAGATGCCGAGCGTGAGGAAGATGCGGCGCAGCTTCTCCATGAACAGGCGCGCCTCCTCGGGCGTGCGGAGGTCGGGCTCGGTCACGAGCTCGATGAGCGGCGTGCCGCAGCGGTTGTAGTCCACGAGGCTCTCCGCCGCGCCGCCGATGCGGCCCTCCTCGCCGCCGACGTGCACCATCTTGGCGGCGTCCTCCTCCATGTGGATGCGCAGGATGCGGATGGGAACGGTGTAGGAGCCGTCGTCGCGGCGCACCGGGACGGCGATCCCCGCGGTGTCGTACCCGCTCATGCCCGCCAGGGCCGAGCCGCCGCGCGCCGGCGACCCGGCTGCGTCGGCCGCCCCGGTCGACTCGGAGCGCATCTGCTGGGCCATGGCGGTGGACAGGCCGACCGCGTTGGCGCTCGCGCTCGCCAGACTCTCGGCCTCGGCCTCGCCGAAGGCGCACTCCGGGCGCTCGGCGGCGCCGCGTCCGGCGACCTCGAGGTCCAGGCGGCCGTGCATGCAGAAGGCGACCGGCCCCTGGGTGGTCTGGAAGTTCTTGGCCATGTCCGGATAGAAGTAGTGCTTGCGGTAGAACATCGAGCGCTTCTGGATCTCGCAGTTGGTGGCGAGACCGGCCTTCACGATGCTCTCGATCGCGCGCTTGTTGGGCACGGGCAGCGCCCCGGGCAGGCCCAGGCACACCGGGCACACGTTGGCGTTCGGCTCGTCGTCATGGCTGAGCCTGCAGTCGCAGAACATCTTGGTATCGAGGCTCGTGAGCTCGGTATGGATCTCCAGACCGATCACGGCCTCCCAGTCTTTGAGGACCTCGGAGAGCTCCTTCATGCGAGCTCACCCCCCTTCCCGGCGAAATCCGGCGCGACGGAGAGCACGGGGGCGCCCGTCGCGGCGTCGGCGAGGCCGCGCTCCAGGGCGCGGGCGAACATGAGCAGCGTGCGGTCCTTGAAGGCGGGACCGACGAGCTGGGCCGCCACCGGCAGCCCCGAATCCGCACCGAGCCCCACCGGCACCGTGATGCCGCCGTTGCCGGCGATGTTGATCGAGATGGTGTACAGGTCGGACAGGTACATCTGGGTGGGATCGGAGATCTCCCCGTGCCGGAAGGCCGTGCGCGGGCTCGCGGGCATGAGGATCGCGTCGCAGCGGTCCCATGCCGCGGCGTAGTCCCGCGTGATGAGCGTGCGCGCCTTCTGCGCGGCATAGTAGTACTTGTCGTACACGCCGGAGGACAGCAGGTAGGCGCCGAGCAGCTGGCGGCGCTTGGCCTCCGCCCCGAAGCCGTGGGCGCGGGACCGAGAGCTCTGGTCCGCCAGGTTGGCGCACCCCTCCTCCTGGTAGCCGTAGCGGATGCCGTCGAAGCGCGCCAGGTTGGAGAACGCCTCGGCGGGCCCGATGACGTAGTAGGCGGCGATGGCGGCGTCCAGATGCGGCAGGTCGACCTCGACGAGCTCGGCGCCCTGCGCCTCGAGGGCGGAGGCTGCGGACTCGACCGCGGCGCGGACCTCGGAAGTCAGGCCCTCAGCCTCCATGAACGCCGGGATGATGCCCACGCGCCGGCCCTCGATGGGGTCCTCCAGGTGCTCGAGGAAGTCCACCGGGCAATCCTGGCTCGTGCCATCGTACGGGTCGCGCCCCGCGCAGGTGAGCGCGCCCATGGCGAGCGCCACGTCCTCGACCGTGCGCGCGAACGGGCCGACCTGGTCGAGCGAGGACCCGAACGCGACCACGCCGTAGCGCGAGACGGCGCCATAGGTGGGCTTCATCCCCACCACGCCGCACAGCGCGGCGGGCTGGCGGATCGAGCCGCCGGTATCGGAGCCGAGCGAGAGCGGGACCTCGCCCGCGGCGACCGCCGCAGCGGAGCCGCCCGACGAGCCGCCGGGGACGCGCTCGGTATCCCACGGGTTGTTGGTGGGGTGGAAGGCCGAGCTGTCGGTGGACGACCCGAAGGCGAACTCGTCCATGTTCGCCTTGCCCACCGGCAGGCAGCCGGCATCGAGCATGCGCTGGACGCACGTGGCCGTGTAGACGCTCTCGTAATCGGCGAGCATGCGCGAGGCGCAGGTGGTGCGGGTGCCCACGAGGTTCATGTTGTCCTTGATGGCGAAGGGGACGCCGGCGAGCGGGGGCAGCTCCTCGCCGGCGGCGCGGGCCGCGTCGATGCGGTCGGCGGCCTCGAGGGCGAGCTCGGGGACGACCTGCAGGAACGCCTGCACGGCGCCGTCGCGCGCCTCGATGGCGTCCAGGGAGGCCTCGGCGACCTCGCGCGCGGAGAACTCCCCCGCGCGGACGCCGGCGGCGATGCGGGCGGCGGTCAGGGTGTCGATGGATGCCATCAGCGATCGCCCTCCCCCAGGATCGACGGCACGCGGAAGTAGCGCTCGCGCGTGCTCGCGGCGTTCTCGAGCGCCATCTCGAGCGGCAGGTCGCGCCGACCCAGCTCCTCGTCCTCGCGCATCACATTGGCGAGGTCGCCGATGGGATGGAAGGTCGGCTCGATGTCGGGCAGGTCGTATGCGAGCACGGGCGCGAGCATGTCGACCGCGTCGTTGAGGTAGGCGGTCATCTCCTCGAGCTCGGGCCCTTCGAGCGCGATGCGGGCGTAGTCCGCGATGCCGCGCACGTCGGCTTCGGTGAGTGCCATGGGCGCTCCCCCTTCAGATCTTAACGTCGATGTGCACCCCATTATACGCAAGTGCGGCGCTCCAGCATGGTGGAGCGCCGCACCGAACACATTCGGAAACGGACGGGGTCGCCGTAGCGCAAGGGACGGGGCGCCCCTATCGGACGGACGCGCGCCGCAAGGCGCCGTCGGCGATCGCGCGACGGGCCGCGGCCGCGACCGATCCCCTTACGGAAGCACCTTGAGCAGCTCCTCGCGGGTCTCCTCCTCGTTGCCGCCCACGATCAGGACGTCGATGATGTCGCCCTTGTTGGCGTCGAGAGACAGCATCTCCATGAGGTCGCGGCCCGAGGCCGTCTTGCCGTTGAACGTGATCTGCACGTCGCTCGAGCAGTTGTTGAGGGTGTAGGCGACGTCGGCGACGGGGCGCGCGTGCAGCCCCTCCTCGGCCTCGATGAGATGCTGGAACTTGATCATGGCGGTACCTCCTGGTGTCGGATACGGGAAACCGGGCGCGCCCGGCTCCCGCTCAACTATGCGCCCGCCGGGCGCGACCCGGCGGGGCGTTTACGCCGACGAAACGGACGGGGCGGCGCCCGGGACGGGCGGACCCGCCGGCACCCGGCGCGGCGTCACGAAGATGCTATCGGTCAGCGCACGACCTTCGCAACGGCTGCGCCGGCGGGAACGGTCGACTCCGGGTCGACGGTGAGCCGGACGTCCGCGAACTCGGCGGTGTTGGAGACGGCGAGCACCACGCAGTCGGGGTGGCCGGCCTCGGCGATGGCGGCGCGGCTCATCTTGATGACGCGGCCGGACACCGGTGCGCACAGCGTGTCGGGCACAGCCTGGGCGGACACCGGCGCGGGGCCGGCGGGCGCGGCGGGCTCGGACTTCTTCTTGAACATGTCGAACAGACCCATGAGTGCACTCCTCACTGGCGCTCCGGTCGGTCCCGGATGCGCTGAACGGTTCCGATGATGCTAGTGATGACTAACTGTAGCGCTCTCTACAAGACCGAGATGCGAGAAAGCGTTCCAAAGGCCGTCGTCATCCACCCCAGCGGTCACGAAGTCGGCGTGTCCTGCCGAAGTTCGTGCTGGATGTCCTGTTCAGCTGCGTCTGCGCGGCGAGCTACGAGGAGAGCGCGCGGTTCATCGAGCGCTCGCTGCCCTACACCCATCTCCCCGTGCCCGGGCAACCGGGGTGAGCCGCGCGCGGGCGGCGGGACGCAAAGCGGGCAAGCCTCGATCGCAGGGGCGGTCGCCCCATGGGAGCACCGCCGGGGACGGCGCGGCGGCCCCGGACCTTCGCTCCCCTGCGATGATCTCGAACTCGTGGAGCACCGCCGGGGACGGCGCTCTGGCACCGGACCGCCCTCACGGGGCGGCCGATGGATCGTCGGAACGACCGGCTACCGGTAACTCAGACGGGGCCCGTCCGCGCGGTCGAGGTCGCGCTCGATGAAGCGCGCCGCCAGCCACCGCGCCATCGGCAGGTTCTGGTCCAGGTAGTTGCCGCACTCCTCCGGGCGGGCACCGGGGATCTCCCCGTCGAAGCCGCGGACGAAGGCGAACAGCTCGCGCACGAGAGGCAGGACCTCCTCGGCGCCCACCTCGCCGAACACCGCGAGGTAGAAGCCGGTCCGGCACCCCATGGGCCCGAAGTACACCACGCGCGGCGCCCACACGGGGTGGTTGCGCAGGAAGGTGGCGCCCAGGTGCTCGATGGTGTGGCACTCGGCGGTGTTCATGACCGGCTCGCGGTTGGGGGCGGTGAGGCGCAGGTCGAAGGTGGTGACCGCCGCGCCCGTATCCGGGTCGCGGTCGATGCGCGAGACGTAGACGCCCGGCTCGAGCGTCAGGTGGTCGACGGTGAAGCTGGCGATCTTCTCCATGGGTCCTCCCGGGTGCGTCGGCGTCTGCGGCCCCGCCAGCTTACCACGCATCCGCGCACCCCGGGTGCGGGGCCGCGCCGTCCGCCATCTGCACCCGCCCCCGACCGCAGCCCCCGACGGCGGGGCGGCCGGCCGCGGGACCCCGATACCGCCGCGGGAGCGGCCCGGACGGAATCGACGGGCGCTACACCTCGTCGGCGACCATGGCGGCGAGCGCCCGGCCGCGCACGAGCAGGATGGCGATCGGGACGACGGTCACCACGACCGACGCGCCGACGAGCGTCCCCTGCACGCCGAATATCCGCGCCAGAACGGGCGCGCACAGCAGCGGGACCACGCCCGCCACGTTGTAGCCCATGAGCATCGCGGCGCTCACCCGCCCCACGCGCGCGAGCGGGGTGTGCATCTGGACGAGCGTGTCGCGGATGGGCACGAACGCGCCGTTGAACACCCCGAGGGCGAGCTGCCCCGCCATGGCGACCCACGGCGAGGAGGTCGCCACGTAGAGCACGCACCCCGCGCCCATGCTGGCGAGCACGGCGAGCAGGGTCCGGACGTTCATGTGGCGGCCGGGGATCAGCCCGGCGAGCGCCGTGCCCAGGATGCCGCCGACGCCGGCCGCGGCCGACAGCCATCCCATCCACTCCGCACCGACCCGCAGCACGTCGCGGTAGTAGAGCGACTCGAGGGGGTCGAACGCGCTGTATCCCAGGAAGCACAGCATCGTGGACCAGAACAGCAGGGTGAGGGCGCGGGACGAGAAGATGGTCTGGAAGCCGGCGAGCGCGGCGTCGCGCGAGGTCGACTCGGGCGCGTCGGCCGCGCGGTCGGCCTCGGTCGGCTGCGCGACGGGCTCGTCGGCGGGCTCGACGAGCGGTCGGAACCGCAGCCCCGGGACCAGCGCGAGCAGCGAGCACGCCGACAGGAACAGGAAGACCGCCTGGGTGGACCCGAGCAGGGCGATGAGGCCGCCCACGACCGGCCCGATGACGATGGCGGCGTTGCTCGCCAGCATGACGAGGGAGTTGATGCGCTTCAGCTCGTCGGGGTCGTCGGACAGGTAGGCCGGGTAGGAGCGCGCCACCATGTCGCTCGCGCCCCAGCAGAAGCCGAAGAACGCGGCGCCGACGAGCACGCCGGTCGACGAGGTGGCGACCACCTGGAACAGCAGGCCGCAGACGGCGAGCAGCGCCACGACCCAGCGGAGATGCCGGCAGGGGCCGCGACGGTCCAGGAAGCTCCCGCCGGATGCGTTGCCCACCATCTGGAACAGGTTGAGCAGGGCGACGGCCATGGCGTTCTGTCCCACGCCCCCGCCCATGGCGAAGGTGAGGGTCCCCATCACGCCGATGAAATAGCTGCTCATGGCGCCGAGGAACAGGCAGAAGCGCAAAGCGACCAGGTTTCTGACCTGGGAGGAGAGATCGGGGGAGAAGGATGCGAGGGAACGCAAGGGTGACATGGGGGCTCCTTGGTAACGAGGGGACGCGTGAGACGGGGCGCCGTCGAGCGGACGGCCCCCTTTAACATCGGCACGATGTGCCCGTCGGATCCTCCCCTATGCCGCCATGGACCGTTCGCCCTCCCCGTTCGCGTCGAAGCCCGCTTTGGGAGGACATGCTACCACAGACCCCCGCACCCCATCGCCCGGATGGCGACGCGCTTCGTCGGGATCCGGCGCCCCCGCGCCCCGCCCTCCGAAGCGGCGGGGAGGGTGTCCGCGGAATCGGTGCTATCCTTGGATGAGGACCATCCGCCGAGAAAGGGCCGCACGACTTTGGGAACCCGCGAGCTCCGCGACGGCTTCGGCCGCAGCATAACCTACCTGCGCATCTCCGTCACCGATAAGTGCAACTACCGGTGCGTGTACTGCATGCCCGCAGAGGGGGTCGCCGCGCGCTCCCACGAGGAGCTGCTCAGCGCCGAGGAGATCGCGCGCTTCGTGGCCCTGGTCGCGCGGGAGGGCATCCGCCGGATCCGCCTGACGGGCGGCGAACCGCTCGTCTCGCACAGGATCGTCCCGCTCATCCGCTCGATCCGGGTCATCCCCGAGATCGAGGACATCTCGCTCACCACCAACGGCGCGCTGCTGCCGCGCATGGCCGACGACCTGCGCGACGCCGGGCTCGACCGCGTGAACATCTCGCTGGACACCCTCGACCCCGCGCAGTTCTCGCGCATCACGCGCCTGGGGCGGCTGGAGCAGGCGATGGCGGGCATCGACGCCGCGCTCGCGTACGGCTTCCATCCGGTGAAGGTGAACACGGTGGTCGTGCGCCGCCTGCACCAGGACGCCCTCGGGCTCGCCCGGCTCTCGCTCGACCGCCCCGTGCACGTGCGCTTCATCGAGTACATGCCCATCGGCAACGAGGAGACCATGGCTGCCTGCAAAAACGAGCCGCACTGCCCGCCCGGCCGGAGCGGCACCGCGCCCGAGCTGCACCCCGAGGCATGGGACGCGAGCGACATCGTACCCTCCGACGAGCTGCGCGAGGCGATCTCCGCCGCCGGGGAGGCCGCGGGCATCGGCGGGCTCGTCCCCGTCGACGGCGCGGGGCCGGACGGCGCGGGGCCGGCGCGGTACTGGAGGTTCCCGGGCGCCGCGGGGACGGTCGGGTTCATCTCCGCCATGTCCAACCATTTCTGCAGCCACTGCAACCGCCTGCGGCTCACGGCGGACGGCACCCTGCGCCCCTGCCTGTTCTCGGATGACGAGTACCCCGTCCGCGAGGCGCTGCGCGCCGGCGACGACGGCCGCGTGCTCGATATCTACCGCACCGCCATCGCGCGCAAGCCGCTCGAGCACGAGACAGCCGACGGGACGGCGCGCTTCATGTCCCAGATCGGAGGCTGACCCATGGCCAGGAAATCCACCAAGCGCCCGGTCCTCAAGCAGGAGACGGGCGAGAAGTACCCCGCCGCCGTGGTGGGGACGGGCGCCGCCGCGCGGACGGCGGGCGGCCCCGGCGCCGACGCCCGCCCCGGCACCGGGGCATCGGCGGGGACCCCGGAGGCGAGCGGGCCCGCGGCGGGCGCGCAGGCCCCGGACGCCGACGCGCGCGGGCCCCTCGCGGGGACCGACGGTGCGCCCGCACCCGCGGACCCCGCCCGCTCCCCCGGCGGCGCCCCGCGCGACGCCTACCGCGACGAGCTCACCCACGTGGACGAGAAGGGCGATGTGCGCATGGTCGACGTGGGCGGCAAGGCGGTGACCGCGCGACTCGCCGTGGCCGAGGGCAGCATCCTCATGCATCCCGAGACCCAGCGCATGGTGCTCGAGGACCGCGCGAAGAAGGGCGACGTGCTCGCCTGCGCGCGCGTCGCCGGCATCATGGCGTCCAAACGGACCAGCGAGCTCGTCCCCATGTGCCATCCCCTCATGCTCACCAAGAGCAAGGTCGACATCGAGCCGATCCCCGCATCGGGAGCGGGCGCGCGGCCCGATGGGCGCGTGGGCTTCCACGTGCTCGCCGCCTGCGGCGTCACCGGCGTGACGGGCATCGAGATGGAGGCGCTCACCGCGGCCTCCGTCGCCTGCCTCACCATCTACGACATGTGCAAGGCCGTCGACCGCGGCATGGAGGTCGTCGACGTGCGGCTGCTGCGCAAGGAGGGCGGGCGCTCGGGGCTGTGGCAGCGCGCGGAGACCGGCCCCGACGGGCTCGCCGCCGAGGGGGCCGGGGGCGGGGACGCCGCCTCGGCGGAGGACCGGGCGGCCGAGGAACCCGGGTCCGGGGGCGGCGCCGCGGCGGCCGCCCGGGCGGGAGACGTCCCGGGTGCGCCCGCGGCCTGTGCGGCGGACGGCGCCGACGTCGGCGCTGCCCCGGCGGACAGGAGGGGCCCGGGCGACGCGCCCCGTGCGGCCGAGCCCGATACGGACCCCGGCGTCGGATGCGCCGCATCCTCCCCCCTCCCGGGCGGCCCGGGGAGCGGCACCCCCGCCCCCGCCATCGCCTTCATCGGCTATCAGAACTCCGGCAAGACCACCTTGGTGGAGAAGATCATCTCGCGCCTCACGCAGCGCGGCCTGCGCGTGGGATCGATCAAGCACCACGGGCACAAGGGCTTCGACATCGACCAGCCGGGGAAGGACTCCTGGCGCCACGCCCAGGCGGGAAGCCGCCATGTCGGGCTCATCGCCCCGGGCAGGTACGCCGAGTACGCCGACACCACGAGCGAGGAGGTCCCCGTGCGCGACCTGCTCACGCACTACACCGACGTCGACGTGGTGATCGTCGAGGGGTACAAGACCGCGGGCCTGCCCAACATCGTGGTGACGCGCTCGGGCGTCGACCGGCTGAGGGGGGACACCTCCTACGACCTCATCGACGGCAACACGCTGGCGGTCGCCTGCAACGACATCGTCGAGCGGGATTTCCGCCGGCGCGCCGCGAAGGCGGCCCGCGAGGACGGCGAGGCGGCGGAGCTGCCGCCCTTCCTGAGCATCAACGACGCGGCGGCCATCGTCAACTTCATCCTGAGGTGGCTCGGCAGGTAGACGCGAGGGCTCGGGGGCGGCGGGCGGCCATGCCGCCGCTGCGGGACCGGCGCGCCGGACGATCCGCCGTCCCGCCGCCCGCATCCTGAGCCGCCGGCGGAACGGCGCCGGCTGCGCCATCGTAGACGGCGACGTCATCGGGACCGGCGACGCGGGCGGGACGGCCCCTTCCCCGGCATCGCCGGGCCCGACCCGGTATCAGGACGGGCGGCGGGCCGGTGCCACCCCCCGAGCTGCGCGCATGCCGCGCAGGACCGCCGCGCGCAGCTCCGGGATGCGCCCGGCGTCCATGGCCTCGGTCCCCGCAAGCGGGTAGGCCAGGCCCAGGCGCTCGTACTTCGACTCGCCCATCGTGTGATACGGCAGCATCTCCAAGCCGACCACGTTGCGCCACGGGGCGATGAGGCGCCCGAGCGCCTCGCACTCCTCGAAGGAGTCCGTGTACCCGGGGACCACCACGTGGCGGATCACCGTGTCGATGCCGCGCCGCGCGAGCTCGTCGCCGAAGGCGAGGATGCGACCCGGGTCGCGCCCGGTGAGCCGGCGATGCCCCGCGGGGTCTGCGTGCTTGATGTCGAGCAGGACGAGGTCGGTCTCCGAAAGGACGCGCCCCCAGCGGTCGGGATGCTCCGGATCGAACGCGTATCCGCAGGTATCAAGGCAGGTGTGGACCCTGCCCGCGGGGCGCGCGTGCAGGGCGGCGAACAGGTCCGCCACGAACTCCGGCTGCAGCAGCGGCTCGCCGCCCGTCACGGTGACCCCGCCCGTGCGGTAATAGGCGCGGTTGGACTCGAAGCGCTCGATGAGCTCCTCGACCGTCGTCGGGGAGCCGGCGCCGGGTCCGGCGTCCCAGGTGTCGGGGTTGTGGCAGTACAGGCAGCGCATGGGGCAGCCCTGCAGGAAGACGACGAAACGGATCCCCGGCCCGTCGACGGTGCCCATGCTCTCCACCGAATGGACGCGTCCCATGGCGTAGCGCGTGCCCGGAGCGCCGCCGGTCGGCTGCGAGCCGCCCGCCTCTTCCCTCATGCCGACCCTCTCCTCTCGTACATCCCGCCGGACGGGTATCCGGATGACGCCCCTTGCATACCGCGCGGGCGGCGGCCCGCCGCGGACCGGGACCGCCCCGTCTGGCGGCGCGCTAGCCCCGCGGGAACTCGATGCCCGCCTGGCGGCGCGCCTCGTCCATGATCGAAAGCGACGTGCAGGTGATCTCCCCGAACGGCGCGGCATCGAGCCCGCCGCGCACGCAGGCGATGAAATCGGCCAGCTCGTAGCACATGTTGTTGTCGCACGCGGGGAACGCGAGGGGCTCCGTGACGTCCCCCTCGCTGAACTCGCCCGGGCGCTGGGCGCCCCCGACCGCCCGACCGCGCAGGAGGAGCTCCCCCTCGAGCGGGACGGACACCCCGCTGTAGGTGACGGTCCCCAGCTCGCCCTCGATCTGACACGGGAGCAGGTCCTGGCTGATCTTGGAGTACGAGAGCTCCACGACCTTGTCGGGATAGCGCGCCAGGATGGTCCCCGCCCCGTCGACGACCCCGCCAGTCTGCTCCGTATCCGGCCCGGAGATCAGCACGGGCGCGCACGTCACGGCATCGGGAGCGCCGAACAGCGCGACGCACGCCTCCACGCAGTAGACGCCGATATCCATGAGGGAGCCCGTCCCCATGCGCGCGTCGAAGATGTTGGTCTGCCGTCCGGCGAGCACCTCGTCATACCGGGAGGAGTACTTGCCGAAGCGCAGCGACGCCCGGCGCACCCGCCCGATCCGCGCGATCGCGTCGCGGATCGTCTGCATGCCGGGGTCGTGCACCGAGCGCATCGCCTCCATCGCCACCACCCCCGCTGAGCGCGCCGCGTCCAGGATCGAGCGGGCGTCGGCCTCGCAGAGCGCGAGGGGCTTCTCCACCAGTACGTGCTTGCCCGCTCGGACGCAATCGAGCGCCTGGGCGGCATGGAGGGCGTTCGGGCTCGCGATGTAGACCGCGTCGACCTCCTCGCATGCGAGCGCGGCATCGAGGCTCGTGAACGGGACGGTGCCGCCGTGGTCGGCGGTGACGCGCGCCGCACGCTCCCGGTCGCGCGACACGCTGCCCACGTACCGGGCGTCATCGGACGCGTTCAGGACGGAGATGAAGCTTTCGGAGATCGAGCTGGTGCCGACGACGGCGAACCCCAAGCAAGCCATAGATGCCTTCCTTCCTCTTGGAACGAGCCGCGGCGGCGGGCGCGTCGACGCACGGCCGCGCGCGGTGCATGTCCAAGAGCATATACCAGCGCGTCCGCGCCTGCCGGCAGCGCCCTTCCCGCCAGGAGCGCTCGTCGAGGCGGGAAACCGGCGGCGCCGGCGCCCGCAGGCGCTCGCAGAAGCGGGGAGCCGGCGGCCGCTGCTACCCGGAGCGCCCGCGGGTACTCGCCGAGGTGAGGAGCCGGTGCCACCGGCGCTCGCAGGCGCTCCGCGGAGGGGCAAAGCGAAGCCCGAGATGCCGACACGTCCGGGCACCCGTATCCGATTCGCCACTATTGCATACCTACGGCGCAGGAGCTGGACGTATCACGAATCTGATGCATAGAAACAGAGGCATTTCGGAATCGGGCCCCGAGGGGGTGGTCAATAATGACGCGAACTGCGAATTACCATCTGGTCCATAGCATTATCTGGAGCTACTTCCGCCAAAAACCCGCAGAATCAGATTGTCCGAAACACGATGTTCTACCGAGAACCGGCTCGCATCCGCTCCTACGCGGTATGCATGTTCGCAAATCGGCCCATTTTTGACCACCCCCTATCCGTCCGGGCCTCGGGAACGCTTTTCGGCTACCGATGCGAGCGCAGGGCAGTCGGATGGACGGCGGGTCGCCGAGCGGGATTCATGCCGCCAAACGAACACAGCGGTCATCCACGCGACCCTCCTGCCCCCAAGCCGATGCGGCAGGCAGCCGAGCGGGCCCCGAGCCCTCGGCCCGGGACCCGTCGGGGACGGCGGGTCGGCCGTCCGCGCGCCCCTACATCGCCTCGTGGAAGGTGCGCGAGATCACCTCGTCCTGCTGCTCGCGCGTGAGGTTGTGGAAGTTTACCGCATAGCCGGAGACGCGGACGGTGAGCTGGGGGTACTTCTCGGGATGGGCCTGCGCGTCCAGCAGCGTGTCGCGGTTGAACACGTTCACGTTCAGATGGTGCCCGCCCTGCTCCGCATACGCATCGAGCATGCTCACCAGGTTGTCGGCCTGGGACTGGGCAACGTCGGAAACCTTCATGATGAAACTCCTGTTCTCAAGTCATGCCGCGGTACGACGGGATGCCCCCGTACCGGGCGCTCTGTCAACGTGCGGGCTGCACCGCCGGCACGCCGGCGGGTTCCGTGCCGACCCGGAATCGAAGAGCCCGCTGGGGACGCCGCCGGCGCCCGGGCTCCACCCGAGGGCGCCGGCGGCGGATGAGACCGCACCTCCGCAGGGGACGCGACGCGCCGCAGCGTCCGCCTCCCCCGCCGGCGGGGCCGTCAGCAGCAGTCGCAGCTGGGCGCGGGGTTCTCGAACGAGAACTCCCCCAGGTCCACATCGCCGAAGAACACCTCGGCGTCCTTGCCGAGCGCGCCCGGCACGATGGAGAAGGTGTTCGAGATGCCATCCTGGGCGTCGCGGAACGGCAGCTTGGCGACCGAGGACAGCGAGGCGATCGCGCCATGGCTGTCGCGCCGGTGCATGGGGTTGGCGCCGGGGGCGAAGGGCTCCCCGGCCGCGCGCCCGTCCGGCGTGGCACCGGTCTTCTTGCCGTACACCACGTTGGACGTGATGGTCAGCACGGAGGTGGTGGGCACGGAGTTGCGGTAGGTGTCGTTGCGGCGCACGTACTCCATGAACTCGTGCACCACGTCGTGGGCGATGCGGTCCACGCGGTCGTCGTCGTTGCCGTACTTGGGGAAGTCCCCCTCGATATCGAAGTCCACGATGACGCCGTTCTCATCGCGCACGGGATGAACCTTGGCGTACTTGATGGCCGACAGCGAGTCCGCGACGACCGACAGGCCCGCGATGCCCGTGGCGAACCAGCGGTGCACGTGGTGGTCGTGCAGCGCCATCTGGATCGCCTCGTAGCAGTACTTGTCATGCATGTAGTGGATGATGTTCAGCGTGTTCACGTACACGCCGGCCAACCACCGCATCATGTCCTTGTACTTCGCGACGACGTCGTCGTAGTAGAGCGTATCCCCCTCGACCGGGCGGTACGCCGGCCCGACCTGCTTCTTGGAGACCTCGTCCACACCGCCGTTCAGCGCGTAGAGCAGGCATTTGGCGAGGTTCGCGCGGGCGCCGAAGAACTGCATCTCCTTGCCGACGCGCATGGACGAGACGCAGCAGGCGATCGCGTAGTCGTCGCCATGGTAGACGCGCATGACGTCGTCGTTCTCGTACTGGATGGACGAGCTCGCGATGGAGGTCTTGGCGCAGAAGTCCTTGAACCCGCGCGGCAGCCGCGTGCTCCACAGCACGGTGAGGTTGGGCTCCGGCGAGGTGCCCATGTTCTCGAGGGTGTGCAGGTAGCGGAAGCTCATCTTGGTGACGAGCGTGCGGCCGTCCACGCCCATGCCGCCGATGGACTCGGTGACCCACTGCGGGTCGCCCGAGAACAGGTTCTGGTACTCGGGCGTGCGGGCGAACTTGACCATGCGGAGCTTCATGATGAAGTGGTCCACGAACTCCTGGATCTGCCCCTCGGTGAAGGTGCCGCGCGCCAGGTCGCGCTCCGCGTAGATGTCGATGAAGGTCGAGGTGCGGCCGATCGACATCGCCGCGCCGTTCTGATCCTTGACCGCCGCGAGGTAGGCGAGGTACATCCACTGGATGGCCTCCTGGGTGTTCGCCGCCGGGCGCATGATGTCGAACCCGTAGATACGGCCGAGCTCGGCCAGCTGATGCAGGGCGCGGATCTGCTCGGCGAGCTCCTCGCGGTCGCGGATGACGGCCTCGGTCATGGTGTGCGGCGTGGCGGCCTTCTGGGCCTCCTTGTCGCGGATGAGGAAGTCCAGGCCGTAGAGCGCCACGCGGCGGTAGTCGCCGATGATGCGGCCGCGGCCGTAGCCGTCGGGCAGGCCGGTGATGATGTGCGCGCTGCGGCAGGCGCGCATCTCAGGCTTGTAGACGTCGAAGACGCCCTGGTTGTGGGTCTTGCGCTTGGTGGTGTAGATGTCCACGATCTCGGGGTCGACCTGGTAGCCGTGCTGCTCGGCCGCCTGACAGGCGATGCGGATGCCGCCGTTCACGTGCAGGGCGCGCTTGAGCGGGCGGTCGGTCTGCAGGCCGACGATCGTCTCCAGCTCGGGGTGGTCGGCGTCGATGTAGCCGGCCGGATACGCCGTGATGCCCGTCACGACCTTCGTCTCCATGTCGAGGACGCCGCCGAGCTCGCGCTCGCGCTCGAGCAGGCCGAGCACGGTGCCCCAGAGCCTCTCGGTGCGCTCGGTCGGCCCTGCCAGAAACGAGCCGTCGCCCTCGTAGGGGGTGTAGTTGCGCTGGATGAAGTCGCGCACGTCGACCTCGTCGGTCCAGACGCCCCCGGTGAAACCTTCCCATGCCTCTTGCATTTCGGTAACCACGCTCCTCGCGGTCCGTGCGCGCTGGGCGCGCGTGTGGGTGGGTACTCGAGGCGAAGCGGCCGGGTGCGCCCCCGGACGGGCTCGCACCCGACCGGAGACAGGCGATGGCGCGCGGAAGGGCCCGCCGCGCATCTCGCAGGGCGAGGCGCCGGCGCGGGCATCGTGTCATCCATCCGGCCGCTCGGCTTCAAGTGTAAGCCGAAGATAACATACGACCGGAGGATTCAATCTGTCAGTTTTATCGATGTTTACGTGCACTTGAAAAACACCGGGCCGCGCCGCGCGGCGGAGGCGGACGCCTCCCACGGACCTTGGCGCGGACGGGCCGACGGGCCCCGCGCAGATGTGCCCCGATGCAGACGCGCCCGCGCGGATGCGCCCCCCGGGCGCGGACGGGGCCGCCGTACCCGCGCGGATGCGCCCCGATGCGGGCGCGCCTCCTAGAACTTGCGCAGCGAGCGGAGCGAGGAGAGGGACTCCATGATCGGGCCGAGCGGGGTCTCCGCCTGCGCTTGGACCGTGGCCTCCACCGCCCCCTCCACGAACGGGCAGTCCACCATGACGACGCCGGGGTCAGCCAGGTCCGCGAGGACCATCTTCACCACGGCGGCGGAGGCGCCCATATCGGGCAGGACGATGACCCCGTCCGGACCCGACACCTCCGCGATCGCCGCGCGCACCCGCACGTAGCTCGTACCGAACGAGCCGTTGGGCATCCCCCCGGCGACGGCCACCGCCGCGTCCGGGGCGACGACCCGCGTGTAATCGCGCAACGCTTCAGCGAGCGCCCGCGAATGCGAGGCTAAAACGATACCAACCATGAGCGTATTCCCCCTGCCCAGTTGAATGTACGCACATGGTACCCAAATCACCCCCCGGCATAAGCGCCGGCGGCATGCCCGGTGGCGCCGTACCGTTCGCCGATTCGGCAAACGGTTCTTGACGCGACATCAATGTGATATCACAATGGCATCAACGAGCGGCACGGAGCTTCTCGTTCGGGGAGTGCCCCCCCCCGAGGCAATACGGGGCAGCGCCCGGGCGGTCACGCAAACGCGGGCGGTATGTTCGAAAGGAACTTCAATGAGCGTGGAGAAGCAGATCAAGGCCAAGTCCGGCTGGGGCATGCTGGCGGCGGTGTCGATCGCGCTGATAGCCATCATCGCCGTGTTCATCGGCTCCATCGTCGGCATGGCGAGCACGCCCGAGAACGAGGCCAACCCCCTGCTCGTCATCCTGCTGGTCGCGAGCATCATCCTGTTCGTCGTCTGGTTCGTCCCCGTCTGCGGCTTCTTCGCCCTGCAACCCGGCCAGGCGCGCGTGTGCATCCTGTTCGGAGACTACAAGGGAACCGTCCGCGACGAGGGGTTCCTGTGGGCCAACCCCTTCTACAGTCGCAGCATGGGCACCAACTCCGCGGCGGAGGACGCCGTGGCGAGCGCCGTCAGCAAGAGCGGGCTGTCGCTCTCCAAGTCCATCGAGACCGCCGCCAAGGCGGCGTCCGGCCTGTCCACCAAGGTCTCGATCCGCGCCCGCACGCTGAACGGCGAGGTCCTGAAGGTCAACGACAAGGTGGGCAACCCCATCGAGATCGCCAACGTCGTGGTGTGGCACGTGGAGGACACCGCCAAGGCGCTGTTCGACGTCGATAACTACGAGCAGTTCGTCGCCACCCAGGCGGAGACCGCGCTGCGCCACGTGGCGAGCGTGTACGCCTACGACCACATGGAGGACACCTCGGATTCCAGCAGCTCCATCACCCTGCGCTCCAACATCGAGGAGGTCTCCGAGGCCCTGCGCCGCGAGCTCTCGCAGCGCCTGGCGCCGGCGGGCGTCGCCGTGGACGACGCGCGCCTCACCCACCTCGCCTACGCACCGGAGATCGCCCAGGCCATGCTGCGCCGCCAGCAGGCCGAGGCCGTCATCGCCGCGCGCAAGAAGATCGTCGAGGGCGCCGTCTCCATGGTGGAGATGGCCGTGGACGAGCTCTCCCGCGGCGGCCAGATCTCGCTGGACGAGGAGCGCAAGGCGCAGATGGCCTCCAACCTCATGGTCGTGCTGTGCGGCGAGTCCGAGGCCAAGCCGATCGTGAACACCGGCTCCCTGTACTAGCCCGGCACGCACCTCCCCCGAGGACCGGCCCCCGGGGGACGCCGAACGACCCTTCCCGGGGCATGCCGGCCGCGCACGACGGCCCGGCCGGCGCCCCATCCCCCATTCGACCGGCGGCCCGACCATGACCGGGCCCGCTCGACCGGCAAGTCGGAACGCCCGCCGGCTTGTTGAAGCAGGTGACCAGATTGGCACGCAAGCAGTACCCGCTCCGCATCGACCCCGAGATCTGGGAGGCCGTTCAGCGCTGGGCGGATGACGAGATGCGCAGCGCCAACGGGCAGGTCGAATGGATCTTGCGCGATGCGCTGAAGCGCTACGGGCGCCTGCCGGGAGGCAAGCGCCCCCAACGAGGCGACGAAGACACAACCGAATAGCGCCGCCGCGCGCGGCGCGCGAAGGAGCAGGCATGGACGCCATCCGGTTCTGGACCATCGCTGAGACGGTCCTCTCATTCCTCGTACCGATGTTCATCGAGCTAGGGTATCGCGGAGCCGGCCTCTCGCCGCAGGCGATCGAGACGATGCTCGAGGTCGCGGGCCTCCTGTAGCGGGACCCCGCGGGCGGGCCCGCAGCCAAGGCGGGCGGCGCCGCGCGAGCCCGCCGGCGCCGAACGCATCGACCACCGAGACGAAGGCCGCCGGCCGAAACCGCAGCCAAGGCGGGCGGCGACGCACCCGACCACCGACACCCATCCGCAAGGAGGAGACCATGGAACACCTGAACCAGACCACCCCGTCGCAGCACCCCGTCCTCGATATCCAGGGCTTCTGCAAGCGCTACGGCGACAAGACCGCCGTGCGCGACCTCACCCTCACCGTCGAGCCCGGCGACATCTTCGGCTTCAGCGGCCACAACGGGGCCGGCAAGACCACGCTCATCCGCTCCATCGTGGGCGCCCAGCGCTTCGAGGGCGGCACCATCCGCATCTGCGGGCACGACGTGGTGGGCGATCCGCTCGCCGCGAAGGCCCTCACCGCCTACGTGCCCGACAACCCGGATGTCTACGAGTTCATGACCGGCATGCAGTACCTCGCCTTCCTGGCCGACGTCTTCCGCATACCCGCCGAGACGCGCACGCGGCGCATCTCGCAGCTCGCCGAGTGCCTCGGCCTCTCCGACGCGCTGGGCGACACGGTGGGCACCTACTCGCACGGCATGCGCCAGAAGCTCGTGCTCATCGGCGCGCTCATGCACGGGCCGCGCCTGCTCGTGCTCGACGAGCCGTTCGTCGGGCTCGACCCGGTGGCGTCCCATGAGCTCAAGGGGATGCTGCGCGAGCTGGCCGACCGCGGGAGCGCGGTGTTCTTCTCATCGCACGTGCTCGAGGTCGTCGAGAGGCTCTGCGACAAGGTCGCCATCATCCGCGGCGGCGAGCTGCTCGCCTGCGGTCCCACCGAGCAGGTCCGCGGCGATTCCTCGCTCGAGGACGTCTTCCTCGAGCTCGTCGAGAAGGAGGCCTAATCGTGCGCGACTTCCTGACGCTGCTGCGCGTGCAGCTGCTCGCCCTCGCCAACTCGCTCGCCCCCAACGCGCAGGGCGCGCCGCGCGCCGCGCGCATGCGCCGCATCGCCCTCGCCGCCGTGCTCGCGTTCCTGCTGGCCACCGTGTTCGCGGTCTACGCCGCCCTCGCGGCGATCGGGCTCGCCGAGGCGGGGCTGGCCGACGCGATCCCGGCCCTCGCCGTCCTCATCGGGTCGCTCGCGGGCGTGGCGTTCACCTTCATGAAGGCGCGCGGGACCCTGTTCGGCGCACGGGACCACGACCTCGTCATGGCCCTTCCCATCCCGCGCCGCACCGTGGTCCTCGCCCGGATGGCGGCCCTGTTCGGCAGCGCCATCGTCATCGCCCTCCTGCTCATGGTCCCGCCCTACGTCGTGTTCTTCGCCTACGTGGGGCCCGCACCGGCCACCGTCGCCTTCGCGGTGCTGAGCGTACCGCTGGCACCGCTCGCCCCCACCGCGCTCGCGACCTTCGCGGCCTTCGGCGTCACGGCGCTCGCGACGCGCTTCCGTCGCGCCAACCTCGCCTACGCGGCGCTCGGCATGCTGCTCATGATGGGCGTGATCGCCGCCTCGTACAGCTTCTCGTTCTCCGCCGGCGTCGACGAGCAGGCGACGCTGGCCGCGACGGCGAGCATGGCGGCGGCGCTCAGGGACATGGTGGAGACCGCGTGGCCGCCCGCCGCCTGGGCCTCAAGCGCCGTCGTCGACGGCTCCGTCACCGGGTTCGCGCTGCTCGCCCTCGCGGAGCTGGGGGTCACGGCGGTCTGCGTCGAGATCATGCAGCGCTGCTACCTCGGTCTCAACGGGGCGCTCGCCGGACGGGCCCGCAAGGCGGGAGGCGCGTCGGCCCTGCGGCGCTCCGGGCGGGTGCGCACCCCGTTCGCCGCGTTGGTGCGCCGCGAGCACCTCACGCTGCTGGGGATCCCCTCCTACGCGTTCAACTGCCTGTTCGGCTACCTGATGATGCTCGTCATCGCCATCGCGCTGTCCGCGATCGGCTTGAGCGACCTCGTCACGGGCGGCAGGTTCGACGAGCTGGGCCTCGACGCCCGGACGATGGGGCCGCTGCTCGACCGCATCTCCCTGATCATCCCCTGGGTGTTCGCGTTCTGCGCATCGACCTGCATGAGCGCCGCCGTCTCCGTCTCCCTCGAGGGGCGTTCGGCGTGGATCACCGCGACCGCACCGCTGTCGTCCCGGATGGTGCTCGGTGCGAAGCTCGCCTCCAACGCCATCCCCGTCGCGGCGGTGCTCGCGGTCTCGTGCGCCATCATGACGGTCGCGGGGGAGCTCTCGCCTGTCGGCGCGATCGAGACGCTCGCCGTGGGCTTCGGGGTGTTCTACCTCTGGGCGAACGTGGGACTCGGCATCGACGCCCGACGGCCGAACTACGCCTGGACATCCCCCAACGAGGTGGTCAAGCGCAGCGCGCCCATCACCGTGGGCATCATCGGGGCCCTGGTCTGCGTATTCGGCGGAGGGGCGCTCACCTTCGGCTTCCTGCCCGACGCCGTCGGCATGGGAGCGACGCACGCGGTCATGGTGGCGCTCGGCATCGTCGGGACGGTCGCCGGCCAGCTGGTGTTCGAGAGCAGCGTGCGCGCGGCTCGCCTCGGGGCCGAGTGAGCCTGAGGCCGGGCCGGTGCCGGCTCGATGTCCGGGCCCGGTTCGGCTTGCCGTCCGGGCCCGGTCCGACTCGTCGCCCGCGACCGGTCCGGCTCGGTATCCGAGCCCGGTCCGGTTTGTCACCCGCGATCGGTCCGGCCCTCCTCCATCCCTCCACACCGCCGACCGTTGAGGGCTCGCAAGTATGCCGTTGGGCGCGTCCGCGAAGGCTTAAGCGGTTCTTCAGACTAGCGACCCCCTGGGAGCGGTACATTCCCATTGCGCACGATGAACGACCGCCGGCCCGCACCGGGCGCCGCCCGCACCGGGCGCGTCGACCGGCAACGCTGAACAGGAGATGATCGCATGCGCAGGACATCCAAGGAAAAGGAGAAGCCTCACCTCATGAACACCGCAGACGCCGACCTACCCGACGCCGACCCCGCCCCGGCCAAGCCCAGGCGCCGCAAGCGCTCCGAGGACCAGCGACTCAACCTCAAGCGCTCCTACCAGGCGTTCCTGGAGACGGCCCGCAAGGTGGGCGGAGCGGCGAAGGTGCCCGCCCCTTCCGAGACGTGGCACGCCCGCCCTTACGCGGCGTCGGTCTAACGGCAACGCGCCGTCCATAGGCGAACGCATGAGCCGGGTCCCGTCGATGACGGGGCCCGGCGCTTTTTTTGCACGGCACCGCCGTGTTCCAGCGGCTCCCCGCGACCCGGCGCTGTCCCGTCCCGACGGCTCCCCGCGACTGGGCGCTATCCCGCCCCGACGGCTCCCCGCAACCGAGGGCGTCCGGTGATCCCGTCAGCGACCATGGCGTCGCGGAAAGGCGCTTACCCACGACTGGAGACGTCCGTCTTGGCAGGATTATCCGCGATCGAAGCTGTCCGCCTTGGCAGAATTGCGGTATTGTGTGCATCTTTCCGGGATGCCGGCCGCGGCGGCCGCCCCGGCTTCCCGTCAACTGGGATTTTGCCGCACGCGGGGCCCGCTCTACCGCCGGGTCCGGAAAAGATGCACACACTACCGAAAAACGGCCAAAGCGGCAGGGGCCGAGAGCGGCGGAAACAGCCGGGCCGACGGCTGTGCACTCGCGGAAACCGCAGGTCACCGCGTGTAGACCACCTTCCCGCCCACCAAGGTCATGACGACCTCCGCGGCGCGGATCAGCTCGGGGTCCACGGGGGACTCGGGACTCCCCACGATGTCGCGGTCGAGCACGGCGATATCCGCGAGCTTGCCCGGCTCGAGCGTCCCCGTCTCCTCCGCGCGCCCGCAGGCTGCGGCCGACCCGCGCGTGTAGGCGCGCACGGCCTGCGCCGCGCTCAACCGCTCGTCCGGCGCCCAGCCGCCCTCAGGCAGACCGCTCACCGCATCGCGGCGGGTCACGGCGTCGTACAGGACCGCGCGGCTGTCGATGTCCACGACCGGCGCATCGGTCCCGAACGAATAGGAGACCCCCGCCCTCTCGTAGGACGCGAACGGCCACATGCGCAGCGCCCGCTCACGTCCCAGGTCGCGAACGGTCCCCTCGGGATCGAGGGTCGCATGGGGCGGCTGCACGTTGGCGAGGACGCCGAGCTGCGCCAGACGCGGGATGTCCCCGTCGTCTATCCGTTCGAGGTGCTCCAAGCCGTACGCCCCGACGCGCGGCCGTCCGTAGGTATCGATGGCCTCGGCGAAGATGTCGAGGGCGGTTTCCACCGCGCGGTCGCCGATGGTGTGCACGCGCACCGCGTACCCGGCAGCCGCCGCGCCGAGCACGAGCCGGCGCATGCGCTCGGGGGCCACCGTCGGGTGCCCGACGTCATCCGGACCGTCCGCGTTCGCGTACGGCTCGTGCAGCCAGGCGGTGTGCGTGGAGGTGACCCCGTCGAAGAACTGCTTGAGACCGCCCAGACGGACGAAGCGGCTCCCGGCGAATCGCGCCTCGATCCCCCGAGCGCGCGAGAGGTCGTCGAGCGCCGTCGGGAACAGGCTGACGCGCAGGTCCAGCCTCCCGTCGCGATCGAAGCGCGCGAGGACGTCGTCGCTGATCATATCCGCCCCCGGCAGCGCGAACAGGGCGAGGTCCCCCACACCCGTGATGCCGTTGGCGTGCAGGTCGCCGATGAATGCGGAGACGGCCTCGTCCTCCTCCTCGCGCGAGAAGCGGTAGATGCGCGGGAAGAGGTCGAACGCCGCCGTCTCCTGGACGATGCCCGTCAGGCGGCCCGAGGCGTCCTTGCGGTAGATACCGCCCGGCGGCGGGACCGAGCCCTCGTCGATCCCCAGCTTGGCGAGGCCGGCCGAATTGAGCCACAGGGTGTGGACGTCGGCCCCCATGAGGCAGACCGGTCGGTCGGGATAGGCCCGGTCCAGGATGTCGCGGGTCGGCAGCGACGGATCGCGCCAGAGGGGGTGGTACCAGCCGTACGAGAGCATGAACTCGTCGCGCGGGCGCGCGTCCTCCACGGCTGCGAGAGCATCGACGCAGTCCTCGGCGCAGCTTCCCTCGCAGAACACCGAGAGCCGGGAGCGGTTCATGGCGGCGGTGTGGAAATGCAGGTGCGAATCGATGAACCCGGGGCAGACGAAGGAGTCGCCCAGGTCGATCACCTCGGCCCCCTCGCCGCACCGGCCCAGGACCTCGTCGACGGGGCCCACATCCACGATACGGTCCCCCGCGATCGCGACGGCCCCCGGCTGCGAGCGATCCCCCAGCGCGGTGAAGACCGCCGAGCTCTTGAGCACCAGATCCGCGAACATGGAACCCCCTATCCGATAGCCGCCGCGAATAGCGCCTCCCCACCGGCACTCGTCGACGGGAGATGCGGCGAAAGCTCCCCGCAGGGGCTTCCGAACGCATGCTCGCATCGTCGCGAACGCCGAGCATGCGTATGGGACCCCGCGGGGAGCTCCGGTCGAAAAGACTACCTCTCGTACACGACCTTGCCGTTGAAGACCGTGAGGTCGACCTCGGTGTTCAAGATCTCCGCAGGTTCGACCGCGAACAGGTTCTTGGAGAGCACGATCACGTCGGCCGCCTTACCGGGCTCGAGCGTGCCGACCTCGTCCTCCATGCCCTCGCAATAGGCGGATCCGGCGGTGTAGGCGCTCAGCGCCTCGGCGAGCGCGATCCGCTGATCGGGCACCCAGCCCTCCTCGGGGGTGCCGTCGAACAGCTGGCGCGTGACCGCGGCGTAGACCTCGTGCAGGGGGTCGAGTTCGACGACGGGGAAATCCGTGGAGAGGGCCACGTGAGCCCCCGCATCCAGGAGCGAGCGGATGGGCCAGCAATACGGCAGGCGCTCAGGCCCGACCGCATCGTCCTTGGAACGGAACTCCAGGTCGAGGATCATGTGCATCGGCTGCATGCACGCCACGACGCCGATCTCGGCGAAGCGCTTGAGGTCGTCGGGCTGGATGGTCTCCACATGCTCCTGCACATGGCGCAGGCCCTTATCGCCGTAGCGCCGCTTCGCCTCGTCGAAGGCGTCGAGCGCCCAGTGCACCGCCGCGTCGCCGATCGTATGGATGCGCACCGGGTAGCCCGCCTCGCATGCGCGCAGCAGGTCGGCGCGGACCTGGGTGAGGTCCATGGCGGGCATGCCGTTGGTGGTGGCGTCGTTGGCATAGGGCCAGGCCATCCAAGCGGTGTGGTCGGAGCATACGCCGTCGATCAGGATCTTGAAGCCGTTGCAGGTGATGAGCGAGCCGGGCTTGTTGTACTCGGCCTGCATGCGCTCGATCTTCTGGATCAGGTCCTCGTGCTCGCCGCCCGCCAGCTGCGTGTAGTACGGCATGCGGAAGGGCAGCTCGCCGTCCTGCTCGAACTCGTGGAAGACCGCGAACGGGTCATCGTAGGAGACCCCTTCGGGGAAGACCACGCACACGGTGGTGAGGCCCAGGCGCTTGGCCTTCTCGAAGCCCTTGCGGTACGAGGCCTTCATGTCCTCCCATTCGGGGTGGAACAGGAGCGCGGTGAATATGTCGGTCGCCGTGTTGGAAAGGACGCCGGTGGGTTCGCCGGACTCGTCGCGCAGGATCTCGCCGCCGTACGGGTCGGGCGTGTCGCGCGTGATGCCCGCTCGACGCAGGGCCGCCGTGTTGACCGAGAAGGTGTGCATATCGACCTGCGACAGCACCACCGGGCGATCGGAGATCACCGCGTCGATCTGCGCCGCGGTGGGCATGAGCGGAGTCTCCCAGTTGAATTGGATGACCTCGTTGCCGTAGACCCACTCGTTGTCCGGATGCGCATCCGCCCACGTCTTGAGCGCGGCGAGCGCCTCGTCGAGCGTGTCGGTACCCCCGATATGCACGCAGAAGTCGGGGTCGTCCACCAGGGCGCCCTGGGTGAAATGGGTGTGGGAGTCGTTGAAGCCCGGCATGATGAGGCGGTCGCCGAACTCGCGCACCTCGGTGTCGGGCCCGATGAAGGGGGCGAGGGCCTCCTCGTCGCCGCATGCGACGATCTTGCCGTCCGCAATGGCGATGCCGCCCGCGAACGGCTCGCTCACCTCGCCCGTGAAGACCGCGTTGCTCTTCAAGACCAGCTCTGCGGTAGCCATGATGCTACGCCTCCTTCTTCTCGAGCGCGCTCAGACGCTTGAGCTCGATGACCACGAAAACCATGACGAGGGCGAACGTCAGCACGTCAGCGACGGGCTGGGCCCACCAGACGCCCTGGACGCCCATCATGCCGCCCAGGACGTAGACGGCCGGGATGGTGAAGAAGATGTACCGTGCGATACCGAGGACGGTAGCGATGACGACGCGCTCGACGCACTCGAAGTAGCTGCTGATGACCTGAGAGGACCAGCCGAGGGCACCGAGCAGGATCACGATGCGCGTGGCGTCCGCGGAGACGGAGGCAAGCTCCGGGTCGCCGGCGAACAGCAGGCAGATGGGGTATGCAGCCGCCCAGACGATGACGGTCACGACGGCGATGACGAGCACCTGGATGGTGAGCGAGGTCTTGAGGAGCTCCTTCATGCGCCCGTAGGCCTTGGCGCCCGCGTTGTAGGCGGCGATGGGCTGGACGCCGTAGGTGATGGCCTGGACCACCATCATGATGATGTAGACCACGTATCCGTTGATGACGGCGAAGGCGGCGATGTCGAGCGAGGAACCGAGGACGCCGAGCTGGTTGTTCACGACGGTGGTGTAGACCGAGCTCGTCGCCTGGAGCAGGAACAGCGGCAGGCCGATCTTGATGATCTGCAGGCACAGGCCGGGCTCGAGCTTGATGTCGGCGAGCCTGATCTGGAACACCGAGCGCTTCCCGCCCACGAAGTAGTAGATCACCACGAACCACAGGCCGATGGAGATCGCGTAGTACAGGCCGGCACCGGTGACGCCGAAGTTGAGCACGAACGTGGAGGCCGCCAGCCAGATAATCGCCACGACAGCGGACACGATCTGGATGGTCGCGGCGGCGTGGGGCTTCTCGTCGATGCGCAGCATGCCGCACAGCATCTGGCCGATCACGCAGAACGGCAGGCCGAGCAGGAACACGCGGATGGCGCCCACCGTGTCATCGAAGATATCGGGCGTGGCGCCGAGGAAGGTGACGAGGGGCTCGACGAAGATCTCCGCCAAGATGATGAGCACGACGATCAGGATCGTCGTGAGCCAGAAACCCTGGGAGAACGCATGCTTCGCGCCCTCGGTATCTCCGGCGCCCAGACGGTTCCCCGCCACGGTGGACACGCCGACGGCGAGCGCGCTGCCGAGCGCGACGTTCATCAGCTCCACCGACATGATGATGGACACGCAGGCGAGGCCGTGCGCACCCAATCCGTTGCCCATGATGATGCCCTCGAACACCACCATGATGATCTGGGCGATCATACCCATGAAGGCGATCGATGCGTACTTTACGAACAGCTTGGGAATCGGCTGGGTACCCAGCTCACGTTCTTCCTGCGCGGCCTTGACCGCATCTGTATCCGCCATATCCGTCTCCTTTCTGCGATGTCTCGCGCCGCAAAGCGTCCATGCCCCGAGGCGCGCTCTCCGTACGCATCATGTTCCGACGGTCGCCCCGCCACTCGGCCGTTGTGGCCCGTGAACGGTGGGTTAATGCGGGTTACATCCCCTACCTGCGGGTTTACTGATTTAAACCACCGTTTACCGTGCGCGGTATCCGACTAGACGGTCGTATGTGCGTCCTGGACACGATGCGGGGTCCATCCGTATGCGGACGGGACCACGACCCGACGTTCTCACAGCAGACACAGGAGGTCCGTTGGAAAGCGCAACGGTAACAGGTTGTCAACGAGGCGGAAATGTGCGGGGATCGGCGCGTCGCGGGCATAGGGAGTCGAACGCCCGCCCCCGGAGGGATAGGGCCTGCCCCCGGAGAGATGGGGCCCGTCCCCGGAACACCGATTTTCGCGCACCGCCCTGGAAATCGGTGTTGCGGGGGCAGGCCTCTCTGTTGCGGGGGCATGGGCGCCCGTTACGGTGGCGGGGAAACCGGCTCGCGGCGGAAAGAATGCCCGTGAAGTGAAAACGACGCTTCCGGATGAACCCCGGGAGACCTGCCGGATGCATTCCTCACAAGGCAGCACGTCATCGTATCCGACTCGACGAGACGGCGCCCTCCCCGACGGCAGCCTCACGAGCTCCAGAAATCCCGAAGCAGCTCGTCCCTGCTGGAGACATCCGCCTTGCGATAGATGCGGTGCAGGTGCGCCTTCACGGTACCAGGCGAGATCGTGAGGGCGCTCGCGATGTTCTGGGTGTCCTTGCCATGCAGCAGCTCGCGCAGGACATCGCGCTCGCGCGCGGACAGGCCGCGGGCATCGCTGTAGAGCATCATGCGGCTCTCCAGCTCGCCGGCGATCATCTCCTTGCCGCCCGCGGAGACGCTTTCGATGATCTTCCGACGTACCGACGCCCCGGTACCTCCCTCGTCGCCGGCATCCGCGGAGGCATCCGCGCGCGGCACATCGACGGGTGCGGGGGCGGCGGGCGCCCCCACGGGCGGATGGCTGAAGTACATGGAGAGCACCTGCTGGTTCTTGCGCAGCAGCTGCACCGCGCAGGCGACCATGAGCAGGTTCTCCGAGATGTTGCGCTCAGACATGTGCCAGAGGAACTGCGTCACGAAGGCGACGTCCTCGGGCGGGCGGTAGATCAAGATCATGAAGGTGTCCTCGAGCGCGATGCACGCAGCCAGCACGCACGCCAGCCGGTAGAACCGCTTGGAGCGCGCGAGGTCGAGCCGCTCCGCCTCCGATTCGGTATGGCGGTAGCACCACAGCGCGTATCCCAGGGAACCGATCACCGTCAGGTCGCGCACGATCCAATACGCCCACTGCTGCAGTGTGCTCGACATGCCCTCCTTGGGGACGAGGGCGAACGCCGCGACCGTGTAGAGGGCGATGGGGATCCCGGCGTTCCTCCACCCGAGGTCCTTGTGGAGCCGCATGAGCATCCAGATCCACAGCGCACCGGTGAACAGCACGGACAGCAGCGCGCTCTCCCAGGGGTGCGTGAGCGGCAGGTCGAAGCTCTGCGGGTACTCGTACTTGCTGCGCGCGTACTCGTCGAAGAAGATGAGGGAGAGCTCCATCGCGTACAGGATGAAGCCCGACGCGCTCACCAGGCAATCCCGCCGGCGCGTCGCCATCCATACCGCGAGCGACAGCGAGCATGAGATCAGCGCGATGGCGAACAGCGCCACCGTGTACAGGAACCAAAGCGTGTTCATGGTCATGCCGTGCCTCACCTCTCGACCCGATCCGTCATCGGGAACCCACGCTGCCCTTCGCCTGCGCCCGTCGGCCTCCCGCGTCCGACATGTCAAGAAGCCGTCAGGGGATTGCGAGCGAACTGTGCACATCTTGCAAGGTCACGGGCGCGTGGCTACACTGGCGACGGACGCTGCCGGTACGCAGCGCGCCCCCATTCCGTCCGTCACGCGATCGAAGGGAGCATCATGACCGTGACCGTTCTGCTCACCCAGACCCTCGCCGAGGCCGCCGCCTCCGTCAGGAACCGGTTCACCTATGAGGACATGGCCCCTGATCTCGGTGACAACGGCTGCCCCTATCTGGGGCATGTGCCCTATTTCGCGCCCAAGCTCACCTCCTGCGAGAAGAAGCGCTTCGCGGGCTCGACCCGCTAGCGCGCCCGCGGCGCGGCGCCTGCCGCACGCTCCCGCGAGGCCCCGGCGCCTCCGCTCAACGCACGCTACCTCATAGGCGTTCCCCCCGCGTTCCATCCTCCCCGCCCTTCCGGTCGGAGACGGGCTCGCGCCCGCCGTCGGACGCCCGGTCCGCTCCTGCAGGCGCCGTCTCCCCATCGGCGTACGCCGCATCCTCATCGGCGGAGCCCGAAGGCTCCCCCGCGTGCGCCCCAGCGTGCTCGTCGACGTCCGCACCGCCTGCCGCGGACACCCGGCACATGCTCGCCGCACCCGGGTAGTCCCGGACGCGCCCCCGCTTGGAGACCACGCGCACGACCTCCCCCACCGCGAGCAGCACGACCGTCCCGATGAGCATGGGCAACTTGGAGAGCTCCTCGGGGGAGCCGTTGAGCGGGACGATGGTCGCCACGATCGACAGCACGAGCTCGATCGCCGGCACCGCGAGCGCGATCGCCAGCAGCTTCCCCTCGAACGGCGCCCGGAACACGCGCGGCCGCGGATCGTGCCGGCGCAGGCGCCAGAACGCCGGGAACATCGGGATGTAGCTCATGAGCAGGAACACCACGTTCATGGAGAACAGCAGCCAGAACACGTCCGAGTCCTCGCCCAGCGGGATCTGAAGAAGCAGGACCGCGCTGGCGATGGCGCCGTTCATGAGGGCGGAGCCGTTGGGCATGCCCGTCTTCCTCGACCGCAGGGAGAACGCGCGCGGCATGTTGCCGTGGCGCGCGGCGTAGCTCGCCACCGAGTTCACCCCGAACGACCAGCAGGTCATGTTGGCGAACAGGGTAATCAGGAACACCACCCCGACCACGACGGTGAGCGGGTGCGTGCTGCCGAGCATGACGCCCACCGCGTCGACGATGCCCGAATCGAGCGAGAGCTCCGAGGTGGGGACCGCGGCCCCGATCCCGATGCCGCACACGATGTAGACCGCCGCGATGGTTATGCCGCCCACCACGATGGCCCGGGGGATGTCGGCCGACGGGTTGCGCATGGAGCTCGTGAAGGTCGCGACGACCTCGAATCCCATGAAGTTGAAAAGGATCACCGAGAGATAGGTCAGCGACTCGGTATTCGAGAAGTCGGGAAGGAAGGTCGCCGGGCTCATGTCGTTGGCGAACCCGTGCGCGCTCGCGTACCAGATCCCCACCGCGCCCACGACGACGGTGATGAACACCTTGATCACCGCGCCGCCGTCCATGATCCAATCGGCTTCGGAGACCGGCGAGCACGCGAGCAGGGTCACGCCCCACACGAAGACGAGCTCCACCGCAAGGGCCACGGGCAGCGACAGCTCGACGCCCGAGATGGAGGCGATCACGCCGGGGAACATGCAGGCGAGGCTCGCCACCCACAGGGGGAAGTTGACCCAGTAGCACCACGAGCAGCGCGCGGCCCAGGCGTCGCCCAGCCCCTCGCGGACCCAGTCGTACAGACCGCCCTCGGAATCGTAGGTCGTGCCCAACTCGGCGACGACCAGCCCGTAGGGCAGAAGGAAGGTGAGGATGAGCAGCCCCCACCAGAAGAACTGCACGTTTCCCATGGCCGAGGCGGGGGCCGCGGCCTCGATGGTGAACACGACGCAGATCACGGAAAGCACCACGTCTATGAGAGAGAACTTCTTGCCAGACACCCTGGCCCCCTTCAAAAAAGCAAAGGACCGCGCCGACGGGTAGGCGCGGCCCCTGTGGCCTCAGACAGGCGATCGCCATATAGGCGGATATGTGCGCGGACGCGCTCACGCGGTCCGCAAAGCCGGGCATGCCGGCCGCATCCGGTGCGGCGCGCGAGACGATGACCAAAAACGACCCCGTCCCCAAACACGCCACGGCGCGCGGGGCGATGACCAAAAACGACCCCGTCCCCAAACGCACCACCAGGGACGGGGCGGCCGAAGCGGCCCCGTCCCACGATGCGTCGAACTACGCGCTGGGCTCCTGCTGCGTGATGCAGTGAATGTTGCCGCCGCCGTAGACGACCTGCTCGGACTTGACGCCCACGCAGGTGTAGACGCCCTCGCCCCAGACCTCGTCGTAGATCTTCTGGAGGGTCTCCACGGCGAGCGCGTCGTTCTCGTCACCGTACTGCGGGACGATGACGCCGTGGTTGGTCACCAGGTAGTTCATGTAGGAGGCGATCAGCGGCTCATCGGGCACGCGCGGCTCGGCGTTCTCGTCGATGTCGATGGAGTCGCAGGAGGCCTGGTCCATGTACAGCGGGTTGATGGGCATGGGGAGCTTGTAGACCTTGAGCTTGCGGCCCTTGGCGTCGGTCGCGTTGGAGAGGGTCTCGTAGGCCTCATGGCACTGACGGTAGAACGGGTAGTCGGGGTCATCGGACCAGATGCAGGCCATGACGCCCGGGGCGATGAAGGTCGCCACGTCGTCGATGTGGCCGTTGGTCTCGCAGGGGTCGATGCCCTCCTTGACCCAGATGACCTTCTCGACGCCCAGGTAGTCCTTCAGGTGCTCGTTCATGTACTCGCGCAGCTCCTCGCTCCAGGGCTGGAACTTGAGCGCGTAGGACGGCCACAGGTCGTCCTCGTCCTCCTCGACGCGCACGGCGGAGGCGGTGCGGCCGGGGGACAGCAGGCACTGGTCGGTCACGACGAGGGTGCCCTCGCCGTCGACGGTGATGGAGCCGCCCTCGAGGATCATGTCATCGGGACGATAGCGGTCGCAGCGGGCGAACTCGGCCATCTTGAGGGCGATCTGCTCGTCCTTGTCCCAGGGGAAGTACAGGCCGTCGATCATGCCGCCGTAGGCGTTGAAGTGCCAGTGGCAGGCGCGCTTGCCGCCCTTGCCGTCGATCACGAAGGTGGCGCCGGTGTCGCGGAACCAGGCGTCGTCGGTGGTCATCTCGAGCACGATGATGTTGTCGCGGTTCTCGTACTTCTCGTCCTCGAAGACGGCCTTGCAGTTGGCGTAGTCAGCCTGGTTGACGCACATGACGACCGTGGTGAACTCGGCGATGGCGTTGGCGATGTCGGCGTACTGCGACTGGGCCGGCTTGGCGCCGTGGGCCCAGGTGTCGGTACGGTGGGGCCAGCCCATCCACACGCGATCCTGCGGGGCGAACTCGGCGGGCATGAAGTAGCCGTCGGCCCTCGGGGTGGATTCGGACTCGGTGATCGTACGCATGATGAAAACCTCCACTTTCATACGATCGGTACGGGAAACCTCGGTGCGGCGACGAGGACAGGTTGAGATCGCCGGGCCGGATAGCTATATGAGATCCGCTCTTGGGAGCGGTGCGAGCGCGGCAGCCGACCTGTCCTTTGCCGCCGCGCTCGCGTAACGCGGCTCGTTACGCGCGCTGTGCGCGCATGCCCGCCGGGGCTACTTCTCCTCGGCCTCCTCGGCCAGGCGCTTGGCGGCGAGCTCGGGGGTGAGGCCCTTGTACTCCTCCTTGCGGTCGCGGGCGCTCCACACGCGCACGACCTCGCCCAGAAGCAGGATCACGATGAAGATGATCAGCATCGGGACCTTGTCGGCGATCTCGGCCTCGGAGAGGGGGACGACCGTCGCGACGATGGTGAGCACGAGCTCGATGCAGGGCACCGCGATGGCGACCTTCATGAGCGCGCCCTTGAACGGGAAGGTGAACACGCGCTCGCGGTTCGGGTCGTTCTTGCGCAGGTTGAGGAAGGCCGGGAACATCGGGATGTAGGTGAGCAGCAGGAAGACGACGGAGGTGCCGAACAGCATCCAGAAGATGCCGTTGGAGATCGCGTCGATCGGCACGAGCTGCAGGGCCAGGACGAGCGAGGCGACGACGGCGTTCACGAGGTTCGCGCCGTTGGGCATGTCGTCCTTGGAGATCATGGAGGCGAAGACCTTGGGCATGTTGCCGTGCTCGGCGGCGTAGCGCGCCACGGAGTTCACGCCGAAGGACCAGGCGGCCATGTTGGCGAACAGGGTGATCAGGAAGGCGATGCAGATGATCTTGAAGATCGCGGAGTCGCCCACCATGGTCTGGACGGCGTAGATCATGCCGTAGTCCGGGTCGATGTCGGCCGCGGGGATGGCGGCGCCGATGCCGAAGCCGGCGAACAGGTAGATGACCGCGATGGCGATACCGCCCATGATGATGGCCTTGGGGATGTCGCGCTCGGGGTTGGCCATGTCGTCGGTCATCGTGCAGATGACCTCGAAGCCCATGAAGTTGAAGATGATGATGGACAGGTAGCCCAGAGCGTTGGTGTTGGTGAGCTCGGGCAGGAAGGTGGCGGGGCTCATGTCGGAGGCGAAGCCGTTCTCCATGGCGTACCAGATGCCCAGCGCGCCCACGATCACGGCGACGGCGACCTTGATGATGGCGCCGCCGTTCAGGACCCACTCGGAGTCGGCGGCCTTGGAGCGGCCCATCAGGTAGACGATCCACACGAAGGCCAGCTCGATGGCGATGGCCACCGGAAGGTCGAAGGTCACGCCGAAGACCATGCCCAGGATGTCGGGGAACATGGTCGCGAGCGACGCGATCCACAGCGGGTAGTTGACCCAGTAGTACCAGGAGATGCGGGCGCCCCACTTGTCGCCCAGGCCCTCGCGGACCCAGTCGTAGATGCCGCCCTCCCCGTCGTAGGTGGTTCCCAGCTCGGCGACGATCATGCCGTAGGGAAGCAGGAAGGTGAGGATCAGGAAGATCCACCAGAAGAACTGCTGGTTGCCGATGGCCGCGGCGGGCGCGGCGGCCTCGCACACGAACACGACGCAGATAACCGTTGAGATGACGGTCAGGAATGAAAGCTTCTTAGCTTTTTCTGCCATGGTAGTAATCCTTTGCTCAGTCGTTGGGGCCGGCACCCCGGGACGCACCCTGAGCTCAGCGAAATGGGAGCGACCCGGGATACCGGCCAGGTCGGCGGGAGGCAGGAGACGAGCATCCACCGCCCGCAGGCGGGGCGCCCGGCGCCGCTGCGGCACCGAGCGTCCCGGGGAAAGGGCTCGATTAGGCCTGCAGGGCCTCGATCTTGGCGAGCGCGGCGTGCAGCTCCTCCTTGCCCACGTAGTCGACGTCATCGTCGTTCAGCGGGGTGCGGGCGCCCAGCGTGGCGAGCAGCGCGCGGATGGAGTGCTTGCGGTTCTCAGCCTCGACCCAGCACAGCGAGCGCTCGGGGTCGTCCATGACCTCGTCCACGACCTCCTCGCCGCGGGTGGCGGGCAGGCAGTGCATGAACTTGGAGTTCGGGCCGGCGAAGTTCATCATGTCCATGGTGACCTGGTACTTGGGGTAGAACACATCCATGTAGTTCTCGCCCGAGACCTCCTCGTCGTACAGGCCGTACCACACGTCGGTGTAGATGAAGTCGGCGCCCTTGATGCACTCGATGTCATCGGAGATGGTGATGGTGCCGCCGGAGACCTTGCAGTTCTCCTCGCCGATGGCCATGAGCTTCTTGCCGAACTCGGCGCGCTCCTCGGGGGTGCCCACGTGCAGGGCGCCGTCGCTGATCTGATGACCCTTGGGCCCGAACTGGACGAACTTCATGCCGACCTTGGAGCAGATGAACATGAGCGACACGCAGACCTGGGTGGCGTCGCCGATGAAGGCGAGGGTGCAGTCCTCGATCTTCTTGCCCTCGGGCAGGTTCTCGAGCATGGTCATGAGGTCGCCCATCTCCTGGGTGGGATGGTTGAACTCGGACATGCCGTTGATCACCGGCACGGCGGAGCCGGCGGCGAGGCCCGCGACGTCCTTGTGGCGGTCGACGCGCGCCATCATGATGTCGAGCAGGTCGCCCATGACGCGGGCGGTGTCACCCAGGGACTCGTGGCCACCGAGCTGGATGGTGCCGGGGCCGTAGAACTGGGCATGGCCGCCGAGGTCGGTCATGGCCGTCTCGAAGGAGAGACGGGTGCGGGTGGAGACCTGCTGGAAGATCATGCCGAGGCTCTTGTTGCGGAGCAGGTGCGGATAGAAGCCGCCCTCCTTGATGGCCTTCTTCATGGCGATTCCCAGATCCTCGATGGCGAGGATCTCTTCCTTGGTGAAATCATTGGTGTCGATAAAATCCTTGACCATGTCTCCTCCTTCTTCTTTGGGCTGATGCCCGAGACGATGTCCGAACGGCCCGCGTGAAGGACGGAGATCCCGCCGCGGCTCTCGCGCCGGCCGCTTTGCTGACTCCATTGTTTTACCCGGAAGCGCAAAAGTGTGAGTTTACGGTGGATTAAAGGCCGTTTGCGGAAATATTACCGGGGTAAACCGCTTGTAATCCCGCAGGTAGAACGGGTGAAGGTTTCGTTTTGTCCGCTCGTTTGGACCGTTCGCGGAAAACAAGAAATTTAACTGTATAACGCCAGTGGGCGATTTTCGCCGGCGGGCGGCGCACCTTTCGATGGGGCTTCCACACGCCCCGTGCCGCCGCGTTGATTCGCGGATGCCGCTCGACCTTCAATCAACCGCCCCCTTATCCCGATCGATATCGCGCTCCGGCCTCGGATGCGGGCTCCCCGACGTGCCGGCGGCGGGAATCGACGCACTCCCGCGCTGTCTTTGCGCGCGGATCGAACCGTGCTACCATGCACGCGAGTTCCGCGGTCCGGCGCCCTCGATCTGCAGGCGCCCCGCACGTGCCGCTTACGGCGCTGCGCAGCCCGCCGTCCGATGCCCCGGCTCGTCCTGCGTGCATTCTCGGCACGGCCCCACATTGGCTGCGGGCATCCGCCGCATGGTTCCCGCGCGGTCTGCGGGCATCCGTCGCATGAGCCCGCCGCACCCCGAAGGACCCGCCTTCGATCCGCCGCCCGTCCCCGCCCTTGAGGGGATGACCGGCGCCCGCGGACCTATATCTCATGTAAACCAAATTAAACTTGCAGGTAGATTCAGCGTCCGAAGATTACTTGTGCATCATCCGCCCGCGCGCTGGTAGCATGGTGATTATATGAACCCGAGGACGCAGGGCGGTGGCCATGGACTCGATATTCTTCTTCTACACGCTCGGTCTGCTGGTTGTCTGCGTCTTGGCGTCCGCCATCTCCATCGCGACCTACCTGTCCTCACGCCGGCGCATCTACCTCTACGCATGCGGCGTCTTCGCCCTGTACGGCGTCGAGATCGCCGAGATCTTCTTCTATGAGTTCACCTCGCAGAATCTGCCGTTCGAGCCGCTCCTGTACTACGAGATATCCATGCCTGTTGTCCGAACGCTTATCGTCGCCGCGCTCAACGCCTGTCTCTGGGCGATCGTCCTCGATGCGCTCGATTGCAGATCGAAACGGCTGTTCACCGTCCCCATCGGCTGCTTCGTCCTCTCCAACGCCTTGATCTTGCTCGCTTTCCCGGAGGGCCAGATTCAGCAGTGGCTGTACTACACCTCGCGCCAGGTCTTCCTGTTCTTCGTGTACGGCTACTGCCTGTTCGCGTACTACCGCTCGACCGACAAGGCCTACCGCCTGCGCCTCGACCGCTTCAAGCGGCCTCTGATCATCACCATCGCCCTCACGGTATGCGTCCTTCTGGAGGACACGTTCGTGATCCTCATCGCACCCATGAGCGCCTACCCCGACTGGCTCCCGCTGTACCTGTCCGAGCGCAACTTCTCCGAGAACATCCTCGTGATCTTCTTCGCCGTCTGCCTCGTGCGCAACGCGATCAACGTCCTGTCGGTCCGCATGAAGGAGGTGCCGGTGCAGGAGGAGGTCAGCGACCTCGAGCGCCATATCGACGAGCAGATGCCCTTCTACCGCGAGGCCCACAAGCTCTCGGCGCGCGAAGCCGAGGTACTGCGTCTGGTCATCTTGGGCAAGAACAACCAGGAGATCGCCAACGAGCTGTTCCTCGCCGTGGGCACCGTCAAGGCGCACGTGCACAACATCCTGGTGAAGACCGGGCAGAAAAGCCGTGAGGCGCTCGTGCTGGACTTCTGGCAGAGCTAGGACACGGCGCGACGAGACCTGCTTGCAGCTCGTCCAGCTTTCATCTTCCCCGCTCTTCCGTTCCCGCGCCCTTCCGTTCGTATGGTCGGAGCCAGCGGAAAAGCGGCCTGCCTTTTCTTCGATAGCTGGCACATTCATCCTGATCTTCTGAAGTAGCAGGATTAAACCTCCTGGTAAAGCAGGCTGCCGCTTTTTCGATTACGGGCAGATCGGCGCAACGCCTCCCATAGCGCCTCAAACGGAACCAGCAATCGAAAGATTCGCATGATGCTTTGACGGGATATGCTCCCATCACGAATCTGCATCCCCCGCGTGCAATCCAAGCCCCCATGCTGGCGGGATCGCAGCGCAGCAGCCCTTCCGGCTCCGGCCTGGATACCCAAGGGGGGGGTCATCGGCGGGCGGTCGCTTCACCCTAGGGAGCCGTCGGCAGACGGTCGCTTTACTCCGGTAAACGTAGCAAGACGGCCGTTGGTGTTGGCCATATGTGGAGTCCTTGTGGACGACACTGGATGAAGTATGAAGGCGTCTCCATATTTCTGCTCTCCCACAGGAAAGCATGTGCAGCGAGACTGTTTCCCCTTAAAGCGAAAGATGACCGAATCTTGACGGAAATGCGCGCGGAACATGACGTTCGGCGGGTCGAAAAATGAGGTACTTGCCTGCGGAAATGGCGCTCGCTACACTTGCTTCGGCAAATCGGCGGGGGTTGTTTCCGCACGTCCACGGACGCCTCCGCACCCATAGAACGCGTCTCTTGAAAGGAGCAGCCCATGTCCGCCATCAACCTCTTCGCCCACTCCACCGCCAAGTTCTTCTCCTGCATCGGCAGCCTGCTCGCCGGCGAGTACAACGTGACCGCCCCCGGCGTCTCCAACAGCGCCTACCTGGGCCACGAGGCCTCCTTCGATCAGAAGGCCTCCTCGTACCGCAGCGAGCTGTTCGGTAAGCTCGGCGCCTAGTTGGGAACCCGGACAGATCGGTCCGGGAGGACCATCGCGTGACATGAACGCGCCCGCAGGCGATCTCGCCTGCGGGCGCGTTTTTCATCTGTGCCTGGAACCGCCCATGCCCGGAACAGCTGCGCAAACCCGCATCCCGACGGTCGAACCGCCGGGAAACGCCCCTCTCAGCGTATGCGGAAAATTACTGTAACGTTAAACTCGACCCTCGCGAGTAGCCCGGCTTATCGGCACGCTCTGTACCTGCGGTTTCCCAGAGCCTCTGCTCGACCCTACTCTATCGGGGCTGTTTTAACGTTACAGTAAAATCGTTTACCACGGCGCTGGGCCTCTCGCTTCGCTTCGGAATGTGACGCTCCGGTTTTCGCGTGCATAATCAGCCCGCGCAACCTTTGTTTTCTCCAATCGGTATGAATACCCTCGACACAGCCTGTCGAGCCTCGTCGACAATGGGCTCGGAATCCCGCACACGTCCGCCGCACCGCCGCTGCCCCCCCGTGGAACCCCGCCCGAGGTCAATCGCTTCGGCGCCACAGGCGCACGAGCAGCCATACGACCGCCCCCGCCGCGAGCCATCCGAGCAGCGGTAGCCACGTATCGGTCACGCTCCTCAGCACCGCATCCCATCGGATCTCACCGAGCATTATCTAGTCGCCTCCGATTCACCGGCTTGACACCGATCCCATACTTCATCCGAGCCTTCCTCGAACGCTGCGCGGCCGGCGGCGCCGCTTGAACGCACCGGGCCCGCCTCGGCGGACGGGCCCGATGCACGGCGTCAGCGGAGCCCCGCAGGGCTACTCCGCGTGCCGGGTGCGCACGGCGTCCCGGACGATGCCCCGGCTCATGAGGTAGGTCACGCCGAAGTACCCGCCGTAGGCAATCAGGAAGATGAGCGCCGTGAACCCGACCGTCCCCTCGATGGTCAGGCCGCCGAACACGGCCACGAGGTCGACGATGATGGACAGGGCGATCGCGGAGTGCGCGATGCCGACCACGAGCGGGAAGACGAAGAAGATCGTCTGCTGCACGAGCACCGACCGCCCGATCTCGCGCCGCGAGGTGCCCAGCTCGGAGAGGATGCGGTAGTTGGAGCCGGCGTCGGAGACCCCGGAGAGCTGCTGGATGGTGAGGATCGCCGCGCAGGCCACCACGAGCACGAAGCCGATGTAGATGGCGAGGTAGCTGATCAGGCCGTTCATGGAGTCGACCCCCTGGTAGGTCTCGGTCCGCGTGGCCTCCATGCCCCATCCGCCCACGATGCGCCCGGATGCGTCGGTCACATCGCCGTAGGTCCGGGGCGCGTCGATGTAGTCCTCGGCGTCCTGGGGGTCGACGCCCTCCGCGTAGTTCACCATGAGGTAGCTCATATACGGGGGCAGGTCGAGCTCGGCGAGCATCTCATCGGGCAGCACGATGGTTCCGGAGTTCATCCCCATCATCGAGTTCATGAACACGCTCGCGTCGGCGTTCACGCGGTCCTGCACCGGTCTGAGGGTCCTCCCGCCGATCTCGAGCTCGACGCCTTTCCCGAGCACCGCATCGTAGATCCTGTTGACGGTCTCACCCATATCGCTCAGGAGCGTGTAGCCGTCCGCCCCCAGGTCGATCCGCTCCATGCCCCGGAACGCGAGGTACTCGTTGTAGTTGCTCTCGGAGATCACCATCAGGCCGAGGGAGGCGACATCCGAGCTCTCCGCGCCCTGGGGCAGCGGCATGTCCACGAGGTCGCACAGGTCCTTCAGGGTGACGACCGGCATGGACGCCCCACGCGGGGTCGAATCGTAGAGGTCGACCTGCACCGAGGACCCGGTGATGGACGCGAGGTCGAAGGGGCGGGCCTCAGCCGTATCCGCATCGACGGTCTGGCGGGCGCTCATCTCCATGACGTCCATGGGCTGCTCGGCGGCGCCGAACACCGCGCCGCCCTCGCCGCCCGTCGCCGTGGGGTCGGCGTTCAGCTCGGCGGCCGTCTCGTCGCTGTAGTACGTGATGGCCGTGGCGTAGTCGACCGGCGTTCCGCGCTCCACGCTGGCGTTCATGACGTCGGCGATGGACATGCCCGTCGTGACCGCCGTGATGGCGAGGAACAGGATCATCGCGATCACGGCCATCGAGAAGCTCACCGTGTTCACCTTGGCGGCGAGCTGGCGCATCGTGACCATGTTGAGGCCGCGCCAGTACAGGCCGCGCACGCCCTGGAGCGCCTTGAGCAGGAAGCCCGAGAGCCCGAAGAAGAACAGGATGGTCCCGACCACGACGGTGACGGTGGTGATGAGGAACTCGCGCATGCCCTCGCTCGTGCCGTCGTAGGGAAGGCCGTCGTGCAGTAGGCGCGCGTAGGCCACCCCGATCGCGACGGCGCCGACCACGAAGATCGCGGCGGAGACCCAGGGGTTGCGCGTCTTGATGGTCTCGTTGCGGCGGGACGCGCTCATGAGGTCGATGACGCGGGCACGCGCCACCACGCGCAGGTTGAACACGAGCGTGACGAGGAAGATGGCAACCAGGCAGCCGACCGTCATGACGAACGCGTCGACCGAGAAGAAGAAGTGGAAGTCCGCGATCTGCGTCTTGAACAGCGACGCAGTGAAGAACGTCATGACCTGCGACAGGGCGAGCCCCAGAAGGACGCCCAGGACGAGGGCCGCCAGCGACACGAACACGGTCTCGAGCGCCATGATCCGCGCGACCTGCCCGCGGCTCATACCGAGCACCTGGTAGAGGCCGAACTCCTTCTTGCGCCGCCTCATGATGAAGTTGTTGGCGTACACCATGAGGAAGCCCATGACCAGGGCGAGGAAGACCGTCAGGCCCGAGATGATGCCGCCGAGGCTTTCGGCCAGGCCCTCGTTGGCGATGCCCGCGAGGTCGACCTGGATGGAAACGGTGTTGAACGCGTAGAACACCGTGACGGCGAGCGTGAGCGTGAGCAGGTAGACCAGGTAGTCCCTGCCGGCGCGCCGCACGTTGCCCCATGCGAGCTTACAGAGCATCGGAACCCTCCCCGCCCATCATAGCCACGACCTCCATGATGCGGTTGAAGAACTCCTGCCGGCTGGAGGCGCCGCGGCGCAGCTCGGTGAAGATGCGCCCGTCGCGGATGAACAGCACGCGGTGCGTGTAGCTGGCGGCGAAGCTGTCGTGCGTGACCATGAGGACCGTGGCGGACAGCTCGCGGTTCATGGTCTGGAAGCACTCGAGCAGCAAGCGCGCGTTCTTGGAGTCGAGTGCGCCGGTCGGCTCGTCGGCCATGATGATCGCCGGGTCGGTCACGAGCGCGCGGGCCGCCGCCACGCGCTGCTGCTGGCCGCCGGACATCTGATAGGGGTATTTGTCGAGCACCTCGGTGATCGACAGGCGCGCGGCGACGCCCTCGACGCGCTTGAGCGTCTCGGCCGCGGGGACACGGCTGATGGTGAGCGGCAGGGCGATGTTCTCGCGGGCGGTGAGCGTATCGAGCAGGTTGGAGTCCTGGAAGATGAAGCCCAGCTGCTCGCGGCGGAACCGGGTGAGCTTCGAGGACTTCATCGCGGTGACGTCCGCTCCGTTGACGAAGACGTTTCCGCTGGTCACGGCATCGATAGTCGACACGCAGTTGAGCAGCGTCGACTTGCCCGAGCCCGAGGCGCCCATGATGCCCACGAACTCGCCGCGCATGACCGTGAACGAGACGTCCGCGAGGGCGCGCGTCACGTTGTTGCGGGCGCCGTAGACCTTCTCGACATGGCGCACGTCGAGCACGGGCGCCTGCGCGGGCCCCTGGGGCGCCCGGTGCGCGAACGCCGGCGCAGCGGCCGACGCCCCGGTGTGCGGGGACGTGGGAAGGGTCATGTGGACGCGCGGCTGCGACGGCGCGCCGGGGGCCGCGGGCGGCACCGGGGTCCCGGCTGCCGCGCCGCCGACGTAGACGCCGCCAACTGATGCCCTGTCGCGGGGGTCGACGATGGTGTTTCCCATGTGATGGGTCCTTTCACTCAAGTCGTACGGTACCGCGGGCGCCGCGGATGCGAACCGCGGCGCCCGCCGGATGCTGCAGCGCCGCGCCTTCAGCGCGACGCGTTCCACAGAAGCCAGATCATGGCAATCGAAAGCGCTGCCATCGCGAGCAGCCACAGGACCATCTCGACCGCCGACATCCCCACGCTCCGCTTCTCATCCTGAACATCATAGGGGTTGGGCCGATACCGGTTCATGTTCGTTGCCTCCATGACAACCACCTCCTGACCCTATACTCGCAGGGAGCCTCCGGCGCAGCCATCGATTTGACTTACATGTGCGTTGCGATTTCGTAAGGTTGGTTACGGAAGGCTTAAGAGAGGGCCGTACGCCCGACGGGGCACCGGAGGCCGGAGGGGGCCCAGGGCGCGCCGGCCGGGATGCGAGGGTCGCCGCGAGCACCCCGCCTCTCACTCGGCAGCGGGCATCCCGCAGGGCGCGCCGGCCCGCAGCGGAGCGTCAGCCGGCCCGTCAGCGCCCGCCGGAAGGCGGCGAGGCGCGGACGCTGTACAATGCCGATGCGCCCGCGGCGACGATGCCGCTGCAGGCGCATCGGAATGGGAGGACGGAGCTCAGCGGTGAAGACGGTACATGTGGCGGCGGGGATCATCCGGCGCGACGGCAACCCGGACGAGGTCCTGGCGGTCCAGCGCGGATACGGCTCCATGCAGGGCCTTTGGGAGTTCCCCGGCGGCAAGGTCGAGCGCGGGGAGACCCCCGAGCAGGCATGTGCCCGCGAGCTCTCCGAGGAGCTGCGGATCCAGGTCACGGACCTGCAGGACTTCTACACCGTGGAATACGACTACGACGACTTCCACCTCTCCATGAGCTGCTTCTTCTGCCGCATCGACCCCGAGGGCGCCAACACCGAGCCGCAGCGCAGCGACCGGCAGCTCGACCTGCGCTGGGTCGACCGGGGAGCACTGGAATCGCTGGACTGGATGCCCGCCGACATCGGGCTCGTCCGGGCCCTCGCCGCATCCGCGCGATCCGACGGGGAGGCGCAGGAGGCCGAGACCGAGCTCGTGCGCCGCCGCGCCGCGATCCGCAGGTCCATGCAGGGCAACAAGCGCGCCGACACGAAGCCCGAGATGCTCGTGCGGCAGCGCCTGCGCGCCGCGGGCCTCACCGGCTACCGGCTGCAGTGGAAGAAGGCCCCGGGGCGCCCGGACATCGCGTTCCCGGGGAGGAAGGTCGCGATCTTCGTCAACGGCTGCTTCTGGCACCGGTGCCCCCACTGCCATCCGAGCACGCCCAAGCGCAACACCGAGTTCTGGGAGGCGAAGTTCCGCCGCAACGTCGAACGCGACGCCCGCGCCCTCGCCGAGCTGGAGGAGCTCGGATGGACCGCCATCACGGTCTGGGAGTGCCAGCTCAAGCGCGACCGCATCGATGAAACCATGGAACACGTGATCGAGCAGGTGCGCGCGGCGCGGCCCGGACGCTGAGACCGCGCGGAAGCCGTGCAGACGAAGAGAGCCGGGAGACGCGCCCGTCCCCCGGCTCTCCGACCTCCCCGCCTCTCGAAGGCACTCCCGAGCTGCTCTCTCGGTGGGGAGGACCCTTTGTCCATAGTTGTTATTCCACCTGATGGCGTTCTTATTCACCGACCCCCTGTCCGCCCCGGACCTTCGGCGAGCGGTCGGGATCGAGCCGCGGGCGGGTCGCAGGCGGCATCTGCAACGAGACCGTCCCGCCTGCGGGCGGATGCGCCCCGGGGCCCGGCGCCGCTACAGGTGCAGCAGCACGCGGACCGTGTAGACGCCGTCCTCGAACGACGTCGTCACCGCGCCCGCGTGCCGGCGCGCGACGCCCTCCACGATCGAGATCCCCCAGCCGTGCTCGGGGATCCTCCCGTCCTCCCCCAGCTCGAGGGCGGCGCGGACCCTGCGCTGCGGGGCGCGGTCGGCGGGGTTCTCCACCGCGATCACCAGATACCCCTGCGCCTCGCGGGAGACGACGCGCACCCAGCGCCGGGCGGGCGCGAACCCCCGGACGGCGTCGACGGCGTTGTCGATCAGGTTGGAGAGCACCGCGCAGACCTCGAGGTCGGGCAGCGTCAGCGCCATCGGGATCCCCGCCTGGACGTTCAGCTCCACCCCCAGCTCGCGGCAGCGGGTGAGCTTGGAGGCGAGCAGGGCGTCGACGGCGGGGTTGCGGCAGAACGAGGCGCCCGCCGGGGGCACGACGTCGGTCGCCTTCCGCAGCAGGGTGCGCGCGAGCTCGGGGTCGCGGGCATCGAGGGCGCCGCGGAGCTCGCCGAACAGACCGGCGAGCTCCGCCCTGATCTCCTCCGCGTCGCGCCCCGCCTCCCGCATGCGCGCCAGGTGCTCCCGCTGGACCTCGAGCTGGCCCTCCACGGTCCGCGCGTACTCCGCGGCCGCCTCCCGCTCCTCAGCCTCGGCGAACACGCGGAACAGCAGCGGGTCGTACACGGCCGCGACCAGGCCGCACAGCGAGACGAAGCACGAGTAGCCCCAGCCCGCCTGGAGCCACCGCACCGCCGCGGCCGTCAGCGCGACCACCGCGAGCTGGCTCACCGGGAACAGCAGCATCAGTGCGCGATACGACGGCGACCGGTGGCGGGACGCGACGAGCAGGTGCACCGCCGCGAGCACGATCGCGAGCGAGGAGAGCGCGAAGAGGACCTTCTCCACGGCGCTCACCGCCCGTCCGGCTTCGCGAGCGTGCGCTCGCACTCCCCCGCGTACGCGGACGCCTCCCCGTACGCGCCGCGGTCGAGGAGGGCGGAAATGACCTGCACGTTGTTGCGGGCGTCGTGGCGCAGCCGCGCGATCGCGGCGCTGCGCCGCGCGAGGACGGCGTACTGCTCGAGATAGCCGTCGAGCTGCCGCTCCATGGCGCGGGCGCGCTCCCGCTCCGCGCTCGCCTGCCCGATGCGCTCGATGGTGACCACGAGCAGCACGTCGGCGGCGAAGAACAGCAGGGCGGCCGCGGCGATGCCCGCCGAGAGCGCCGCATGTATCCCGGTGACGTTCAGCTGGAGGTAGAGCGCCCCCATCAGCAGCACGACCTGGAGCAGCGGCATGAAGAGGATCATCAGGGCGGCACGGCGCGACTCGCCGCCGTGGACGACGCGGCGGGACAGGAGGGCGGAGGCGTAGGAGCCCGCAATGATCAGGGCCGTGTCCAGCAGCCTGATGAACAGGAACTCCACCGGATGCGCGAGCTGGAACGCCATGGAGAAATCGAAGCCGCCCAGCAGGGCCACGCTGACGACGGAGCACACCGCCTCCCCCGCGATCGCCGCGGTGTAGACGAGGGCCATCGCGAGCACCCGGAAGCGCACGGGGCCCGTGCAGGAGGCGAGCGTGAAGCCCGTGAACGAGGCGAAGCTCAGGACGCGGAGCAGGCCATCGGACGACCCGATGAGCTGGAAGACGAGCCCCACGGCGCCGATCGCCGCGAAATAGCGGACGCGCCGGGGGATCGGCAGCATGATCGCCATGCCGCCGGCGAGCGCCATGGTCACGGCGAAGGTGCTCGCCTGGACGAGGATGTAGGCCGCGAGCTCCGACACGGCGGCCCTACACGGAGCGTCCCACATGGTCGATGAAGCAGCGCTGCAGCGCCTTGTGGCAGCGCTGGCTCACCGGGAGCACCGTCCCGTCGAGCAGCACGAGGTCGCGGGCGCGGAGCTCGGAGATGAAGCTCATGTTGACCAGGAAGCTCTTATGGCAGCGCGCGAACTGGCGCGGAAGGCTCGCCTCCATGTCGGACATCTTGGCGTAGGTCTCGATCACGCGGCCGCGCTCGTGGATGCGCACCTTGCGGCGCTCGCTCTCCACATAGACGATGTTCTGCGGGAGGATCTGGATGAGCGAGCCGGAGGCGCGCACGAGCAGGGGCTGCTGCTGGGCCTGCTCCAGGTTGTCGATGGCGCGCTCGAGCGCCGCGTCGAGCGCGCTCTGCTCGACCGGCTTGGGGAGGAACCAGGTGTGCTTGGTCCGGTAGACGTCCGAGGCGTACTCGAGGTAGCCCGAGACGTAGATGACCTGCATGCTCCCGTCGCGCGGGGCGAGCGCGTCGACGAGGTCGATGCCGGTGGCGCGGGCCTCGCCGAGCTGGATGTCGACGAACAGGATGTCGACGCCGTCCCCGAAGGCCTCGGCGAGCGAGACGGCTGGCTGGGCGACCCCGACGATCTCCACGCGCGAGGCGCAGGGAGAGGCCTCGATCATGCGCGCGAGCGACTCTGCCTGCCGGGGATCGTCCTCCAAGATCGCAACGTGGAACATCGAGCACCCCCTGACCCGTTACCGAAGGCGCGGACGGACCGCCCCCGCGGCATCACAGCATACCGCCCCGTTCGGACGGCGAATCCGCACCCCTCCTGCGGATGTATCAAACGTAGCACATCCCGGCACGTGCGCAGCGTTTTATTGCGGATCATTACATCGACCGCAACCCGCGCTCCGACGCGCACCGGGGCCCGCGGGCACATCGGAGGGCCCGGGCGGCGCCCGCGGGCCGTCCGGCGAAGACCGCGGCATCTGCCCGCACCGCCTCCCCCGCCCCACGGCCTTCCGGCGCGCACGCACCGCGCCGAGGCGCATCCCTCGACAGTTTCTGCACATACGGCAGAAGCCCCCGGGGGTCGCGCGCTGCGCCCCTTTCCCCGCCCCACCTGCGCAATCACATAACGGACAAACAGACGTAAGAGATGCTTAAGCGGCCTTGAGGCGCACCCGCGGGCATAATGGGCTCAGCGCATCCGAACAACAGCGACACCGGATAGCGCGACGTGGTGGATGAGCGAGGAGGCCCGGCATGCATTCTTCCCGACATGCAGCGAGCACATGGTCATCATTGCAGCCATCCCAACGTGCGAACCGATTCTCCTTCCCCCCGACACAGAGAACCGGCCTCCTCGTCTCCCCCACCGCCTTCTCCAAGGACGAGCGTGCCGATCGGCAAGAGGCCCCGAAGCCCCGCGCATCCCTGCGCCCCCAGAAGGAGAAGCGCTCCGTCGACCAGGGGGCGAACCTCAAGGACTCCTTCCGCCGCATGCTCGACGCCCTGAACGGGCCCGTGCGGAACAGCGCGACGGCATAGCCGGGTCCCACGGGAACGGTCCCTGCAGCCAGACGGGCCGCGAAACGATTCCAACTCCATAGGCGAACGACGCCGAGGGGACGCGGGCGCTTGCGCATCCGCGTCCCCTCGGCGTCGGCATGGCGCCGCCGTTCGCGGGGGAGCTATTTGATCTCGACGATGAAGTCCTCGTCACCGAGGGTGATGCGGTCGCCGTCGTTCAGCTTGACGCGCTCCCCCGGGGCGAGCGCGTTGCCGTTGATGCCCGTGCCGTTGGTGGACGCCTTGTCCTCGATCGAGAACCCCGTCCCCAGAAACGCGATGCTCGCATGGACGCGCGAGATGGCGGTGTTCCCGCCGATGCGCACGTTCGCCGCGGACCCCTTGCCCACCAGCGCGGGGAACTCGGTGATGCGGCATCATCCGCCGTGCCGGCTGCCGGACCGTCCGTGGCCCGCTGCGGCGCGGGGGCGAGATGCGCCGGGCGCGGGGGCGCAGCGTCCGGGCGCTGCGCAGGCTCAGGGACGCGCGGGGCCGTGAACTGCCTCCCATTTCTTGGACCGGAAAGTAAAGTCCGAGAGATGGGAGGCTTTTCCATGACGGTCTACGACAGGTCGGCGAGGGGGCGGGCCTGCGGGCTCTTCGGCCGCGGGCTCGGCCACAAGGCCGCCGCGGCGCGCCTCGGCGTGCCGGCCAAGGCTGTGAGAAAATGGCAGCAGACGTACCGAGCCGTCGGGAGGGATGCGCTGCTGGACATGGGGACCCACAGGAGATACGACTACGGGACCAAGGTCGCCGCGGCGAGCGCCGTGGTCGACGGCGGCATGCCGAAGCCCGAGGCGATGGAGCGCTTCGGGATAGCGAGCGAGTCGCCGCTGAGGAGCTGGTGCAGGCTCTACCGCGAGGGCGGGGCGGAGGCGCTCAGGCCGAGGCCCAAGGGCAGGCCGCGCAAGGAGGCCGCGCCCGCGACGCGCGAGGAGGAGCTCGAGCGCGAGGTGCGCAGGCTCGAGGCCGAGGTGGCGTACCTAAAACAATCGATAGCCCTGAAGGCGGAGCTGCGCTCCCGAACCGGGAGAAGGCCCTAGCGGTCGCCGCGCTTTCAGGGCAGGGGCACGGCCTCGCCGACCTGCTGGGGGCCGCGGGCCTCGCCAGGTCCAGCTGCTGCTACGCGCTCTCGCACCCGAAGGCCCCGACCAGGCCGGAGCTCCGGCCCAGGGTCGCCGAGATCTTCGGGAGGCTCCCGAACGGCGTCGGGCACCGGCAGGTGGCGATGGAGCTGCGGGCCGTCGACGGCGCCCGCATAGCCGACAAGACCGTCCTCAAGATGATGAACGAGATGGGCCTGCGCTGCGGCATCCGCCGCGGGGCCGGCCGCCGCAGGTACAGCTCGTACAGGGGGGCCGTCGGCGAGACCTTCGAGAACGTGCTCGGGCGCGACTTCAGGGCGGACGGCCCGTGGCAGAAGATGGGCACCGACGTGACCGAGTTCAGGCTCTCCTTCGGCAGGGCCTACCTCGCCCCGGTCTACGACTTCGGCAGCAAGGAGATCGTGGCGTGGTCGGTCTCGGAGAGCCCCGACCTCGCCCAGCAGGAGGAGATGCTCTCGATGCTCATGGCCGCGAAGCCCGACGGGGCCAGGCCCATCCTGCACTCCGACATGGGGTGGCAGTACCAGCACGGCCTCTACGTCTCCGCGCTGCGCGCCAACGGCTTCACCCAGAGCATGTCGCGCAAGGGCGACTGCCTGGACAACGGCGCGACCGAGCAGGTCTTCGGCCACCTGAAGGACGAGTTCTTCCGGGGAAGGGACTGGGACGACTTCGAAGCGTTCAAGGCGGACCTCGAGGCCTACATCCGCCACTGGAACCACGTGAGGCGCCAGGTCGGGCTGAAGGGCCTGACCCCGGTCGAGTTCCGAGAGCAGGCCCTTCAAAAGGCTGCCTAGCGGCTATGATTTAACGCGTCCAAGTTTTGGGGCGCAGTTCAACCCCTGGGGCGCCTGCGACCGACCGCACGCGCTCGAAAGGGATACGGGACGCCCCGTCGGAATCGCTCCCGTCGGACGTTACATCAGCTCGCACACGCTCGCGGCGAACGCCACGGGATCCTCGGGCAGGATGCCCTCCACCAGCAGCGCCTGATCGTACAGCAGGCCGGCGTAGAGCTTCACCCGCTCGTCATCGCCGTCCTTCTGCGCCGCGACGAGCTTGGCGAACACCGGGTGCTTCGCGTTGAGCTCGAGCACGCGCTGGCTCTTGGGCAGGCCCTCCATATCGCCCTCGGGCCCCTGCTTGAGGACCTTCTCCATCTCCAGCGACAGCGGGCCCTCCGTCGTGATGCACGCCGGGGCGTCGCCCTCGGCGACCAGGCGCGACGACACGGTGACCTTCTCGACCTTGTCGCCGAGCGCCCCCCTCATCGCCTCGAACAGGTCGCCGTTCTCCTTGGTAGCCTCCTCGGCGTCCTTCTTCTCGTCTTCCGTGGCGAGGTCCAGATCGCCGGTCGCCACGTTCTTGAGCTCCAGATGACGGTCCTCGACCTCGGGCTCCGCCCCGTCCTCGACCGCCTTGGCCGCCGCCTCGCGCGCGGCCTCGTCCTCGTAGACCTTCGGCATGTCGCGCGCCACGTACTCGCGCATCGACTGGAAGGTGAACTCATCCACATCCGCCGTGAGCAGCAGCACGTCGTAGCCGCGCGCCAGCACGCCGGTCACCACCGGCATCTTGGGCAGGCGGTCGCGGTCGTCGCCGGCGGCGTAGTAGATGGCCTTCTGCCCCTCGGGCATGGCCTCGGCGTACTCGCGCAGCGTGACCATCTTCTTCTCGCGCGCGCTCCAGAACAGCAGCAGGTCGGCGAGCTCGTCGGCCTTCGAGCCGTAGCTGGAGTAGATGCCGTACTTGAGCCCGCGGCCGAAGTTCTCGAAGAAGGTCTCGTAGGTCTCGCGGTCGTTGTCGCGCATGTCCTCGAGCTCGCTCGTGATCTTCTTCTCGACGCGGCGGGCGATGGCGCGCAGCTGGCGGTCGTGCTGCAGCGTCTCGCGGCTGATGTTGAGCGACACGTCGGCGGAGTCGACGACGCCGCGCACGAAGTTGTAGTAATCCGGCAGCAGCTCGGCGCACTTGTCCATGATCAGAACATTGGAGCTGTAGAGCGCGAGGCCCTTCTCGTAATCCCGGCTGTACAGGTCGAACGGGGCGCAACCGGGGACGAACAGGAGCGCATCGTACTCGAGCGTGCCCTCGGCGTGGAAGCTCACGGTGCGGGCGGGGTCCTCGTAATCGTGGAAGGTCGACTTGTAGAACTCGTTGTAATCGGACTGCTCGACGTCGTCCTTGCGCTTCTTCCAAATCGGCGTCATGGAGTTGACGATCTCAAGCTCCTGGTAGTCCTCGTACTCGGGGGTGTAGTCGTCGCCGGCGTCCTCGGGCTTGGGCTTCTGGCGGCTCTTGGTCACCATCATCTGGATGGGGTAGCGCACGTAGTTGCTGTACCGGCGGATGAGGTCCTTGATGCCCCACTCGGAGAGGTAGCGGTCGTAGTTCTCACCCGGCTCGCCGTTCTCGCCCGGCTCGTTGTCGCGTATCGTGAGGATGATGTCGGTGCCGTGGCCGGAGCGCTCCCCCGGCTCGATGGTGTAGCCGTCCAGGCCGTCGCTCTCCCACACGTTCGCCTCGTCCGACCCGTAGGCGCGGCTCACGACCCGCACGTGCTTGGCCACCATGAACGCGGAGTAGAAGCCGACGCCGAACTGGCCGATGATGTCCACGGCGTCGCCCTGGCTCTCGGCGTTCTCCGCCTTGAACTCCTGGCTGCCGGAGTGGGCGATCGTGCCGAGGTTCTTCTCGAGCTCCTCCGCGGTCATGCCGATGCCGTTGTCCGAGATGGTGAGCGTGCGGGCCTCCTTGTCGAAGGAGACGCGGATGGCCAGGTCCTCGCCATCGAGCTGGACGCTGCCGTCCGACAGGCTCTTGAAGTTGAGCTTGTCCACCGCGTCCGACGCGTTGGAGATGAGCTCGCGCAGGAAGATCTCCTTGTTGGTGTAGATGGAGTTGATCATGAGGTCGAGGAGCTTCTTGCTCTCTGTCTTGAACTGGCGCATGCGATGCGGTCCCTTCCTTGCCCTGATGCCGGCTCGTCGCGGCGATGCCGGCCCATCTGTTCAACAGGGACTATACTACCCATCTTCAGGCTCATAAAACCTAAGCGTTAAAGACTTAGATTATCTTCGCAACCGGACTCCGACCCTGCGGCCCGGCATCCCCGTGGACCCTGAGTCCTCCCCCCGCTTCATCCAGACCTCGGCCTTCGCCCTGCAGGCCATCCCCGCGGCCGCGGCCTCACCGTGGCCCCCGGACGGCTTCGGTCGGCGCGCCCGACGCACGCGCGGAGGGCGTCGGCTCCGCGGGCGGCTCCGGGTTCGGGAGTTCCGCCCTCGCACGCACGCGGAAAGCGTGGACACGACTTGTAAGCCCCGCTTCAACGACCGGACGCCCCCGGGCAATATCCTTTCCTGTGCCGATCCCGCATCGACGCGAACAGGAGCGCCCATGACCGACGACCACCATATATGTCTCTGCGGACCGTCGGCCTTGGAAGCGTACCGGGCGCATATGCGCCTCGCCCCCGACCTACTCGACCGGCCGCGCACCGGCAAGCTCGCACGATGCGGGACCCCCGCCCCGCAGATGCTCGAGGACACGATGGAGCGGATCGGCGTCACCGGCAAACCGTATCACCTGCTCATCGAGCGCAACGCGCCGCATACCGCCCGGATAGACGTGCGGAGGCACCAACGGACCAAGCGGCTCCCCAGACGCGCGATCATCAAGCTGTCCGACGACGTCCACATCGTCAGCCCCGAGATGATGTTCATCGACCTCGCCGGATCGGGCGAATTCCATTTCACCGAGCTCGTCGCGATCGGGTACGAGATCTGCGGGACCTACCTCATCGATTCCTCGTGGGACAAGATGACCAACACCGAGCGCTCCCTGACCTCCGTCAAGAAGATCGAGCGGCTCGCCACGGGCATCACGGGCTTCGCCGGCGCGGTCCGTGCGCGCGAAGCGCTGCGGCTCATCTTCGACGGATCGAACTCGCCCATGGAGACCGCCTTGGCGATGCTCATGTCGTTCCCCCGCAAGGACGGCGGGCTGGGCCTCACCCCACTCGAGATGAACAAGAAGGTCGCCACCGAAGACGGCGACAAATGGGTCGATATCGTCCTCCCGGGCGGTACGGTGGGGCTGGAGTACAAAGGTCGGGAGTCCCACTCGGTCGAGCAGACCGAGCGCGACGACCGACGCCAGAACCACCTGACCGCCTCGGGGCTGGTCACGCTCAACGTGTGGTACGAGGACATCGCGAGCGACCTCATGTTCGACCAGCTTCATCGCGACATCTTCAACGCGCTCGGCAAGCGCTTCCGGGTAGCGAAGCCGATCGCGTACCGAAGGTTGCGCGAATCGCTGCGCAGCCGTATCGTGTCCTCGGTGAAGGACTACAGCGGCACCGTCATCCGCTGACGACGATGTCCCGGCTGCGTCAAAGGCGGCATACGGCACCCTGCGCAGGGCACCCGGCGCAGCCGGGATCCGTCACCGTGCGCATCCATCCGCATCGCCCGCCGCGTCGAACGGCCCCCGCAAGGGTGGAATCCGTTCGCGTGTCAGATCCTGGCAGAAAAGGGGCGTTTCGGGGAGGGACCGTCGCGGAAAGCCGGCAGACCGGAGCTCCGGACCTTCGGCTCCGGCGGCAGGATGACCCCCGAGCGCCCTTCAACCGGATACCGATGCGATAATCTGACCGCTTTGGCCGGAATAATACGCCGGGAGAACGTGTTTCCGTTCGCCGGGCGACCGGACGGGGGCCCTCTGAGGGACGGTGCCGCCTCGGGACGGCAGCGACCCTCCCCCAAACGATGAAAATCTGCCAGGAACTCAAACACGAACGAAAAACGGGACCGCCAAGGGCCCCGAACGCAAGCGATGGGGCTCCGAGTAGAGCCGGCAAGGGCCCGAACGGGGGTGGCAAGCGCCCGAACGAACCGGCCAAGGGCCCCGAACGGGACCGACGGGCCCCGATTCCCAGCTCAGACGCGAACCGGAACGGGGGACCGGCGAGCCCCCGAACGGACCGGCAAGAGCCCCGATCCCCGGGTCCCCGTGCCCGATGCGCCCGATGCTACAGGAGCTTGGCCATCCACAGGTGCGGCTGGCCCTCGTCCTCGTAGTCTACGTCGGAGATCTGCCCGTACCCGAGCTTCGCATAGAGATCGCGCACGTATTCCTGGGCATGCAGCTTGCAGACGCGCGCGCCCGCCGCGCGCGCGGCGTCGTCGCTCGCGGCGACCAGCGCGCTCGCCAGCCCCCGCCGGCGGAACGCCGGAAGCACCGCCACGCGACCGAGCAGGTAGACCCGCTCCGCCGGCACCCCGTCGTCGAGCGGGCAGGCGGGGGACTGCGGGGCATCGGGCACCAGCTCGCGCTCCAACGGCTCCGGGAAGACCCGCGCGCAGCCGGCGAGCCCATCGTCGACATACAGCGTCACGTGCAGGCAGCGCGGGTCGTCATCGATCCCGTCGAACTCGTTCACGTACCCCTGCTCGTCCATGAAGACGCGCCGACGCACCTCGAATGCGTCGGCGCGCTCACCGATCCTTGTCTCGACCGCCATCGGCCCTCCCCTACGCGCGCATGTGCCTGCCGCGGACGCGGAACTTCGCCCGCGCCTCGGCGAGATACCGGTAGTGCTCGGGCGTATGCGCATCGCTCGCGATATAGGTGTACAGGTACTCGTCGAACATCTTCAGGGCGGGGCGCTTCTCGCGCCCGAGCCGCCCGCCCGCGATGAAGTCAGCCGACGCCTGCAGCTTGCAGCCCATCCGCATGAGCCGGACCGCCACGTCGATGTCCTCCTGGATGGCGTGGTAGCGCTCGGGATGGGCGATGATGACCTCGTAACCCCGTCCCTGCAGCTCGTAGATGGTGCGCTCGTACTCCTGGAACTCGAGCTTGCCCGCACGCGTGGACAGCTCGAGCAAAAACTCGTTGCTCCCGTCGTAATGCAGGTAGTCGGCCCAGTCCATGCCGAGCTCCATGAGCTTGGCATGGTTGACCTCGAACCCCATCTGCAGCGGGAAGCCGCCCGCATGGGCCTGCAGCAGCTCGAAGGCGTCCCACATGGCGTCGTAGTCGAAATACGGGTCGCGGCAGTGCGGGGTGCAGACGATGCTCGTGACGCCGGCCTCCTTGGCCGCCTCGAGCATCGCCAGGCTCTCGTCGAGATCCGCCGCGCCGTCGTCGACGCCCGGCAGGATATGGCAGTGGATATCGCGCATGCTGCGTGGTCCTTCCCGCCGGCGGCGCTAGCGCGTGAAGCGGCTGCCCGACGCCGGCGCGACGCCCTGGGCGCCGCGGGAGGAACCCGAGCCGGAGCCCTCCGAGGTGCGGACCTTCTTGCCGTCCTTGGTGTAGTACGAGTAGTAGTACTCGCTCGACTCGACCTCGCAGTAGTTCATGACGGTGCCGATGATGTGCACCTCGGCGCGGCGGAGCTGGTCCATGGCGGCGAGCACCTCGTTGCGCTTGGCGAAGTTCTCGCGGATGACGAACAGCACGCCGTCGGAGAGGTGGCCGACCTCGGCGGCGTCCACGAACGTCCCCACGGGGGGCGTGTCGAAGATCACGTACTGGAAGGACTCGGAGAGCGACTTGACCAGGCGGGCGAAGCGCTTGGAGGCGATGATGTCCGCCGGGTTGGGGATGTGCGGCTCGGAATCGAGGAAGTAGAGGTTCTTCTGGCTGGTCTCGACGACGGCCTCGTCGAGCGTCATCTGCTCGGACAGCACCGCGTACAGGCCGCCGCGGCTGTGCACGCCGATCATATCGGCCATGCTGCGGCGGCGCATGTCGCACTCCACGAGCACGACGCTCTTGCCGCCCGTGGCGATGGCCTGCGCGAGGTTGAGCGCGACGGTCGACTTGCCCTCGTTGGGGACCGAGGAGGTCAGCGTGATGACGCGAATCGGGTTGTCGACGCTGGCGAAGCGGATGTTGGCCAGCAGGGTCTTGGCGGCGTTCTGGACGACGAGCCTGTCGGCGCTCGCTTTCTTCTTAGGCATGGGTTACTTACCGCCCTTCTTCTTCATCGCGGGGATGCGGCCGACCACCGGCACGCCGAGCAGCTCCTCGGCGTCCTCGGCGCTGCGGATGCGGGTGTTGAGCATATCCATGAGCACGACGATGGCGATCGCCAGGAACAGGCCGGCGAGGAACGCCACGGCGATGTAGAGCATGCGATTGGGGCCGCTCGGGGAGGTCGGCGCGACCGCCTCGTCGATGACGTTGATGCTGTCGGCCATCTGGACGTCCTGGGCGACGACCGACACCTGGGAGGCCATCTCGTTGGCGACGTCGGCCACGCCCTGCGGGTCCGGACCGGTCACGACGAGGCTGATCACGCGGGTGGTGGTCTCGCTCGTGACGCTCACCTTGTAATCGGAGAGGTCGGTGAGGCCGAGGGACGAGGCGGCATCCGCCTCGACGCGGTCGCTCTGCAGAAGCGTCGCGACATCGTTGGCGAGCAGCTGGCTCGCCGTGAGGTCGGTGTAGTTGGTGCTCTGCGACTCAGTGTTGCTGTTCGCGAGGATGTACATGCTCGTCTGGGCGGTGTAGGTGTTCCCCATGAGCGCGAAGCTCACGACCGCCATGATGAGCGCGCACCCCACCGGGAGTGCGACGACCAGCCGCAGATGCTTCCTGAGCAGCTGGAACAGTTCGAGCAGAGTCATCGAGTTGCCTTTCTTTCCCTATCCGAACGCGCCGGCGACGGCCGGCCCTATGCGACGGACGGGCACCGCACCGCTGAATCGGCGCGCAGGCATGCCTATCGGCGCGGGTCCCGTCCCCTTTTCCAAACCTTCAACATGGTAGCCCAAACCCCCCGCCGTGGAAGACCGCTGTGCCCGCTATCTGGTCGACCTCGAAAAATGCAGATACGGACCCCCTTCTCGGACGCGCGCGGCGGGAAAATAGGGACAGGCACTTTTTTCCCGCTGCCGCGCGGGCGCGGAGCCGGCGACGGAACCGGACCCCTCCCTGCGCGGGTGCGCGGGCGCGGAGCCGGCGGCGGAACCGGGCCCCTCCCTGCGCGGGTGCGGCGGCACGCGGAACCGGCGGCGCCGCACCCGCCGCGCCGCAGTCCGGAGCCCGCCCGCATGCCCGCCCCCACGGACGCGCGAAACGCGTCGCGCCCCGACCTAGATCAGATCGTCGATCTGCGGGTTGTCCTTGGGGAACGTCACCGTGATCGCGGTGCCCTCCCCCAGTGCGCTGTCGACCTTGATCTCGGCGTCGTGGAACATCGCGGCGTGCTTCACGATCGCGAGGCCGAGCCCCGTGCCGCCGCGCGCCTTGGACCGGCTCTTATCCACGCGGTAGAAGCGCTCGAACACCTTCTCCTGCTCCTCCGGCGCGATCCCGATGCCGGTGTCCTCGACCCGAATGAACGGCGCGCCGTCCTCGACGCCGCAGCTCATGGTCACCGATCCGGCGGGCTTGTTGTAGCGGATCGCGTTGCTCGCCAGGTTGTAGACGAGCTCGTCGATCAGCCTGGGCACGCCGAAGACGATCGCGGGCTTCGGGCGCAGCGCGAGCTCGATGCCGGCAACGTCGGCCACGGTCTCCAGACGGTGGTACACGGTGTCGAGCGTGCGCGGCAGGTCCACGGGCTCGCGCGTGCCCAGCACGCCGTCGGCGGACTGCCCGTCGTCGCGCTCCGCCTCATCGAGGTTGGACAGGGTGAGGATGTCGTTCACGAGGGCGGTCAGGCGTCCCGCCTCGTTGTAGATGCGGTGCGCGAAGTCGCGCTTGTCCTCCTCGTCGGCCACCATCCCGCTCGAGATGAGCTCCGCGTACCCGGAGATGGCGGTCAGCGGCGTCTTGAGCTCATGGGTGATGTTCGCGGTGAACTCGCGGCGCATGCGGTCGTTGTCCGCCAGCACGCGCACCTGGCGCTTGAGCTCCTGACGTTGGGATTCGATGCGTTCCAGCATGGGGATCATCTCTGTGTAGGCGTTCTCCGCGTTGCGGATGGGATGGTCGAGGTCCACGTCGAGCAGCGGGGCGATGATCGTCCGCGACTGGGTCCGCGCCGCCAGGAGGGACGCGATCGCGCTCAGTGCGGCGAGCGCCGCCAGCGGAGGCAGCATGTTCAGGAGGATCGACAGGATGCCGTCCTGCTCCTGCGCGAGGCGCACCACGGTGCCGTTCTCCAACCGCACGGCCTCGTACAGCATGACCTCACCCAGCGTCGAGCTCGAGCGCTCGGACGAACCGCGTCCGTCCTCGAACGCCTGCCGCACCTCGGGCCGGTCGCCGTGGTTGGGCATGTCCTCGGCATCGGCCTCGGTGTCGTAGAGCACCGAGCCGTCCGTGCCGATCAGGGTGATGCGCGTGGAGCGCAGCGACATGTTGCGCAGGATGATCTTGTCGTCCGGCATGGAGTTCAGGGCGGCGGCCACCACGTCGGATTGGTTGACGAGCTCGTCGTGGGCGAGCGAGACGAGCTGCCCCTGCATGTAGGCGGCGCCCGCGACGGAGAACACCCCGACCACCATCATGGCCACGGCGAGCACCGTCGCGAAGACGCGGCGGGACAGCGAGCGGCGGGCGGCGTTCATCGGCGGCCGCCCCGGGTCCGCGGGATGCGGGCGCGCACGGGCCTACCCCTCCTGGCCGGCGAAGCGGTAGCCCACGCCGCGCACGGTCTCGATGCTGCCCGCATGCTCGCCGAGCTTCTGGCGCAGCGTCTGCACGTGCACGTCGACCGTGCGCGAGCCGCCGTCGAAGTCCCAGCCCCACACGCTCTGGAGCAGGGCCTCGCGCGTGAAGACGATGCCCGGCTTGCGCATGAGGTACTCGAGCAGGTCGAACTCGCGCAGCGTCAGCTTGACCTCCTCGCCGTCGACCGTCACACGCCGGTGGCTGGGGGACAGCACGATCCCGTCGGCGGACAGCACGTCGCTCACCTGCTTGGTCATGCCCCCGCGGCGCAGCAGCGCGCGGCAGCGGCTCGTGAGCTCCATGAGGGAGAACGGCTTGGTGAGGTAGTCGTCGGCGCCGCCGTCGAGCGCGACGACCTTGTCGAGCTCGGTGTCCTTGGCGGTGAGCATCATGATGGGCACGGTGGCCGTCTCGGGCATGGCGCGCAGGCGGCGCATGATCTCGAGCCCGTCGGTGTCGGGCAGCATGATGTCGAGGAGGACGGCGTCGGGGACGCGGCGGGCGACGGCGGCCTTGAACTCGCTGTCGCACGAGAAGCCCTCGGCCTCGATTCCCTGCTGACGCAGCGCGTACAGCGTCAGCCCCCTGATGTTGTCGTCATCCTCAACGTAATAGATCATCGGCGCGTCTCCGTGTCTGTCCGCAGGTTATGGATATGATACACCGCAGCGGGCAGAGCACGTGATGCCGCACCGCGGCGAGGGCGTATCAGCCGAACCGGCCGGTGAGGTAGTCGGCCGTGCGGCTGTCCTTGGGGTTGGTGAACAGCTCCGCGGTGGGCGCGTGCTCCACCAGCTCGCCGAGCAGGAAGTACGCGACGGAGTCGGAGATGCGGGACGCCTGCTGCATGTTGTGGGTCACAACCACCAGGGTGTAGTCCTTCTTGAGCTCCATGGCGAGCTGCTCGACCATGACGGTGGAGATGGGGTCGAGGGCGCTCGTGGGCTCGTCCATGAGCAGGACCTGCGGCTTCACCGCGAGGGCGCGGGCGATGCACAGGCGCTGCTGCTGGCCGCCGGAGAGCCCCAGGCCGGACTGGTTGAGCTTGTCCTTGACCTCGTCCCACAGGGCGGCGCCGGTGAGGGACTCCTCGACGATCTCCTCGAGCTCGGAGCGCTTCTTGATGCCGAGGCCGCGCGGGCCGTAGGCGACGTTGTCGAAGATGCTCATGGGGAAGGGGTTCGGGCGCTGGAACACCATGCCGACCTGCTGGCGCAGGCGCGTGACGTTGTAGTCCGCGTAGATGTCCTCGCCGTCCAGGGTGATCTTTCCCTCGATGCGGCAGTCCTTGACCATGTCGTTCATGCGGTTCAGGCAGCGCAGCAGGGTGGACTTGCCGCAGCCGGACGGGCCGATGAACGAGGTGATCTCGCGGTCGCGGATGTCGATGGAGACGTCCTTCAGGGCGTGATGGTCCCCGTAGTAGAGGTCGAGGTGCTCGACGGACATGCGAACGGGGTGCTCGACCTTGGGCTGCTCGGTGATCATCGAGCCCATCTCGCGATCGTGCGCCTCCTGCGCGGCGGCGGCGATAGCCTCGGCCGTGCCTCCAAGTTCCTTCTCGTTCAAACCCGGTACCTCCTCAGGCATGCTGTCATAGCTCGCTCAAGGATACGAGCCGCGTTTCATGCGGCTGAAAGCGGTTTGTCATGGGAGTGTAAAGAGGGCCGGCGGGGCACGGGAGGGGCCGGGCGGCACCCGCCGAGCAGCGGGGCCGCGCGTGCGCCCCTGCCGTGCGACGGGGGCGGCGGCTGTCGATGGGCCGGACGGCATCCCCGGCCCCCGCTACTCTACTCGGGCAGGGTGATGGTGAAGACCGTGTGCTCCGGGGTCGACTCGCAGGAGATCTGACCTCCGTGCGCCACGACGATCTCCTTGGCGATGGCGAGGCCCAGCCCGGCGCCCCCGCGGTTGGTGGCGCGCGCGGCGTCGAGCCGGTAGAACTTCTCGAAGATCACCTTGAGCTTCGGGGCGGGGATCGGGTCGCCCTGATTCTCGAAGCGGATCTGCACCGCCCCGTCAACCCGGCTCGCCGCGATGCGGATCGTCGACCCCTCGTAGCTGTAGGCGATGGCGTTCTTCATCACGTTGTTGAACACGCGCGCCATCTTGTCGCCGTCCACCAGCACGGTGAGCCCCTCCGGCACGCTGATCTCCGCGTACTTGTCCTGCTCCGAGAGGGTCGGGTAGAACTCGTCGACCACCTGGGCGAGCATCAGGTTCAGGTCCACGTACCCGCGGGTGAGCACGATGTCGTGGAAGTCGAAGCGCGTGATGTCGAAGAACTCCTCGATGAGCGCGTCGAGCCGGTGGGCCTTGTCGAGCGCCACGCCCGTGAAGCGCACCCGCTGCTCGACGGGCAGGTCGGGCGCCTCGTGCAGCAGCGAGAGGTAGCCGACCACGCTCGCGAGCGGCGTCTTCAGGTCGTGGGCGAGGTAGGTGACGAGGTCGTCCTTGCGGCTCGACTCGTCGCGCAGGGCCTGCTCGGCGGCGCGCTGGCGGTCGCGCACGCGGTTCAGCGCGCCCTCGACCTCGAGGAAGTCGCCGTCGACGGTTCCCCAGTCGTCCGGATGCTCCACCAGGCGGTCGATCATGTGGCGGGCGACGATGCGGTCCGCATCGAACTCGCCGCGCTCGTAGCCGTAGTCGTAGAACGCGCGGCTGATGAAGAAGACGCCGCAGACCGCGACGGCCGTGAGGAAGCCGCAGAACATGAACAGGTAGTCGATGCCGAACGCCACCGGGCCCACGCCGCCGGCGACGAACACCCCCGCGACGAGGACCGCCAGCCAGGGGATGCCGCCCAGCGTGATCACGCGCCGGACGTTCGAGAAGCGGTCGAGCAGGACAAATCCCGCGAACATCACCACGGCGAAGGGGATGAAGCTGCCGAGCCCTATGACGAACAGGTCGAGCAGGAGCAGCACCACCGTCGCCAAGATGCGGCTGTCGAGGACCACGAGGGTCTTGTCCATGATGGACACGAGGTCGGCATGGGCCCCCGCGTCCGCAGCGGGCGGGACCTGCTGGTCGACCGGGGGCGCGGGCGGGACGAACGAGGGCTCGAAGGAGGGGGCCCACCCCTGCGGGGGGACGCGGTCGGTGGCATAGGAGCGATCCTGCGCAGCCGCGGAGGCGGACGATGCGAAGGGCGCGGAAGCGGACGGGCCGCCCGCCGCGGCCGGGGCCTGAGCCCACGGCGACGGGGTCTGGGCGCCGGCGGGGGTCGACGGGGCCGCGGAGGCCGCGTGGGCGGAGGCGCTCCCCTGCCCGGGGACCTGGGGCGCCGCGGGGTATGCCGGCGGCTGCCATGCGACGGCGGGGTCGTTGGGCAGCCCCGTCACGGGATTCACGGGCGTATGCTCGGGTTTGCGTGAAAATCGACCGGTACCAGCCACCGAACCACCCTGCTTCCTCATAGGCCCCGGCGCCGGCAGCCGGCGACCGCATCCTCCTCGACCCCGACGGCACGCGGCGAAGGCCCGCGCCTCCATCGACCCGACGGGTGCGGCCGCCGGGGCGCGCAGCGACCGCCCCGACGACTGCCGGGAGCCCGCATCGCGTTCGCCCGCACGGTCGCCGGGGTCCGCATCTCGTACCTCCCAGTATACGAAGCCCCGTTCGGCCCGGTACGGAAGACTTGCTTAATAAGCTGTCGCGGAGCTGTGGGGGTGAGGGCGGAGGGGCCGTCCGGCTTTCGGGCAGGGTGCCCACCGGCCTTCGGGCAGGGCGCCCACCGGCCTTCGGGCGGGGCGCATCCGGCCTTCGGGTGGGACGCCCACCGGCCTTCGGGTGGAGCGCCTGCCGGACTCCGAGCGGGGCGCATCCGGCCTTCGGACATTGTTGCTCAACGTTTTCGTCGCATTCCCTGTCACGCTGGTTTCCAGTGGATGTCACAGCTCCGGAAAGGAATGGAACCATGAACACCCTGACACGAAGGAACTTCCTGATCGCAGGAGCTATCGGGGCCGCGGGAGCCCTCGGCCTCACGGGATGCGGAGGCAACCCCTCGGCTGATTCCGATACCGATCCGGAGGCCCATAAGGCGTCACAAGAAGACCTACTTTCGGAAGCCGAGGACTTCGACGCCGAAGAGTTCTTCGATATCCAGAATGAAAACGAAGCCAAGGCCAAACAGGAATACGACGGCAAGGTATTCCGAGCAAGCGGTTACGTCGAGGATATCTATACTGACTACATCATTGTCAGCGAATTCAAATATGGCGTTTACTGCAATCCGATCATCGCCGAGCTCCCAGAGGAGGAAATCGCTGAGCTGTCTATGGAGCAGGAGATAACCGTGTGCGGTACGTTCGAGTACGCCGAAGACCCGAATCTTTCCCGCCTCGTGGACGCCTTCATCGTCGAATAGGAGATATGCAATGGCCCTTATCACATGCCCTGAATGCGGCAGCGCGGTATCTGACAACGCCAAGGTCTGCCCCCACTGCGGGCGCGCGCTCAAAAGCTCGCCGGCCATCCCCGTGCTGCTGGGCATCTCCTGCCTTCTCGCCATCCTGGTGATCGCGTTCTTCCTTCCATCGTATCTGAATCCCGAAACCGTCAGCCAGGCGACCGAGTTCCACATCCCCTACCTGATCTCCCTTATCATCGGCTCGATCTCACTGGTATCGGCTATCCTCGGCTTCGTGAACATGAAGTGCAAACGGAGGGCATTGGCTATCGTCAGCATCGTCTGCTCGATCGTCTGCTTCGCGCTTCTCGCTTACGGCTTCACGCTCACGACCCAGTTTTTCCTGTTGGTTCCCTTCATCCTCGGAGCAGCTGTTCTCACACTCGTGGCCTCCTGCCTGTCGCTCAAGACCCTGTAGCTCCAGCAACAGGCAGCAAAAGCATTTTCGGCTGAGCGGCAGAGGGAAACGGGCGTCAACCGAAATGACGAGGGTATCCGCAAGCCACCAGAGCTATGGATGCCCCGCATCCATAGCGACCGATTAGAGCGCGCCCCTATCTAGACATCCAGCCGTCTTTCAACGAAAAGCCCGGCACCGCACAGTAGTGCGATGCCGGGCATTTGTGCTGCCAGCGCATTTTACAAACCTATTGGATGTACAGCGCCTCAAACCTGGGAATGGTGACGGATGCGCCGAAAATGGTCTCGTACGTCTCCGTACCGTCCAGCGTACCCCAGAGCGTGATCACATCGTCTTCCAAAATTCGAGCAGCTCCCGCCGGCGCCGTGTACGTGACGTACATCGTGCAGTCGTAGTCGCTATCCTTGTTGACGCGCAGCACGTAACTGTCGCCGCTCTGCATGACTTGAATGACTTCACCCGTGAACGTGGCATTCTGGCCCACCAGGCTATCGGGGTTGCGCGCGGCATCATCATAGGTGAATGTCGTGCAGCTGCCCTTGAAGTAATCCGCAATCTCCCCCTCCGACAGCTCGAACTCTTCTGTGGCAATGACCTGACCGCACACGGTGCACCGCTGCTCGCGCTTGCCGGGAGTCGCATGCACCTGGCCGAGAAAAGAGGATACGGTAGGCTGCTCCGTTACGGTCATTTCCCCGGGAGTATGCTCGACCATCGGTATCTCGCGGGTCACCTTCTCACCGCAGACGGTGCACACCGCCTCCTCAGATCCGGTCTCGGTGCACGTTGCCGCCTTCACAGTCGTCCATTCTCCTGGGGTATGACCCAAAGCAACGCCATCGGTTTCACCGCAGACCGTACACGTCCTCGGTTCGGTGCAGGTGGCATCCGCCCACGCGTGCCCTAGGGCCTCGCCGAACTCCGCGCCGCAATCGAGACACGTCTCTGGCGCGGTGCACGTTGCAGCCGCCACATTGTTGTGGAAACAGATGATATGGGTGGAAAACAGCACGACGAGAACGATTAGGACCGCCGCTACGACAGCCACGGGAATAACGACCATCCGATGTTTGCTGAGGACAGCGACTAAATGCGCCTTATTGTTCATCGGCGGCATTTCGGATTCCGCCTTCTCGCCCTCTTCGCTATTCATCTCATCAGGGTTCGGCTCCTCCAGACGATCGCCGCCCGGGCGAACCTCATCGTTCGCGCTGGAATGGGGTTGTGCCGAGACGGCTTCGTCTTCGTTTGCCATGTGTTGCGGCGTCTTTTCCGCCCCTATCTCTGCATCTTTTCTTTCGTCCACGATCGCTCCCCACATGATCGACAGTCCAATAGGGCACGTATTCCATCTCTTGTTTCGGCGCCCCGAATTCCCGTGTTCAGTATATTCTATTTTGGGATATTCGTATTCAGGATATAGCGTACCCCGCATGGATGTACTGGCTAACAGAGCGTGCGGGGCATGTCTTGCCCAGATGCGACGGGAAGCTTGCCTTACGCAAGTCGATCTTGCCGCCGCCCTCAATGTCCCCCAATCTTTTATCTCTAAAGTAGAGATTGGGGAGCGGAGCCTGCGCCTATACGAGGTGTTTGACTATGCGCGAGCTTTGGGGGTGCCGGCAACCGACCTCGTCACCAGAATCGAAACCGCGCTATCGGAAGCCGATGCCGAGCGACGATAAGCGATTCATCCATCACATCAGGCGGCGTCATCCAACTGAACGCTGTTTTCCACCCCGGTTATCAACGCCCGCGTTTCTCTCCTCTGACCCAGCCCACCAGCACGTGGCACATCCGAACGATCCGCTGTGTAGCATGGCAGCATGTTCGCGCTTGCGTCTTCGACAGCGATATTACCTGCCGATACAAGAGCGAAATCGAGACAGGCATATCGACTAGATAGTCAATAGCTGCACCGAACTGCACGACTCACTCGCTTCCGATAGAACACGCCGGGGACTTGAGCCCGGCTGCGGCCTTTTGCCGCCTACCCCTCGATGGTGTAGCCCACGCCCCAGATGTTCTTGATGAAGCGCGGGTTCGCAGCGTCGTCACCGATCTTCTCGCGCAGGTGGCGGATGTGCACCATGACCGTGTTGCTGGAGCTCGCCATGAACTCCTCGCCCCATACGGCGGAGAACAGCTCCTCGACCGAGACGACCTTGCCGCGGTGCTCGACGAGGTACAGCAGGATGGCGTACTCGAGCGGCGTGCAGCGGACCGGCCGCTCGTCCACGGTCACCGTGCGCGAGTCCTTGTTGATGGTGAGGCCGTCCACCGAGAGCTCCGCGCTGTCCTCCTCGGTCGCCCGGCTCCCGTAGCTGGTGTAGCGCCGCAGCTGCGCCTTGCAGCGCGCGACGAGCTCGAGGGGACGGAAGGGCTTCACCACGTAATCATCGGCACCGAGCGAGAGGCCCTCGATCTTGTCATTCTGCGACCCGCGGGCGGTGAGCATGATCACGGGATAGGTGTGCTCGGCGCGGATGGTGCGCAGCAGCTCGAACCCGTCGATGTCGGGCAGCATGATATCGAGCACGGCGAGGTCGAAATCCTGCTCCAGGATCGCCTTGGCGGCATCAGCCCCGTTGTAGGCGAGCGTCACACGGTACCCCTCGTTCTGCAGGTAGATACCTACGAGATCCGTGATAGCTCGCTCGTCGTCGACGATGAGGATATGAGGGTCCATCCGTGCTCCTTTCCCCCTTCCTCCCATTATGACCGGCTGCCCATGCGCACACCGTTTTGCCACGGGGAATTAAGAGGTCTTAAGCGCGAGGCCGCCGTTCGGGCAGTCCGTCAGATCGCATGCAGGCGGTCCGTCGCCCTGCAGGTAGCAGGTGGGACTCTCGTACATGGCGCGCCCCGCATCCGGGCGACCCGCCGGTCTCAAGCACGGACAATCGGGGCTTGCGAGAGCACGGTCCGCGCTCAAGAGGCCCGGCGGGCCGCACACCCCCTGCGGGGCGGGCACCTCAGGAGGCGCCGACGGGAATCCGAGCGCGATTTCACCGACAGCAGCCCCTACGCTGCGCTCAATGTATAAAACTAGCTGCGATTCGCATAGAAATAGTGGTCTGTACGGACACTACGGCCATATCGAACGAACCCGCACGCGCACGAGGGGATTACTGTATCGTTAAAACCGGGGCCTTGGAGTAGAACCGCCCCTCGCCTTGAAAGAACCCGCTGGTAGAGTGATCGCACATCTGGAGGTCTACTCGGCAGGACCGAGTTGAACGTTACAGTAATCTCGCCGTAGGTATACAGGACCCCGATCTACACAAGATATGGGGGCACTGCCATCGGAAGCCCGCCGGAGACCGATGAGCCGCCGTCGGACAGCGCACCAAAGACCGATGCTCCGCCGATGGCGGCCCAGGGCATCCCAGATGCACCTCACCGACCGTCTCTCGCCGAAGACCGGTGCGCCGCCGTCGGGCAGCCTGCCGAAGACCGATGCGCCGCCGTCGGCGGCCCGGGCCATCCCGGATGAGCCCCACCGACCTCCCCGCCGATGACCAATCCGATCGGCGCGCCGGCGCCAAACGAACCGCGCCGATAGCCGCTGCAGTCGACGACACGCGCAGGTATACTAGCCTGTACGCAAACCATGAACCACCCAAGGAGAGCGAGGACCATGTCCGATCGTCCATCTCGCCGCGGCGGCGCCCGGCGCGCCGCGGGATTCCTGTCGGCGCTTGCCCTCGGCATCTGCCTCGCCCTGTGCCCCGCCCCCGCGCTCGCATCGCAGCTCGACACGGACGTCATCTGCGGCGTCTCGGAGTCCGAGCGCCAGGATTCCGCCGCGGACCGGCCGGACCTCACCGCCCGCAACGCCATCCTCATCGACGACGAGGGCACGGTCTACTTCGAGCGCGACGCCGACGCCCAGGTGAAGATAGCCTCGATCACCAAGGTCATGACCGCCCTCGTGGCGCTCGACCACGCATCGCTCACCGACGAGGTCGTGGTCGACCACGCCGCGGCCACCGTGGGCGAGTCGTCCGCGAACCTGCGCGAGGGGGACCGCCTCACCATGGAGGCCGCGCTGCGCGGCCTGCTCATCGCCTCGGGCAACGATGCCGCCATGGCGATCGCCACGACCGTCGGCGCGAAGATCGATCCTGAGAGCACCGACCCGTACGCGACCTTCGTCCAAGCGATGAACGACAAGGCGGCGGAGCTCGGCATGGCGAGCGCCTTCACCAACCCGCACGGCCTCGATTTCAACGGCTGGGAGGCGGACATGCACTCCTCCGCCCGCGACGTCGCCGTCATGTTCGCCGAGGCCATGAAGAACGACGACTTCCGCGCCATCACGGCGAGCACCGACAACAAGATCTCCGTCACCGGGGCGGACGGCACCCAGCGCGAGATCACCCTGCAGATGCACAACGACCTGCTGGGCAAGGACGGCAACATCGGCGGGAAGACCGGCACCACCTACGAGGCGCTCGACTGCCTGGTGTCCGCCTACAGCCGCGACAACGGTGGCGAGATCTACATCGTGGTCCTCGGCTGCCCGGACGACCGCTTCACCGACACCTCGCGGCTCGCGTCGTGGTACTACGACCACATGGTCGCCTACCCCGCCGTCACCACCGACCGCGCCACGCCCGACGGCCAGCCGCTCGTGGCGCGCGCCACGCATGCCGACTGGACGGACAAGACCGTCGACGTCACGGTGGCCGACCCCGAGCAGACGGTCTCGCTGTTCAGTTTGGCGGGGGACGTCGAGCAGGACATCCAGCTCGACACCGTGACCGGCGACGTCGAGCGCGGCGAGGCGGTGGGCACCCTCACCCTTTCGCAGAACGGGCACGAGATGGCGACCGTCGAGCTGGTGAGCGCCGAGGACCAGAGCGCCCCCGATCCGGTGAGCTGGCTGCTCGTGCAGCTCGACCGCCTCGTGCGCGGCATCTCGGGAGAGCCGACCGAGGCTGAGGCCGAGGTCTACGCCGTGGCCCCCTCGGCGACCGACCTCGACGCGGCGTAGGCCGCGCCCGGCGGGCGTTGCGGCGGCTGACGCGCTGCGCGGAAGCAGCGCCCCACCCCGCACGCGGCGGCGCCGGGCGGGCGCGCCCGTCAGCGCAGGCCCGCCTCGCGCTCGAACAACCCGGCGACGCGCGGCCCGGCGACCTCCGCGTCCACCGTGCAGGCGCCCATGCCCGCAGGGGCGCCGTAGCGCCCGTGGAAATCGCTGCCCCCGGTCACGAAGAGCCCGTGCTCCCCCGCCGCGGCGAGGGCGCGCTCGCGGTCGGCGTCCCCGTGGTCGGGGTGATACGCCTCGATGCCCTCGAGGCCGGCATCCACCAGGTCCGGGATGATCGACCACGAGTTCATCTGGCCGGGATGGGCGAGCACCGCGACGCCGCCCTGCTCCCGGATGGCGCGCACGGCGTCGACCGCCTCGGGGTAGCCGATATCGCTCACCGCGATGCCCGACCCTTTGAAGATGCTGCGGTAGACGCGCTGGTAGGAGGCATCGGTATACGGCAGGTGGACGAGCGCCTCCATCACGTGCTGCTTGTAGGCGGCAGTCCCGGCGGCGCACACCTCCGCCACCCGGTCGAGCGTGAACGCCGGGTCGACGAGCCCCGGCTCCGCCACCCCGGCAGCCGACAGCGCATCGCACGGCCCCGCCGAGCCGGAGCGCATGGCGCAGGCGATGGTCCACGCCTGCCAGAGCGTGTTGGCGCACCGCGCGCGCAGCGTGCCGGCGACCATGCGCTCGAGCGGGCCGGACCCGTCCGCCGTCGCCTCCAGCCCGAAGCCCAGGACATGCACCTTGCGCCCCGTTGCCGCGCAGGCCGCCGAGACCTCGAGCCCCGCGAGCACGGGGAACCCCGCCTCCCGCGCGGCGGCGCGGACGGCGGAGAGCTGCGTCAGGCTGTCGTGGTCGGTCACGGCGATCCCCGCGAGACCGGCCGCACGGGCCCGCCCGATCAGCTCCTCCGGCGAAAACGAGCCGTCCGAGAACGTCGAATGGCTGTGAAGGTCGAAGCGCCGCACTCCGTGCTCCCCCATGGTCGCCTCCTCACCGCCCGGGCGGGTCCCACCCGCGTCGGGCGCTCAGAGGGCGCAGGTGAAGTGCTCATGCGTCTTCACCATGCCCTCGCGTTCGTAGAACCGGTGCGCCCTCGTCCGCACCACGTTCGAGTGCACCTCGAGCTCCTCGCATCCCGCCGCGACGGCGCGGGCGCGGGCGGAGGCGAGCAGCCGGGCGCCCAGGCCGCGGCAGCGGGCGCCCGGGTCGAGCACCAGCTCCAAGATCTCGGCGGTCGGCCGCTCGTGGTGCAGCTGCGGCTCGATCCGCAGGTTGATCACGCCCGCCACGGCTCCCCCGACCTCGGCGACCAGGCAGACGTGGCGGCCGTCGGCCATCTGGGCGCGCAGGCGCTCGCAGAACGGCGCGTATGCGAACGTCCGTCCCTCGAGCTCGCAGATGAGCCCGTGGATCGCGCGCTCGTCCGCCGGGACGGCGTCCCTGACCGCCCAGCCGGCCTCAGCCCGCAACGAACCCGCCTGCCTGCATATTGTACTCGCGGTCGCACACGCCCTCCATGAACTCGAGGTCGTGGAAGATCCCGAGCATGGTCGTGCCGCCGGCCTTGAGCTGCTCGATCAGGTCGCGCACCTTGATCTTGCTCGCGTTGTCCAGGCTCGCCGTGGGCTCGTCGAGCAGAAGCAGGCGCGGTCGGCGCACCATGGCGCGGGCGATGTTCAGGCGCAGCTTCTCGCCGCCCGAGAACGTGTTCGGATAGAGGTCCCAGAGCTCCTGCGGGAAGTCGAAGTGCTCGAGCATGCGCACGGTCTCGCTCTCGATGACGTCGGGGTCCTCGAAGGCCTCCGCGGCGCTCGCGCGCACGATGTCGCGCGCCGTGGTGCGCGGCACGACGTCTAGGAACTGCGAGATGTAGCCGATCTCGTAGTTACGCAGGTAGATGACGCGGCGCTCATCGAGCGTCGCCAGGTCCACCGGCCCGAAGGCGGCCGAGTCGTACACGATGCGCCCCGCCTCGGGCAGGTTCGTGCGGTAGATGCATTTGAGGATCGTCGACTTGCCCGATCCCGAGCGGCCGGTCACCCCCACGAACTCGCCCGCCTCGATGGACAGCGAGATGCCCTCGCAGCCGCGCACGCGGCGGCCGGCGGCGTGCAGGGTGAACCCCTTGGAGAGGTCCTCGATGGCAAGCATCGGACGCGGCGTCCCCGCGGAAGCGGCGGCGCCCTGCGCGATGTCGATGGCGTCGGCGGTCATCTAGCGCACCTCCTCGTCGGTCACGGTCTCCCGGATGGTCGCCGCGTCGACGGCGAAGCGGGCGGACATGGACGGCAGCGCCGGGTACCACATGCGCGAGACGACCCGGCCGTCCACGAGCGTCGCGGTGATGACCGGGTAGGAGCGCTGCCCCTCCTCCACCTCGCGGACCACGAGGATGTCGGCCTTCTTGCCCTCCTCGAGGCTCCCGAGGTCGGCGTCGATCTTGACGGCGCGCGCCGGGTTGACCGTGAGCATGGCGAACGCCTGCTCGAGCGGCAGCTTGAAGTCGCGGTGCAGGACGAACGCGCTCTGCAGCATGGCCGTCGGGTAGTAGTCCGAGCACAGGCAGCTCGCCACGCCGGCGCGCACGGCGTCGCGCGCGGAGAGGTTGCCCGAATGGCTCTTGCCGAGCAGGATGTTCGGCGTGCCCATGACCGTGGACATGCCGCGCTCGACGGCCGCCGCGGCGACCTCCTGCGAGATCGGGAACTCGGAGATCGTGCAGCCGAGCTCGCGCATGAGGTCGAGCTTCTCGATGCTGTCGTCGTCGTGGCTCGCCAGCGCGATGCCGTGCTCGCGCGCGATGCCCGCGAGATAGGCGAGCTGCTCGTAGCCGAGCTTGGGCGCCGCCTGGGCATCGGCCGCCATGGCGGCGGCCTCCTGCTCGGTGAGGTTCTTGCCGCGGAACGACCTGCGCCAGATCTCGAGGTCGCGGTACTGCCCCTGGCCGGGCGTATGGTCCATGAAGGACAGCTCGTCGATCTCGCCGGCGCGCAGGTGCCGCTCGACCTGGTCGACCAGGTTCACGTTGTCGATCTCCAGACGCAGGTGCAGGCGGTGGCGGATGAGGTGGGCGTTGTGCCCCTCGGTGCGCTTCGCGCGGCCGATGAGGTCCATGAGCTGCTCGGTGCGGTCCCACTGGCGCACCGGCTTGACGTCCATCTTGTCGGCGCCGTAGACCGACAGCGAGTGGAACATCGTCGTGATGCCGTGGGCGAGCAGCTCGCGCTCCGCCTCGAACAGGGCGGTCGGGAAGTCCATAAGCACGGTCGGGCGCGGGGAGATGACCGTCTCGATGTAGTCGGAGTGGATGTCGACGAGGCCGGGCACGACGTAGCCGCCGTGCGCGTCGATGACGCCGGCGCCGTGCTGCTCGGCATCGAGGACGCCCTGGCGCTGGATCGCCGCGATGCGGTCGCCCTCCACCACGAGCTCGTAGCCGAACAGCAGCCGGTCGGGCTGCACGATGATGCCGTTGCGAATGACGTACAAGGAACGACCTCCTTGGGATCGCGTGGTACTTTTTGGTACTTTTTGGGACGGGGTCAAAAAGGGTCAGGTCTCCATTTGGGGACGGGGTCAAAATAGGTCAGGGGCCCTTCGGGAGCGGGGCCTACTTCTTGGGACGGGGTCAAAAGGAGCCAGGCCGGAAGGCGTCAGGGCCCTTCGGGGACGGGCTAGCGGGGCCGGGAGGGGCCGCCGCCGGGTGCGCCGTCCGCCCCACGGGCCCGTCCCCGCCGGCAGGGCGGGCCCGGGCCCCGAGGAAGCCCGCTACAGCAGCGAGTACACCAGCTCCTGGGTATACGCGTGCTGCGGGTCCTGCATGATCTGGTCGGTGAGCCCGTGCTCGATGACCCGACCGTCGAGCATCACGATCGTGCGGTCGGCGAGCAGGCGGATGACGCCCAGGTCGTGGCTCACCACGACCATCGACACGCCCAGGTCGCGGCGCAGCTGCAGGATGAGGTCGAGCACGCGCGCCTGCACTGAGAGGTCGAGCCCCGTGGTCACCTCGTCCAAGAACAGCACCGGGGGCTCGTTGGAGAGCGCCTTCGCGATCTGGACGCGCTGCTGCATGCCGCCCGAGAAGGCGCGCGGCGGGTCCTGCTTGCGGCGAAGGGGGATCTTCACGCGCTCGAGCAGCTCCTCGCCGCGGCCCACCATCCGGTGGACGTCGCGCACGCCCGCGGCGATCTGCTTCTCGGCGATGTTCGAGAGACTCGAGAAGTTCATGCGCAGGCCCAGGTAGGGGTTCTGGTAGACCATGCCGAAGATGCGGTCGCGGATGTAGCGCTGCTGCTGCCGCGAGACCGTGAAGCAGTTCTCGCGCCCTCCGTCGTAGGCGGCGACGCGCATGTCGCCCTCGGTCGGGTCCTGGTCGAAGTACAGGCACTGCATGAGCGTCGACTTGCCCGACCCCGACTCGCCCACGATGCCCAGGATCTCGCCGGGATGCACCTCGAGCGAGACGCCGCGCACCGCGTGCACGGTCCCGCACACCGGGCAGATGTTGCGCTCGAGCTCGGCATCCGGGTCGGCGCAGTAGGGGCATCCGGGGCCGTAGCGCTTGGAGAGCCCCCGCACGTCGAGGACGGGCATGTCGTCGGTGAACGCGTGCTCGACCGGGGCGGGCGCGGCTTGCGTGGTCGCCATGGCCATCTTACGCCTCCTTCCCCGTCGCGCGCGCCGCGACGCGCTGTGAGCAGAAATCGGTATCGGAACACTGCCAGACCTGCTCGCCCGTCGCCGGGTCGACCGTCTGGGTGAGGTAGACGCCGGTCGCCCCGCACACATGGCAGCAGGCGCCCTCGAAGTCCTCGGTGACGAACGGGTAGTCGTCGAAGGCGAGCGACTCCACCTTCGTGTAGGGCGGCACGGCGTAGATCTTCTTCTCGCGGCCGGCGCCCAGAAGCGTCAGGTTCTCCGCCATGTTGAGCTTGGCGTTGTCGTAGCGCGGGATGGGGCTCGGCGCCATGACGTAGCGGTCCTCGACCATCACCGGGTGGTCGGCGCCCGTCGTGGTGGTGCCGTAGCGCACGATCTGCTCGAACAGCTCCAGATAGGCGCCGGTGTACTCCGCCTCGGCGTGCAGGCGCTTCGTCACGGTCTCGCGCGCCTCGTAGGTGCGCAGGGGCTCGGGCGTGGGAACCTGCAGCACGAGCAGCTGGTCGCGGGTGAGCGGGCGCTCGGGGATGCGGTGGCGGCTCTGGATGAGCGTGGCGTCCTGCGTGAGCGTCGTGGTGTCCACGCCGGTCGTCTCGTGCACGAGGCCGCGGATCGACACGGCGTTCACGCTCGCGTCGGAGCCCTGGTCGATGACCTTCAGGACGTCGTCGGGGCCGATGCACGACAGCGTGAGCTGCAGGCCGCCCGTGCCCCAGCCGCGGCCGATGGGCATCTCGCGGCTCGCGAAGGGGACCTGGTAGCCGGGGATGGCGACGCCCTTCAGGATCGCGCGGCGGATCTCGCGCTTGGAGCCCTCGTCCAGATAGGCGAAGTTGTAGTTCCTACGCATCCGCCTCGCCTCCCTTCTCGGCCGCAGAGCGCAGCGCGGAGTCGAGCTTGCTCTGGAAGGTCACGTAATGCGGCAGCTTGAGGTGGCTGATGAAGCCCGTCGCCTCGACGCCGTCGATGTGGTAGAGGACGAACTCCTGGTCCTGCGTGGGGAACCGCACGTCGTCGGCGCGCAGGCTGTGGTCGAGCACGCTCATGGCGATCGCCTTGCTCTCGTCGTCGCCCATCACGAGGCCGTAGCCCACGTCGAGCGCCGAGCGGTGGCCGCCCTCCCCGTCCTCCTCGTCGGACACGATGAGGCTCTCGACCTCGGTGACCGGGATGGAGCCGAGGTAGTACGCATCCTCGGCGGCGGCGTTCCCCGACGCCCCGGGCGCGTCGATCTCGATGGCGACCGTGCCGCGGCGCAGCTCCCCCACCGTGGGGTGGGACAGGCCGAAGCCGCGGATCGCGGCGTAGCCGATGGCGACGACCGCCTGCGTGAGGCCGCGGGAGAGCGCCTGCAGGATCACGCTGCGCGGCGCGGGGAACGACAGGGGCGTCTTCGTGATGTCCACGGGCTCGGTGTCGTCGACCGGCCAATCGCGCACCATGTCGATGGAGCGCAGGTAGGTGAGCACGCGCGGCACGCGGTCGAGCAGGGCCGCGGCGTCGGCGTCGGCCGGGGCGGAGAGGCGCGCGCGGATCTCGCGGGCGCGCTCGCGCGCGTCGGAGACGGTCTCGTCGGCGAGCTCGAACTCGATCAGGCGGTGCGAGTAGTCCCGCGTGGCCCCGAGGATCTGACCGCCCTCGATGTCCTTGAACGCGGCGGAGATGCGGCGGCCGGCGCGCATCCCGTCGGTGTCGACGACGCGCGAGGTGTAGAGGCGCTCGAGGGTGGAGCGGTAGGCGCGCATGAGGAAGACCGCCTCCTCGATCGACCCGCACGCCTGCTTGATGGCGACGGCGGCGATCTTAGGCGCCCACAGCGACCCCTCCGACTGCACCTGGTTCACGAGGTCGGGCATGGTCGCCAGGATGTCCTCGACGGCGACCGAGCGGCCGGCCTCGACGCGACGGAGCTCGTTCAGGTCGAGCGAGGCCGCGATGGCCTGCTCGCCCCCGGTCACGGCTACATATCCCATGCGGCACCCTCCCTGCGGTCGCACGCGGTCTCGATGCGCTCGGCGCGCGTGGTGCGCGGCAGGCACAGCACATGGCCCGCCCCGTCGACGAAGACGAGGTCGATGCCGAGCGGGAACTCGTCGCCGCGCGCGGCGCGGGCGCCCATCACGTCGACGCGGTCGAGCTCGACGTCCACCGTCCCGCGGATACCGGGACCGGAGAGGCGCCAGGCGCCGACCGCGGAGGCACCGGACAGCGCCACGGTCCGGAGCCCGTCGCGGTCTACGCCGATGACCGTGTCCGCCGCGACGATGCAGGTCGCACCCAGATGCGGGTCGGCGAGCGTGCCGGCGGACAGCTCGGACACGAAGGCCGCGGCGGCCTCGCCGCGCACGGAGGCCGGCACGAAGGCGACGGCGGCCTCGGCGGCGGGGGCGGGGGCGACGTGGGTGCGGCGGGCGAGCACGAGCGCGGCGCCCTCCCCGTCGGGACCGGCGACGGCGGCGCTCGTGGCCGCGTCGAGCAGCACGTCGGCGAGCATGAGCGCGCTCGGCGTCAGGCCGGAGGCCTCCGCGTCGCGCGCATCGCCCTGCGCCCGGTCCCCGATCTCGGCGACCTCGCCGGGCCGCGCCATGGCATCGAGCAGCGCGCGGAACGTCCGCTGCAGGTAGAACGCGCGGTCGTCGGCATACGCCTCGCGCTCGAACACCTCATCCGTCATTTGACCACCGCCTGCACGCTCATGTCCTGCCCGCCCATCTCGTCGAAGCTCACGCGCGAGCCCATGATGAGCGCCGCCTCGCGGGCGCGCTCGGCGTCGAGCGCGCGGCCCGCCGCCGCGATGCGGGCGTCGACGTCCGCGAGGACCGCCGGGGCGGGCTCGCATGCGTACGCGGCGTCGATCACCGCGAGGCTCCGCGCGAGCTCGCCGTCGGCGCCCAGCACGGCGCCCAGGCCCTCCACGTCGCCGATGCGCACGCGGCATTCGCTTATCAGCGCCTCACCTAGGTAGAAGCGGCTGTTGCGCGCCGTCTCGCGCACCTGGTTCATCACAAGGCCCTGCCTCGGCGGCACGACCACGCGCACGGGAAGCTCCGCCTCCAGCGCACGCGCGAGCTCATGCGCCAGCGAGGGCGCGCTCTCCACGAGGACCTCGGTCCTCGCCCGTCTAGACATCACGATGGATAACTCCTTCTTACCGATCGAAACCTATGATCCGCGGGCCGGGGCGCCGGGTCCCCGGGCGGCCGGCGACCCGGCGCCCCGCGCCCTGCCGGCGCCTAGTCCTGCAGGATGTACTTCTTGCGCAGGCGCACGCTCACGAACTCGAGTACGAACGCGACGATGAGGCACACGTACACGATCACGCCCACCTCGTGGAGGTTGTAGTAGCGACTGCCCGCCTGGTAGAGCTGGAAGCCGATACCGCCCGCGCCCGCGAAGGCGCCCACGGCCACCGCGTTGGTGAAGTTGATCTCCAGGCGGATGAAGGTCCACGAGAGCAGCTTGGTGATGGTGGCCGGCGTGATGGCCTGGAAGACCACCTGCCAGAAGCTCGCCCCGCTCGCGCGCAGCGCCTCGATCACGCCGCCGTCGATCTCCTCGAAGCTCTCCGAGTAGCTCTTCACGAGGTAGGCCACGGAGTGGAACGAGATGCCGAGCACGGCGGCCTCCGACCCCAGGCCGATGGCCACGGTGAACACGAGCACCCACAGGATCGTGGGGATCGAGCGGATGATGGCCACGAAGCCCTTCACCGCGTTGGAGACCGCCGGGTTGGACAGGTTCGCCGAGGCGGCGAGCGCGAGGAAGAACGACACGATGGCCGACAGCACCGTGCAGATGGCCGTCACGGCGACGGTGATGACCGCGCTCTCGAGCACCGTCGCCCAGGTGAAGTGGGACGCGCCGAGCGGCGGGTCGAGCGCGGGCTGGAGCATCATGGCGCCGAAGTCGGCGAGGGCCTGACGGGCGGCCTGGACCAGGTCGACCGTGCCGTACCCCATGCGCGCGAACGTCACGACCGTGAGCGCCGCGAGGACGAACAGCGTCAGCTGCACGGAGATGTTCCGCTCGGATGCGGCCGTCAGGCGGATGCGGCCGCGCGCGTCGCGCTCGAGCGTTTCGGCGGCCCCCTTGGTCAGCGTTGCCGTGGTCATCAGATCATCGACCTCCTCGCCGCGTTCGAGACCGCCTCGATCGCGAGCACGAACACGATGGTCACGATGATGACCAGGCCGGCCGTGTCGTAGCGGAACGACGTGTAGTACAGGTTGAACACGAAGCCGATGCCCGTACCCGTGAGCAGGCCGATCAGCGTCGCCGAGCGGATGTTGGTCTCCACCATGTAGAGCATCCAGCTCATGAGGTCGGCCACGGCCAGAGGCAGCCCCGCCTGGAACACGACCTGCCAGTACGACGCCCCGCAGCTGCGCAGCGCCTCGACCGGACCGGTCGGGATCTCGTCGAACGTATCGAGGAAGAACCTCGTGAGCTGGCCGAAGGTCGTCAGGAACAACGCCAGGAACCCCGTGAACTCGTTCTGCTTGAACGAGAGCAGGAGCAGCAGCGCCCACGCGATCATCGGGATGTTGCGGAAGATGCTCGCGATGGCGCGGATCGCACCGCGCACCGGCGCGCACTCGACGCCGACAGTCGAGGAGCCGAGCACCGACAGGGCGATGCCCACGACGGCCGCGATCACCGTCGCCGCCACGGAGTCGAGCGCGGTCGAGACGGTCTGCTCGACGACCATGGGCAGGTTCGCGAGGGACGCGGCCGTGGGCGCGAAGTTCCGGAACATCCACGCGAAGGCCGCGGGGATGGAGCCCATCGCGTAACCGAGCGAGAAATTGCAGATCAGCGAGCACAGCTGGAATGCGACGACGACCGCGACGACGCCGGCGAGCGTCCTCAGCTGGCGGCGACGGAACCAGGAGAGGTCCCGCGCCGTCGAGCCGGCGGTCCCCATGCTCGCCTCGTTCGCGCTCACTGCGCACCGCCCGCCGCGTTCACGGGAACCGCCATGCCGTCTCCGATACCCGCCCCGCCCTCATCGGGCGCCGCGACGGCCACATCGACGACCTCGTCCATCTGGCCCTCGTAGATGCTCCGGATGACCGCGGGCGTCGCCTCGCCCGGCGTACCCTCGAACACCTTGCGCCCGGCGCGCAGGCCGATGATGCGGTCCGAGAACTCGAGCGCGAAGTCGACCTGGTGCAGGTTCACGATGCAGGTGATGCCGCGCTGGCGCGTCAGGCGCTGCAGCGTCTCCATGACCATGCGGGAGCTCTTGGGGTCGAGGCTCGCGATGGGCTCGTCGCACAGCATGATCTTGGGATCCTGCATGAGCGAGCGGGCGATGCCCACGCGCTGCTTCTGACCGCCGGAGAGCTGGTCTGCGCGGCGGTAGGCGAACTCGCCCAGCCCGACCTCGTCGAGCAGCTCGAAGGCGCGCAGCTTCTCCTCCTCGGTGTACAGGCCGAGGCTGCCCGCGAGCGCGTTCTTGTACCCCAGGCGCCCGTGGAGGACGTTCTGGATGGCCGTCAGGCGGTAGACCAGGTTGTAGTTCTGGAAGATCATGGCGATCTCGCGGTGCACCTCGCGCAGGGAGCCCGACTTCAGATGCGTGATGTCGCGCCCGTCGAAGGTGATCGCGCCCTCGGTCGGCTCGATCAGACGGTTGATGCTGCGCAGCAGCGTCGACTTGCCGGCGCCCGAGGGCCCGATGATCGTGATGAACTCACCGGGGTCGGCCGTGAAGTTCACGCCGGACAGCGCAGCCGCCGTCCCGGCGCTCGCACCGCGACGGCGCGCCTCGTAGCTCTTGCCGAGGTCGTCGATGATCAGCAGATGATTCGATGTGCTCATGCCTCTCCGTCTCTTTTGCTCAGATACCTGCAGGCCTGCATGGGAGCACGCGGGCACCGCGTCTGGGCACCGCGTCGAAGTGCATATTGGGGACGAGTGCATATCGGGGACGAGCGCGTATCGGGGACGCACCTATTGCATGCACTTCCGGGGAAGACGGGTTGAAACGAACCCGTCCCCAACCAACCCAATTACGCCAGCTCGCGGATGGGGTCGTACCACTCGTCGTCGACGGCGATGAAGCCGGCGGTGTCGCCGCGGCTCCAGATGGCGCCCGTGCCCTCGGCGTCCTCGGGCGCGAAGAGCTGCTCGTTGTCGGCGACCTCGGTGGAGGTCGTGCCCTCGAGGATCTTGTCCTTGATGTCCTCGGGCAGCACGTCGGCGTTGTAGACGATCGGGCCGTTCAGGACCGGGGTGGACTGGATGATGCCGAACTCCTTGCCCTGGACGCGGTCGAAGGGCTGGGCGGCGCCGTCGGCCACGCCGTACACGGAGCCGGGCTGGTTCACGGCGTCGCGCTCGCCCTCGGGAACCTGCAGGTACATGTCGACGTCGATGTCGTCGAAGGCAGCTACGTCGGCATCGCCCTGCAGCAGGTTCACGCAGGAGCCGGGGTGGGAGTTGCCGAACAGGACCTGGGAGAAGAACCCGGGCTGAGCCAGCTCGTCGGTGGAGGCCACCTCATCGGGGAACTCGGTCATGATGGCGTTGCAGGGAACCTTGAAGCCGGAGGTCGAGGTCTGGGAGACGAAGCTCATGCGCTTGCCCTTAATGTTCTTGATCGAGTAGCCGGTAGAGCTCTCGGCATCCTCGTACTCGGACATCTGGTCGGCGGGCACGGCGATGCGGCTGTAGTACTTGGCGCCGTCGAGCGTGCCCTCGGTGTCGGAGGTGGTGAACAGGGCGTGGACGTTCCCGTTCTTCTCCTGGGCCTGGATGTAGCCCTCGGCGCCGAGGTTGGCCATCTGGGCCTTGCCGGAGGCGATGGCCTCGATGGCGACGTTGTAGTCGGTGGTGGTCATGAGCTCGACCTCGATGCCGGCGTACTCGGACAGCACGCGGCCGAACTCCTCGCGGCCCGCGTCGAACTCGGCGGCGGACTCGTTGGGAAGCCACACCATCGTGATCTTCTCGAGGCTGTCGCTGGAGGCGGAACCGGAGTCGCCGCCGGTCGCGGCGCCGCCCTTGTCGGCATCGCCGCCGCAGCCGGCGAGGCCCAGGCCGGCGGTCACGGCGCCGATGCCGAACAGGCCGAGGAACGAGCGGCGGGACAGCTGGGAATCGATGATCTTGGACACGTTCGTCTTTTTCCGGATGCCGGGCGATGCCGGCGCACTGTCAAGGGAGGGGGATGGCATTCCCCCTGCTCACGGCCGCAGGACGGCGGCCGTGCACCGGAGACGATAGTATGCGGTCGCAAGGGCGCGGGCCCCATCGGCGGCGTTTCAATGCACGATGCTGACCCGCCTTTACGGATGTGGGGCGCGATTCCTTACCGGGTCGTCACACGGTAAGGAATCGACGTCCGCCGCAGCGGGTTTCGTCAAGAATCGAGGCGCATCCGCGCGCTCATGTAAGCATTTCGGCATACCGGTCCATGGACGATGTGTGAACCATCCCATAGAAGGCGGCCGCGCGGGGCCCCAGCTGCGCGCTACTCCTCGGACGCGCGCCGCTCCGCCGTGAGGCGCTTGGCCTTCGTCCGGGCGAACACGAACAGGACGAAGCTCACGACGAACAGCGCGTAGGAGGCGTAGCGCGGCACGCTCTGGATATCCGCCGCGCCCAGCATAGAGAGCACGCATGAGACCACGTACAGCACGAGGCCGACCGCCAGCACGGCGGTCATCGCCTTGCCGGACGGCAGCTCGAAGAGGATGTCGTTGTCCACGCTGCGGCGCTTCGCGGGCTCGGAGCGGTACTCCCGGATGCGCTTCACGCGGTCGGTCTCCCCCGTCCCCTGCTCCGCGGCGCGGCGGTCCGCCTCCAGCAGGTCCGCCTTGGTGACCTTCTGCTTCTTCTGCCTGCCCTTGCGCTTCTTGCCCATCGTGCACCCTCGCGTCCGCTGCCGGTCCGATCCATGTAACACCCTATTGTGCCACAGCGGGCCGGCCCGAAGGGTTCTTCCGGTGCCCTCCTCGGCGGCCCGCGCCGATGCGGCCCCGCCCCGGGCGCGCAGCGGCTAGAGCATCTCCCCGGCAAGCTCGACGAAGGCGCGCAGCGGACCCGCCATCGGCTTGCCCTTGTGCACGAACAGCTGCTTCTGCAGGCGGATGGGCTCCGACGGCCTGGCGTCCGCCGTGGAGCACGGCTTCACGCTCGCCCGGTGGGCCGAGGACGAATGCCGCCGGAACCCCGATATCACGATCGTCTCGCCCGCCCAGATGGCCATGGTGAACTTCCGCTACGCGCCCGCCGGGTGCCCGGACGCCGCGGGCCTCAGCCCAGCAGCCCCTGCGCGTTCACCCAGGCGGCGGTGAGGATGTCCTCTACGCGCTCCCCGGTGCGCTCGGCGCGGTCCGCCGCGAGGACGGCCGCCGTCTGGCAGATCATCGCCGGCTCGCACTCGAGCCCGCGGATGGGCTCGGGCGCCATATAGGGGCAGTCCGTCTCGAACAGGATCCGGTCGAGCGGGCAGGCGGCGAAGGCCTCGCGCACCTCCTCATTGCGCGAGAAGGTCGCCGCGCCGCCGAAGGCGATATGGCAGCCGAGGTCGGTGAAGCGCAGCGCCGTGTCCGCGTCCTCGCCGAAGCAGTGGAGCACGCAGCCCGCCTCGGGCACGCCGACCTCCTCCAGCACCCGGTACGCGTCCGCATGCGACGCGCGCCCCTCGTCCGCGTCCTCATGGCGCAGGTGGAGCTCGACGGGCAGGTTCCGCGCGCAGGCGAGCTCGAGCTGGCGCGCGAACGCGCTGATCTGCACGTCGTGCGGGGCGGCCTCGATGTCGTCGTCGGCGTCGAAATGGTAGTCGAGCCCGATCTCGCCGACGCCCGCGCACAGCGGGTCGTCGAGCGCCTCGGCGACGCGCGCGTGCACGGCGTCGTCGTAGCGGGGCGCCCCGTACGGATGCACGCCCGCGAGGTAGCGGATATGGTCGAACAGCTGCGGCTCGGCGGATCCCCCGTCGATCGCGCCCTCGGCGACGCCGCGCTCGAACAGATCCCGCGCCTCGGCCACCCAGGCCTCGAGCACGTCGTGGAACGCCGGCGCCGTCGCGGCGCAGCGCGCGTCGGCAAGGGGGTCCCAGATCGTCGTGAGCTGCGCCACACCCGCCGCCGCGGCGCGCGCGAGCGCCGAGACCGGATCGACCTTCCAGAAGCTCATGAGGTGCGCATGGGTGTCGGCGACGGGCCCGGGCAGCGCGGGGGGCTCGAAGAGCCTGCCCTTCTTCATCCACGCGAGGCTCAACCGCAGCGAGGTCGAGGGGACGTCGCCGCCCGCCTCCCGCACCTGCGCGATCTGACCCGACTGGCCGTGCCGTCTGCTCATGGGGATTCTCCTCGCCTCTTCATGCGCGCCAGGGCGCCGCGCCCCGTCCCGCGCGCCCCTACTCGTCCAGAGCGGCGGTCAGCCGCACGAAATCCTCGACGGAGAGCGTCTCGGCGCGCGCCGTCGGCGCGATGCCGCAGGCACCGAACGCCGCGTCGAGCGCGCCCTTGTCGAAGCCGGACGACGACATGGAGTTCCGGATCGTCTTGCGGCGCTGGGCGAACGCCGCGTCGATCACGGCGGAGACGGAGGCTGCGGGGTCGGCGCCCGGAACCTGCGCCAGAGCCTCCCCGCGCGCGGGGTCGCGCTCGAGCCGCACCACGGCGGAGTCCACGTGCGGCGCCGGCATGAAGCAGCGCGGCGGGACCTCGAAGCGGCCCGTCACCCGCGCGAGCAGCGCGAGCTTCGCGGTGTAGCCGCCGTACGCCTTGGTCCCGGGGTGCGCCGCGATGCGGTCGGCGACCTCCTTCTGCACCATCACCACGGCGCGCTCGAGCGCGGGCATGGTCTGGAAGAACTGCAGGATGATCGTGGCGGCCACGTTGTAGGGGAGGTTCGCCGCGAGCACGGTCGGCTCCCCGTCCGTCACCTCGGCGATGCGCGCGGGGTCGACCTTCAGCGCGTCGCCCATGATGTAGCGGAACCCCTCGTGCTCGAGCGCATGCGTGCGCAGGACCGGCTCGAGCTCCGGGTCGGCCTCGATGGAGGTCACGCGCGCGGCATCCTGCAGGAGCGCCAGCGTCAGCGTGCCGATGCCCGGCCCCACCTCGAGCACGCGCTCGGTGCCGTCGAGCGCGGCGAGGTCCATGATCTTCTCGATCACATGGTTGTCGACCAGGAAGTTCTGGCCGAGCCGGTGCTTGGTGGCGAGCCCGTAGGTCTCGAGCAGGGCGCGCGTCGCGCCCGGGTTAGCCAGCGGCGATGTCGTCATCGTGCTCCAATCGGACGGGCGCGCGGGCCCGCGGGCGGGTCGGGGAAACCGGAGGGCGGGCGCCGAGAGGTCCCGGCCCCGCCCCCGTATTATCGCCCCGACCGCGCGCCGCGAGGGCCGCGGCGGCAAACCTCTGTGAGACCGCCAGATACGACCGCGTCGGACCGGTGAGCGCCCCGTGCGTACGCAGCGGACAGTTCGCGGCAGGAGCGCACAGCGGAACGACTCGTACCCGCCCCGTGCGCACGCGGCGGGCCAGCCGACGCGGCAGGGCGACCGCCCCGCACGGGAGCGCCCGGGGCGCTCAGCGACAGGCCGGCGGTCACGGCCGGTAAGCGCCCCTAGTTGACGAAGAGGTGCATGCGCTTGTCGAAGTACGCCTTGTTGATGAAGATCATGGCCACTGCGAAGAACAGCCCCGAGAAGGAAGCCGGGTTCATGAGAAGCGTGCCCATCGTCAGGGATTGGATCACGATGTAGAGGAGCTGCACGCCAATGATGGCGCCCATCAGCACGTAGTAGTGCATCGGTCCGACGCGCCTGAACGCGGCGAGCTCCTGGCGCACCACGATGCACATCACCGCGAGCGCGCAGAACAGCACGGCGAAGACGGCGTTGAAGACGGTGAACAGCACCCATTCTCCGGGAACGTACCCGTACGCTGCGGCGAACGACGGGAAGACGCCGCTGACGAAGGTGAACGCCCCCTGTGCAAGTTGGAACGTCGTCACCGCGAGCAGCAGCGCGTTCAAGAAGAGCTGGACCCAGATCACGAACTTGTACCACTTCATGGGCGGCTCGGCCGCAGCGGCCGGATACGGCACCCCGACGACGGGCGTCTGCGGATAGGCGACGGGCGCCTGCTGGGCCGGCACCTGCTGAGCCGGCGCCTGCGGGGCGAAGCCCTGCCCCGGGACGGCGGCCGCGGGGGATCCGGACACCTGCGCGACGGGCTGCGCGGGCGCGGCGAATCCGGCATCCGGAACCGGGGACGCACCGGATGCGGGCGCGGAAGGCGCGGCGGAGGGGACGTCGGGAGCGGCGAGCGCGGCGCCGCAGATCGGACAGAAGCGCGCGGTGTCGGCGACCTTCGCGCCGCAGGAGGAACAGAACATCGGGACTCCTTTCACCATGGCTCCCGGGAGCTGCCCGGGTCGCGGTACCGCCTTCCATGGTAGCCGCCCAAAACACGTCCGCTGTTGCGCAACAGCGGACGGGGCGGCCGCCGCGCGCCGGCTCCCGCGGAGCACGGCGAGGGCGACCGCCCCGAACGAGGCGCTATCGGATTCGATACCCGGTGTCCGTCCGGGCGCGGGGACGCTAGTCAACCAGACGCGGGAACAGGGCCTCGCCCTTCTCCACGGGCGCGCCGCCGGCCAGCCCGCCCCACACGCAGGCGGCGACCAGGTCGTCGCACCCCGCCTCATCGGCGCAGGAGATGCGGCGCAACGCCTCGGCGCTCGTGCTCGGCATGAACGGGGCGAGCAGGTGCGCGGAGATACGGATGGCCTCGAGCAGGTTGTAGATCACGAAGGCGAGCTCGTCGGCGCGCGCCGGGTCCTTGGCGAGCGCCCAGGGCTCGGAGTCCTCGATGTAGTGGTTCGCCGCATGGATGAGCTCCATGACCTGCGCCGCCGCCTCGCCGTACGCGAAGGAGCCCATCTTGTCGGCATAGCGCCCGGCAAGGCCGTCGGCCGCTTCCGCCAGCGGGTTCGGATACGCGGCGACGTCCGCGGGCTTGGCCGGGGCACAGCCGTCGAAGTACTTCGCGCTCATGTTGAGCGAGCGGGAGACGAGGTTGCCCCAGCTGTTCGCCAGGTCGGCGTTGTAGACCTGCTTCATGCGGCCGAAGGAGATGGCGCCGTCGGAGCCGGGGACCACGTCGGTCATGAAGTAATACCGGTAGCCCTCGACGCCCATGAGCTCGATCACCTCGCGCGGGGCGATGGCGTTGCCGCGGGACTTGCTCATCTTCTCTGCCTTGCCGGTCTCCTCGTTGCGCACGGTGAGGAAGCCGTGGGCGAAGACGTGCTCGGGCAGCGCCTCGCCGATGGCCATGAGCATGGCGGGCCAGATCACGCAGTGGAAGCGGATGATGTCCTTGCCCACGATATGGGTCTGCGCGGGCCAGCGGTAGGCGAAGTCCTCGCGGGCCTCGGGCGCGTCGACGCCGTAGCCCACCGCGGTCATGTAGTTCAGCAGCGCGTCGAACCACACGTAGGTGACGTGCCCGTCATCGAAGGGCACCGGGATGCCCCAGTCGAAGGTGTTGCGCGACACGGAGAGGTCCTGCAGGCCGCCGGCGACGAAGGTGCGCACCTCGTTCATGCGGAAATCGGGCTGGACGAACTCCGGGTGCTCGTCGTAGAGCGCGAGCAGGCGGTCCTGGAACGCGGAGAGCTTGAAGAACCAGCTCTCCTCCTGGATGCGCTCGAGCGGGCGGCCGCAATCCGGGCAGAGGTGCTCGCCCTTGGTGCCGCGCTCCTCGTCGGCCTTCTCCACCTGGGTCTCGGTGAAGTAGGTCTCGTCGGGCACGCAGTACCAGCCGTCATAGCTGCCCTTGTAGATGTAACCCGCCTCGCGCATGCGCTCCCACAGGTACTGGACGGCGTGCTTCTGGCGCTCCTCGGTGGTGCGGATGAAGTCGTCGTTGGAGATCTCGAGCTCGTCCCACAGCTCATGGAACAGCGGGGCCTGGGAGTCGCACCACTCCTGCGGGGACAGACCGTGCTTCTCCGCGGCCTCGGCCACCTTCTGGCCGTGCTCGTCCATGCCGGTGAGGAACTTGACGTCATAGCCCGTCGCGCGGCGGAAGCGCGCCTGGACGTCCGCCATGATCGTGGAGTAGGCGGTGCCCAGATGCGGCGCGGCGTTCACGTAGTAGATGGGCGTGGTGATGTAGTAGGACGGCTTGGTGTGCTCCATGGAGGCAGTCCCCTTCGTGCTCGATGCGGTCAAACAGGCTGGATATGCAGTCAATCCGCCATTCTAGCGCATGCGGGGTGCGTCGACCATACGCAACGGCGGGCAGACGGCGCCCCGAGCCCGTGAGACGCCCCCTAGGCTTCCCCGTCCTGCTCCTGCGCCTCGAGCACCAGGGCGTACACCTCGCGCTTGCGGCGGGAGTACTTCTGGGCGAGGCGCTTCGCCAGGGCGCCCGCGGACTCCCCCTCTGCCAGGCCGCAGGCGATGTCGCGCTCGAGCGCCGCGGCCGCATCCTCGGCGGAGGGGGCGGCGAAGGCCGCTCCCGGCAGCTCGCCGGGCGCCGGGGGCGCGACCACGACCACCATCTCGCCGCGCATCTCGCCGCGCTCGCGCACGCGCTCGAGCAGCGCGGGGGCGGCGTCGCGGAGGACCTCCTCGTGGAGCTTGGTCAGCTCGCGGCACAGAGCCGCCTCCCGTGCGGGGAACACCCGGGCGATGGCCTCGAGCGTCGCCTCCACGCGGTGCGGGGACTCGTAGAACAGCAGCGCACCGGGGACTCCGGCGAGCTCGCGCAGGCGCCGCTCGCGCTCCCCGGGGCGACGCGGCAGGAAGCCCTCGAAGAAGAAGTGCTCGCACGGGATGCCGCTGGCGACCAGGGCGGTCACGCAGGCGGAGGGGCCGGGGACCACCTCGACGTCGACCCCCGCGGAGCGCGCCGCGTCGACGAGCACCTGGCCGGGGTCGGAGACGCCCGGCATCCCCGCGTCGGAGGCGAAGGCGAGCGTCTCGCCCGCCAGCAGACGGTCCACGAGCTGCGGGGCCCGCGCCGCCATGACGTTCTCGTCGCAGCGGACGAGCGGGCGCGAGATCTCGAGGTGCGCGAGCAGCTTCGCGGTGACGCGCGTGTCCTCGCAGCAGACCGCATCCGCCGCGCGGAAGGCCTGCGCCGCGCGCGGCGTGATATCGCCCAGGTTCCCGATCGGCGTGCCCACGACGTACAGGCGGCCGGCGCCCTCCCGTCTCTCCATGGCTAGTCGATCATCGCGCGCTCGAGCGGGGCCAGCGCGACCCGCGCGTCCCACGAGGGGATGCGCTTCTCCGTCTTCCAGGTCTGGAAGAACCAGCCGGCCGCCTCGGCGAAGCTCGCCAGCTCGCTCGAGATGAACACGCGCTCGTAGGCGGCGCGGCCCTCGGGGGTCACGCTCGAGCTCGACAGCACCGCGGCGGCGGACCACTCGCCCACCAGCACCGGGAATCCGCAGGAGCGGGCCGTGCGGATGAGGCGCCGGTTGCGGGCGACGGCCTGGGAGATGCCCTGGGGCGAGGTGATGTCCACCGCGGTGTCGTCGCGGTAGTGGTACAGGTGGACGTCCATGCACACGTTGCGGTACTTGGAGCCGCTCATGAAGCGCTTCCACATCTCGGGATGGCCGGAGGCGGAGAACACCACGAGCTTGTCGTCGCCCATGCGCGCCCGCACGAGCTCGTAGGCGTCGCGGTAGTAGTTGCGCAGGTAGTGGCTGGGGATGCCCTCGGTCATGTTGAACAGGCCGCGCCGCACGCTCATCACCGGCGAGTCCAGAAGCTCGATGCCCAGCAGCGCGTCGTGGGAGCCGTAGCGCTCGGCCAGGTTGTCGAGGACGTTCAGCGCGACATGACGGCCGTTGCTCGTGGAATGCCAGTCCGCGGCGGTCTCCGGGGTCGTGGCGCCCTCGTTCGAGTCCCCCTGGCCGCCCGGGACGGTCGCCAGGTCGAGCAGGACGCGCATGTCGTATTTCGCCGCCCACTCCATCGCGCGGTCGACGTAGTCGATCGCGGGGATGTGCGCGAGGGAGTCGCCCTGGGAGCCGAAGACGTGCCAGGGCACGGGCAGGCGCACGGCGTTGAAGCCGATGGCCGCCATGCGGTTGAAGTCGAACTCGCTGACGAAGGTCTCGTAGTGGCGGCGCAGGCGCTCGCTGTACTCAGCCGAGCCCAGGACCTGCTGCAGCTCCGTCTCGTTCGTCGCGCCGGTGGCGGCGAACAGCGAGGGCGTGACCCAAGGCTCCAAGATGAACCAGCCGGACAGGTTGACGCCGCGGATCCTCTCCTTCAGACCTGACATGGGTGGTACCTCCCCTGTAGCGCCGCGCCGGGCAGCCGCCTCGCGACATGATCCCGGCGGATACGAAAAAAGCGCCCGACGTGCTCACGACGGACGCTTTCAACATCAAATGGTGGCCAGAAAGGGATTCGAACCCCTGACACGAGGATTTTCAGTCCTCTGCTCTACCAACTGAGCTATCTGGCCGTTCCTGTCGCGAACGACAGCTCGTACAGTTTAACAAATCACCCCTTCGGGTCAAGGGGAATCTTGAAAGAATTTTCGCGCGCTCCCGGACGGCCCGCGGGCGACGGCGGGCGGGGCCGCTGTCCGTGAGGACGGGAACGGCATCACACGAGGCGTATCACCTCATCGGGCAGCTCCACGCAGGCCACCAGCGTGCCGCCGATGCCCTCGGCGTATCTTCGGAGCGTGTCGATGCGCGCCGACCCGATGTCCCCGCGTTCGAGCTGGGATATCCGCTTCTGGCTCACGCCCATGCGGGACGCGACGTCGCGCTGTGTGAGGTCGCAGCGCTTCCGCGCCTGCGCAAGCGTGTACGCGCGCACCTTCTCCTCGGTCGCCTGACGCGCGCGCTCGACCTCGGCCTCCGAGACCCCGCGCTCCCGAAGATACTCATGGATATCCATCGGCACCACCCATCCGTTCGATATGGCACCGGTACCGCCTCTCGGCGATCGGGATATTCCTCCGGTACCATCCGCCCCACTTCCGTCTCGACGTGCCGTCCGCCTTGTCGCCCGCCACGAGCAGAACCGCCCTGCGGTCGGGATCGAACGCGAACAGGATCCGGACCCGCCTACCCGGAGGAGAGACGGGACGCAGCTCCTTGAGGTTGTGGACCCGCGACCCGTGAATCCTGTCCACCAGCGGCCTCCCCAACGTCGGCCCCTCGCGCTCGAGGCTTTCGATTGCGGCAGCGACGCCCGCGACGGTCCTGTCATCCTGCGCGTCAAGCCAGGTAACGATATGGTCGATGAGAACTCGGTATCCCATATCTCCTCAAATCCATACCGTATATATTCTATAGTACTCTATATACGGTATATCTCAATAAGGGAAATCATCTTGATACACCCAGCCTCCAGCGAGGCCGGTGCGTCCTATCGGCACCTTTTGCTCGCCGCGTGCCGCTCTTCCCGGACGGCTCGCGGGCGGCGGGCGGGGCCGTCAGAATCCGTGCTCCGCCCCCACCGTCCCGCTCGTCGACGGACGCTCGGTACCGCCTCGAGACCCGCGACCGTGCGACGCGGCTTCCCCGCGCGACGGAGTGGCCCGCTCGAGCACCGCGACGGCCCCGGGGCAGCGCACGGACCGCCACGGACCGACCCCCTCCACGAGGCGGAGCACCCTCCCCTCCCGGTCGACGAACGCGATGTCGAGGGGATAGCGCATGAAGCAGGTGTGCACCGATGCGCAGCGGGGGAAGGCCATGACGAGGGGTTCTCCCTCCCCCGTCTGGGGACGGCGCACCGTCATGCCGAGCAGCCGGTCGAGAAACCCCTCGGCGACGTGAAGGCGGGCGGGCCGCCAACCCAGGGCGCAGAGGGCGCGCTGGAGTCCCGCGCCGCCGATGGAGGACGGGCGCACCTCACATCACCGCCCCGGGCCGCCACGGATCGACCGTCACCGACCGCTCATGGGACAGAAGCGCGGGTGCCCCGAGGTCGACCCCCGCGATCGAGAGGCCGCTCGGCCAGGGCGCGTAACGCATCGTGCACCGATAGGTGCGAAGACCCCCGACGAGCGAGAGCATCGACCCGTCGGCGGCCGCGTCCTCGCACGTCACCTCTATCTCGAGGTCGTAGCCCTCCATCGCATCGCCCAGATGGGACTCCACGGCATCGACCGCAGCCATGCCGCCGTCCCCCTCGGGGCTCACTCCGTGGGCGAGCACGATATCGGGCGCCACGCGGTCGAACCGCGCGACCGCGGACGCGAAGGACATCGTGTTGAACACGATGAGCGCCAAGACGATGAGCACGGGCGCCGTCACGGCCATCTCGACGGTCGCCTGCGCCGCATCCCCGCCCAGAACCCGCGCGCAGGCAGTAAACCCGAAGGCGCCCGACCCCGGGGCCCGGCGGAGGCGAGGCGGGCGCGCCGCCACGCGAGGACCCGATGCGCCCGCGCGCCCGCCGGACGCCCCGAACCCGGTCACGACCCCACCCCCGCGACATCGCGCAGCCTGATCGTGAGCGGGATGGAGCCTCCGCCGGGCAGGGGGATCTCGGCGATGGTGAACTCCATCGACGCGAGGTACTCCCCCACCTGGTACCCGACCGCCTGGAAGATCGCCTCGGGGTCGGTCGTCCCGAGCGGCAGCGCGCGCAGCATCCCCTGCACGTCCGCGAGCCCCGCCATGCCCGAGCGCTCGATGACCTGCGCGGAATCGGTGAGCACCGGCTTCTTGAGGCTCAGGTCCACCGGTTCCAGCCCGAGGGCGCCGATCAGGTCCGCCAGCCGGTCGGAGAGCCAACGGGCGATCGGGCCGGCTCCCATGGCCTCGACGTCTCCCACGAGCCCGTCCATGGCCTGCTCCAAGCCGGCACCGAGGTCCCCGTATGAGACGAGCAGGGACCCCCAGAGATCCATGACGCCGCCCACGAGACCCACGACGCCGTCCTCCCCCGCGCGCTCCTCGAGGCTTGAGAAGAACGACGAGAGCACGTTGTTCTCGCGCGTCGCCGCATCGGGCGCGAGCGCCGCCGCGGACACCGCGCCGCGACGGCCGAGCTCGGCGGCATCGTTGAACGCGGTGTCGAGCTCCTCGGGCGAGGAGGCCTCGCCCGACACCGCGAGCGCCACGCAGCCGAAGCGCCCGGGCGGCGCGATGCGCGGGCGCTTGGAGGCGAGGGCCTCCAGCGCCTCGCCGAAGGCGTCGCCGGCCGATCCCGCCTCCTCTCGCGCTCGCTCCTCGAGCTCCAGCTCCCGGTTGCGGCACCCCGCGTAGTCCTCGAGCGCGAGGGTGAACTCGCGCAGGTGGTATTCGAACCCGTTGTCGATCGAGGTCGACGCGGCGGGAGCCTTCCCCACGTCTCCCACATCGAACCGGCATGTGGGGCACTGTCGGGCGCCTCCCCCCTCCAGGGCGGAGAGCGGCAGGGACGCCGGCGCGCCGCCGGTGGCCCCCGGGCAGTCCGCCCCGTAATGCAGGGTCAGGCCCTCCGGCTCCATGGACGCGGGCCACACCGCCTCGGTGAACAGCTCCGTCCGCCGCACCCCCTCCGTGTTCCTCGGCAGAAGGGGCACCGTCGACTCGAACCTGCCCCCGCTCTCCCCGACCTCGGCGCGCTCCATCTGCTCGCAGGCGAACCGGTAGAAGGCCAGACGCGCCGCGGAGTCCGCGCGCTCCTCGACGGAGCCGCCCTCGGGCCGCTCGTGGTCGCGCCGCCAGCGGTAGTATGCGCGGGCGCGCTCGAGCGCCACCGCCGGCTCCCAGGTGATGCTGGACGCGTAGTCGGGGTTCTGCGCCGCGGGGAGCCCCGTGAGGCTCGCCGCCCGCTCCTGCATGCTCCTCCCTGCGCGGCCGCAGTCCGCGATCCACGCCCGCTCCTTCGCGGCAGCCGTCTCCTCCGATGCGCGGGCGAGCTCCGACGCCGCCTCCTCCAGATCCGAGGAGGCCTCCTCGAGCCCCGACGTGTCCACGCCGGCGCCCTCGAGGGCGGGGAACTCGGACGCGGAGTCGCGCGGGACCGCCAGCGCGATCCCCGTGTACGAGAGCTCCTCGGTGGATTGGCCTGCGCACAGGCGCGCGGCGTTCGCGCCGACGAGATAGGGCAGCGACCCCTCGAGCGCCTTCAGCCCCTTCGAGGCGGAGGCGGCGAACCTGTTGCGCGCATCCAGGATGCGCATCCCCGCATCGACCGCCTCGGCCCCCGCGGCGCTCGCCGGGGGCACGAGCAGCCCCACGAGCCCCACGCCGGTCGTCACGAGCCCCGCGAAGCCAAGGCTCGCCACGCTCGCATCCACCACGGTCGCAGCGGTCGAGTAGGACGCCACCACGTTGGCGCCCGCGAGGGCGGCCGCGTCCGCGCTCACCTGGACGTCGCCCGCCCGCGACATGCTCCACACCGCCGTCACCGACGAGAACAGCAGCGCGAGCACCACCAGGATCGTCACGGCGGCGGCGAGCGTCGTGTACGCCCCGTCCTCGATGAACAGGTCGATCCCGCACCGCGGGACGCGCTCACCCCCAGATGGCGACCCACTCCCCGTAGTCGCCCTCGAGCCAGCCCGGTCTCCCCTCATAGCCCACGGTCACCTCCAACAGCACGTCCCCGCTTGCATTCGTCTCCCCGAGCGCGGAGGCGAACGCCCCGATCACGGGCAGCGGACGCACCGCCCCCGAGATCGTGACCTCGACCCCGCGCGGCGCCCCCGCGCCCCCATCGCCCGCACCCGCCCGCGCGACCTCCACCTCCCATGAGAGCGGTCCGCCCGCGTGGAAGATCGAGACGTCGGGCACGGCGGCGAGGCGGCGCAGCGCGAACGCCCGCATGGCGTCGGCGTCCGCGGAGGTCACCGCCAGCCGAGCGGTCTCGGCCGCGGCGGACTCCATGATGCTGCGCGTGTAGAGCACGCACACCGGCTGGAGCGCCAGCAGGATGAGCGTGAGGAAGGTCGGCAGCAGGAACGCGGCCTCGACCGTCGCCTGCGCCGTCTCGTCGCCCAGCCCCTCAATACAGCGCGATATCGAGCGGCCCCGTCCCTGCCAGCGCATGGGACGCCGCCTGCTCGACGAGCCGCGCGAGCGTCCCGTCCTCGCCGGCGCGCCACAGCGCCGCGAGCGCGACGGCAACCGCCGCGAGCGCGGCGACCGTGAGGGCGTACTCGAGCGATGCCTGCGCCGCATCCTCCCGCACGGACGCCCGCAGGCGCCCCATCGGTCCCGCAGACCCATCCCGTCCCCCCGATCTCACAGGTCCTCCCTTGCCAGGCGCGCCACCCGGACCTCCGTCCGCTCGGCCGCCTCCGTCGTCGACACGTGCACCACGTCCACCCAGCCCCGGGAGTCGCGCACCACGGCGCCCCACACGTTCCCCTTGAGGTCCAGGTACCCGCTCACCGCGAGCGAGGCGGTGGGGACCGCGCGGTAGGCGCTCAGGACCTCCGAGGCGGGGCCGGGCAGGTCGCCCGGCACCTCCCACGCCACGGCGGAGGGCCCGCCCCCGTCCCGCGCACCCCGCTCCAGGTCGGCGAGGAAGCGCTCGGACGAGGACGGGGCGGCCGGGGCGAGGACGGACGGCGCACCCTGCTCCGGGACGGCGCCGCCCCCGCCGCCGGCGCCCCCATCCGCCTCGGGACGGGGCGTCAGCACCCACGCCGCCGCGGCGACGAGCACGCACAGCGCCGCCAGCGCGAGCATCCCCCGCCCGCGCCCCCTCACAGGCTGTTGATCCCCGACGCGATCGCGTCCCACAGCTCGCCCACCTTGTCGCGGAATGCGATGATCGCCAGGATCGCGATCACGACAAACACAGGGAATCGACAAAAGTTATAAGAGCGTGGGTTATGTGGTATATTACAGTCGACGACCGAAAGCGTGGGGTCCTGATGAGCAGGGACCGTGCGAGTTGTTCGGCGAACGATTTACTGTCGCTCGCTGTCGCGCGTTCGCTTGATTGAGCGAGACCCGCCCAGCCCGGCCGATGCAGTTTCGCGAGCGTCTATACGCTCGCGAGCGTGCGCAGCGTCGCATCAGCGGCGCGCCGCTTGTGCGCACGCGCGAGGCTTCCCGCCTCCGATTGCACCGTCCGCGAAGAGCTGGCACAAAAAGGCATAGTTCGGGGAAACGACGGTCGCCTCGGACAGCTCTCTAGCTGTCTGGGGTGATTTTTGTGCCGACCAACAAGACCGACGATTACATCAGTATCAGGGATGCGGCTGCGCAGGGCATTGCATCCCGCTCGACCATTGACCGCTGGGTCAAGAGCGGTTCCGTCCGTTCGTTCACTAGCGGTCGCCTCCGCATGGTCTCGCGCGCCGATTTGGACGCTTGCGTCGCGGCACGTGAGCCCGTCGTAAACGAGTCCGAACTCGTCGAGCGCCTTGCGAAGCGCATCGCCAGTGCTGCGCCCGTGCTCTCCGCCGAGGGCCGCGCGAAGCTCGCCGAGCTGCTGCGCTAGGTGGTCGCGATGACCATTCAAAGGATGTTTGGGGCCAAAAATCCGGGCTTGATTCCGAATTTGGGCATGCAAATGAAAAAATCCCCGATTTTCGGGGTTGTCTTTGCACAAGTCTGGTCTGAAACCCCGAACCGTATAGCGCGCGGGGGCGGCCAGGGCTTGTCGATGGCCGCCCCCGACGGCCTATTTGCCGAGGTCAGCGGCCTGTTTCGAGTTTTTTCGACTCGCGGGCTCGCTCGTTTCGCCCGGCCGTTTTCCCGGGGTTTTTTTCGAGACTTGGGTGTAATAGTTAAAAAACGGCCGTTTACCTGCGGTTTTCCTGTTTTGCAACATGAGCACCCCTATTTACCTGCGGTTTTAGGGAGTTTTTTTCGAGACTTGGGTGTAATAGTTAGCGAATTTCAGAGTTTCATCGAAATTAACTATTCCAAGTCTTGTCAAAAACCTCCCTGCGCTCGGGAGGCGATTTTGCATGGCTGACGAGACCCCGAAGACGGCCGCCGCGCCGACCCTCGAAGACGACGTGCGCAACATCACCGCGCTCACGGCCGAGCTGGCCGCCCTGCGCGCCGAGGACGGCCGCCTCGAATTCGAGTACAACGAGATTGCGGGCGGCCTCCACGGCGACGAGGCGGACGACGACCCGGACATCGTGCGCATCGAGCAGATTCTCGCTCGGCGCGACGAGATTGCGGCCGCCGCGCCCGCGCTCGACGAGAGGGTTCGTGCCGCGAACGCCGCGCTCATGGCGCAGATGCCCCAGGCGACGCAGGCGACCGGCCGTGGCGGGCGACCTTTGAAGACAATCAAGACGGCCGAGGGCGCGGAGGCGTTCGCGGCCGCGCACGCGGGAGAAATCCGCGCGCGCTACACCGAGGCAACCGTCGAGGTGCTTCGCACGGATGACAACGGCAACCCTCGTCTGACCTTCATGGATAAGCTTGAGGATGCGCTTGAGGGCTGGCAGACGTTCGTAAGTGTGGGCCTCGGCGGGCTCGGGAAAAGCACGCGTGCGTTGCAGATGGCGATGCTCCCCTACTTCGACGAGGACGTGCAGGCTTGCATCCGCTCACACTGGGACGCGTGGGACAAGCATCGATGGCGCGACAAGTCAAACAAGATGCGCGGCGTGAAGCTCATCGAAGGTGGGCCGCAGGCTGTTCGCGACGCCGCGCAGGAGTGGCGCGACCTGCATCCCGGAAAGGCCAAGGGCGAGGCGAAGCGCAAGGCCCCGCTCCAGCTCTTCACGGCGAGCTTTAAGCTCGACCGAGACCTCTACCCCGATTGGGACGACGCCGGGCTCGCGGCGCTCGAAGCGGCGAGGCTCGCAAATGTCAGGCCGCTCGGCGAGTGGATGGTCGGGAAGCTCATTGACGCCGGGATGGACATTGGCGAGTTCTACATTATCTTGCACAACCGGGACGTCTACACGGTGGACGACTACCTCGCCGACGGCGGCAGCTCGAAGTTCGTTCCGGGCGCGCCGAAGTACTGGCACGTGCACATCGTTGGGCGCGCCGTGGACAAGAAGTCGGGCCTCTCGCTCTCGGCCATCGCGCGTGCCCTCGGGGTGCCGTCGAACATGATCGAGAAGCCGAAGAGCGGCGGGCACGCCTACGAGAATATGCTCGCCTACCTTATTCACATCAAGTACGCGGACAAGACCCAGTACAACCCGAGCGAGGTCGAGACCATCGTCGGGGACATCGACTACACCGACATCTACGAGGCGCGGAAGGAGGCATGGGTCAAGGGTCGCGCGACCATGGCGCGCAAGAAGTACCGCGAGCGCGTGGACTGGTTGCAGCAGGAGTGCGCCGACGGGCGCATCCGCATGAGCGACATCATGCGTATGGTTCCCGACGAGAACGGCGAGCTGACGAAGCCCTGCGAGCTGTTCAAGATTTACTCCGTCTCGAAGTCGGCCGCCTCCGAAATCGATTCGGCCTGCGAAAACTACAAGAGGATTTGGCTCAACGCTACCGCCACCTCTATCGGGACCGAGTTCGAGCGAGTTAATGCGATGTTCTATGGCCCCTCGCGATGCGGCAAGACTCAGCTCGCGCTGACGCTCCGCGACGGGCTCCTTGAGAATTTCCCGGGCGGCAACCGGCGCAGGTGGCATGCCCAGCGACTCGCCAACAGGAATCCGCTTGATGACTTTGATGGTTCCGAAATCGTCGTCATCAACGAGATGCGCAGCGCGACGTTCCCTGACTACCAATCTTATTTGACGTTCACTGACAACACCGACTGCGACCCGTTCGGACTCCGCTATCGAAATAAGGGTGCGGGTGCGCAGCGCGTGACGCTGATTACGACGCCGACGCCGCCCGTCAACCTGTTCTATTTCATGCCGAAGGGCGGAAAAGGTCAGGCTCGGTTCGACTCGCTCAACCAAGCCATCGCGCGCATGAACTATGTCGTCGAGGTCATGAATCCGCGCGAGAACGGGCGCTACTGCTACCGCCTGTATCGCCCCGAGGAGTGCGCGCCGTACACGACCGAAATCGTCACGGGACAAGACCAGTACGGGCTCGATGAAATCGACGAGGTGACGCTCACGTGGCGGTTCACTCCGTTCGATGGACTGCTCTCCGTCGACGCCGTTCTTGACCTCATCGTGCGCGACATCGACGCCAAGTGCAATGGTGGACGGCTGACGGCGTCCGGCGAGATTTTCCGCGTGGTTCGGGAGTTCCAGAAAAAGTTTCGCGACCGCATCGCCGGCGCCGTCGCAAAGGGCAGACTCCCGGCCCCCGAGCCGCTCCCGGCGCTCGCGCTCCCGGCTCCCGCAGGGGGTGACGGCGATGGCACGGAGTAAGCATGCCCGCGAGCTCCTCGACGAGGAGGAACTTGTTTTCTTCGAGGACGCCCGCGAGCTGCGACACCACGGCATCCGGCTCGACGTGCGCACGAGCAGGGGACCGGCGTGGGACCACGTTGCACGTTGCATTGCATGGGCACGCTACATCGTGCGCCTTTGGTATCTCAACGGCGACGAATGCGCCGGGCGCTGTCTGGATCACGAGCTGAACAGGCGACCGGATGCGGCGCTCGAAGCGCTCTCGGTCGCGATTCGTGCGATTGAGGCTGACGTGCGCGGCAACAAGGCTTTGGACGACGAGGCGCGCTACGAATATGGGGAGCTGCTGAACGAGTTTCCGCGCATCGCCGTGAACGATTTGCGCGCGATTCTCGATGACTGCCGTGAGTACATACGGGCGTGTCGTCGGCGTCAGAAGCGGGTGAGGCGTTGTCGAGCCATGATGCGCGCAGCGCGCCGCACGACCGAGGAGGAGCAGGGAGCGCGGGACCCGCCACAAGTCCCGCGCGACCGGACGAGCGAGTGACGGATTCAATCGAGACAACGGGAGGCAACGAAGATGACCAAGCAGAAGACGATGGACGAGCGCATCGCCGACGCCGAGGCGCACCTCGCGAAGCTCAAGGCGGACCGCGCCGAGCGCATCGCGAAGCAGACCGCGAAGCGCGACGCGGGCGTGTCCCGCATCGCGTTCGAGACGAGCATCGAGGCGCTGGTGCGCTCCGCGCAGCAGCGGCAGATGCCGCTCTCGGAGCCGGTCGGCAACCTGCTCGCGGCACTCTTCGAGGAGGGCGAGCAGAGGCGGCTCGCCGAGGACCGGCGCCGCCGCGCGGAGCGCAAGGCGCGCCGGGACGCAGCTGAGGCGGAGCAGCGCGGCTAGTGCCGCGCTCGCGGGGTCCCGGCCTCGTGCCGGGGCCCCTGCGCCCCGTCCGAGCGGAGCGAGGACGGCGCAGCGCCCCGCAGGGGCGGTCGTGTGCGGAGCACACGACGTACTGCGTTACGGGCGTGCGGGCTCGCGCCCTGCACGCCCGTTTCAACAGCCGACGCGAATCATGGAGGTCACGACATGGGCGAGAAGGTGAAGGCGAGCGTCCACTCGCAGCGCGGCGGGTACTCGCTCGCGCACAACGACGGCAGCCTCTACCATGAGGATGACGAGAAGTTCAAGAGGGGCCGCCGTGGCAACGTCCACATCAACCCGGACGGCACCGAGCTGACCGGCGGGCGTCAGGTCGGCGCGACCGTCAAGGCCGCGCGGGAATGGTACAAGGCGCGACTCGGCGGCGAGTACGAGCGCGCCGTCCACTCCGACGGTTGGAAGCGCAACCCCGGCCGCCGGAAGACGTTCGACGAGTTTTGCGACATGAAGCGCAACCAGATGAACGAGACGATTCTGCAAGTCGGGAACATTGAGACCACGTTCGATACGACGCCCGCGCTCCGCGCGGGGCTCAAGGCCGTCAACGAGTGGCAGGCCGACCTCAACGCGCGCGCCGCCGCGAACGGCTCCAAGGCGTGCATCGAGACCGTCGCCATCGACCTGCACCTCGACGAGAGCCCGCACGCACACAAGATTGACGCCGTGCTCGCGGACGACGGCACGATGAACATGGACGCGGCGCTCAAGGACATGGGCATCGAGAAGGCGCACCCGCCTCGCAAGATGATCAAGCCGAAGGGCAAGCGCAAGGCGCGGCCCGAGACCGACAAGGAGTACGAGCGCCGCTGCACGCGCGTCTCGACCTACACCGCCGAGATGCGCGGCGTCTTCGAGGACGCGGTTGACCAGTGGTTCGCCGAGAACGGCTACGACATCCGGCTCGACCGCGAGCGGAGCGACAGCGCGCACATGGAACTTGACGAGTTTCGCGCCACGCACCAGCGGGCCTACGAGCAGGGCGTCGCCGCCGCCGAGGCCGAGGCCGACGACGTGCTCGCTCGTGCGCAAAACGGCTACTTCCCCGCGACCGACGAGGACGGCAACGAGACGGTCGCCACCGTGCGCCGCATCGCGGAGAATCCCCGCGAGGGGTTCTTCGAGTCGTTCCCGAAGTCGCTCCCGGTCGGCTCGACCGTCGTTCAGGACGGGCGCAAGCTCACAGTGACCGGCGAGTTCGTCCCCGGCGCGCGGTTCGTCGAGCACGCTGCCGAGCGCGGCGCGAAGGCGACCCGCGAGGCCGCCGAGGCCGACGCGAAGCGCGTGCGCGAGGAGGCCGCCCGCAACGCGCAGGCCGTCTACGACGACGCGCTCGCCGAGGCGCACCTCGCCCTCGTCGAGGAGCGCGAGGGCGACGAGCTGGAGGCCGCGCACGAGCGTCATGTGCTCGCGCT
>DXAO01000051.1 GCA_019117005.1 Candidatus Collinsella stercoripullorum | reverse complement strand
TTCGCGCTGCCGGCGCTCGGCGCCAACCTGCTTCAGTCCGCCGACCAGGTCGTGGACATGCTCGTCGTGGGGGCGTTCGTCGGGGAGCGGGGGCTCGCCGCGCTCGCCAACGCCACGATGGTCGGCTTCGTAGCCAACTCGCTCTCGCTCGGGCTCGCCGTCGGCGCCACGGTGCTCGTCTCGCGCCGCCTCGGCGCGGGCGAGAAGGACGGCGCCGCCCGGGCGGAGGGCGCGGCGCTCCTTGTGGCGATCGCGCTCTCGGCCGCTGTCGCGCTTCCGTGCGCGCTCCTCGCAGCCCCGCTCTACGCGGCGCTCGGCGTCCCGGCCGACGCGCTCGCGGGCGCCGTCGCCTACACGCGCGTGTGGGCCGCGGGGCTGCCGGGCGCCTTCCTGCTCGCGGCCGCGGGCGCCGTCATGCGCGCCCGCGGCGACGCCCGCACCCCGATGTGGCTCGCCGTCGCCGTAGCCGCGGTGAACTGCGCGGGCGGCGTCGCGCTCGTGCCCGCGCTCGGCGTCGCCGGCACGGCGTGGTCCTCTACGGCGGCGTCCTCGCTCGCCGCGGCGCTCTCCCTGGCGGTGCTCGCCGGGAGGCGCGGCTCGGCGCTGCCTGCGCGCCCCCGCGCCCGAGACCTCGCGGAGCTCGCCCGCGTCGCCGCGCCGGCTGCCTTCCAGCAGGTCGTCGTGAACCTCTCGTACCTCGCCATCACGTCCATGACCAACGCCTTCGGCACGGCGGCCGTCGCCGGCGCGGGGGCGGCGACCAAGGCCAACACGCTCGCGGGGATGCCCGTGTGGTCGGCGGGCCAGGCGGTGTCGGCCGCCGCGGCGCGCTGCGAGGGCGCCGGCGACCGGCGGCGCGCGCTCGCGTACGCGCGGGCCGGCCTCGCCGTATCGGTGGGAGCGACCTCACTCGTGGTTCTTCTTGTCCAGGCGTCCGCCCCGCGGCTCGTGGGCCTCTTCGCCGACGACCCCGAGGCGGTGTCCGCGGGCGTGCTCTACCTGCGCGCCTGCTGCTCGGCAAACAGCCTAGCCTACGCCGCCATGTACGCGCTCGACTCGTTCGCCCAAGCGGCGGGCGCGCCGAGGCTGGCCGCGGTGAACGCCCTACTCGACGCCGTCGCGGTCCGCGTGGGGCTCGCCGCCGCGCTCGTGCCTGCGCTCGGCTACCCGGGCATCCTCGCCGCCCAGGCGCTCTCGCCGGTGCTCCCGTGTGCCGTTGGGGCGGCGTATCTGGGGCGCTATGCCCGTAGGGTGAGGCCCGAGGCGGGCGCTGGTACGAAGGCGGCCTCATGAGGTACGCGAACGCGCGCGGCGAGGTGGGGAAGCGAAGTTATGACTGCCGGTTTTCCGGCGCAACCGACAGGTTGTTTCTTGTAATCTTCACCGGCGCTGCTCTGGGCGGGGCGGTTGAGTCCGAAAGCGACGGAAAAGCATCATTGCCCTTTCTAGGAAAGTGGGGCTCGTGACGAGCCGCGCATGCTAGGAATAACCAGCGCTTGCTGGTTCCGGCTTTTCGATGTGGGGTTACCGTTCGGGGTTTCGCGGGGCTATCCGACGCCACGTCGAAATCAGGGAGCCGGATTCTGCTTTTACCTTCTCTTGCCAGCCTCGCCTTGTGGGCATTGGGGTCTCGGCGGACTCTGCAGAGCGTTTCGTCAACTCTGTCGGAAGGAGCGGGGTGGTGCCGGGACTGGTTATTGGGGCTGGAGACGTGTCGTGAGAAGGCGCACGGGCGTGCATCCATAGGTTTCGCAACGGGTACAATCACATCAGACGTACCCTCCTAAAGAGGCGCGCATGACGTCTTCCCTCTAGCCGATCAGCCTGACAGCAGCGCGGGCGGCGACCTCTCCTCGGCGACGCCGCGCTCGAGGCCGTCCGCGCCGCAAAGGTCGCGAGCGGGCGCGAGAAGGACGTGCTCGACATCGCCGAGATCGACCGCATCGGCTGCGACCCCGTACGATACGCCCGCGTGCTCGCCGCCTTCAGAGCCATGCGCGTCGAATGCGTGGCGCACGGGAAGTAGTCGCGTTCTCGGAGGTGCATGGGGGCGGGCCGTTTTCGGCGGCTCACCCCCAGCCCCCCGACCCTGCTCGCCGGGCGCCCGCCTCACGAAAAAGGCCTCCCTGAGCGATGCCGTAGGTCATGAGAGGTGTAGCTTCCGTGGTATCACCCGGCCTGAATGCACGGAATCGGGGCCGATTCCGTGCATTCAGGCCGGGTGATACTTTGGATGTTGCAACATATGTCGGAAGTCCGGGCGAAAGAACGCCGTCTAGCTTGGGGCTCCGTCGGGCGGGTCCATCCGGGCCCGGACTTCCCATTGGACGCTAGTGCCCCGCCTGGCAACCTGCAACCCGGCAGGCGGCAAAACCGCACCCTCACCCGTTTCGCCAGCTCAGGCCCCCTTCCAAAACTTGGTCAACGGGGTAGCCTTGTTCCTGCCATTCAAAGGAAAGCGAGGCCCCATGTCTGACAGGTTCGAGCGCTTCGAGAGCCTCCCCGAGGACCGCAGGCGCGCCGTCGTGGACGCGGCCGCCGAGGTGTTCGGCGACGAGGACTACGCCCGCGCGTCCACGGCGGACATAGCCAGGCGCGCCGGCGTATCGAAAAGCCAGCTCTTCTTCTACTTCAGGAACAAAAGGGAGCTGTACCTCTACGTCCTCACGGCCCTCACCCGGCGCGTCGCGGACGCGGTGGTCGACGAGCGCTGGTATGAGATCGACGACTTCTTCGAGATCATGCGCTACGCCGCGACGCAGAAGGCCGGACTCGTGGGGTTGAGCCCGCGCGTCATGGCTTTCTTCGTCCGCGCGTTCTACCTCGGCCATCGGGACGTCTCAGGGGTGCTCGACGCCTTCATGACGGACGCCGTTCCGGTCATGGTGCGGACGTATATGGGCCACGTGCGCTGGGAGCGCTTCTGCGAGGGCGTCGACCCCATGCGCGTGGTGCGCATGCTCGTGTGGTGCGGTGACGGCTATTTGCACGAGCGACTGCGCGGCGGAGGGGAGCTCGACATGGAGGAGATGCTCTCGGAGTTCCTCGTCTGGCTCGACTGGCTCAAGCGGGCCACGTACAGGGAGGAGTATCTATGACGGTGAACGGAGCGGGCCCCGCAATCTGCGCGCGCGGGCTCACGAAGGACTACGGCCGGGGGCGCGGCGTCTTCGGCGTCAACCTCGAGGTCGCCCCGGGTGAGGTGCTCGGGTTCCTCGGCCCCAACGGGGCGGGCAAGACGGTCACGATGCGCCACCTCATGGGCTTCGTGCGGCCGCAGGCGGGGACGGTCGAGGTCCTCGGGTACGACTGCTTCCGGGAGCGCCCCGCCGTGCAGGCCCATCTGGGGTATCTCCCCGGAGAGAACGCCTGCATGCGGGAGATGACGGCCCGGTCCTTCCTCGACCTCATGGCGGGGATGCGGGGCATGCGCGACCGCTCCCGGATGGGGGAGCTCGCCGATGCTTTCAAACTGGACCTCGACGCGCGGATTGGCGGGATGTCCAAGGGCAACCGGCAGAAGGTGGCGATCGTGTCGGCGTTCATGGCCCGGCCGGACGTGCTCCTGCTCGACGAGCCCACGAGCGGCCTCGATCCGCTCATGCAGGAGCGCTTCCTCGCGCTGGTCGCCGAGGAGCGGGCGCGGGGCGCCGCGATCCTGCTCTCGTCCCATATCTTCGAGGAGGCGGAGCGCGCCTGCGACCGGGTGGTCTTCATCCGTGCCGGGCGCGTTGCCATGGAGTGCTCGATGGCGGATGTCCGGGCCCGGCGCGGGCGGGCGTACGTCGTGGAGTTTGCGAATGCGGCGGAGCGGGACCGCTGGGCGCGGTCCCGGGGCGTCGAGCCGAGCGGCGGGACAGTCGCGGAGCTTCGCAACGTGACGGATGTGAACGGCCTCATACGCGGCCTCGCCCCCTTCGACGTCGTGTCGCTTTCCTCGCGCGAGCAGACGCTTGAGGAGCTGTTCTTCGGCTTGTATGAAGGGGACGGCCCCGTGCCCTCCCCGACGGATAGGGGGTAGCGCCATGGTCTGGCCGCTGTTCACGCGCGAGCTCCGCTCCGCCGCTCTTCCCGCCCTCGTCGTCGCCTGCGTCCTCGCGCTCTACGCGGGGGTGATCGTGAGCATGTACGACCCCGGGCTCGGCGCGTCGCTCGAGCTCATGCGCGAGTCGATGCCTGAGCTCTTCGCCGCCTTCGGTATGGCGGACCAGGGCACCACGCTCCTGGAGTTCCTGGTCAACTACCTCTACGGCTTTTTGCTCGTGGTCTTTCCGCTCGTGCTCGCGGCGCTGCTCGCGGACCGGCTCATGGTGCGGCATATCGAGCGGGGAAGCGTCACCTACCTGCTGGCGCAGCCCGTCAGCCGGACGCGTCTGGCGATCTCGCAGCTGCTCGTCCTCCTCACCTGCATGGTCGCCCTCATGGCGGCGCTCACGGTGTTCGAGCTCGCGGTAGCGCAGGCGCTCTTCCCCGGCGAGCTCGATGCGGCCGGGCTGCTCGCGGTCAACGCGTCGACGCTCTGCCTGTGGGTTCTTTTCGCGGGCGTCTGCTGGGCCTCCGCGTGCGCGCTGCCCGTCGTTGCCGCCGCGCGGTGGACGGGCGTAGCCGTGTGCACGATCTTCGTTCTCGCGCAGATGCTCTCGGGGGTGGGGGACGAGCTCTCCTGGCTCGCCGACGTCACACCCATCGCACTGTTCGACCCCCTCGGGGTCGCCTCGGGGGATACCGGCGCCGTCGCCGGCGCCGCCGCGCTCGCCGCCTCGGGCATCGCGCTCTTCGCCCTGGGGACCGCCGCCTTCTCGCGTCGTGATCTGAGCGCGTAAGGGCCGACTCGGGGAGGGGCCGCTCAACCGATCAATCCCCACGGGCGGCCTCTCTCCACCAGCTAATCATACCGTGGCATGGGCATGTTCGCTACATCCAGCGGAACGCGGCGCGGAACAGCCAATGTGCTGCGCTAAGCAAGACCTTCATATTCCTCCCCTCCAGCCTCGTCGGCGGCAAGAGCCGCGACATCTCTCATTGAGGGGATTATCCCCAGGGTCGAGCATCTCTCCTCCAAGCTTTTTGAAGGGTGTACGCGGGCAAGCCAGGCATCCAGCTTGAGCACTAGGCCGACCCCACTTCCGCCTCCGTGCTCAAGCCATTTCCTGTCGGCTGCCTCGAGTAGCCTGTTGTCGACGAACCCGTTGCCGAGCCTCCGCCAGACTGTCTGTCCGTCTTGGGCTATCGCCACGGCATCACGCAGCTCCTCGGCGCTAGCGGCAAGGAGCCTCCACCATCTCCTGCGCACCGCGATCGGTGCCGTTTCCGCTGTCGGCTCTGATTCCATTGCGTACCGGTCCGTCTCGATCCACAGGCCGTCTGGTTCTAGCGAGAGCCTGGTTTCGATTGCGATGCAGGCGTCCGAGGGGCCGGGCGGTTGCATCTCGAAAACGCTGTTCGGTCTGCCCCGGTAGATGATTTCGACGTTCAGCGCTGCCTCCTCTCATCGCGGCTCGTCCTCTCGTGACGTCTGCTCCTTTTGGTTTCGACGCGTCGGGTGTCCCTCGGATGCTGCGTTCTTCGATGAGTACTGCGAGGTTTTTCTGATTGCTCGGGAAGAAGCCCCTTCTCGGCTGCGAAGGCGCGGACCCTCTCGAGGGCGGCCGCCTCCACCTCGCGCTCGCCGCGCCCGCGCTCAGCCTCGAGCGACTGGAACGACCTGTTCAGCGCAAGCGGGCTGGGGACCTGCAGGCGCCTGCCGGTCTCGAGCGAGGTATTGTTGACCACGACGTGCGCATGGGGGATGTGCCCCTCGTTGTCGTCGTGGTATACAATCGCCACCCGGTAGCCGGGGAAGTGCTCGTGCGCCCACGCGACGGCAAGCTCCCTGAGCGTCGCGAGGTCGACGCGGTTGTCGGGATCGGGAGATAGGACGTAGTGCTTCCACGTCCTAGCCGATTTTCCGTGCCATGCCGTCCCGTTGCCCGAGGCCTCCCGCACGGCATCCATCTCCGACGCCCAGTCGCACGGTCCATATCGAGGGAGGTCGCCTTGCCAGCTCTCGACCTGCGCGCCGATGTTCAGGTAATCTCTAGCGAGCGCCCTGCCATCCCTTTCTAGGTAGCGCATGACGCCCCTCGCGCTCGTGTGTCCACTGATTGCTTTCGCTATTCCCATCGTATCTCCCTACAGAAACAGGGCGGGCCGTCCGATCAGCTCCGCCATGTCCGCGCGCATGGTTCGGGCTGCGGCCTCGGTCTCCTCGAGGGTCGCAGTCGCCCGCTCGGTTGCCTCCAGCATGTCAGAGAAGTCTTGGTCCCCATGGCGTATGCGGAGGGCGACAGTGTTGAGCGCGTGGATGCCCTGGTTGTAGTGGACACCCCACTTCCTCAGCTCCTTGGCCATGCGCAGGGCGCATCCGGTATCGAGCAGGATGGGGCGGGACGCCGCGACAGCCCGTGCCGTGTCGTCGGGTTCCGTCGCGGCGAGACGCACGAGGGAGCGGACGAGGTCGGAGAGGCTGATGCCGAGCCGGTCGGCGACCTCTTGAGCTCGGGCCTTGTCTACAGGGGAGAGACGGACGAAGAGCCTGTCGGGATACCGTTCCACGTCGCTCACGCCCCTTCGTTCTCGACGGCGGCCGGCACAGACGGCCCCTGAGGGGAGCGGGGAATCCCCCGCAGCCAAGCCGGCGCACCCGCAGGGCGCGGCTGCCGGCGGGGCTCCCGCGGGTCCGAGCGAATGCCCGGTACGGTGCCCGGGCTGGCGCCGTGCGAGGGCCGCGGGTTGCTGTTACGGGCGCCGTGCGCACGGAACAGGCTACTTGCTAACCCAGTGGCTAACGCCCCTCTTTGGCCTTCGGTTTCAGTTGTCGCGTCGTGGGTGTGCCGCGCGCATCATGGCGCGGCGGGCATCCTCCTTTATGGCGTGCTCCTTAGCGATAGATTGCCCCGGTTCATCCGGGGCGATTGAGCAGGTCGGATCCGCGTGTCGACAGTCTGGCATCGCGTCGGTTCGGGCGCGACCCTTCGATAATCAAAAACTCTCATAATCCGACCCGTGGAAGCGAGGACTGAGGTACCTTGTTGCTCCATGCTCTTCATCCTGGAAGGACGGTGACCCATGGGCTGGATCGAGGGTCTCAACGACGCGATGGACTACATAGAGAGAAGTCTCGAGGGGGACCTCGACGTCGCCCACGCGGCGCGCTTCGCCGCCTGCACGGAGGGGCAGTTCCGCAGAATGTTCTCCTACGTCGCCGGCATCGGCCTCGGGGAGTACGTGCGCCGCCGCCGCATCTCCTGCGCGGCCCTCGACCTCTCCCGCGGCGAGCGCGTCGTGGACGTCGCGGTGAGGTACGGCTACGGCTCGCCGACGGCGTTCACCCGCGCGTTCCGGGAGGCCCTCGGCGTCTCGCCCAGTGAGGCGAAGCGCCCGGGAGCCCGCCTCTCGCTCTTCCCACGGCTCTCGTTCTCCCTTACCGTCACGGGCACCGAGCCCCTGTCGTGGAGGATTGTCCCGTGGGGCGGGATGCGCCTCGTCGGGGTGTCGCTTCCCTGCGGCTCCCCGGGGGAGGAGCCGCTGGCCCAGATGGGCGACGAGGGTAGGGAGGCACTCCGCAGGTTCTGGGGAGGCGCCTCGTGCGCCGGGAGCATCGAGGGACTGCTCGTCCTCTCCGACGGCTCGGGTCCCGGGGGAGTCCTCGGGGTTAACGTGTCGGAGGGCGGGGAGTCGAGCTACCGGATAGCGGTGGCGTCCGCGGCAGAGGCTCCCGACTGGGCGGACGAGGTCCACGTCCCCGCCGGCACCTGGGCGGTCTTCGACTGCACGGGTCCGTGTGATGTAGCCACGGCGGAGCACTACCGGAGGATTTTCTCCGAGTGGCTCCCGTCGTCGGGCTACGAACTCGCCGGCGATGTGAGCCTCGAGGTGTACCCGGGAGGGGACTTCTCCTCCGCCGGGTACCGCAGCGAGATATGGATGCCCGTGGCGAGGAGGTCCAGGGGGTAGGCCGTTCCTTCCTTTTGTCCGATGCGGGGTCACCCGCGGCGCCCGTTCATGCGGGCGCAGAGGAGAGAGGAAGAAACATGCAGAAAGAAACGATGCCGGGCTCCGGACCAAGGGCGGTCGGGAAGTCGACGGTGGCGGGTCTCATGCTCGCCCTGTTCGTCGCGGCGCTCGACTCCACCGTGGTGGCGACGGCCATGCCGACGGTGGCCGCCGCGCTCGGCGGGGAGGACCACTACGCCTGGCCGATGACTGCCTATCTCGTGGCGAGCACTGTCTCCACACTACTGTGTGGAGGGCTCGCGTTCTCGTTTGGCCTCAGGAGGGTGTACGTGGCGGGCCTCGCGCTCTTCGCTGCCTCGTCCGCCCTGTGCGCTGCTGCCCCGACCATCGAGGTCCTCGCAGCGTTCCGCCTGCTCCAGGGCATTGGCGGCGGCGTTCTTGAGGCCGGAGTGTTCATCGCCGCGGCGATGATGCTGGCGCCGAGGGATAGGGGACCCTACCTGGGAGCCGCCTCCGCCATGTACGGAATCGCGAGCGTCGTGGGCCCCGTCATCGGCGGCGCGGTCGCACAGGGTCTGTCCTGGCACATCATCTTTATCGTCAACCTCCCCATCGCGGTCGTCGCCCTGGTCCTGTCGGGGCGCTGTCTTCCGGGGAGGGCGCCCGGGGCCTCGAGGGGCGGCTTCGACGTCTCGGGGGGCGTCGTCGCCTCGCTGTGCGTCCTGAGCCTCGTCCTTGCTTTCAGTCTCGCGGGCAGCGCCTTCTCCATCGGCTCGCCCCAGTTCGCCGTCCTCGTCGCGCTGTTCCTCGTCTTTGCGGCCGCGCTCGCCCGCGTGGAGAGGGGCAAGGCCGCCCCGACCGTGCCCACGGTCTTGTTCCGGCGCGGGCAGGTCGTCGCGGGGTTCGCCTCTGGCTTCTGCGTACAGTTCGCCCTCATGGCGGGGGTGACCTATCTGCCGAGGCTCCTCCAGGAGGGGCTGGGCATGCCGGCCGCGTCCTCCGGCGCCGTGCTCATACCCATGACGCTCGCTCTCATGGTCGGCAGCAACTCGTCGGGCGCGGTGTTCCGCGCGACGGGGCGTCTCCGCACGATCGCGGCTGCCTCATCCCTCGTCCTCCTCGCGGCGGCGGCGACATTTGCGGCGATGTCCCCGGTGCTGGCGGTCGCATCGTCTGCCGCTATCGCGGCGGCGCTCGGGCTCGGCGTCGGGGTGGGAATGTCCGTCTCCAACCTCGCCGCCAAGACGGGGGCCGAGCCGGCCGACGCCGGCCGCGCCACGTCCATGGCCATGTTCTTCAGGGGCTTCGGCGGAACCGTCTCGACGGCCGCGTGCGGGATGCTCGCCCCTACGGTCACCGCAGCTGGGACGTCCTCGGTCTTCGGCGCGGTATGCGTTGCCGCCCTCGCGGGGCTCGTCGCATCCCGGTTCATCCCGAGGGAGATCGCCTCTTAGCGGGTCTCAGCGCCGCGGCACCCGGGGAGCGGGGATGCAAGGGGGGTCGTCCCACCCCTGCCCGGGGCTGGGGTGGGCAACCCCGGTCGCTGAGGGATGGCCTGACGGGGGACGCCGGGCCATCCCCCGTCAGGACGTCACCGCCGAGACCTCCTCGGCCTCAGCGGAATCCCCGCACCACGACCCGAGGGCGGAGCACTCCTTTGCGGGCGGGTAGCCGCCGTAGGCCGGGAATGGCCCCGGGGCCACGCTCCTCGCCGGCCATCCCGGCGCGCCGAAGATCGATGCCTGCGCGCCGCGGCGCCCCGTCCGCCCACGCCCCCGGAAGTTCTCGTTCGAGTAGAAGCAGCCCCCGTCGGCGACCCAGCGGTCGAATGTGAGCACCGCGTCGTCTTCTTCCATGAGCAGGAAGCGCGAGCCCCGCGCGATGGCTCGCTTGAGAGCGCCGATTCGAGGTTTCCCCACTCCATGAATCCCTTCCGGAGCTGGGCGCGTCCCCCTCTCGGGCCACCACATGAGGTCCGCACCATCCGGGTTCTCCTCGAAGTAGCGGCGCAGAGTGTTAGGTGAGGGCGTCTTCGAGCATTTCCGGGAGCATCCCGGCAACCGCCCCTGCCAGCGCTGCCCCGCGTGCGGTGGGGAGCTTCGCACCTTCCGGTACTCCCGACGCCCGGGGGAGATTGCGCTCTACTGCCCCGCCTGCGACTGGAACGCGTCCGTCACCGACGTGGACGAGGCACGCGGCGTTCCCTCCGGCGGACCCCCGCGCTACCTCGACGGCGACGCGCTCGTGACGCTTGGCGGCCGCTTCGGCTTCGTGGAGGACACGGTTGACCTCTAGGCTCCTCCTCATCGTCCCCGCGCTCCTTCCGTAACTGGCCATGCCTCGTTAGCTGCCGACCGCTCGGAGCGGGAGCGGCGGGCGCGCGGGATCCCACGCGCCGCGGGGGGCGAAGGCGAAGCCGCTGGTTTTCCGGTAGGGAGGCGCCGCCGACCGGTTGTTGCGGGCGAGCTTCGCCGACACCGCCCTGAGCGGGGGCGGCCGAGCCCGAAAGAAGTCGGAAAAGCATCGCGGCCCTTGCGGGGAAAGCGAGTCCCGTAACAGGCTGCGCGCACGAGGAATAATCGGCATCTGCCGGCCTCGGTTCGTCGCAATTGGGTTGTGCCGCTTGGGTTTTGCCCGATTGGCTCAGCGCACGGCCCCGAGGGGAAGTCGGGTCCTGCTCTTACCTACTCGGACTTACTCTTACCTACTCGGACCTACTCTTATCCGCTCTGATCGTTTTGCGGGATGGTGTGTCAGGATTCTGAGCTGCGGGTTTTTATTCTGCTAATCGCCGCGCTGCCGTCTGGCTACTCTTACCTACTCGGACTTACTCTTACCTACTCTTGCCCGTTCCTGCGTGATCCCGGAATTTCGACGGGCCCGCGGGATGTCTCGTCGTTCCTAGCGGGAATGAGGGAAGGAGTAGTGCTGGGACGGGTCGTTGGGACCGGAGCCATGCCACGAGAGGACGCCCTTGTCGACGAGGCCTCGCAGGGTCGACCTGGCGAACTTGGTGCTTCTTCCGAGATGGTCGGCTAGCTGCTTGACCGTCACCCTGCCCCTCATGTAGACGATCTGAACCGCTGACAGCTCGGGCTCGCTGAGGTCCCTGTACGTGTCCTCGCCGACGATGCCGGAGACGGTGTCGCCCTGCCTGAGGACGCGCGACGTGATGCTGTTCTCGAGCGTGAGCAGCACCGAAGAGTCGTTGGGTTCAGAGAAGACCGGCTCGTTGAGGAAGAAGCTGGCCATCTCGTCGTAGATTCTCTGCACACCCTCGTTGAGCTCCCTCACCCAGCCGAACTCCACGAGAGTTCGGGCGATGATGGGGTTGCGCGACCAGCGGGTGTGGCGCATGTTCTCGAGGGTGACGATGTTGGGGAGCTTGCCGGGGCTGAGGATCTCGAGCCGGTCGTCGTACATCATGACGCGGATGTAGTCGCCTGAGAACGCGTAGCTCCTGTGTGTGACCGCGTTGACGAGGCCCTCGAACCATGCGAACTCCGGGTACTCGGGGATGATCTTGAACTTCCCGTCGTCCCCCAGGAACTGGAACTCCCGGAGCTGGCTGGAGATCATCTGCTTGGCACCCTCGATCACCTTGGGGAGGGGCCCGTCGAAGGTCCTATCCTTCACGATGTTCAGGCGCCGCCCGGTCTCCATCCTGCTGCCGTCGAAGCGCATGACCCTCACGCGGGCGCACGGGATGAACTGCGTGGGGTTCCTTGCGAACAGGAGAACCCCCGCGTTGGTGAGGTGTCCGTCGACGAGCATTCCCCTGCTTCTGAGTATCTGCTCGTAGGGGGCGTCGGTCCCGAGCTCCTCCCGGTAGCGGTCCATCACCTCGCGGTCGATGTCGTCGATGCCGGACCTGTCTGCCAGCTCGTCCTCGAAGCGCCTCTGGTTCTTGTCGTACTCGAGGGCGCGAACCTGCTCGCGGTCCAGCCGGACGCTCTTGTCCTTCTGCCTGAGGAAGACCTCGCCGTCGCGCTTTCTTGCGATGACCCGATCTGTTGAGGCCTGGACGTCGAGGACGAGGATGCGATCGCTCTCCCCGCTCGAGTTGGTGACGTTGATCTCCTCGGCCCTGACGGCGGGGACGGGGTCGCAACACGTGATGGGGGCCTGGAGGAAGTCCTCGATGTCGTGGGCGCCCCTGCGCCTGAAGCCGGTGATCTCGCCGTCGTCCTCGATGCCGATGACGAGCTTGCCGCCGGATGCGTTCGCAAAGGCGCTGATGTGCCTGGAGATGTCGTTAGCGTCCTTCCGGGCGCTCTTGCGGTCGAAGTACTGGTTCTCCTTTTCCGAGGAGAAGCGTTTCGGGTCGTTTTGTTCGATGGGGTGCTGCATCGGGCCCTCCTGTCCTTGGGCGATATTTTATCGTACGGTTGCGGCAGGCTGACCGATGAGGTTCGCCCCTCACCTCCGCGACATCCCGAAGATGAGGGCGTCCTCTCGCTCGACGTCCGAGGGCTCCGCCTCGCCGCGCATGGCGGAGAACTCCCGCGCGAGGAAGTCGACCGTCCAGGCGAGCCCCTCGTCGACCTCGTCGGCGGACCGTATGCGCCTGAGCTCCCGGTACACGCGCGCCATCTCGTCCCGGAGCATCTTGTAGACGCGCACGTCGGGCTTGACGACGACCTCCTCCTCGAGGGCTCGCTTGTAAAGGTAGTCCTGCTTGGTCATGCCCGAGGCGCGCGCCATGAGGTCGATGCGCCTCGCCTGCTCGGGCGTGACGCGGAAGCCGATGGTGACGCTCCTCTCGCGGGCGGAGTTGGGGCAGGGCATGTCAGTTCTCCCTTCTCGCCCCGTCCAGGGCGCGGGCC
>DXAO01000050.1 GCA_019117005.1 Candidatus Collinsella stercoripullorum | reverse complement strand
CGCCGGCGCTCAAGAAGGCGGACATCGGCGTGGCGATGGGCGTCGCCGGCACGGATGTGGCCAAGGAGGCCGCGGACATGATCCTGACCGACGACAACTTCGCCTCGATCGTGGCCGCCATCGAGGAGGGGCGCGCGGTGTACAGCAACATCCGCAAGTTCCTCCTGTACATCCTGAACTCCAACGCGCCCGAGGCCGTGCCCAACGCCGTCTACCTGCTCTCCGGCGGCGCCGTGCCGCTGCCGCTCACCACCATGCAGATCCTCACCATCGACCTGGGCACCGACATGCTGCCGGCGCTGGGGCTGGGCACCGAGCCGCCCGAGGCCACCGTCATGGACCAGCCCCCGCGCGACCCGAACGAGCGCCTGCTCAACCGCCGCGTGCTCGTGAAGGCGTTCCTGTGGTACGGCCTCATGGGCTCCGCCGCGGCCATGGTCGGCTACTTCCTCGTCAACCTGCTGAACGGCTGGCCCGCGGTGCCGCTGGCCGGCGAGGGCGACCCGGTCTACATCCAGGCCACGACCATGACGCTCGCCGGCATCGTGTTCGCCCAGATCGGACAGGTCATGAACTGCAGGACCGAGAGGACGTCGGTGTTCAAGATCGGCCTGCTCTCCAACCGCCAGATCGTGGTCGGCATCGTGTTCGAGGTCGCGCTGATCGTGTTCCTCACCGTGTTCCCGCCGCTCCAGGGCGTGTTCCACACCGCCCCGCTCGGCTGGCAGGACTACGTGTTCCTCTGCTGCATCCCGCCGGTCGTCGTCGCGATCGAGGAGGCGCGCAAGGCGTGGCTCAGGCGCCGCGCGGCACGCCGGCGCGACGGCGGGAGCGCCCGATGAGCGGGCGAAGGGCCCGGCGCGGCGCGGTCCGCGGGCGTCGGGCGGTCGGTTTCGGTTCCGGTATTCGTAAGGATGATGGACGATGAATGTGATCGTAGTGGGAGTCGGTTTCATGGGCGCCGGGCTGGTGCGGCGCCTCTCCCGTCAGGGCTTCGACGTCTGCGCCGTCGACCGCGACCGGTCCGCGCTCGACGCGCTCGGCGCCGGTTTCGACGGGAGGCGCGTCTGCGGCGTCGGGTTCGACCGGGACGTCTTGGAGGAGGCCGGGATCGATCGGGCGAGCGCCCTCGTGTCCTGCATGGGCTCCGACGAGGCGAACATCGTGGTCGCGCACGTGGCGCGCAGCACCTTCCGCGTGCCCCGCGTCGTCGCGCGCCTGCACGACCTGTCGCTGGCCGAGACCTACCGCAGGCTCGACATCCAGACCATCTCCCCCAGCGCCTGGGGCATCTCGCGCGTCTGCGAGCTGCTGACCTTCCAGCAGCTCGACGGCGTGTACGAGGTGGGCGCGGGCGAGGTGCGCATCGTGCGCGCCGACGTGCCGGCGCTCCTGGCGGGCTCGACCGTGCGCGAGCTCACCGCGCTGGGCGAGGTCCAGATCGTGAGCGTCTCCCGCGGCAACGAGACCTTCATCCCCACGCAGGGGACGGTCCTGGCCGACGGGGACATCGTCTACGCGGCGGTCGCCGCCTCGGCGAGCCGCAAGTTCAAGCAGATGCTCGGCATCGGGGAGTAAGGGGTCGACATGCAGATCATCATCGCGGGCGGCGGCAAAGTCGGCGCCCATCTCGCATCCCAGCTGTGCGCCGACGGGGAGTCGGTCACCGTCATCGAGAGCGACCCGCGGGCCGTGGAGCGCCTGCGCCGCGCGTGCCCGGACTGCGCGGTCGTGGAGGCGAGCGCCTCGGACCCCCGCTCGCTCGAGCGGGCCGGCGTCCACATGGCGGACGCCCTCGCCGCGGTCACCGGCGCCGACGAGGTGAACCTCGTCATCGCCATGCTCGCCAAGATGGAGTTCGCGGTGCCGCGCGTCATAGCGCGCGTGAACAACCCCGCGAACGCCTGGATGTTCACACCCGCCAACGGCGTGGACGTGGGCGTGAACCAGGCCGATATCATCGCGCGGTTCGCGCGGGAGGGCATGAACCTGCGCGACATGCTCACCCTCATGAGGCTCGGGCGCGACGAGCACAGCATCGTGCAGGCGACGGTGAACACGGGCTCACGGGTCGAGGGCATGGCCCTGTCCGACATCGGGTTCCCCGAGAACACCATCGTGGTGGCGGTCGACCGCGCCGGAAGCCTCACCGTGCCCAACGGCAGGACCGTCCTGAACGCGGGCGACGAGGCGGTCCTGTTCTGCAGCCGCGAGGGCCGCGAGGGCATCCGGAGGCTGTTCGCGTAACGGCACGGCTCAGGCGCGGCCGGCGCACCGTCGGCCGCGCCGCCCGCGCCGCGGCAGCCCGCCCCGCGCCGCGACCGCATCGGCCGCGCCGTCTGCGGCGCCGCCGGCCCCGCATCACCCGCGCCACAGGCGGCGCGGGTACGAGAGGCACACCACGACGGCGAACGGCAGGGCGCAGATCATGGGGTACAGGTACCGCATGTACGTCGACCCGTTGCAGGGGCCGATGAGGCACACCGCGAGCACGCCCCACAGCGGCACGAGCAGCGACAGCGCGCGCCACTGGCGCGCCCGCAGCAGGTAGACGCTCACCAGGATCAGGGCCCACACGTACACCGACGAGCTCATGGTGAGGGAGAGCAGCGGGATGCGCTGGACGGCGACGCGATAGAGGCTCACCGCATGGTCGCACAGGCTGTTGAGCGCGCCGTCCGCGCGATGGAAGTCGAAGTAGGCGCGGTTGTCATCGCGCGCCATGAGCTCGTCGCTCGACGCCGTGCCGTACACCCAGACGTCGCGCTGGCTGGGGTAGAAGTAGCCGAAGTAGTTGTTCGCCACGGCCGACACGTAGCAGGCCGGGTCGCTCAGCAGCTGCCGGAGCCACACGCCGAAGTACGCCGCCAGGTCCTCGGACGAGGCGTCCTCATCGAACCCGTTCTTCACGTCGTCGGACTTATCGGGGTCGTAGCGCTCCGCGAGGTCCCCGTAGCCGAGGACCCGGTCTATGGCCGCGCGCTCCTCCTCACCCACCGTCCCGTCGTCGGTGCCGCCGTCCACGCCGGCATGCGCGCCGTCGTGCTTCAGGGCGTAGCGCGCCGTCTGCTGGAAGGGGATCGAGAGCATCTCGCGGCGGCTGCCCGGGGTGATGCCGAGGGCGGGCATGAGCACCTTGGAGAAGGCGAGGTAGGCGGCGACCGTCACCACGGCGACGGCCAGCGCCCCCGCGGCGGCCCTGCGGCAGACGCGGCGCGCGTCGCGGGACCCCCGCCGCGCGTCGATCAGGCACCAGGCGGCCGCCAGGACGCAGGCGGCGAGCGGGAAGACGACGCCGCCGTTGCGGAAGAAGGCCGCCCCGAGCGCGGCCGCCGCGGTGAGGGCCCAGTCGCGGGCGGTGAAGGGCAGCCTCACGGGGACCGCCGCGATGCGCAGCCCCGTCGCGGGCGAGGTCTGGATGTCCAGCGCGACCTCCCCCGCCGCGCTGCCGGGATCGACCGGCGGCAGCAGGAGCTTCGCCATCTGCACCGCGAGCAGCACCACGGCGTCCCCGAACAGCACGTCCTTGGTGACGAGCACCGCGTAGTTGGAGAACATGGGCACGAAGACGAAGAACGCGAGCACCGCCGCGCGCGCCACCAAGCCCGCTCCCAGCCGGCGCAGCGTCGACACCAGGTAGGCCGCGCACGATGCCGTCACCGCGAACTGCAGGAGCGTGTAGATCATGAGGCCGGCGTTCTCGTCGCCGAACACCGCCAGGCCCAGCTGGACGCAGCCGCCGACGAGCGCCGTGTGCGCGACCGGGTGGTGCCCGTTCAGCAGCACGTCGGGATCGATGAGGTTCAGGTAGTCGCTCGTGCCGTTCGGCAGGTTGAACCACTGGCGGATCTGCGCGCCGGTGTCCCCCATGAACAGGCCCGGCGCGGCGGCGAGGAGCGTGGGCGCCCAGGTGAGCGCGATGACCGCGAGCGGCACGGCGAAGGGATGACGGTTCAGCAGGGCGTCGGCCGCGCGCCAGAGGCGCCCGTGGCTGGACTCGCTGAAGCGCAGGCGGTGGGCGCCGAACCAGTCGAAGCACTCGAACAGCAGGAAGATGCCGGTCGAGGCGAGGACCGCCCAGCCCGCCCCCGCGATCAGGGACTCGATGCAGCGGCTGATCCCCCCGATCGCCAGCTGGGCGCTGTCGGTGAGGTCGTAGCTCTTGCCGAAGACCATGCACGCCGTGAAGGCCGCGGCCGGCAGCACGACCGAGGGGCGGAGAAGCCCCCGCCGCCCGAACACCGCGTAGCGGATGGGGAGCGTGAGTAGGATGGCCAGGGCGAGCAGCATGACGGCCTGCTCGTGGCCGGCGAAGGAGAGCAGGACCTCGTAGCAGATGTAGAGCGCCCCCGTCGCGGTGGGGTCGATCTTCTGGATCGCCTCGTAGGTGGCGTTGGAGGGGTCGATGGAGAGCGCCGCGGTGGCGAGCAGCGCGAGCGCGAACGCCGCGGCGGTCTGCGCGGCGGGGTAGCGCTTGAACCACAGGCGGCGCGTCGTGTCAGGGGACGGTCCGCCCGGTCCCGGGGCGCCCGCCTGGTCGGCGGCGCGCCGCGCGGCGCCCGCCCGTTCGATCGATGCCATACGGTCCTCTCGTCCTCGCGCCCCCTCCCCCCGGCGCGCATCGTCGCGCGGGATTATAGCAGGCGAATCTGTGGAGGGGGTGAAAGCGGGGCGCCGCCGCGCGGGCGGCCGGGTGACGGATACCCCGCACGGCAGCGCGCCGCGCCCGGGGCTCCGCCGCGCGGGCGGGTGCGAGGTCCCCTACCCTTCCAGGTAGTCGCGCTGCGGGCGCTTGGCGCGCAGGGCGTAGACGATGAGGGCGACCCCCGCGACGACGAGCGGCGCGCTCAGCAGCTGCCCCATGGTGACCACGCCGCCGAACAGGTAGCCGAGCTGCGCATCGGGCACGCGCACGAACTCCACCAGGATGCGCGCCACGCCGTACCAGGCCACGAACACGCCCATGAAGGTCCCCTGCGGCAGCAGCGGCTTCCTGCGCGAGAGCGCCTGCATGACGATGAAGAGCAGCACGCCCTCGAGCAGGGCCTCGTAGAGCTGGGACGGGTGGCGGGCCACGTCGCCGCCGGACTCGAACACCACGCCCCAGGGCAGGTCGGTGGGCTTGCCCCACAGCTCGCCGTTGACGAAGTTCGCGCAGCGGCCCAGCGCGAGCGCGACGGGTGCGCCGATGACGGCGAGGTCGGCGACGGTCCAAGCCGAGAGCCGGCAGAGCCGGCAGGCGAGGACCCCGCCGACGATGCCGCCCACCAGGCCGCCGTGGAAGCTCATCCCCCCGTGGTTGGTCGCCAGGATCTCCAGCGGGTGCTCGAAGTAGTACCCGTCGCCGTAGAACAGCACGTAGAACAGGCGCCCGCCGATGAGCAGGCCGAACACCACCCCGATGACGACGGTCATGAGGTCGTCGACGGAGATGCCGAGGCCCCAGCGCCGCTGCGTCCGGTACATGACGACGCCCGTGAGGACGGCCCCCACGATGTAGGAGATGCCGTACCAGTAGACGGTGATCGGACCGGCCGAGAAGGCGACGGGATCCAGGCTGTGGTAGAGCTCGTTGAGCACGTGAACCTCCTGCGTTCTCCAAGAAGCGCACCCCGTCCGCCGGGGACAGGGTGCGCTTCGATCGGTCGGGCGGCGGACGGAACCGGCGCCGCGGGATGCCGCGCGGGGCGCGGGGCGCGCCTAGGGACGCGGGGCCTCGAGCGGCCTGCCCGCGGTGGCGCCGGTCTGCCCCTGGTAGTGGCTTCCCAGCTCGGGGCTGCCGTAGGGCAGGTCGACCGGCGAGCTCATGCGCTCGAAGGAGATCTGGCCGATCCGCATGCCGGGGCGCAGCAGGATCGGCAGGCTCGCCACGTTGGAGAGCTCAAGCGTGATCTGGCCGTCCCAGCCCGGATCGATGTAGCCGGCGGTGGAGTGGATCATCAGGCCCAGGCGGCCGAGCGAGCTTTTGCCCTCCAGCTTGCCGAGCACGTCGTCGGGGACGGCGATGCGCTCGAGCGTGGTGCCGAGCGCGAACTGGCCCGGATGCAGGACGAAGGCGTCGTCGGCGCCCACCACGATCTGCTCGGTGAGGTCGGGCTGGTGGGTCTGCGGGTCGATGAAGACGTGGCTCGAGTTGCGGAAGACGCGGAAGTCGCGGCCCAGGCGCACGTCGATGGACGCGGGCTGGATCAGGTGCTCGTCGAAGGGCTCGAGCACGATGCGGCCGGATGCGAGCTCGATCTTGATGTCGTGGTCGGACAGGACCATGGCGCGGGACCTCCCTGGAGACGGGCACGGGCCGCGATGCGGCCCGTGCGGAGGGGACGGTTAGAACGGGGCGTACTCGTCGTACAGGTCGGCCATGCCGCCGCCCATGTCGTTCACGGCGACGACGCGCGTGACGCCGGGCACGTGCTCCTTCACGATGCGCTCGATGCCCATGGACAGGGTGAGCTGGCTCATCGGGCAGCCGGCGCAATGGCCGGTGAGCTCCAGGGACACCACGCCGTCCTCATCGACGCCGTGGTACTCCATATCGCCGCCGTCCGCCTGGAGGTTGGGGCGGATCTCGTCGAGGACGGCCTTGAGCAGTTCTTCGTTGACGGCCACAAGGGCTCCTTTCGTAGTGGGAGGACGCGGGCGCGCGGGGCGCTCGCGGGTATCAGCATGGTACTACAAGGTGGTACCCCGAATCCGCCGCGCGCAACCCCTGCGCGGAAAACCCGGCGCGGCGTCCGGCCCGAGGCGGCCCCGGCCTCCGCGAGCCGGGCGGCGCGAACCGGATCGACCGGCGCCTCCCTAGCCGAAAAGCCCCGTCCCCACCGTCGCGAACGCCACGATCACGCCGACGATCGACTCGCCGCCGAGCACGCCGGAGGCGACCACGACCCCGGCCTCGTCGGCCTCCGCCGCATCCTGGCCGCGCGCGGCGCACACGCGGTCGTACACCCAGCGGACCACGGCGCCCAGCACGGTGGTGAGCGACATGTAGAACGGCAGGTAGACACCCAGGCCGAGCATCATAGAGGGAATGCCCGCGCAGTAGAGGACCGCGCCGGCGACGAGCCCGACGACGAAGGCGGGCAGGCTCGGCACGCCCGTGACCATCGTCGCCACCACGCTCGCCTGGGCCGACACGAACATCCGGTCCGCGCCGAAGGCGTCGGGGCCGTAGGCCGACACGAGGGCGACCATGACGGCGACCGCGACGAAGGTCCCGAGCACGGCGCCGATCGCCTGGCCGAACCACATCGAGCGCGGACTCGTGCCGATGATCTGCCCCGTCTTGAAGTCGCTCATCACATCGCCCGCCAGGCCGCACGCCACCGCGATGACGCCGGCGACGAAGAACAGCTGCACCTGGGTGGCCGACGAGAACGCCGCCACGAACAGCAGCACGATGAGGCCGAAGATCTCCATGGGGTCGATGCCCGACTGGCCGACCGACTGGGCGCTCATCACGGCCGTGACGAACGCGAGCAGGACGACCGCCACGGCGACGACGGGCCCGAGACCCAGCGCGAAGCAGACGACGAGCGCCGCCGAGGCGGCCATGAGGGCGAGCACCCCCGCGTCGTAGCGCGAGATGAGGCGGGAGACGAAGCCGGTGCGCGGGCGCGGCGCGGCGTCCGCCCCGGGGGCCCGGTCCCCCGCACGGCGCAGACGCGCGCGGCGGATGAGCGGCCAGGCGATGTCGCGCGCCACCACGCCGGCGCCCGACCCCATCATGAGGCCCATGCCGAGGCTGCTCGCGACGCCCTGGGCGCCCGCGACGTCCCAGGCGCCGAGCGCGACGCCGCCCGCCACGAGGCCGAGCCAGCCCGCCACGGCGCCCAGCGCCCAGTAGGCGATCGAGCGCCGCCCGGCGAGGAAGCCGACGGCCCAGCGCATGGGGGAGTTCTGCACGGCGAAGCTCACGCCGGGGACGGGCAGCTGGCCCACGAGCGCGGGCATGAGCCCGAGCACGTCGCGCGCCACGCACCACAGGCCCGCCGCCGCCATGGAGCCGAACAGCTTCCTGCCCGTCGACCCGCCCGCCCGGCTGGCGAGCAGGGTCTCTGCCGCCGCGGTGCCGATGGGGTACTCGAGGTCGGACTCCTCGACGAAATGGCGCTGGATGAGGGCCGTGCACACGAGGCCGAGCAGCGTGCCGGCGAGCGCCACGGCGAGCATCTCCCCCCAGCTCACCTCGTCGGCGAGGCCGAGCATCCAGATGCCGGGCACGGTGAAGGCCAGGCCGCCGGCGACCATGGACCCGGCGGACATGATGACCTGGGTGATATTCGCTTCGTTGAGGCTCGTCTTGCCCACAGCGCGCAGCAGCACGAGGGCGGTGATGGAGGTGAAGATGGTCGGCCACGGCAGCGAGCCCATCTTGAGGGCGGTGTAGACCGACGATGCCGTGATGATGACGCAGCCGACGCAGCCGATGAGGATACCGGCGGCAGAGAGCTGCCCGCGCAGGCCCGCGCGGACGGTGGTGGAACCCATATGTTCTCCTTCGTATATCCGCTCCCCCTCGATCGGGGAGTCGGGTTACGTATCGGACCGGTCGATTATACAATAGGCGGAGCGCCCCGCGCGCAGGACGGCCGAGAACCCCGGCACCCGGTGCGCGGACCGGCGCGGGCATGACGGAAAGACGGAGCGCGGGCGGCCGCGCGGGCGGGAGGCACCCATGGCGAGAGCGGATACCGGCTGCGTGATGACCGTCGACGTGGGCAACACCGCCACGCGGTTCGGCCTGTTCGAGATGGACGCCGACGGCGAGCCCCGTCTGCTGGGGACCTGCGAGCTGTCGACCCTGCAGCGCGCGACGGCGGACGAGGCGCGCATCCAGACCGCCCAGGCGCGCACCCTGCTGCCCCCGTGCGAGGTCGACGGGACCATCCTGTCGTGCGTGGTCCCCGCGCTCACCGACATCTGGCGCCGCGCCCTCAGGTCGTGCGGGGGCGCGCGGCCGCTCGTGGTCGGCCCCGGCCTCAGAACCGGCGTGCGCATGCGCTACGACGACCCCTCGGAGGTCGGACCGGACCGGATCGCCGACGTGGTGGCGGCCCGGGCGCGCTGGGGCGCGCCCGCCGTCGTGGTCGACCTGGGGACCACCACCAACTTCGAGGTCGTCGACGCGGAGGGCGCCTTCGCCGGCGGGATCATCGCCCCCGGCATCGCGCTCGGGGCCCGGTCGCTGTCGGAGGCCGCCGCGCGCCTGCCCGCGATCGAGCTGCGCGCGCCCGAGCGGGTCGTGGGGCGCAGCACCAGGGCGGCCATGCAGTCGGGCGTGGTCCTCGGCGAGGCCGCGCGCATCGACGGGCTGCTCGACGCCGTGGCCCGCGAGGTCGGCATCTCCTACGACCCGGACGGGGACGCGGCGGCGACGGTCGTCATGACCGGCGAGGACGCGCCCGCCATCGCCGCGCTGCTCTCCCACCGCGTCGAGGTGGACGAGACGCTCACCCTGCGGGGCCTCGCCCTGCTGTGGCGGGCGAACCGGCGGTCCTAGGGGGCTGCCGACCGGCCGCTTCCGCGCCGGGCCCCGCCGCGGCGGCGCGGAGGAGGACGGCGCCCCTCCCCCGCGGTCGGCTTGAGGCGGCCTTGAGGTTCGCTTAAGGCTCGGCCCGTAAGCTGGAGCCGTTCCCGTCCCACTGGTTCCCGCATCCCCCCATGCGATGGGACGGGAGGGGTCCCGGCGCCTCAGCCATCTTCTCGACACGGCGCATCTTTCCCACACATCGTCGGGACCGCGCCGCGCGCAGGTCCGATCCCCCTGCGCGCGGCATCTTCTTCACACGCGCTCGGCGCGGCGCCGCGCATCGGCACCCGGCCCCGCATCCGAGGCGGCAGCCCGGCGAGAGAAAGGACGGGCATGCGCATCCTGGTCGCGGACGACGAGAAGGACATGGCGCTGGTGCTGCAGGCGATCCTGGAGCGCGAGCACCACACCGTCGACGTCGCCTACGACGGGCGCGCCGCGCTCGACTTCGCCCGAACCGGGGAGCTCGCCGCCATCTCCAACCTCACCGCCATCTCCGGCGCCGTGATGGGCCTGTCCATCGCCCGCTCGGTCGCCGAGCGCCACGGCGGGCGCATCTCCGCGCGCAAGGTCGGAGGCGACCTGGAGATCCGCGTCGCGCTGCCGCGGGCGCGGGCATCCGAGGCGTGAGGACCCCGCGCGGCGCGGCAGGGAGAACCGCCCAGCGCGCCGCTGGCGCCGCGCCGCGGAAGGCGCGCCGCATCCTGCATCGGTCTGACTCCACGCCGTTTCGTGAAAGCATGTCGTATCTGACACCGGGCGCCCCTATCCGAAGGCGCGGTGTCAGATACGACATGCTTTCGCCAGGCCGAGGGCTGACGGGCGCCGGACGGCCTTCGCGTGCTTCGCCGCAGCCCGGCTTGCGTTCGCGAGCGCCTCATCGCCGCAGGAACGACGGGCGCCGGACGGCCGTCACACCCCTCGCCGCGCCCGGCTTGCGCTCGCGAGCGCCCCATCGTCGCAGGAACGACGGGCCGGCCCGGGCGCGAGATGCCGCACCCGGGCCGGCCGCCGCCCGGAACCTATCGGCGCCCGCCGGCGGCGGACCCCACGCCCTCGCCCAGGCGCTCGGCCACGGCGGCGACCGCGTCGTCGGTCACGGCGCCGCACGAGCCGCAGCCGGCGGCCCCGTCGAGCGGGTTGCGCGCGTCCGCGTCCTCGGCGTGGTGCGGGCGGAACTTGGAGTCGACCGCGTCCATCTCGAGCGGCTTGATGCGCTCGAGCGTGAAGCCCTTGCCGGCGCGCATGTTCTCCTTCGCCACCGAGATCATGAGCTTGATGCGGTTCAGCTGGTTCACCTCGGAGGCGCCCGGGTCGTAGTCCACGGCCACGATGTTGCTCTCCGGGTGGCGGCGGCGCAGCTCCTTGATGACCGACTTGCCCACCACGTGGTTGGGCAGGCAGGCGAAGGGCTGCGTGCAGATGATGTTGGGCGCGCCGTGGTCGATGAGGTCGAGCATCTCGGCCGTGAGCAGCCAGCCCTCGCCCATCGTGTTGCACAGGCTGAGCACCTGGCTCGCCTTCTGCGCGAGCGCCGAGATGGGCTCGGGGCGCTCGAAGCGGCGGGACTTGGCGAGGATCTCGTCGGCGGGTCCGCGCATCCAGTCGATGAGCTTGATCAGGGCGCTCATGGCCGCGCGCTGGGCGCCGGAGCTCCCCAGCTCGCCGCGGTCGTTCTCCGCGCCGCTCATGGCGAACAGGAAGAAGTCGAGCAGGCCCGGCACGACGGCCTCGCAGCCCTCGTGCTCGATGACGTCGACCACGTGGTTGTTGGCCGTCGGGTGGAACTTGACGAGGATCTCGCCCACCACGCCGACGCGCGGCTTGGTGCCCTCGCCCACGAGCGGCATGGAGTCGAAGGCCGCCACGGACTCGCGCACGAGCTTGGTGTAGCTGCGGCGCGTGAAGGTCGGCGCGAGCTCGCGCGCCTTGGCCATGAACTTCTCGTACAGGGCGTTCGCGGCGCCGGGCTCCGCCTCGTAGGGGCGGCAGCGGTAGAGCATCTGCATCATCACGTCGCCGTAGAGCACCGCGTACACGGCCGCCTTCAGGATCTGCGGGGTGACCTTGAAGCCGGGGTTGTCCTCGTCGAGCTTCACCGCGCTGATGGAGATGACCGGGATCTCGGGGTGGCCGGCGTCCTTGAGCGCCTTGCGGATGAGCGCGATGTAGTTGGTGGCGCGGCACCCGCCGCCGGTCTGCGAGATGATGACGGCGGTCTTCGACAGGTCGTAGCGCCCGGACTCGACCGCCTCCATGATCTGGCCCGTCACGAGGATCGACGGGTAGCAGATGTCGTTGTTGACGTACTTGAGGCCCGCCTCGACGGCGCCGCGGTCGGTGGAGGGCAGAAGCTCCAGGTTGTAGCCGTTCTTGCGGAAGACCTCCTTGACCAGGTCGAAGTGGATCGGCGCCATCTGCGGGCACAGGATGGTGTAGCCCTCGCGGCGCATCTCCTCGGTGAACTTCACCTTGGGGAAGGCGGCGGACTGCGCGCGGCGCTGGGCCGACAGCGCGTACTTGTGGGTGGCGAAGACCGGGGCCTCCTCGGAGGGAGCCACCGGCGCGGCGTCACCGGGCTCGTAGTCCTCGCCCGCCGCGGCGGCCGCGGCGGCGCGCTCGGCCTCCTGGTCCTTCAGGGCGGCCATGAGCGAGCGGATGCGGATGCGCGCGGCGCCGAGGTTGGACACCTCGTCGATCTTGAGCACGGTGTAGATCTTGCCGGAGCCCTCCAGGATCTCCTGCACCTGGTCGGTGGTGAGGGCGTCCAGGCCGCAGCCGAAGGAGTTCAGCTGGATGAGGTCCAGGTCGTCGCGCAGGGTGACGAGCTTGGCCGCGCGGTACAGGCGGCTGTGGTACATCCACTGGTCCACGACGCGGATGGGGCGGTCGGGCTTCACGAGGTGCGCCACCGAGTCCTCGGTGAGCACCGCGAACCCGAAGCTCGTGATGAGCTCGGGCAGGGAGTGGTTGATCTCCGGGTCGTTGTGGTAGGGGCGCCCGGCGAGCACGATGCCGTGGCCGCCGTGCTCCTCGATCCAGTGGACGGCCTCCTCGCCCATCGTCTGGACCTGCTCGTGGAACTCGGCGTCGACCTCGTAGGCGTAGTTCACCGCGGCGTCGATCTCGGAGCGGGTCAGGCGCGGCCCGCGCACGCGCCCGCGGCCCGCCTCGGCGTCGGCCACGCGGTCCCGGGCGAGCACCTCGTACAGCCGGCGCTTGAGCTCCACCCGGTCGTTGTAGGGGACGAAGGGGTACATGAACTCGATGTTCTTCTCGGCGAGCTCGTCGATGTTCAGGCCCAGCGCCGTGGGGTAGCTCATGACGATCGGGCAGTTGTAGCAGTTGCCCGCCGCCGGGTCCTCCTTGCGCTCCTTGCGGATGCAGGGCATCCAGATGAAGTCCGGGTCCTTCTCGATGAGGTTCATGATGTGGCCGTGCGACAGCTTGGCCGGGTAGCACACCGACTCGGACGGCATGGACTCGATGCCGGCCTCGTAGGTCTTCTTGGTCGAGTCGTCCGACAGGACCACCGAGAAACCGAGCTTGGTGAAGAACGCGTGCCAGAACGGGTAGTCCTCGTACAGGTTGAGCGCGCGCGGGATGCCCACGGTGCCGCGCGGGGCCTCGTCGGCGGGCAGGCACGGGCGGTCGAACAGCAGCTCGTTCTTGCGCTTGAAGAGGTTGGGCGCCTCGGTTTTGCGCTTCTTGTGGCCCGCGCCCTTCTCGCAGCGGTTGCCGGTGATGAAGCGGCGGCCCCCGCCGAAGTCGTTGATGGTGAGCTGGCAGTTGTTGGAGCAGCGGCCGCAGCGCGCGTGCTTCTGGACGACGGTGAGGCCCGCGATCTCCTCGGCGGTGAGGATGGCGGAGACCCCGTCGGCGCCGGCGCGGTCGCGCGCGAGCAGGGCCGCGCCGTAGGCGCCCATGCAGCCCGCGATGTCGGGGCGCACCGCGTCCAGGCCGGTCAGCAGCTCGAACGCGCGCAGGGTGGCGTCGGACATGAAGGTGCCGCCTTGGACGATGACCTGGGTGCCGATCTCGGACGGGTCGCGCAGCTTGATGACCTTGAACAGGGCGTTCTTGATCACGGAGTAGGACAGGCCCGCCGCGATGTCGCCCACGGTGGCGCCCTCCTTCTGGGCCTGCTTCACACGGGAGTTCATGAACACGGTGCAGCGGCTGCCCAGGTCGACGGGGTTCCGGGCGCCGATGGCCTCCTGGGCGAAGGCGCGCACGTCCATGTCCATGGACACCGCGAAGCTCTCGATGAAGGAGCCGCAGCCCGAGGAGCACGCCTCGTTCAGCATGATGTGCTCGATGACGCCGTCGCGAACGCGCAGGCACTTCATGTCCTGGCCGCCGATATCCAGGATGAACTGGACGCCGGGCAGGAAGGCGCGGGCGCCGCGCAGGTGGGCGACGGTCTCGATCTCGCCGGAGTCGGCCTTCAGGGCCTCGATGAGCAGGGCCTCGCCGTACCCGGTGGTGGTCACGTGGCCGATCGTGCAGCCGGCGGGGATATGGGCGTAGAAGTCGGCCATGATGGTCTTGGCCGTGCCGAGGATGTCGCCGTTGTTGTTGCCGTACCAGGTGTGCAGCAGCTGGCCGTCCTCGCCCACCATGGCCGCCTTCATGGTGGTGGAGCCGGCGTCGATGCCGATGAACACGCGGCTGCCGCCGTAGGTCGCCAGGTCGCCGCGCGGCACGACCTCGCGGTCGTGGCGCTCCTTGAAGGCCGCGTAGGACGTCTCGTCGGCGAACAGCGGGTCGAGGCGTGCCACCTCGGAGCCCTGGGTGTCGCCGAGCGCGTCGATGGAGCGGATGAGCTCGGGGAAGGTCGCGAGCTTGGTGGACTCGTGCGCCATCGCCGCGCCGGAGGCCACGAACAGGTGGGCGTTGTCCGGCACGATGCGGTGCGCCTCGTCGAGCTCGAGCGTGATGTAGAAGCGCTGGCGCAGCTCGGAGAGGTACTGCAGCGGGCCGCCCAGAAAGGCGACGTTGCCGCGGATGGGGCGGCCGCAAGCGAGACCCGAGATGGTCTGGGTCACGACGGCCTGGAAGATGGACGCCGCCACGTCCTCGGGGCGGGCGCCCTCGTTCAGCAGGGGCTGGACGTCGGTCTTGGCGAACACGCCGCAGCGGCTGGCGATCGGGTAGATGGTCGTCGCGCCCTTCGCGAGCTCGTTCAGGCCGGAGGCGTCGGTGTGCAGCAGCGTGGCCATCTGGTCGATGAACGCGCCCGTGCCGCCGGCGCAGGTGCCGTTCATGCGCTGCTCGATGCCCTGGTCGAAGTAGATGATCTTGGCGTCCTCGCCGCCCAGCTCGATGGCGACGTCGGTGGCCGGGATGAGGGTCTCCACGGCGCGCTTGGAGGCGATGACCTCCTGGACGAACTCCAGGCCCAGCCACTGGGACAGAAGCAGGCCGCCCGAACCGGTGATCGCGCAGGTCATGGGTGTCGCCCCGAGCAGGCCCGCGGCGCCCTCGAACAGATCGCGCGCGCAGGCGCGCACGTCGGTGTGGTGGCGCTGGTACTTGGCGTAGACGATCTCGTCGTCATCGTTCAGCACGGCGAGCTTCACCGTGGTGGAGCCCACGTCGATGCCGAGGTGCAGCGTCCCGAAGGCCGCGTCGGGGTTCCAGATCGCGCCCTCGGGGACAACACCGATCTTGATCTCGTCGCTCATTTAGTTCCCCTCGTTCTCGAGTTGCAGGTTGAGAAGCTTCATGCCGTATTCCGGCACGTTGATGTCGATGGGCATGCCGTACAGGTCGCCGG
>DXAO01000006.1 GCA_019117005.1 Candidatus Collinsella stercoripullorum | reverse complement strand
ACGAGCTTCTCGGTGACCTCGGGCTCGCTCATCTCGGGCTGCAGGTCGTAGGTGGCCACCTTCGGCGAGGGCACGAGCACGCGCTCCTCCCCCTCCTTGGGCTCCTCGACGCCGCCGTTCAGGAAGAACGTCACGTGGGCGTACTTCTCGGTCTCGGCGGTGTGCAGCTGCTTCAGGCCGGCCTGGGCGATGACGTCGGCGAGCACGTTCTGCGGGAAGGTCTTGGGGAAGGCCACCTCGACGTTGGTGAACGTGTCGTCGTACTCCGTCATGGACACGAAGTGCGAGAGCTTCGGCGCGACCTTGCGCTCGAAGCCGTCGAAATCGGCCTCGGTGAAGGCGCGCGTCATCTCGCGGGCGCGGTCGGGACGGAAGTTGAAGAACACCATCGCGTCGCCGTCGCGCACGCCTTCGTTGTGGCAGGCGAACGGCTCGACGAACTCGTCGCCGCGCTCGTCGCGCTCATAGTAGGCGCGCACGCCCTCGACCGGGTCGGTCTCGGTGTCGGACGGCAGGGTGATGACGTCGTAGGCGCGCTCGACGCGCTCCCAGCGGTTGTCGCGGTCCATGGCCCAGTAGCGGCCGGAGACCGTGGCGATGCGGGCGTCGGTGCCGGCGTAGGTGTTCAGCGCGTCGAGGTTCTCCTTGAGCGTCTGGATGTAGCCCGCGCCGGAGTGCGGGTCGACGTCGCGCCCGTCCATGAAGCAGTGGAAGCGGATGTGCTCCACGCCGTGGATGGCGGCGACGGCGGCGAGGTTCTCGCCGTGGCGCTGCATGGAGTGCACGCCGCCCGGGGAGACGAGGCCCAGCAGGTGCAGGGTCGCGCCGCTCTTGGCGACGTCGTCCATCGCGGAGACGAGGGTCTCGTTCTCCTCGATGGAGCCGTCCTTGATGGCGTTGTTGATGCGGGACAGCTCCTGGAACACGATGCGCCCGGCACCGATGTTCAGGTGGCCGACCTCGGAGTTGCCCATCTGCCCGTCGGGCAGGCCCACGTCCTCGCCGGAGGCGCCCAGCGTGGTGTGGGGGTAGGTCGCGTACAGGTGATCGAGGAACGGCGTCTTCGCCGCGGCCACGGCGTTGTCGGCGCCCTCGGGCGCCAGGCCGCAGCCGTCCATGATCACCAGGAGCGCGGGCAGGTGACGTTCGGCCATGGGCTACTCCCCCGCCTTCTCGACCATCGCCGCGAAGTCGTCGGCCTTGAGGGAGGCGCCGCCCACGAGGGCGCCGTCGACATCCTCCTCGGCCAGGAAGCCGGCGATGTTCTCGGGCTTGGCGGAGCCGCCGTACAGCACGCGGATGCCGCCGGCGAGCTCCTCGCCGTAGATCTCCGCGAGCGTGGCGCGGATGGCGCCGCAGACCTCCTGGGCGTCGGCGGCCGTCGCGGTCTTGCCCGTGCCGATGGCCCAGATGGGCTCGTAGGCGATGACCAGCTGATCGGCGCTGTCGATCTCGACGCCGTCGAGGCCGGCGCGGATCTGCGCGGTCACGAAGGCGACGTGCTCGCCCGCCTCGCGGGTCTCGAGGCTCTCGCCGCAGCAGAAGATCGGGGTGATCCCGGCGGCGATGAGGGCGCGGGCCTTCTTGTTCTCGTCGGCGTCGGTCTCATGGAAGTAGTCGCGGCGCTCGGAGTGGCCGATGATGCAGTACGCGGCGTCCACGGACTTCAGCATGGCGCAGGAGGTCTCGCCGGTGTAGGCGCCGGAGGCCTCCCAGTAGACGTTCTGGGCGCCCAGCTTGATGGCGGAACCCTCGATCTTGTGCGAGGTGCAGGCCAGATCGATGGTGGGCGGGCAGACGACGACCTCGACGCCGTTGTCGGCGGGGACCTTCTCCACCAGGGCGGAGGCGAGCTCCTTGGCGGCCGGGACGTCGTTGTTCATCTTCCAGTTGCCTGCGATGAGGCGGGTGCGGTTACTCGGCATCGTTCAGAGCCTCCACTCCGGGAAGGGCCTTGCCCTCGACGAGCTCCATGGAGGCGCCGCCGCCCGTGGAGATCCAGGACATCTTGTCGGCCAGGTCGAACTTGTTCACGGCAGCGACGGAATCTCCGCCGCCGATGATGGAGGTGCAGCCCTCGTTGGCCGCGACGGCCTCGGCGACCGCCTGGGTGCCGTGGGCGAACTGGTCCATCTCGAAGACGCCCATGGGGCCGTTCCAGAACACGGTCTTGGCGCCGGCGATGGCCTCGGCGTACAGGGCCTCGGTCTTGGGACCGATGTCCATGCCCATGCGGTCGGCGGGGATCTTGTCGGAGTCGACGACCTCGCCCACGGCGTCCTCGCCGAAGTGGTCGGTCACGACGTTGTCCACGGGCAGCAGGATCTTGACGCCCTTGTCCTCGGCCTTCTTGAGCATCTCACCGGCGCGCTCGACCCAGTCGGGCTCCTGCAGGGAGGTGCCGACGGTGTAGCCCTTGGCCAGGAAGAAGGTGTAGGCCATGCCGCCGCCGATGATCAGGGTGTCGGCGGAGTCGATGAGGTGGTCGAGCACGCCGATCTTGGAGGACACCTTGGAGCCGCCGACGATGGCGACGAAGGGGCGCTCGGGCTCGGCGAAGATGCCGGTCAGGGTGTCGACCTCCTTCTCGAGCAGGAAGCCGGCCACGGCGGGCAGGTACGCGGCCGGGCCCACCACGGAGCCCTGGGCGCGGTGCGCGGTGCCGAAGGCGTCGAGGACGAAGACGTCGCCGTAGGAGGCGAGGGTCTTGGCGATCTCGGGGTCGTTCTTCTTCTCGCGCTTGTCGAAGCGGACGTTCTCGAGCACCAGGATGTCGCCGGGCTCCAGCGCGGCGACGGCCTCGGCGGCCTTCTCGCCGTAGGTGTCGTCGACGAACTTGACCTCGTAGCCGGTGAGCTCGGCGAGCTTGTCGGCGGCGGGCTTGAGCGAGAGCTCGGGCTCGGGGCCGTCGCCCTTCGGGCGGCCGAGGTGGCTCATGAGGATGACCTTGGCGTTGTGGTCCTTCAGGTAGGAGATGGTGGGGATGGCGGCGCGCACGCGGGTGTCGTCGGTCACGACGCCGTCCTTCAGGGGCACGTTGAAGTCGACGCGCATGAGCACGCGCTTGCCGTCGACGTCGATGTCGCGGACGGTCTTCTTGGTGAAAGCCATGTGCTGTTGCCTTTCTCTTCGGTGGCGGAGGGGCCGGGCGCCGCGCGAAAGCCGGGCGCGGGAGCCCGCCCTCCCGTCACGACGAGGGCGCGACCTCAGGGCATACGCCTTAAGGCCGCGCCCCCTTGTCTAAGACGCTATCGGAGAGCTCGTATCCGCTGCGCGGACCTAGCCGATGAACTTCTCGAAGTACTTGATGGTGCGGACCATCTGGGAGGTGTAGGAGTTCTCGTTGTCGTACCAGGAGACGACCTGCACCAGGGTCTGGCCGTTGCCCAGATCGGAGCACATGGTCTGGGTGGCGTCGAAGATGGAGCCGTGGGTCTCGCCGATGATGTCGGTGGAGACGATGTCATCGGTGTTGTAGGCGAAGGTCTCCGGGATGGTCTCGGAGTAGGCCTTCATGGCGGCGTTGACCTCGTCGGCGGTGACCTTCTTGTCGACGACGGCGTAGAGGTTGGTCAGCGAGCCGGTCGGGGTCGGGACGCGCTGGGCGGCACCGATGAGCTTGCCGTTGAGCTCGGGCAGGACCAGGCCGATGGCCTTGGCGGCACCGGTGGAGTTGGGGACGATGTTGACGGCGCAGGCGCGGCTGCGGCGCTTGTTGCCCTTGCGCTGCGGGCCGTCGAGCGGCATCTGGTCGCCGGTCCAGGCGTGGATGGTGGTCATGATGCCGGACACGATGGGGGCGAAGTCGTTCAGGCCCTTGGCCATCGGGGCGAGGCAGTTGGTGGTGCAGGAGGCGGCGGAGATGATGTCGTCCTCGGCGGTCAGCGTCTCATGGTTGACGTTGTAGACGATGGTCGGCAGGTCGTTGCCGGCCGGAGCGGAGATGACGACCTTCTTGGCGCCGGCGTCGATGTGAGCCTGGGCCTTGGCCTTGGAGGTGTAGAAGCCGGTGCACTCGAGCACGACGTCGACACCGAGCTCGCCCCACGGGAGGTTCTTGGCGTCGGCCTCCTTGTAGATGGTGATCTTCTTGCCGTCGACGGTGATGGAGTCCTCGCCGGCCTCGACCTGGTGGTCACGGGAGTAGTTGCCCTGCGTGGAGTCATACTTCAGCAGGTACGCGAGCATGTCGGGGGAGGTGAGGTCGTTGATGGCGACGATCTCGGAGCCCTCGTGGCCGAACATCTGGCGGAACGCGAGACGACCGATGCGGCCGAAGCCGTTAATCGCAACCTTTACTGCCATGCTTGTCTCCTTTCGCGAGGCCCCGGCAGGTTCCCTTGCCTGCCTTGGGAGGCCTACAAAACAAACCTCTTAGAATATACCGTTTTTTCGGGGCGCGTGTCGCGACAATGGGGGTGATTTGAGAATTTTCACTCCGTTGATTCGCTTCAAAACCCCAGTACAAAGGCCATTGAAACGCTTCACTCATCACCGCGCGCCTCGGCTACGATCCGCTCGAGTCTGAGCACCCGATGGTAGAGCGCGGACTTCGAGAGCGCGGGGTCGGCGACCGCCCCCAGGTCGCGCAGGGACAGGTCCGGGTGCGCCCGGCGCAGGTCGCAGAACGACGCGAGCGCCTCGGGCAGGCCGTCGCGCAGCCCCAGGGCATCGACCTGGTCGATGAGCTCGAGCTGCCGCTGGGCGGCGCCGGCGCTCCTCCCCTGGTTCGCGAGCTCGGCGTTCACGCGCCTGTTGACCTCGTTCTTGACCGATTTGACCGCCCGCGCCTCGCGAATCTCGGCGACCGAGCGGGTCGCCCCGACCTCCTCGAGCAGTCGCAGGATGTCCTCGGCGCTCTTGACGTACACCGCGAACGAGGACCTCCTCCGGTTGACGCGGGCCCGCACGCCCGTCTGGCCGATGAGATCCGCGAGGGCCTGCGCGAACCCCTCCCCGTTCACCGAGATCTCCAGGTGGAAGTCGCCGCGGGGGTCGGCGACGAACCCGCCCGCGATGAGGCTGCCGCGGATGTAGGCGCGCCGGCAGCAGTCCCGCGCCACCACGTGGTGCGGGATCCCCGTCACGAGCGAGCCCGAGCGGTCGAGGATGCCGAGCAGCACGAGCGCCTTCTCGAGGTCGGGCTGGTCGGGCAGGGAGATCAGGTAGTTGCGCACGCGGTGCAGGACCGAGCGGCGGACCGTGAACTCGGTCTCGAGCTTCAAGATCTGATGGGTGAGCCCGATCATCGTCCGGGCGACGGCCCCGGTCTCCGTGGCGACCTGCAGGCGGTAGTGCCCGCGGCCCACGAGGCTCAGCGTGCCGCAGACCCGCGTGAGGGCGGCGAGCGTCGCCAGGTTGCAGTACTCGCACTCCGGCGCGCACCGCGAGAGCTCGTCGCGCACCTCTGCGGTGAATGACATCGGTCCTCCCCTTCCTCAGCTCTCCGGCCTGCACCGCCCTCCGACCTGCGCCGCACTCCGGCCTGCGCCGACCGCACCCGACCCCGACGGCGGGGCGTCAGTGTGCCTCGCCCGTAGCGGTCCGGTTCGCGCGCGGCAGGTCGCGGTGGGAGATGCTCACATGGTACTGCTGGCGCTCGAGGTAGCGCGCCGTCGCCTCCGCGATCGCCACGCTGCGGTGCTGCCCGCCCGTGCACCCGATGGCGATGGAGAGCTGGGGCTTCCCCTCGGCTACGTAGCCGGGCATCACCGCGTCGAGCAGGCGGTACCACGCCTCCAGGAACTCGCGGGTCTTGGGGTTGTCCAGCACGAAGCCGGATACCTTCTCGTCGAGCCCCGTCATGGTGCGCATCTCGGGGTCGTAGAACGGGTTGGGCAGGAAGCGCACGTCGATCATGATGTCCGCCTCGACGGGCATGCCGTGCTTGAAGCCGAACGAGAACACGTGGACGTCCATGAGCTGCTGGTCGGTGAGCTCGGAGAAGGCGTGGCGCAGCCGGGTGCGCAGCGCGCTGGTGCGCAGGCGGCTCGTGTCGATGATCATGTCCGCGCGGTCGCGCACGCTCCGCAGCTGCACGCGCTCGCGCTGGATCGCGTCGGCCGTGGCCTCCCCCGGCATGGCGAGCGGGTGGCGGCGGCGGTTCTCGCTGTACCTGCGGATGAGCACCTCGTCGGAGGCCTCCAGGAAGACGACCTTGCAGCTCATCTCGTGGTCGGCGAGGGCCTTGATGGCGTCCTGGAGCTCGTCGAACAGGCCCTGGCTGCGCAGGTCGCAGGTGACCGCGAGATGCCGTCCGATCCCGGCGTTGATGCCCACGAGCTCGGCGAGCTGCAGGAAGAGGCGCGGGGGCAGGTTGTCGATGCAGAAGTAGCCCATATCCTCGAACACGTGCATGGCCTGCGTGCGGCCCGATCCGGACATGCCCGTGATGATCACGACGTCGGGCACGCGGTCGGCGAGCTCGGCTGCGGTGATGGGGTTGGGTGCGGAATCGGCCATGCGGACCTCCTCGGTCGGTCGGGGGCGCAGGCGCGCCCTGCCCCCCAGTATACCCAGCCGCAGGCGGTCCGGCCCCCTCGGCGGGCGGGCGCCCCCGATGGCGGACCGGGGCGGGGCGGGCGCACGCGCCCGGCGGACGCGCCCGCGCCGCGCCCGGCCCCCGGGACCGACGGCCGGGCCTACTCCCCCGTCTCCCCGTCGCGCGCCGCGTCGCGTGGGGCGCGCTCCGCCTCCCAGGCGCGCAGGGTGTCGAAGACCGTCTGCGCGACGTCCGCGGGAACCCCCTTCACGGCGGCGATATCCTCGGCGCTCGCCGCCCGCAGCCGCTTCATGGAGCCGAAGCGGCGCATGATCGCGCGCTTGCGCGTCGGGCCCACGCCGGGCACCTCGTCGAGCACGGACACGGTCATGGCCCGGTCGCGCAGCTCGCGGTGGAAGGTGATGGCGAAGCGATGGGACTCGTCGCGCACCTGCTTGATGAGGTAGAGCGACGCCGACCCGGAGGGCAGCACCACCGGCGTGTCGTCCCACGGCACGAAGATCTCCTCGTCCGACTTCGCGAGGCCGCAGACCGGGATGTCGAGCCCCAGCTCGGCGAGCTGGTTCAGGGCCGCCGTGAGCTGCGGCTTGCCTCCGTCGACCACCAGCAGGTCGGGGCGGCTGCCGAAGCGCTCGTCGGCCATGCGCTCCGGGGAGTAGCGGCGCCCGAGCACCTCGGACATGGAGACGAAGTCGTTGGCCTCGGTGAGCTCCGCGCGGATCTTGAAGCGCCGGTACTGGCTCTTGTCGGGCCTGCCGTTGGTGAACACCACCATCGAGGCCACCGTGAAGCGCCCGTGGATGGTCGAGATGTCGAAGCACTCGATGCGCATCGGCGGGGCGTCGAGCGCCAGGGCGCTCTCCAGCTGCAGCAGCGCCTGGTTGGTCCGGTCGTCGGCGTACCCGGTGCGCATCATGTAGCGCATGAGCGCATGGCGGGCGTTGCGCTCGCAGGTCTCCAGCAGATGGCGCTTCTCGCCGCGCTGCGGCCGATGCAGGGCGCACCTCCTGCCGCGCTTGCCCGTGAGCCACTCGCCGATCAGCTCGGCGTCCTCGAGGTCGACCGCGACGTCCACCTCGGCGGGGATGTCGGCGGTCTCGTCGTAGTAGCGCTTGACGAACCCCGACACCAGCTCCTCGGTGTCGACGTCGAGCCCCTTGTCGAGGATGAACTCGCAGCTGCGCACCGTGCGCCCCTCGCGCACCGCGAACACGCAGGCGCCCGCGATGGTCTCCTCCCGGTAGAAGCCGATCAGGTCGATGTCGACGCTCGTGGGGAACACGACCTGCTGCCGGTCGTCGAGCCCGTCGATGACCTCGAGGCGGCGCTTGATGCGGCCGGCGCGCTCGAAGTCGAGGTCCGCGGCGGCGTCGGCCATCTCCTGCTTGAGCTCGCCCACCAGCTCGCGGCGCTGGCCCGCCAGGAACCGCTCCACGCGGCGCACGCTTCTCGCGTACTCCTCCGGGGACACCATGCCCGCGCACACGCCGGGGCCGCGGCCCACGTGGTAGTCGAAGCAGGGGCGCCCCTTCTGCGCGCAGATGAGCGAGATGAGGTCCGCGTCGTCGGGGCTCTTGGCGAGCAGCCGGCGCACGCGCTTCCACTCCGCGCAGGTGGCCGAGCAGATGGGGCAGACCTTGCGCAGGGTGTCGATGGTCTCGCGCGCGGCGCGGGCATCCGTGTACGGGCCGAAGTAGCGCGTGCCGGGGCGATGCTTCTCGCGGGTGTACTTGATCGCCGGGAACAGGTCCCCGTGCGTGACGGCGATATAGGGGTAGCTCTTGTCGTCCTTGTAGTCGACGTTGAAATAGGGGTGGTACTGCCCGATGAGGTTGCGCTCGAGCACGAGCGCCTCGTGCTCGCTGTCCACCACGATGTAGTCGAAGCTCGCCACGAGCTGCATCATGAGCGGGATCTTCTCGCGGTCGTCCGTGAGCTGCACGTACTGCTTCATGCGGGCGCGCAGGTTCTTGGCCTTGCCCACGTAGATGACCTCGCCGGCGGCATCCTTCCACAGGTAGCAGCCGGGGTCCGTGGGGACGCGGGCGACCTGGTCCACGAGGCTCGGGGTGTGGTCCGCGCCCTCCGAGGCGACGTGGCGCGCCGCTGCGCGGGCGTCGAGCGGGGCGACCGGGAGGCTCCGCGCGGGCAGTCCGTCCGCGGAGAGCGGCTCGGGGGCCGGGCCGGGCTGCGCCGGCGCGGAGGGCGTCGATTCGCTGCGGGTCCCCATGGGCGCCGATCACCTGCCCTCTCGAAAAATAAACCCCGCCGGCGCGAAGCCGGCGAGGCGTCAAGTTCTGGCTCCTCGAGTAGGACTCGAACCTACAACAACGCGGTTAACAGCCGCGGGCTCTACCATTGAGCTATCGAGGAATCGCTGCGTGCAGCATTGTACCCACCCGCGCCCCGGCGCACAAGTGCCGTACGCGAAATCCCCAAACCTCGCCCGGACCGCGGCGGGAACCGGGGGCGCCGCCGCGGCCCGGCCCGCCGGCGACCGGCACCGTATGCACACACACGTGCAGCATTTCCGCTCATCGCGCGCGAGGGGTCCGGGCAGCTCGCGCCATGTGATACCATGCCCACGCGCGAAACGCGCACATGCGCGCGCCGTGAGGGCGCAGTCGAGATAAAGGAGCGTCGTGAAGCACTTCATGCAGTCCGAGGCCTGGGCAGCGTTCCAGCGCAGCCAGGGCAACAAGGTCGTCATGCGCGAGGGGGACGGCTGGAGCTACCTCGCCGTCGAGGAGGTCCAGGTCTTCGGACCGGCCCGCACCAAGCGCCTGTACACCCCGTACGGCCCGAGCTTCGAGAGCCTCGACGCCCTCGAGTCCTCGCTGGCGTCGCTCGAGGACCTCGCGCGCCGGGAGGGCTCGGTCTTCGTGCGCGTCGAGCCCATGGGCCCCGACGCCGAGGCGGAGCGCGGCGCATCGGAGCTCCTGCAGCGCCTGGGGTATCGCCGCGCGGCGCACATGCTGCCCGAGGACACCTGGAGGCTCAACCTCACCTGCGGGCGCGACGCCCTGCTCAAGGGGATGGACAAGTCCAACCGCAAGCGCTACCGCAAGCTGGCGGACCACGACGTGGAGATCCGCACCTCCACCGACCCTGAGGACATCCCGCTGCTCACCGACCTCATGCATCAGGTCGAGGACCGCAACGGGGTGACGCTGCGCGACACCGACTACCTCAAGGAGGAGGCCGCCTCGCTGTTCCCCGGGGGGCACGGCAGGCTCTACCTCGCCGTCACGCACGAGCGCGACGCGGAGGGCAAGCCCACCGACAAGGAGGTCGTCGTGGCGGCGAACTTCGTCTTCTTGGACGACGACTGCTGCTACCTGATCCACAACGGATCCGACAAGGCCTACTCCCGAACCGGGGCCAACGTCGGCATGCAGGTCCAGATCGTGCTCGACGCCGAGGCGGAGGGCCGCAGCTGGGTCGACTTCCACGGCATGGCCCCCGAGGGCTCGGGCCCCGACCACCCCTGGGCCGGCTTCACCAAGTTCAAGCAGTCCTTCGGCGGCGAGGCGCGCCACTACCTGGGCACCTGGGAGAAGCCGGTGCGCCGTGCGCACTACGCCGTGTACTCCGCCGCGCGCCGCCTCATCGCGCACAAGTAGCGATGAGGCCGGCCGGCGCCGCATCTCAGGCGCCGACCGGCCTCATCGCGCGCTTCTCCCCTGCCCCGTCCGACCCCACGGGTTCCCTTACGCGACCACGTCCATATACCGCTTGAACTTGTCCACCTGGTGCATCCAGGTGATCTTCGCCCACAGTTTATGGGCCAGCGTGTCGCCCGGGCAGTCGTACGGGTACCCGATGCGCCCGTCGCGGTAGTACGCGAGGGTCTCGGCCCGCACCTGCCGGTCCGCCACATGGTTCCTCACGACGCGCGCGGGCACGCAGGTGTAGAGCCGGTCGCCGTACCCCTCCTGGTAGGGGATCTCGCGACCGAGCACGTACTCGTCCACGAACAGCTTCGCGATGTTCACCCCGCCCAGGGCCATGTAGTACGTGTTGCGGCCCGCCCTCGTGTTGACCTCGAAGAACTTATAGCGCCCATCGCGCTCGTCGTACTTGATGTCGAAGTTCGCGAACCCGCGGTAGCCCACGTGGGCGCAGAAGCGCGTCGCGTCGTCGATGATCTGCTCCACGCGCTCGGGCATGATGCACATGGGGTTGCCGATGCGCGCCGGCGAATGGTCCTGCAGGATCACCCTGCCGCCCGCGACCGCGCGCACGCGCCCCGCGGCGTCGGAGAACGTCGTGAGCGAGCGGATGGCCTCGTCGGGGCCGGGGATGAAGTCCTGCACCACGAGCTCGCGGTCGTAACCGGCCTCGCGGAGCATGTCGAAGATGCGGACGAGCTGCTCGGGACCGGAGACCTCGTAGACCTTCTCCTTGCCCGGGAAGCTCATGAGGTCGTAGCGGCCGGAGTTCGAGGGCTTCGCGATCAGCGGGTAGGTGAAGGCGTCCGCATCGATCGCGGCATCGGGGTCGGCGCAGTCGAACACCCAGGTCTTGGGGTACGCGATGCCGAGCTCCTCGCAGATGCGGTAGAACCGCTCCTTCTGCGTGATCTCGTCGAGCAGGGAGAAGTCGTTGTAGGGCACCACGAACCAGCGGGAGAGCTCCTCCTTGTACGCCGACAGGATGCGCGCGTGCCAGTCGGCGTTGCCGAAGACGAGCGGGATCTTCCCCGCCGCCGCGAGCTCCTCGCCCAGGGTCCGCAGATAGGCCACGACCGCCTCGTCGCCCTGATGCATGGCGGGCACGACGCGATAGTCCACCAGGCGGCTCGACGAGGTCACGCGCACGTCGATGGCGGAGACCACGATGGTCTTGACGCCGTAGGTCTCATGGAAGCAGCGCGCGAAGGAATACGAGAGGATCTCGCCGCCGAGGGCGACGGGGACCAGGCGCTCGCGCAGGTCGTCAGCGGTCAGGGTGGGGTCGGGGTTCATGGTCGCTCCTGTTCTCAGCGCTCGCCCGAGCAGACCGCCCGCGCGATCCGCGCGATCTCGGCCATCTCGGTCGGCGTATGGTCGGTGGGAAGCGGCGCGACGCGCGCCGTGATGTCATCGGAGGTCGAGAGGCCGGACCGATCGGTGGGCACCCGGTACGCGCCGGGGTCGAGCACCCCGGGGAACAGCTCGGGCCGGTACCAGGCGGTGGTGTAGTAGCCCGCCGCGCACACCTCGCGGATGAGGCGGTCGGCGGCGGCGGTATCGGGCGCGAGGACCGGGAAGCGCAGGAGGGGCTGGACCGGCCCCTCCATGGCCGCGGCGAAGGTCTCGACGCACGTGCCCGCGAGCTCGCGGCGCAGGACCTCCGCGGCCTCGGCGCGCATGCGCTCGGTATCGCGCAGCCGGTCGAACGCGGCGAGCACCTTGGAGCACAGATGGGCGCTCGGGCGCATGGGCTCGCGGGAGACCTTGCCGCGCAGCTCGTCCACGCTCACCGGCGGCTCGAACAGCCCGACGCGCGCCAGGCCGTGCCGCAGCCCGCGGGCGACGGAGGCGGGAACGTGGTTGAACACCCGGTTCTGGGGGATGAAGGCCCCTTCGAGCAGATCGATGCGCCTCCCCGAGACGGGCAGGGCCTCCAACCGGGCGCGCAGGTCGTCGATCGCCCCGCGGTGCGCGCTCGCGGGGTTCACCCAAACCGCCCCGCCGAGCAGGGTGCCGAGCATCTTGCCCATGCCGAAGGAATGCACCGACACGTCGGCCACGGGGGCCCCGGCGGCGTCGCGCGCCATGCGGGTCGCGCAGTGCGCGCAGTCCTCCACCACGAGGGCGCCCGCTTCGTGGGCGCGCGCGGCGAGGGCCGCCGAGGAGGCGTCGTCGACGATCCCGTAGGTATGCTGGACCACGACCGCGCGCACGTCGCCGGACAGCGGGAGCGCGTCGGGGTCGAGCGAGGCGCTGCGCGCCGAGAGCTCCCCGTACCGCGGCTCCATGCCCGCGGCGACGATGGGATCGACGGCCGTGCAGCAGGTGAGCAGCTGCGTCACGACGGCGCCCTCCCCCAGCGCGCGGCGGACGGACTCGAAGGCCAAAAGCATACCGTGGCGCGCCTTGAGCACGAGATACCAGTCGGACGGGTCGGTGCCGGTGCGGTCGGCCATGACCCGCGCGATGCGCTCCTCCTCCGGCAAGCGTTCCATGTGCGATCCTTTCCGGGCGCGCCTCACGCGGCCCTGCTGCGCAGCCCGGGGATGAAGCGCCCGAGCATGGAGCTGATGAACGAGACCTCGGGCAGCCGCAGCGCGATGCCGCCGCCGAAGGTGATGGCGACCGCGGGGATGCCGCCGGCCAGCGCGTAGGCGACCGCCCGCACGATGCCGCCCTCGGAGACCGGGCCGAACGCGGCCTGCAGCCCGACCAGGATGGCCAGCCCGACCGCCGCGCCCGCCGCGCCGAGCGCGAGCGCGCGGAGGCTCGCCACGACCATCGACTTGAAGCCGATGTGCCCCAGCTCATGGCGGAGGAACGCGAGCGTGGCGAGGTTGATGGCGACGAAGAAGAAGGTGGAGCTGAAGCCGACGATGTAGAAGCCGTAGACCGGGGTGAGCGCCAGGCACATGGCGATCTGCACCGCGCCGGCGATGCACTCGGCCACGGCGAACAGCTTCATCTTGCGCAGGCTGGAGCAGGCCTTCTGCAGGTAGGTGGACAGACCGTACCCCGGCAGCGAGATGGACAGCCAGATGATGTAGGTGGACAGGATCTCCACGTCCTCGGCGGTCATACGCGCGCTCTTGAGCATGTTGGCCAGGCACGGGGAGAACACCATGAGGTAGAGCGCGAAGGGGATGAGCAGGAACAGGATCTGCCCCGAGCCGTGCGCGAGCCCTTGCACGAACCGCTTGATGCGGCCGCTCGCGACGAAGGACGACAGCTCCGTGAACATGGCGGTGGTGATCGGGATGGCGAACACCGAGTACGGCAGGATGTACCAGATGCGCGCGTAGTACGTGATCGACGAGCCGCTCGGGTTGACCGAGAGGGCGCAGGAGCTCTGCACCGAGGTGGTGGCGAAGGAGACGACCGTCACGACGAGGGTGGGGACGCCGATGGTGAGCGTCTCGCGGATGAGCGGGTCATGGATGTCGAAGCGCAGCCGCAGGCGGACGCCGTGGCGCGCCAGCGCCGGGACCTGCATGAGCACCTGGACCAGCACGCCGAGCGGGTTGGAGATGGCGAGCACCAGGATGCCGGCGGTGGGGTTCGTCTCCGCGAGCACGCCGTAGATGAGGAACGCCGCCGTGATGACGATGTTGTTGGCGATGGGCGCCGCGGTCGACCAGAAGTAGTCGCGCTCCGCGTTGAGGACGCTCGATATGACCGAGGACAGCGCGTAGAGCACGATCTCGATCGCGAAGAAGCGGAAGAAGTACGTGGCGAGGTCGAAGTCGAACTCCGAGGACGCGTTGAACGCCTGCGTCCAGATGATCTGCCCGGCGAAGATGAACGAGACGACCGCGAGCGCGCCCATGAGCACCGTCACGAGCGACAGCAGGTTCGAGGCGTAGTCGCTCGCCCCCTGGCGGCCGAGGTTCTTCTTGGCGGAGACGTACACCGGCAGGAAGGCCGTGACGAGCATGCCGCCCATCACGAGCTCGTACAGGGCGTTGGGCATGTTGTTGGCGACGGTGAAGGCGCTCGACACGAGCGTGGTGCCCATGCCGAAGGCCTGCGCCCAGGTGCGGAAGAAGCCCGTGATGCGGCTGACGATCACCAGTCCGCTCATGAGCGCGGCGGAGCGGCCGACGTCGGCATCGGACGCGTCGTCCTCCTCGACCCCGTCCGCGTCGCCGCCATCGGGCGCCGGCGCGGCCGCGCCCTCGGTGTCCACGGGCGCGGCCGGGAACAGCTCGTCGTCCCAGGCGTCGGGCTCGTCCTCCCCCACGAGCGCGAACTGCGCCGACTCGTCGGGGCGCGGGGCGTTGAACCCCGCGGACGCCGGGGAATCGTACTGGGAGGCGATCATGAAGGCGGCGGTCTCCTCGGGCGAGGCGACGGCCGGTGCGCGGAACCCCTCCTCCGCGGGACCCGCCGTCGACGACAGGCGCGACGGGTCGACCCCTGCGGAGATGAGGAAGGCCGTGGTCTCGTCCGGGGAGGCCGGGCGGCCGCGGCGCGGCGCGGCGGGCCGGGGCGCACGGGTCCCGGCGCCCGGGTCGGCACCCCTGAAGTGCGCGCCGCGCGGACGGCCCCCGTCCTCGTGCTCGAAATCCTCCGCCATGCGTCCTCCCTACCCTATCCTGCAGATCGCGGCGACCGCGGCACCGGTGTGCGCGACGAGGTCGCCGGGGGCGAGCTTCAATTGTATGCCGCGCCTGCCCCCGGAGATGAAGATCTGGCCGTAGCGCATGCAACCCTCATCGATGATGGTGGGGAACCGCCTCTTCATGCCGACCGGCGAGCAGCCGCCGCGGATGTAGCCCGTGGCGTCAAGCAGGTCGTGGACGTGCATCATGGACAGGGACTTCTCCCCCGCCGCCCGAGCCGCCGCCTTGAGGTCGAGCTCGGCGGCGACCGGGATGCAGCACACCACATGGTCCCCGTTCGGCGCGACCGTCACGAGGGTCTTGAACCCCTGCTCGGGATCCTCGCCCAGCTGCTCGGACACATGCACGCCCGACAGGTCGTCCTCGTCCACCTCGTAGGTGATGACCTCGAAGCCGATGCCCGCGCGCTCCAGCTCGCGCATCGCGTTGGTCTTCTGCATCCTCTCCTTGCGAGCCACCGCGACCCCCTCCCTGTAACATATGGACGGCCCCGGGGCCGAGCGCCCCGGGGCCGTGCGTCCGTTCGGTTTGGCAGCCGGCTCCTAGACGATGGACCCGCCGCCGATGAAGCCGCCGATATAGCTGAGCGTACGGTAGCCCACGCCCGAGCCGGGGATCGAGTCGATCATCTCGCCGCCCCCGATGTAGATACCCACATGCCCGCAGTAGCGGCTCGTGGTGAAGAAGACGAGGTCGCCGTACTTGAGCTCGCTCACGCTCGTGGTCCACGTGCCGCGGGCCTTGACCTTGGCCATGAGCGACTCGGGGCTGTTGGAATGGGAGGACAGGCCGAGAGCATAGTCCACCACGCCGGAGCAGGTGAACCACGACGTGCTCGTGCTGCCGCTCCAGTAGTACCCGGAGTACGAGTACCCCGAACCGATGATGCTCTGCGCGCGCGCCACCATGTTGCTCGCGCTCGTGGTCGGGCCGCTGCTCGAGCCGCCGCCGGTGCTCCCGCCGCCGCCCGTGTTGCCGCCGCCGGAGCTCGTGTTGCCGCCGCCACCGCTCGTGTTGCCGCCGCCACCGCCGGTGTTGCCGCCGCCGGAGCTGCCGCCGTTGTCGGTGGTGCCGCCGGTGCCCCCGCCGGTATCCGCGCTGCCTCCGTTGCCGCCCTGCTCCTGCTCGCGGCGCGCCGCCTCCTCGGCGGCCGCCTGGCGCGCGGCCTCCTCCTCGGCGGCGATCTGGGCCTTGAGCTCATCGGAGAGCTGGTCGTAGTAGGCCTGCGCATCGGATGCCGCGGCCGCGGCCGCGTCGGCCTTCTCCTGCTGGTCGGCGACGAGCTTCTCCTGCTCGGCCTTCTGCTCCTCGAGGTCAGCCCGGCTCTGCTCGAGCGAGGTCATGAGCTCGTGCGTGGATGCGATGACATCCTGCTTGTGCTCCGCCGCCTTGTCGGCGTAGTGGAGGTTGGAGATGAGGTTCGTGAAGCTGCCGGAGTTCAGCAGCACCGAGACGATGCTCGCGCTGCCGCCGGACTTGTACTGCGTGCTCACGAGATCGGACAGCTCGCTTTGGTAGGCGGCGAGCTGCTGCTCCTCCTCGGCGATCTTCGCCTCGGTCTCCTGGATCTGCTGCTTGGTGCTCTCCAGCTCGTTGTTGACGGTGATGAGGTCGTTGCTCGCCTGCTCCGCGGCAGAGTACAGCGAGTTGAGCTGCTCGGACGCGCTGTCGAGCTGCTGCTGGAGCTCGGCCGAGGTGGCGGCGAGCGCGGGCACGGGGCCCAAGCCCGCGACCAGCGCGAAGCTCAGACCGAAAACGGGAATGGCGGTGAGGCTGCGTTTGAAGTGCGCCATAGATACATCTCCTAACGGTGCGGCCCCGTATGGCAAGGCCGCTCGTGTCGGCAGCGCCCCCTCGCGGAGGCGACTCAATGTAGGCACATTCTAACAGCCGGGCCGTGGACGCCCAAACCGTCCACGGCCCCTCCATACACCTTTAAGCTTCAAGTTGAGCTTGATAGCTGCGGTTATGCAATCGGTGTCCCCTGCTGGCGGGCGCGGTCGCGCGCGAGGATCGGCGCGAGGAAGCGTCCCGTATAGCTCTCCGGGCAGGCGGCGACCTTCTCCGGCGTGCCGGACACCACGATGCGCCCGCCGCCGGAGCCGCCCTCGGGACCGAGGTCGATCAGGCGGTCGGCCACCTTGATGACATCCAGGTTGTGCTCGATCACGAGCACCGTGTTGCCGGCGTCCACCAGGCGCTGGAGCACGTCGACGAGCTGGCGCACGTCCTCGAAGTGCAGGCCGGTCGTGGGCTCGTCCAGGATGTAGAAGGTCTTGCCCGTCTGCTTGCGGTGCAGCTCCTTGGCGAGCTTGACGCGCTGGGCCTCTCCGCCGGACAGGGTCGTTGCCGGCTGGCCCAGCCGCACGTAGCCCAGGCCGACGTCGTAGAGCGTCTGCAGCTTGCGCTTGATCTGCGGGATGTTGCCGAAGAAGGCGAGGGCCTCGGTCACGCTCATGTCCAGCACGTCGGAGATGGACTTGCCGCGGTAGAGGACCTCGAGCGTCTCGCGGTTGTAGCGCTTGCCGCCGCAGACCTCGCACGGGACGTAGATGTCGGGCAGGAAGTGCATCTCGATCTTGATCTGGCCGTCGCCCTTGCAGGCCTCGCAGCGGCCGCCCGGGACGTTGAAGCTGAAGCGCCCGGGGCTGTACCCGCGCGCCTTCGATTCCGGGACGCTCGCGAACAGCGCGCGCAGGTCGTCCCACAGGCCGATGTAGGTGGCCGGGTTGGAGCGCGGCGTGCGCCCGATGGGCGACTGGTCGATGTCGATGACCTTGTCGATCTGCTCCACGCCCTCGAGCGCGCGGTACGGGCCGACGGGCCGCGCGGAATGATGGACGGCGTTGGTGAGCGCCGGGGCGATGGTGTCGGTGACCAGCGAGCTCTTGCCGGACCCCGAGACCCCCGTCACCACGGTGAAGGTCCCGAACTCGATCTTGGCCGTCACGTTCTTGAGGTTGTTGGCGCGCGCTCCGCGCACCACGAGCGCCCCGCGCCCGGGGTTCCGGCGCTCCCGCGGCAGGCGCACCATGCGCTTGCCCGTGAGGTAGGCCCCGGTCAGCGAGGCCGGGCACGCCATGATGTCCTCGGGGGACCCGGCGCACACCACCTCCCCGCCGTGCTCGCCGGCCCCCGGGCCCATGTCGACCACGTAGTCCGCCGCGCGGATGGTGTCCTCGTCGTGCTCGACCACGATCACGGTGTTGCCGAGGTCGCGCAGGCGCTCGAGCGTGGCGATGAGCCGCTCGTTGTCGCGCTGGTGCAGGCCGATGGAGGGCTCGTCCAGGATGTAGAGCACGCCCATGAGGCCGGCACCGATCTGGGTCGCCAGACGGATGCGCTGGGCCTCGCCGCCGGAGAGCGTGGCGGAGGCGCGGTCGAGCGTGAGGTAGTCCAGGCCCACGTCCACGAGGAAGCGCAGGCGCTCCATGATCTCCTTCACGATGCGCCCGCCGATGAACCGCTGGCGCTCGGAGAGCTCGAGCCCCTCGAAGAACTCGAGGGACTCGCGGCAGCTCATGCAGCACACGTCGTATATGGACCTGCCCCCCACCGTGACCGCGAGCATCTCCGGGCGCAGGCGCGCGCCGTGGCACGCCCGGCAGGGCTCCTCGCGGATATAGCGCTCCAGACGCGCCTTCGTGTTCTCGTTGGTGGTCTCCATGTAGCGGTCGTACAGGATGTTCCTCACGCCGGAGTACTTGGTGAACCAGTGCGTGTCGCGCCCGTCCTGCGTGCGGTAGTCGACGCGCATCTTCTTGTCCCCCAGCCCGTCGAGGAAGGCCTTGCGGGCGCGGGCGGGGAGGTCCTTCCACGGGGTCGAGGGGTCGACCTTAAGATGGAGGCACAGGGCGCGGAAGATCTGCGGGTAGTAGTTCGATTTCCCGAAGAAGCTGCCGAAGACGCCCTCCTCGACGGAGAGGTTCGGATCCTCGATGAGCGCCTCGGCGTCGACCACCTTCTTGAAGCCCAGGCCGTCGCACTCCGGGCAGGCGCCGTAGGGGGCGTTGAAGGAGAAGTCGCGCGGCTGCAGGTCGTCGATGGAGTGCCCGTGCTCGGGGCAGGCGAGCGCGAGCGAGTAGGTCAGCAGGTCCCCGGGCGTGCCCTCGGGGGCCCCGCGGTCGGGCAGCAGGTAGACGGCGACGTTGCCGTGCGCGAGCTTGGTCGCCTGCTCGACGGCCTCCGCGATGCGCCCCACGCCCCCCTCGCGGATCACGATGCGGTCCACCACGACCTCGATGGTGTGGCGGAACTTCTTGTCGAGCTCGATGGGGTCGTCGAGGCTGCGGACCTCGCCGTCGATGCGGACGCGGGAGAACCCCTCGCGGCGCAGGTCCTCCAGCAGCTTCGCGAACTCGCCCTTGCGGTCGCTCACCACGGGCGCGAGCACGAGGGCGCGCCGCCCGAGGCCGGCCTCCATGATCTTGTCCGCCACCTGGTCGGTGGTCTGGCGCTCGATCTCGCGGCCGCATTCGGGGCAGTGCGGCGTTCCCACGCGCGCGAACAGCAGGCGCAGGTAATCGTAGATCTCGGTCACCGTGCCCACCGTGGAGCGCGGGTTCTTGGAGGTCGTCTTCTGGTCGATGGACACCGCCGGCGACAACCCGTCGATGGAGTCGAGGTCGGGCTTGTCCATCTGGCCGAGGAACTGGCGGGCGTAGCTCGACAGGCTCTCGACGTAGCGGCGCTGCCCCTCGGCGTAGATCGTGTCGAAGGCGAGGCTCGACTTGCCCGAGCCCGAGAGGCCGGTGATGACGACCAGCTTGTCGCGGGGGATCTCGACGTCGACGTCCTTGAGGTTGTGCTCGCGGGCGCCGCGGATGATGATGGAAGAATCGGACATGGGAACCCTTCCGGTCGCCATGGGATATGCGGCCTCCCAGTCTACCCCAACGCGGGCGGACATGTGTTCGCTTTTCCCGCCGACACGGGATATCCAAGACCGGACCGCGGCGCGCGGGCCGCCCTAACGGACGCGGCGGGCGAAGCGCAGGTACTGGATGGCCCGCAGGTCGTCGACGAGGCTGCGGTAGGGCCCCTCGGCGTCGAGCGCGTAGGCGACGCCGTCCGCGCCGCGGTACCCCATGGCGGACAGGGCGGGGATCTCCGCACGGCTGGCGACCAGCGCCTTCTGGTAGTCGGTCAGCGGCGCGCCGATCAGATGCAGCACCTGGGCCGCGAGCCCGGCCGCGCCGATCTCCTCGGTCGCCGACGCCTGCGGGTTCCCCGCGACGTCGTAGTTCGCCCACACCAGATAGGAGGACCGGTAGATCCTCCATTGGTGCGCCTGGGGGTCCTCGCCCGGGTACAGCGCGTCGTTGAGGGCGCTCGACACGCTGGGCTGGTGGTCCCCGAAGAACACGAGCACCACGGGCCGGTCGAGCGCGCGGAGGTCCTCGATGAACGACGCCAGGTCGCGGTCCGAGGCCACGGCGCAGGTCAGGTACACGTTCAGCTGCGCGAGCAGGTTCTCGTCGGCGACGCCCGCGGGCGCCCAGGATGAGAGCTGGTCCTCGGGGACCGTGCCGGCGTCGTAGCCGCCGTGGTTCTGCATGGTCACGTCGAAGATGAACTGCGGGCCGTCGTCCTCGGACAGGAGGTCCGAGATCCTGTCGTAGGTGGATCGGTCCGTGTTCCCCGCGTGGAAGAAGGGCTCGCCCTCGAAGTCCTCGATGGTCGAGAAAGTCTCGAAGCCCATCTTGCGGTAGACGGTCTCGCGGTTCCAGTTGCCCCCCAGCTGCGGGTGGATGGCGTGGGTGGCGTACCCGAGCCCGGCGAGCTGGCGGGGCAGGCTGTCCACGTCGCTCAGGTCGTAGAGCTGGTAGGGGTACTTGCCGGTCCCCACGAAGGCGATCGAGTCGCCGGTCAGGAACTCGAACTCGCTGTTGGCGGTGCCCCCGCCGTGCACGGAGGTGAGCAGGGCGCCCCGCTGGAGCGCATCGGGCAGCGAGTTCAGGCGCACCGTGCCCGGGTAGCCCGCCTCGGCGAGCGCCTCGAAGACCGAAAGGTCCGCGAAGCTCTCGTCCATGACGGCGATCACCGTGGGCTTCAGCTCCTCGAACTGGGCGACCGCCTCCGCCCGCTCCGGAGACGCGCCCGCGCCCGCGTCGTAGGCGGCGGCGAGCCGCGCGAGGGCGTCCCGAGCGCCGTCGTCCGAGTAGCCCTCGGGCACGGGGATGGGCAGGTCCTGCGCCACGGCGATGAACGACGGGATGAACCCGCCCGTCCGGTACGTGGCGACGGGCATCCAGCGGTCGTAGACGAGTCCGAGGTCCTCCTCCATGCCCACCGACCCGTACGCGGCGGCCAGGCAGCCGGCGACGGCCCCGGCGAGCGCGAGGTCGGCGAGGGCCCCCGCGGCGCGACGGCGCGCGTCCGCGGGCCTCCCGGGCCAGATGAGCGAGAGGAGGAACAGCGAGAGCCCGCACAGGAAGAGGGAGAGGACGATCCGCTCGGTCAGGACGTAGGTGTAGCCCGCGCTCACGGCCGCGGCGGTCCCCACCGCGAGCAGGTCGCTCGGCAGGATGGCGGCCGCCTTGAAGGAGAGCACGAAATGCTGGGCGATGCCGAGCGCGGTGCAGGCGACGGGGACGAGGGAGGCGAGGACGCCGGTACGCAGCCCGAGGAAGTACAGCAGGACGGTCACGGCGGCGACCACCGCGACGGAGACCGCGAAATAGTAGAGGCGCAGCTCGGTGAAGGCGTCGTTCCAGGCGAGCTCGAGGGCGTAGGCGGACAGCACCGAGGAGAGCGCCAGGGCGGCGACGTCGCGCGCGGCGCGGACGGCGTGGGCCGAGGGCGCCCCCATCCGGTCGAGGAGGGCGAACAGGCGGCGGCGCATGAGGGTGCCGGCGCCGAGGGCGAGCATGGCCGCGGAATAGGCGAGCAGCGTGACCCAGCCGCAGGCCGCCTCCAGCAAGCCCAGCGCGCACCAGATCCCCGGCACCGCGAGGAGCGCCGCGAAGACCGCGGGCCACGCGATCTGGCCGGGACGGACGCGCCGCCCGGCGCGCCGTGCCGCGACGGCCGCGTACGCCGTGAGGACGGCGAGCAGGATGCAGGAGATGAGGGGGATCGCGGCGTACGCCGCGGGCGCAGCTTCGCTCATGGGCACCGTCCATCGCGGGCGCGCAGGGCGCACCTTACCGATTCTTTACAAAAAGCACCCTGAAACCTTACCACGCCGGCATCGGCGGCGGGAACGGGGCCCGGAGCGCAGACAGCCTCCACCGCGCCGGCGGACCGACCGGGCGCACCGACGGCGCGCGCCGCGGCCCCGGCCCACCCCCCCCCTCGGACCGCGCCCCGGCGCAGGCGGCCCGCGCCGATGGCGCCGGGCCGGAGCGCGGGTACAATAGGGCCGATGCGAAACGAACGGCCCGCCCGCCAGGCGGGCCCAGTCGAAAGGACACCTATGGCTACATGCGAGCACGCCGCCGCAGCGGGCGGCCAGACCGCGCCCATGAGATTCGAGGAGAACAGCCTGTCCGAGGTCAAGCGCGTCATCGCCGTCCTCTCGGGCAAGGGCGGCGTCGGCAAGTCCCTCGTCACCGGCTCGCTCGCCGTGGAGCTTGCGCGCGGCGGCGCGAAGGTCGGCATCCTGGACGCCGACATCACCGGCCCCTCCATCCCGCGCATGTTCGGCATGGGCGGGCGCCACGCCCACGGCCTGGGCAACCTGCTTCTGCCCGAGATCTCCGCGAGCGGCATCAAGGTGATGTCGTCCAACCTGCTGCTGCAGAACGAGACCGATCCGGTCCTGTGGCGCGGCCCGGTCATCGCCGGCGCCATCAAGCAGTTCTGGAGCGACACGTCGTGGGGTCCGCTCGACTACCTGCTCGTCGATATGCCCCCGGGCACCGGCGACGTCGCCCTCACGGTCTTCCAGTCCCTCCCGGTCGACGGCATCGTCGTGGTCACGAGCCCGCAGGACCTGGTGAGCATGATCGTCGCCAAGGCCGTCAACATGGCAGACAAGATGAGCGTGCCCGTCCTCGGCGTCGTCGAGAACATGAGCTACGTCCAGTGCCCCGATTGCGGGCGGGCCATCGAGATCTTCGGTGAGAGCAAGCTCGACGAGGTCGCCGCCGGCTACGGCCTGAAGGTGCTCGACCGCCTGCCCATCGACCCCGCCCTCGCCGCCGCCTGCGATGCCGGCACGCTGGAGACCGAGCTCGCCTCGGGCACCCTGCCGCTCGCCCTCGCCGCCTGCCGGGCCGTCGAGGCGCACGAGGTCGAGGCCCCGGGCGAGGCCCCCGCGGCCGACGCCGAATAGGCGCATGGGACGCGAACGCCCCTACGACGTGGCGGTCGTCGGCGGCGGGGCCTCCGGTCTCGCCGCCGCCCTCTCCGCGGCGCGGTCCGGCGCGTCCGTGCTCGTCATCGAGCGCGACGTCGAGGCGGGCCTGCCCATCCTCGCCACGGGGAACGGGCGCTGCAACCTGTCGAACGCGCGCCTCGACCCCGAGCGCTACCGGCACCCCGAGGTCGCCCGCGCGGTGATGGGAGAGCGCCCCGAGGAGGAGCTCTCCGCCTTCTTCGACTCGCTCGGCCTGCTCACCTGCGAGGAGGACGGGCGTCTGTACCCCTACAGCCGGCGCGCCGACTCCGTGCGCGACGCCCTGCTCATGTCCGCGGCCCCCGCGGCGGACCTGGCGTGCTGCGCGGACCTGCGGCGCGCCGCGTTCGATCCGTCTGCCGGGGCATGGGACCTCGTGCTCGCCGAGCCCGCCGGCCCGCTGCCGCGCCCCGGGAGGCGCGCGCTCGATTTCCGCGGCATGCTCCGCCATCGCCGCCGCGAGCTCGCCCGCGCCCCCAGGCGCGAGCGCGCGGTGCGCGCACGGCGGGTCGTCATCGCCTGCGGCGGGTCCTCGAGCGCGACGGCCTCCCTGTTCGGCCTCCCCCACATCGACGAGACGCCGGTCCTCTGCCCCGTCGCCTGCGTCCCCGAGCTCGACGCGGGCGCCTTGGAGCAGCTCGACGGGCTGCGCGTCGAGGGCTCGCTCGCGCTCGTGCGCGGCGGCCGTCCCATCTGGTCCGAACCCGGCGAGGTGCTCTTCCGCCCGTTCGGCCTCTCGGGGATCGTCGCCTTCGACCTCTCGCGCCGCGTGCGCGCGGGCGACACCGTGGAGCTCGACCTGTTCCCCGCCCTTGGCGAACACGCCCTGGCGGAGCTCTTCGAGGCGCGCTCGCACGTCGTCGGGAGCCCGGAGCGCATGGGGGCGGCCTGGTTCACCGGCCTGCTCGCGGGCGCCCTCGGGGCGCATGTCGCAGCCGCGGCGGAACGCTCGGGCGACGGGTGCGCGCCCGCGGCCCTCGCCCACCTCTGCAAGCACCTCCCCTTCCTCGCCCGGGGCACCGCGGACGAGCGCTCGGCGCAGGTGAGCCGCGGCGGCATCCCCTTCGACGCCGTGGACCTGCCCCGCCTCGGCATCCGCGCGGACCTCGCGCCCGGCCTTCTCGCCTGCGGGGAGGCGCTCGACATGGATGCCGACTGCGGGGGCTTCAACCTCGCGTGGGCATGGCTCTCCGGCCTGCGCGCGGGCGCCGAGGCGGCGGGCGCGTAGGCGGCCCCGCCCCTCCCGCCCCGACCCGCGGCGACGCCGCCGGTCGGGCACCGACCCACCCTTCACGTTGAAAGGCCCGCTCATGATCGAGATATCGCAGATCGCCGTCCCCCTCGACGCCGGCGTCTCGGAAGAGGCCTGCCTCGACGCCTGCCGCGCCGAGGCGAGGCGCCTGCTGCGCGTGCGCGATCCCGATATCGCCTCGATCGCCCTGCACCGCAGGTCCGTCGACGCGCGCAGGAAGCGCGACGTTCACCTCACCCTGAGCGCGCGGGTCGCGCTCGCGGACCCCGCGCTCGAGTCGGACGCGCTCGGCCGCGTCCCCGAGCGGGACCGCAACAGGGTGCGCGCCGTGGAGGAGCCGGAGCCCGCTTGGCCCGCCGCGGTCCCGGCGGCGGCGCGCCCCCTCGAGCGCCCGGTGGTGGTGGGCGCGGGGTGCGCGGGGCTGTTCGCCGCGCTCGCGCTCGCCGAGGCGGGCCTCGAGCCCCTGCTCATCGAGCGCGGCGACGACGCGCGGCGGCGGACCCGGTCCGTCGAGCGCTTCCAGACCGAGCGCACACTCGACCCGGAGAGCAACATCCAGTTCGGACTCGGGGGCGCCGGGACCTTCTCCGACGGCAAGCTCAACACCGGCACGCGCAACCCGGCTCACCGGCTGATCCTGCGGACCCTGGTCGAGGCGGGCGCAGGGCGCGAGATCCTGTGGGACGCGAAACCCCACGTGGGCTCGGACGTCCTGCCCGCCGTCGTCACCCGGATCGTCGAGCGCATCCGCGACCTCGGGGGCGAGATCCGTTTCCGCTGCCGCCTGGTCGACATCGACCGCGCGCCGGACGGGTCGCCGCGCGCCATCACCGTCGAGGCGCGCGACGGCGGCGCCGCATCGCAGGAGCGCATCCCCGCCGCGCGCGTCATCCTCGCCTGCGGGCACTCCGCACGCGATGTCTTCGAGCTGCTGCGCCGCCGCTCCTTCGCGCTCGAGCGCAAGACCTTCGCCATGGGGGCGCGCATCGAGCACCTGCAGGCGGACATCGACCGCGCGCAGTACGGCCCGGCGGCGGGGCACCCCGCACTCGGCGCGGCGCCCTACAAGCTCGTCGCCCATCTCCCCGGCGGGCGCAACGTCTTCACCTTCTGCATGTGCCCGGGAGGCGAGGTCGTCGCAGCGGCCTCGGAGATCGGCGGCGTGGTGGTCAACGGCGCGAGCCTGCACGCGCGCGCCGGCAGGAACGCCAACGCCGCCCTGCTCGTCAACGTGACCCCCGCCGACCTGCCCGGAGACGACCCGCTCGCGGGCGTCGACCTCCAGCGCGCCTGCGAGCGCGCCGCCTTCGAGCTGGGAGGGGGCGGCTACCGGGCCCCCGCCCAGCTCGTCGGCGACTTCCTCGCGCACCGTCCGTCCAGCGGGCCGGGACGGGTCGAACCGACCTACCCCCTCGGCGTCACGTGGACCGAGCTCGACCGGGCCCTGCCCCCGCATGTGGCCGACGCCCTGCGCGCCGGCATCCCCGCCCTCGGCAGGCGGCTGCGCGGGTACGACGACCCCGAGGCGGTCCTCACCGGCGTCGAGTCGCGGTCGAGCTCCCCGGTCACCGTCGTCCGCGACCGCTCCTGCTGCGCCGTCGGCGCCCCGGGGCTGTTCCCCTGCGGCGAGGGGGCGGGGTACGCCGGGGGCATCATGAGCGCGGCGACCGACGGCATCCGCTGCGCCGAGGCGCTCATCGCGAGCCTGCGCTGACCGCCCCCTCCCCCGCACCGACGAGGCCGCAGCGCATGCAGACGGGCCGCCCGCTCGACGCGGACGGCCCGTCCCTTAGGTCGATCTGATACGATGCCGGTCGGCTATCGGGCGACCGCGGCACCGCCCCGCTCGGCGGAACCGGCGCCGTGCAGGACGACCGCCCCGTACACGTACCCCCATCCCGCGACGAACAGCATCAGCGAGGCCGTGCCCTGCGCGCCGGCGGCACCGGCGAACCCGAGGGCGCCGGCGAACGCGACGGCCCAGACCGCCGCCGCGACGGCGAGCTCCGCCCACCAGTAGCCCAGGCCGTGCCGGCCCATGTCGAGCGCCACAAGCACGAGCTCGAAGGCCATGAACACGCCGACGACCGCCCACAGCGCGGCGTAGCCGCGCGTCACGGAGGGGAACAGGAGCTCCCCCAGCCCGAAGGCGAGCATCACGAGGCTGAGGGCGATCTCGCACCACGAGAGGACCCATCCGCTGCGCGAGATGCACGAGCCGACCGTCCTCGCCGCGCCGAGCGCGATGACGCACCAGGGCACGAGGGAGCAGATGCCCGCGAGCCCGTCGCGCGGGGTGATCATGAACAGGCCGAGCCCGCCCCAAGCGGGCGTCACGAAGTTGTAGAACGCCATGCCGAAGCAGAACGCCGCCGTCAGGATGAGGCTCCATCTCGCGTTCAGCAGCCCGTTCGCGACCTCGTCGAGCATCTCCGCCGTCTGGTGCCTCATGATCCCCCTCCTTGCATGACGGCACCCGCCGGCGGCCGGGAGCGGCTCGCCGGCGGGTCCGTGTGTTCCCTGCAGGAAGTATATACCAAGGCCCCGCACCGAGCACGGCCGGACGCGGCGAAACGGCGCGACGGGACCTGCGGGGGCATCCCGGGCGAGCCGGGAGGCGGGTGCCGCCGCATCGCTCGGACGGCCGGGGAAGCCGTCATGCACGGCGGCGAGGGGCGCCGCAGCGGACCTCAGCGCTTCATCCGCGCGCCCTGGCGCTTGCGCCCGCCGCCGAAGGCCGACCCGCGGCGCGCATCGCGGCGGAGGCGCTCGATGACCTCCTCCTCGGAGCTCCCCTCGACGGCCGCCTTCAGGTGGACGAGGGCGTCGCGCAGGCGCGCCGCCTCCTCGAAGTCCATCGCCTCGCTCGCGCTGCGCATGTCCTCCTCCATCGTGGCGATGATGCGCGCGATCTCGTCGGCGGGCAGGCCGGACAGCTCCTCCGCGAGCTTGGCGCCCGGGGTGACCCCGCTGTCGTCCGCCCCCTCGGCGGGGGTGAAGAACTCCCCGTGGCCCAGGCTGTCCCCGCGGCTGCGGTCGCGCTTGCCCACGTTCTCGGACGCCTCGGCGATGAAGCTCGAGATGTCGTTGATCGCCTTGCGCACGGTCTTGGGCTCGATGCCGTGCTCCTCGTTGAACCGCATCTGGATCGTCCGTCGGCGGTTCGTCTCCTCGATCGCCTCGCGCATCGAGTCCGTGACGGTATCCGCGTACATGATGACCTCGCCGTCCGCGTTGCGCGCGGCGCGGCCGATCGTCTGGATGAGCGAGCGCCGGTTGCGCAGGAAGCCCTCCTTGTCGGCATCGAGGATCGCCACGAGCGAGACCTCGGGGAGGTCGAGGCCCTCGCGCAGCAGGTTGATGCCCACGAGCACGTCGATCTTGCCCTGCCGCAGGTCGCGCAGGATCTCGACGCGGTCCATGGTCGCCGTGTCGGAGTGCATGTAGTTGACCTTCACACCGGCGTCGAGCAGATGGTCGGTCAGGTCCTCGGCCATGCGCTTGGTGAGCGTCGTCACGAGCACCCGCTCCCGGTGCGCGGTGCGCGCGCGGATCTCGTCGAGCAGGTCGTCGATCTGCCCGCGCACGGGGCGCACGTCGATCTTGGGGTCGAGCAGGCCCGTCGGGCGGATGATCTGCTCGACGTCGTTCTGGGAGACGCGCAGCTCGTAGTCGCCCGGGGTGGCGCTCACGTAGATGAACTGCGGGATGCGCGCCTCGAACTCGTCGAAGCGCAGCGGGCGGTTATCGAGGGCGGAGGGCAGGCGGAATCCGTGCTCCACGAGCGTGACCTTGCGCGAGCGGTCGCCCTCGTGCATGCCGCGGATCTGCGGCACCGTGACGTGGCTCTCGTCGATGATGCAGAGCATGTCCTTCGGGAAGTAGTCGATGAGGGTGAACGGCGGCTCGCCCGGCTTGCGCCCGTCGAGGTGCCTCGAGTAGTTCTCGATACCCGTGCAGAAGCCCATCGTCTCGAGCATCTCGAGGTCGTAATCGGTGCGCTGCTGCAGGCGCTGCGCCTCGAGCAGCTTGTCGTTCGCCTTGAGCTCCGCCACGCGCTGCTCGCACTCCTCCTCGATGGTCTTCAGCGCGTGCGTGACCTTGGGCTTCTCGGTCACGTAATGCGAGGCGGGCCACACGGGGATGGCGTCGTACTCGCGCAGGAGCTCGCCGGTGACCTCGTCGATCTCCGCGATGAGCTCCACCTCGTCCCCGAAGAACTCGAAACGGAGCGGGTGCTCGGCGTAGGGCGGGTACACGTCGACCACATCGCCGCGCACGCGGAAGGTCCCGCGGGCGAGGTCGTAGTCGTTGCGGTCGTACTGGATGTCGATGAGCTCGTGGATGAAGTCATCCCGCTCGAGCGGGACCTTCTTGTCCACGTTGGGCGCGAGCCCGGCGTAATCCTCCGGGCTGCCGATACCGTAGATGCACGACACCGAGGCCACCACGATCACATCGCGCCGGGACAGCAGCGATGCGGTCGCCTGATGGCGCAGCATCTCGACCTCCTCGTTGATCGAGGAGTCCTTCTCGATGTAGGTGTCGCTGGAGGGGACGTACGCCTCGGGCTGGTAGTAGTCGTAGTACGACACGAAGTAGACGACGGCGTTGTCGGGGAAGAACTCCTTCAGCTCGCTGGCGAGCTGGGCTGCGAGCGTCTTGTTCGGGGCCATGACGAGGGTCGGCTTGCCGAGCGCCTCGATGGTCTTCGCCATGGTGAAGGTCTTGCCCGATCCGGTGACGCCGAGCAGGACCTGATAGCGGTCGCCGTTGCGCACGCCCTCGACGAGGGAGTCGATGGCCTGGGGCTGATCGCCCGAGGGCTCGTAAGGCGCCACGACCTTGAACCGGGCGGGCTCCCCCGCCCTACCGAAGCGCTTGAGCTCCCCGCCGACGCGCTCGACCTGGAATTCGGACATGGCACTCCAATCTATCGATCAGGTGAAGCTGTCGGGATACAGCTCCTTGTACCGCTGATGCGCCGTCGTCACCCGGGCGAGGTAGGCCTGCGTCTCGGGAAACTGGATCGCCTCGTTCAGACGGTCCCCCGAACTCGTCCAGCTGTCGACGTTGCCCATGCCGGCATTGTACGCCGCGATGGCATGGTCGGTCGCACCGTTGAAATAGGCAGACAAGTATGCCAGATACGCGCAGCCGATTTCAATGTTCGTACGGGGGTCCTCAAGGTCCGAAGGGTCGAATTCCTCCCCGTCGACCAAGCCCTTGGAGACCATGTCCTCTGCAGTCGAGGGCATGAGCTGCATGAGGCCGCAGGTACCGCGATCCGAACGGGCGCTGGGATCCCAGCCGGACTCCGTCTCGATGACCGCAGCGACGAGATAGGGGTCGAGCCCGTGGCGCGTCGCCGAATCGAGGATCTGCTCCTCATAGCGGAGCGGATAGATCATCTGCACGAGCGGGGCCGGCGCATACGCGTACAGCCAGCACGCAGCCCCGAAAACGAGGACGATCGCCAAGGGGACCGAACGGTACCAGGCAAGGAAGCGGACGCGCTTAGCCATGGGCGCGCTCCCCGGTCGCGAGCAGGCCATGGGCGGACATCCAGGCGTCAAGGTCGCGGAACAGGCCGTCATCGCCAGCAGAGTTGTCGATGACGGTGGTGGCGAGGGAGCAGAGCTCGTCCTCAGCGGGCTGAAGCGCTGCCCGGGCGTCGAAGTCCTCTAGGGCCATACCGCGCAGGACGGCGCGCTCGCGCCTGACATCGAGCGGGGCCGTGATGGCGACGACCTCGTCAGCGAGACCGAAGGCGTCGGTGAACGCGGCGGCGACGGAGATCTCGACGACCGTCCACGGATGCTCGGGGACGAGCACGGAGCAGCAGTTCGCGGGAAGAAGCCGCAGGGAGAGGTGCTCGAGCAGGACGGGATGCACGATCGAGTTGAGGAGCTCGGTCGATTCGGCCGAGGAGAACGCCCGCTCCGCGAGCACGTCGCGGCGGATCCCCCCGGTAGCATCGAGGATGTCCCAGCCAAACGCCTCGGAGAGGTCTCCCACGAGGGCGGAACCGGGTTGATAGAGGCTCTTGGCGAGCTCATCGAGATCGATGCGGTACGCGCCGTTGCGCTCGAGATACCGTGAGGCGCATGATTTACCGGAAGCGATGTTTCCGATGATGAAGACAGTGAACATACGCAGCATGACCCTGAAGTACCCGGGTCGACCTCCTCCCTCGAACCGAAGGGACAGAATAGCAGAAAGGCCCGGAGCTTTCGCTCCAGGCCTTCATGCATCCCAAAAGGGAAACGCCGTCCACCGGTCAGCGGCGCCCTGCTCTCCCACGGGCTTCCCCCGCAGTACCATCGGCGCTGGCCGGCTTAGCTTCCGGGTTCGGAATGGGACCGGGCGTGCCCCGGCCGCCAGAGCCGCTGACCGGTGGGCGGCGTTCCGCCCACCCGGGACGTCCTCCGCGTGCCCTGGGGGCCGCACAGCGAGCCTCGGCCGCCCCATCTTGGGGGCGCGGGACGGGCGGATGGGTGATGAGAAGAGCTCGGGCGATTAGTGCCGCTCGGCTGAGGCCGTCGCCGACCTTGCACCTGCGGCCTATCAACCAGGTGGTCTACCTGGGCCCTTACCGAAAGGAGAACTGATCTCGGGAACGGCTTCCCGCTTAGATGCCTTCAGCGGTTATCCGCGCCGGACGCGGCTACCCGGCCATGCCGTTGGTCGACAACCGGTTCACCGGAGGTCCGTCCACCCCGGTCCTCTCGTACTAGGGGCAGCCTCCCTCGATTCTCCTGCGCCCACGGAGGATAGGGACCGAACTGTCTCACGACGT
>DXAO01000049.1 GCA_019117005.1 Candidatus Collinsella stercoripullorum | reverse complement strand
CTCGACTCGTATCTGAGATACTACAACGAGGGACGGCCGAAGGAGAGACTGGGCTGGATGAGCCCGATGCAGTACCGGAGGAGCCTGGGACTGGCGGCGTAGCCGGTCCAAAGAAATGTCCGCACCCTCGTGCCAGGAAGTAAATCTATTTGAGAAAGGCAGCAGGAAGGTGTACTAATTATGCCTCAGACGGAAGGAAGCGGTTCGACTCCTCCGTGTAGGCAGTCCAGACTGGCAGCTGCGCTTTCACTTGGAACATTGCTCACTGCTGCTTATTATCAGCAACGAGGTCAAAACTCGAAAGCCTTCGGAGAAACGCTGCCATATCTTGACGTTTTACTGTGTCCATTCCTCTAAATGTGAATCCTCCAGTGGGTTCCATCCAGCCAGTCGAGATGCCGTTCGAAGCCATCCACCAAATTTCATTACAGTGAGGTGTGGATGGGTTGACGTCGAGAAAGCTATTCTTATCGGAATCGGTGGGAGAATACTGAGGGCTTGAGGCAATGCGATATAAGAATGCAGCCATATCTTGGCGTCTTACAGGCTCCATTCCGCGAAATTCGCGACTACCATCGGGAAGTTCCCAACCTTCAGAAATTCCCATAGACGAAAGCCACCATATTTCCATTGCGTGAGGAGTCGCTTCATTTACATCTATAAAGACCTCCTTATCGGCAGAAGTTGGATAGTATTCTGGGCTACCAGCCAACCGATACAAAAAAGCTGCCATATCTTGACGTTTTACGCTGTCCATACCTCGATATTCAGCTTGTCGATTCCCTAATGGCCATCCTGTTGATATACCGCTTGATCCCAGCCATTGAATATCTGAAGAATGAGGAGTGGAATCGCTGACATCAGTAAAGGTAATGTTTATAGGCTCAAACATAATCGGTTTTGTCTGAGTAAAGTTGCAACTTGTGCAACTTGCGGAGCTGACGCCTTCGAAACGATAATTCGGATTTCGGATAACGGTCCAACTTCCTAAGGAGTGTTCAAGCTTAGGAATATCAAAAACAGTAAGTTCAGACTGAAGCGGATCATTCTTTGCGATTACTTCACACACTGGTTGTTTCCCAAGGAATTTCTCCTCGACTAATAAGGTGGAATCTGTACTCCAGTCTTTTAGTATTGTTCCGTCAGATGCCTTCCACCGATACACGGGGACGAAGGGTTCATTGAACTCAAGCGCCTTCTCACATGGTTTGTAAGTCAACGATATCTCTTTTCCGGGGCACTGGTTGACCACAACATCAAAATCCCCTGTATAAAATGGGAAAAATCGCGTTAGTGTTTTCGCACCTAATGGAATCTCAGAATCGCATGTGTAGTAGTTGTTTGATTCGTCAAGCCAACCTCCAATTGAGTCATATGGAAGTGTTCCGCTGTCAAAGAATGAATTAGCTTGGAAGGGGAATGACGGAGATACTTTAATTTCGCGGAGCTTTTCGCATTCTGCGAAACAATCGACGGTCGACGTCCCTTCAGGGCATTCCAGTTGAGACAAATTTGCACTCAAAAGATTCGTGCAGCCCTCAAATAGTTTTTCAAGATTAGAGCTCGCTTCAATATCAGGCGACAACTCGATGGAAGTAATGCTCTTCTCGCAATTATCCCATTGGGTGTCATCCGCCCAACTGTGACCCTCGATTATTCCATCTTGACGAGAATCTGTGATTGACACACAAAGGCAACCGAGAGAATCTATTATCCACGAGTAGCTCTCGCAGACATTCGTTGTGTCGATGATATTTTGAGTATCTTGTCCATAATATGTGGTGCTGACGCAATCAGGCAGCATAACGTTTGCGTATGCAGTATGCCTATCATTATCGGCAACCCATCTGCCAGTTGAACTGGATGAGTAGCATCTAGGGAGATCACAAAGCGAATCTTGACCGTATAGCCCTCTCGTTGAAAAACTTGTGCCCATGATTATCGTTTCAGGGTATGTAACCCAGAACATCTTTTCCATCTTAATGGCGCTGGAGGTATCGATATGCGATAAATCAAATGTCTTTATTGACCTGCAGCCGTAAAACATTTCAGAAAAGTCCTGGACCTTATTTGTATTCGTAATAACTGGAAGATTGTCTAGAAGGTCGCACCAAGTGAACATTCCTTGCATGGATTGGCATTTTGTTGCATCTATGGTCCCTGATACGGTTGAGAGTTTGCTGCAAGACGAGAACATTCCGGAGAAGCTCTTGCACTCTGAAAAGGCGACGGGGGCGAGGTTGATTTCCTGCAGGTTCTCGCAGAATGAGAACATGTTGCTTGCATCAGTGACTGAGCAACCGTTCAACCAGGTTAGGTCAATCTGCTTGAGTGACTTGCACCCTGAAAAAAGGAACCGACAGTTTAATGAGGAAGGAGCTTCTGACGTAGATATTGCTATTGAGCTTAGGAGGGGGCAGTCGGAGAATGCCCCGATCGCGCTTGTGATTGAACTAAAGTTTGCGTTCTGCCAAGTAACAGTTTTTAATGCAGGTTTGTTGTGTGCAAGCCAATCGATCGAGGTGGATTCGGTGATGTCGAGACCTGTCAGATCGATTTCTTGAAGATAGTCGCAATTGCGGCAAAGAACTGAGGGGTCTTTGCATCTGATTGATCCGGTGATTCTAATTGAGGTAATGTCCGAAGATATGCTATCCCAAGGCATTGGTTCATAAGGAAGGTTGTCGATGGAGCCAACACCTCCTTCAGATGGAGATATAATCAAGCAACCCTGTTCGTCAACGCGCCAAACGCATGTTCCGATGTTTCCAGTGTGTGAGACATCATTTCCCGAAATTGTTTGAGACTCGACTGCTTTCAAGAGCGAATCGGCATATCCGTTAATTGGCATGGCTGACACTAGAAAAACAGCCAAAGTGATGAAGGCAGTAGTCCAATTCTTCATCTGATTCTCCTTTGACTCGTCAGTGTCTATAGTTGAAAGCTCGAATGACGCGTGTTGAAATATCATTCACCATGCTATCAAACTAGTCCGGAGTTGCTTAACCTGTGCAAAAAAGCTGCCATGTCCTGGCGCTTTACGGTGTCCATACCCCGGAAGGTTCGGGTGCCGTCGTCCTCGACCCATCCCTCCGAGATCCCGGTGGACGCGAGCCACAGGACCTCTCGGCGGTGGGGAGTCGAGAGGTCGACGTCGAAGAAGAAGGACAGATCCGCCTCGCTCGGTTCGAAGGCGGGGGAGCCGGCGATTCGATAGAGGAACGCGGCCATGTCCTGGCGCTTTACGGTGTCCATACCCCGGAAGGTTCGGGTGCCGTCGTCCTCGACCCATCCCTCCGAGATCCCGGTGGACGCGAGCCAGTGTATATCATCTACATGCGGGGTGGCCTCGGATACATCAGAGAAGACAACGGGGGGATTGGGATCGAGCGGGAGATTGGAATCGGTAACACAATTGTTGCAGGCCCGCTTGTTCTGAGAGCGAGCTTGTTGCAAAGTCATCGTTGTGTAGTGTTTCATTCCCGAGCAGTCGCTTACGTAATGGTACACGCCCGAATTCGAAACATAGACCGTTCGAGTGGGATCAGCGTACTCAGATCTGACAGAGATGCCATTTTCTGGGCTTTGGAAAGAGGCTGCGAAAGCGACATTTGAACTTAATATAAGTATAAGTGTCGCTGCGACCATCATCGAGATGATCATTTGGGTTTTTGCGATTGTGCGCATCTTTCCTCCCAGTAATCGGTACTCGAGTGTTCTTATTATAGGTAAAGGATTGAGGCCAAAAAATCTTGCCGTTTACCGTCCATTGTTGGATGGTAAATGGAAGGAATTATTCTCCATCGTATACTAAATCAGATGAACTAAGACGGGGGGGGTACTATGTTGAAAGAGCTGCTTCCGGTTAGCAGCCGATCGTATCATGCATCTACTGATTTGCTGCTTTCCATGGTTAAAGACATGGTTGAACGTCTGGAGCGCATAGAGCAAGAGGAGATGGCTCAAGGCGATCGGCTGGCACGTCTGGAAGGAAAGGCCAGCAGTTTTCCAGCTGCATACCTGATTGGTGAACCCGGGTATCCAAATTATGGGGATGAGCTTATCGCTCGCGAGTGGTTAAGGTATCTCGCGCGGACTCATCCCGATCTTCCTGTCTACCTTGACTGCGCGCGCCCAGGTCCCGCTGCGGCGATATTGCGTCATGAACATCCTCGGCTTTTGCTCGTTGACACTGTTGCACGCCTAACATTTGAATTGCAAGCTGACGAGCTGGGTGCAGGAGAGGTGGAAGACAATGGAAAGCGGCGTCCTTCTCGTGCTGAGCAGCTGGGTCTTAGCGTTACTGCTGCATTATGCGATGAAGGAAGAGCGGCACGCTATGCAGAAGGAATTCACATTCTTCGTAGTGAGATGCGTGGCCTACACTATCTTGGCGGAGGATATATGACGGGTGCTTGGCAGGAAAACCTTGCCCGGCTCTCTGTTGGGCCATGGGCACACGACCGCGGTGGCGTTGTTATCGGCACCGGACTTGGGTTCAGCCCTCTGGACGCGTCGTCTGCGGAATTCGCGCTCTCATGTTCTCGATCTTTTGATTCAATGAGCGTCCGTGATGAATCAACCTTGAAGCTGCTTTCAGATAATGAAAGGGTTTTTCTTGCTCCGGATGATTGTTTCGTGAACGGACTAGAGGGCTGCTACAGCTCTGAAGACATTTTGCCGAGCGTCATGGTCTGTATACAAGGCGATTTGGTCGAGGATGTATCTGCTCTCCATAGCCATGTTGTCGAGATTCTCAAGGCTTGGTCTGTCAGCAAAAGTGAGACTGTTGGTGTTGTTGAGTGCAATCCATATGTCGACTATCCAATCATTGAACGGTTGCGCATGGAAGGGTATTCATGTCGACTGTTCCCGACAGTATATTTGCTTTCAGAGGGGTTTCCCGCGCGTCCTGGGCAGAGATGGATTACAACTCGCTATCATCCCCATCTCCTTGCGGCCGCATGTGGATGCAAGGGCATTTTCATCCCCTTGGGTTCGGAATATTACTGGCATAAGCATGCTGCGGTGCTGCGCATGGGATCTCGTTGGCCTGCTTCGCCGATTGGGCAAGACATTCCAGATGCGGGGGAGGGTTTCGAGGATCCGGAGATAAAGTTTGAGTATCAGCAAACCGTAAGAGAGTCTGCGATGGCTCTATATGGGGAGTAATCTATCTCGCCCCTTCCTTCTGTCCAAAATCCTGCCATGGGCTGCCGAGACCGCAATATTGCTATGACCTTATTTCTAGCTCTGATTCGAGGTAAAAGGGTGGGTAACGGGTGGAGACAATAGGTTTCGATTTTGGCGCGCGGCGTAGAAGCATTTCGGCCAAACAATGAAGTAGGGAAGGGCGATTTTCCCTAGCAGCATGCCGCGTAATCATCGCTTTTGCTTCATGGTAGGTATGTAAGGATATGTTGGATTATGCTGAACCGTGTAGCGCATGCAATTGTCGGCTCATAGACTGTGACGGCCTGCCCGAGATTTATTGTCGTTGCAAATCCCATCTCCCTACCTCTTTGTATGGCGACAGCTGTCAAGATAATTGCTTCTTTCCGTTCGTGAAAACGTTCGTGAAATTAGCCTGTTATCGGCGACATTCTCTATCTTTGATTAGCTAGCAGCGGGAACGAGAGCATCAGGGGCGCGATGTAGACGATCGGAACCGTATACCAATACAGCGCGATGGGTCCGATGAGGAACGTGCACAGAAGGAGCAGCGGAATCAGCGACATCCCCAGCGATACGAGGTTTCGGCGGGCGATTGACCAGGCGGCGACGGTGATCGGGATAGCGAACGCATACAGTCCGAAGCTCGAGAAGACTGGGAGGCGGGTTGCTCGCATCGAATCGATTTGTTCGAGCACTTCATATGACTTCTGTAGCAATTCGGGGCGCTCTGACCTGAAAGTGCGCAGGACGGACTCCGCCTCCCGTTTCCCACCCTCGGGGAAAAAGGACGCCCACCCCTCCATCCTCGCGTCGGTGAGCAGCTCGTCTTCCAGGTCGTGACCGTAGTTGATCGGGATGTCCAACGAGAACCATTGGCCGGCGATGTTCATAAAGGATGCCAGATAGTCCTTCGGATGCTCTAATCCGAGCTTGATCCAGTATTTTACGAGTGTCTTCACGTCGCCATCCGGGTTAATGCACCCCGTTGCCTCGTCGGAGCGCCAGGGGTTGTAGACCTGCACGGCACGGTCGATCTGGATGTATTCGGAGAGCTCCCGCCGTTCCTCATCGCTTAAGGCGGAGGGGTTCTCCTTGACGGTGTAGATGACCTGCTGAACGGGCACCGAGAGCATCTCGTGCGTGGTGTTCTGCGTCGCCCCGAACAACGCGACGGTCAGGGGGTTCCAGATAAGCAGGAAGGCCAATGCCGGAACCGTTCCCGCGGCGAAGGTGCGCGCGGCCCACGACCTCTTGCGGCGAATCTGGGTGAGGGCGAAAAGAACCAGCGTCGGGGTCAGCACGTACAGCATGGTTCGCTTCGATGCGATGCAGATGAAAATTGAGACGATCGTCCCGAATAGATACAGCCTGCGCTGCAGGCACGCGCCGTGCGTGCGGGCGATCTCGACCACGCAGATCATCGAGAGGACGAACGACCAGCCGTTCCACGAGTCTTTCGACATCGCATCGACCGGTTGGTAGATGACCCGTGCGAACGAGTAGAAGACGAGGAGGATGACGAGGGCTGCATCGGGGACCCCGCGACGCCTGAGGTACACGAGCAGCAGGGAGAAGCATGCTGCGGTGAGAGCGCATTGGACGATGATATATATGCTCAACCCGATGAGCGGGGAGCCGAGGGCCGCCCCCATGTCCCAGAAGATGCCGAAGCAGAGCGTGTCGAAGATGGGGTGCTGGGTGTAATAGTCGACATAGCCGAAATACTGCAGATATTGGGGAATCGAATCGTCGCGCATGGTCCCGGGAAGATGCGGGATCACCCAGAGCAGCCAGGCGGCCATCATAATGAGGAAGCATGCGCGGTACAGGCCGCGGTCGCTGAGGCGGATCGATAGGATGGGCGACCTGGCTGGAGCGCTTGCGCTGCCGGTGCGACCATGCGTCGACCCGTCCCAGAACGATACAACCGCCCTGATGACCAGATACAGCGCTGCCGCGTACAGGATGATCTTGATGACGAAGACCGCCGCATCCGCAGGGCTCGCGATTTGGAGGGACTGATACTGAACGAACCGCGTGCCTGTGTTGCTCAGCAGGGAGATGACGATGCTCAGGGCGCATGAGAGCATGTCGAACGTCCCCCAAGCATGTTGAATAAACGCAAAGATTCTACATTTGCTGGAGACAGAGTAGTGAATTGAATTGTCAATTCTCAAAATGGAGCTCCCCACTTGACCCTCCATGCTATAGCCTCGGCAGAATGAATCCTTTACTGCCGACTCTTGCGATTCTCGTCGAATACTCCCAAGGAAAGATGCTATCCCGTGGGGAAGTGTTATTCAATACAAGGCTGACGGAACGTCGAAAAATGCAGGGAGGGGAGATACAGAAGTATGTATACTCGAGTCTGTCAATTGATCCTATTTAATAATGATGAGAATCTAGAACATCTCTACCATTAACATTATATCTTCACTCTCATTTTCGTCTTCGCCGTTTCTCCATCACAGCCATTCAACACCTCATATACGTCGAAGTTTTCCGGAAAAAAAGACAGATCATGAAGGAGCGCCCTTCGAGCAGAGCCGCATATCGTACGCTTCTCATAACGTTTTAGTCTAAGCCCAACAATCCGCTGACAAAGCGTGCTTTCGCTACTCCATGAACTCAGAACCGGTCATTCATCTTTCCCGTAGGACCATCCGGAACGGGTATGTGTCAACTTGGCGGTAGGGCGTTTTCAAGGTCTTGCATCTAGGGTCTCGCATCATTCGTGGTGCAAAAGAACTATATAAAAGCTAGGATAAGTGGTGTAGAGGTCGCGTCGATTGAGTTTCCTGGCGCGCATTTGTTGTTCGCTCTGTCCACAGCCCTTCACCGCTCGATAATCTTGGCGAGTCACATGCTGATCCGCTTCTTCAAAATACACATCGAATCCGCCCGCCTGTCCGCACCTTCAAGTAGACTGGTACGAATACGAACCCGACCGGATCATGGAGATGACCCGCATGGCTGTGCCTTTCAAACTCGCCAACGTCCTTCTGCGCGTGGACGATCACGCTGCACGGCATCCGGAGCTCTACTTCCGCGCCGGGCGCGATGCCGTGACCTTCGATGCCGCATCCGCCGCGCTCGTCTGCACCGGCCCGGTCGACTTCCTCACCTACCTGAACGCGCTGCCCGCGTGCAAATGGCACCGGTACGCCGGCATCGAGGCGGTGCGCCTGCATATCGAGGTCGCGGGTTCCGGGGACCTGCTCGTCGAGGGCGTCGCGTCCGGCGCGCAGGACCGCCGCGCGATCTCGTCGCATGCCGTCTCCGCTCCGTCCGCCGACCCTGCCGTCCTGGATATCGAGGTCCCCTGCGCCTCCGAGGACCTGATCGGCTTCTCGCTCGCCCCTGCGGCGGGGGAGCGTCTGACGGTTCTCCGGGCATATTGGTACGCCGAGGTCGATCCCGCCCGCGTGAACCCGGTGCGGCTCGCGCTCGCCACCACCACGTTCAAGAAGGAGGCCTACATCACCGCGAACATCGATCTCGTCCAGGAGGGCATCCGCGCCGAGGGCGCCCCCATCCTTGGGAGCTTCCACATGTTCGTGGTGGACAACGGCCGCACGCTCGACGCCGAGGCGCTCACCGACGACCTGGTGACCGTGCTGCCCAACCCCAACGTCGGCGGGTCGGGCGGATTCGCCCGTGGCATGATGGCCGCGACGGAGACCCCGGGGGAGTACACGCACGTCCTCGTCATGGACGACGACGTCCGCATCATGCCCGAGAGCCTCATCCGCACCTACAACCTGCTGTCGCTCGCGCAGGGCTCCTATCGGGGCGCCTTCGTGAACGGGGCCATGCTCTCGCTGGAGGACCCCACGCGCCAGTTCGAGGATGTGTCCTACGTGGTCAACTCGGGCGCCTACCGTCGCGTCAAGGGGGACCTGCACGTCGGGGACCTGCCCGACGTGATCGAGAACGAGCGCATCGACGTGGAGGTGCCCCGCGCCTACGGCGCCTGGTGGTACAGCTGCATCCCGGTGTCCGCCATCGAGGAGAACGGCCTGCCCATGCCGTTCTTCATCCGCTGCGACGACGTCGAGTTCGGCATGCGCAACGACCCCGTCTACATGACCATGGGCGGCATCTGCGTGTGGCACGAGAGCTTCGAGGGGCGGTTCCGCGCCTCGGTCGACTGCTACCAGTACATCCGCAACTTCCTCGCCATGATCGCGGTGGACGACTGCGCCTCCGAGGCGCTGTTCATCGTGCGCCTGCAGCGCAGCGTGCGCCAGGACCTGCGCGACCTCGACTACAGCGCCGCGGAGCTGCTGCTCGACGGCTTCGAGGACTACCTCAAGGGCCCCGAGTACCTGCAGACCCTCGACGGGTCGGCCCTCATGGCGGCCAACGGCGCGCGCAATGAGAAGCTCGTCCCCGTTGAGGAGCTCGACTCTTCGCTGCTGCGCGCGGCGGGCGTGACCGACGGGGTGCTTTCCCATGCTAATCTTGAGGCTCGCCCCTCGCGCTTCATGAAGCTGTGGCGCTCGCTGCCCTACGACAAGCACTACCTGCCCCGTCCCCTGCTCGGCAGCCGTCCCGGCTACGTGGTCAAAAACGGCGCCGCGACGCTCGAGGGCAGCTCGACGGGCCGCCGGACCATCGTGTTCTTGGATCCCACGCGCACCAGGGGGGCTATCCGCCACATGGATCGGGCGCGCTTCCGCACCATCCGCCAGCGCGAGCACGAGCTCATGCGGCGCTATCGCGCCGAGGGCAAGCGGGTGCGCCGGGCGTGGAAGGACGCCTTCCCGTTCATGACGTCGCGCGCGTTCTGGGAGAGCTACCTGGGCCTGAAGTAGGCGGGGCAAGCGGTGCGGAAGCGCCGCGGCCTTCGGATGCCGTCATGAAGCGGGCCGGCCTCGCGGCCGGCCCGAGATCGTCTTCGTTTTGAAGGGCGGGTCTGTCCGAGCGGCTACCTCGCCCGCTCGTGCTCCATCTCGCGGTTGACGGCGAGCTCCCATTGCTTGCGCTCCACCTTGGCGACGGAGTCGAGGATCATCCCCGTGGCGAGCGAGAGCCCGCAGAGGAACACGAGGGCGCAGGCGAGCACGGCGGTGGGCAGGCGCAGGACCAGCCCGGTGCGGAAGAACTCTGCGATCACGGGGATGCCGGCGATGAGGCCCAGAAGGAGGAACAGTAGGGCGATCAGGCCGAAGAACTTCATGGGCCGGTAGTTCTTGAACAGCCCTGCGATGGTCATGATCACCTTCGCCCCGTCGGAGAACGTGGAAAGCTTCGACTCCGAGCCCTCGGGCCGGTCGCGGTAGACGATGGGCACATCGAGGATACGCCAGCGCCGGTCGACCGCGTGGATCGACAGCTCGGTCTCGATCTGGAACCCGTCCGAGAGGACGGGGAAGGTCTTCACGAACGCGCGGGAGAACGCGCGGTAGCCCGTCATGACGTCGTCGAAGGCGTAGCCGTAGATCCACTTGATCATGGCGCGGACGAGGTCGTTGCCGAATCCGTGGAACGCGCGCTTGTTCTCCTCCGCGTACGTCCCGTTGGAGAGGCGGTCGCCCACGGTCATGTCCGCGTGTCCGGAGAGGATGGGCCCGCACAGGGCGCGCGCGGCGTCCGCGGGGTAGGTGTCGTCCCCGTCGACCATGAGATAGCAGTCGGCGTCGATGTCGCGGAACATCTGGCGGACGACGTTGCCCTTGCCCTGGCGCGGCTCGGACACCACGACGGCGCCCGCGGCGGCGGCGAGCTCGGCGGTGCGGTCGGTGGAGTTGTTGTCGTAGACGTAGACCGCGGCGCCCGGCAGCTCCCGGCGGAAGTCCGCGACGACCTTCCCGACGGTGACCTCCTCGTTGTAGCAGGGGACGAGGACGGCGATGCGGCTGTTGTCAAGGTTTGCTTGCATGGAACGTGCTCCTCGGCGGAATGTCGAGACGCCCCGTTCCCGGGGCGTCCGCGTGCGTGCTGTGGTGCGCCATGTCGGATTCGAACCAACGACCTTGGGATTAGAAGTCCCCTGCTCTATCCAACTGAGCTAATGGCGCGTGCTCACCAGATTATAGAGGATGCCCGGGCGCGCGGGGCGGCGGGCGGCGAGGGCCACGGCAGGCGCATAATTCGGCGGCGCCCATACGGAGGCGCAGCTCCTCCGCCGTGCAGGGGCGGGACCCGGCTCGCACTCGTGGGCCCTGCGTGCGTGTTCCCGCTCCTCCGCCGTTTCGGCGCGGGACCCGTCTACCCCTCGAGCCGCTGCATCCGCTCCTTCGTCGCGCCGGCGCGGAGCTCGCTCATCCCTTGAGCCACCGCATCCGCCATCCGCTCCCGTGGCGTCCTCTCCGCGTGCCGCCGTCGACCCTGCGGCGTGGTATGCTTTCCCACAGGATTCGACGGCGTCTCGCGCCGGCGCTCCGCGCGCGGACTCTGCAGATGGGAGAGGTGGCTCATGGCCCAGCACGACGACCGCATCGAGACAGGCGAGCACAGGGGGATCATCTCACGCATGGTCTCGGCGCTGAGGCGCCGCGACCCCGAGGCCGACCGCGAGGCGGGCCCCTCGGTCGAAGCGGCCTCTGTCCCGGCTTCCGCCGCGCCGTCCGCCGGGAGCCCGGGTGCATCCGCCGCGGCCGACGCCCCCTTCGTCCCGGTCGAGCAGGTGCTCATGGGCGCCGAGCTCGCCGACCGCGATGAGGCGCTCGCCTTCATCTCCGCACGCGCCGTCGGGCTCGGCCTGGCGGACGACGCCGCGGAGCTCGATGCGGCGTTCCACCGCCGCGAGGCGGAGGGCACCACGGGCATGATGGACGGCTTCGCCATCCCGCACGCGAAGTCCCGCGCCATCCGCCGCGCGTCGGTGCTCGTCGTCCGCGCGGACGCGGGCATCGCGGGCTGGGAGACCATGGACGAGCTCCCCGTCACCGTCGCCATCGCGCTGCTCATCCCCGACTCGGAGGACGGCGCCGCCCACCTGCGGCTGCTCTCCCGGGTCGCGGAGTCGCTCATGGACGACTCCTTCCGCGCGGCGGTCAAGTCCGCCGCCGCCCCGGAGGACATCGCCCGCATCCTCAACGACCGGCTGCGATAGGCGCGCCCGCGGAGGGGGTCCTATTTGCCCCCGAACGCCGTTCTTGCGGCCCATCCATGCTGCGATGGGGTAAACTATGCTCGTCATATGTTGCGCCGGTCGAGCTCGTCGGCGGGCGCGATCTGAGCAACAAAGGAGTCAAAGTATGGTTTCTGAGAAGGTCACCCTCATCAACCCGCAGGGCCTCCACATGCGTCCGGCCGGCCTGTTCGCCTCCACCATGGGCAAGTTCGCCTGCGACGTGACCATCGTCACCGCCGACAAGGAGGTCAACGGCAAGAGCCCCATGGCCCTCATGGCCGCCGGCATCCCCTGCGGCACCGAGGTCGAGGTCCGCTGCGACGGCACGGACGAGAACGAGGCGCTTGCCGCCGCGCTCGACCTCATCAAGAGCGGCCTGGGCGAGTAGCCCGGCCGTCCCTCTGAGGAACCGCCTTCCGATCTCATTTGGTTTTTCGGCGCGGGACCGCACGCGGCTCCCGCGCCTTTGCAGGGGAGTCCGGGCCATCCGGGCTGCATAAGGAGAGGAAAAGCAATGTACGAGGGAGTTAACGCATCCGAGGGCATCGGCATCGGCACCGTGGCCGTCGCGGTCGAGCCCGACCTCACGTTCACGCCGCATGCCGTCGAGGACGCCGCGGCCGAGAAGGCCCGGTTCAAGGCCGCCCTCGAGGTCTTCTGCGAGAAGACCGAGGCCCAGGCCGAGCACATGAAGACCAGCGTGGGCGAGGCCGAGGCCGAGATCATGAGCGGCCATGTCACGCTCGCCCAGGATCCCGAGCTCACGGGTGCCATCGAGGCCTCTATCGACGGCGGCACCTGCGCCGAGCAGGCGCTCGTCGAGACGAGCACGATGTTCGAGAACATGTTCCTGTCCATGGACGACGAGGTCTTCCGCCTGCGCGCCGCCGACATCGCGGACATCCGCACGGGCATCCTCGCCGAGCTGCTGGGCCGCGAGGTCGTCGACCTCTCCGTCCTGCCCGCCGGGACCATCATCGTCGTCCACGACCTCACCCCGTCCATGACGGCCACCATCGACAAGGCCAACGTCGCGGGCATCGTCACCGAGACCGGCGGCCGCACCTCGCATTCCGCGATCATCGCCCGCGCCCTGGAGATCCCGGCCGTCCTGTCCGTGTCCAACGCCTGCGGCGCCCTGCACAACGGGATGACCGCCATCGTCGACGGCTCCAAGGGCGTCGTCATCGGCGAGCCGGACGAGGAGACCCTGGCCGACTACACCGAGCGCGCCGAGCAGTTCGCCGCCGAGAAGCGCGCCCTCGAGGCCTTCCGCGGCAAGCCGAGCGTCACCGCCGACGGCATCGCCAAGGTGCTCGCCTGCAACATCGGCTCGCCCGATGACGTCAACGGCGCCCTCGACCACGACGCCGAGGCCATCGGCCTGTTCCGCTCCGAGTTCCTGTTCATGGACGCCAAGGAGCTCCCCAGCGAGGAGGAGCAGTTCGAGGCGTACCGCAAGGTCGCCGTGGCCATGAAGGGCGCCCCGGTCATCATCCGCACCCTCGATGTGGGCGGCGACAAGGAGATTCCCTACATGAATCTCCAGAAGGAGGAGAACCCCTTCATGGGGTACCGCGCCATCCGCTACTGCCTCGACAACCCCGATGAGTACAAGGTCCAGCTCCGCGCCCTGCTGCGCGCCAGCGCCTTCGGCGACATCAAGATCATGGTGCCGCTCGTCACCTGCGTCGAGGAGATCCGCGCCGTCAAGAAGCTCGTCGAGGAGTGCAAGGCCGAGCTGCGCGAGGAGGGCCGCACCTTCAACGACAACATCCAGGTTGGCATCATGATGGAGACGGCCGCCGCCGCCAACATCCCCGACCTGCTCGCCAAGGAGTCCGCGTTCTTCTCCATCGGCACCAACGACCTCACCGGCTACACCATGGCCTCCGACCGCGGCAACGACCGCGTGGCCTACCTGTACAGCTGGTACTACCCGGCGGTGCTCCGCGCGATCAAGAACATCATCGAGTCCGGCGTGCGCGCGGGCATCATGGTCGGCATGTGCGGCGAGGCCGCTGCCGACCCGCTGCTCACCCCGCTGCTGATCGCCTGGGGCATGGAGGAGTTCTCGACCTCCGCTCCGAGCATCCTGCGCACGCGCAAGGCCATCTCGCAGTGGACCAAGGCCGAGGCGGACGAGCTCGCAGCCAAGGTGCTCGAGCTGTCGACCGCCGAGGAGGTCAAGGCGCTTCTCGAGGCCAACGCCCGGTAGGTGTCTTGATGGCGATCGACGTGCCATAACGTTGTCTCAGGGCCGCGCATCCCCGGGTTCTCCGCCCGGGGTCGCGCGGCCCTTTGTGAAAGGGGAGATTGACCATGTTCTACACGCTGACTGCAAACCCTGCCGTCGACATGACCGTCTCGTGCGGCCCGCTCGTGCCCAACGAGAACATCCGCTCGGGCTCGGCGAGCTACACGCCCAACGGCAAGGGGCTCGACGTCTCGTTCGCCCTGAAGAAGTTCGGCGTCGACTCCGTCGCGCTCGGCTTCTTCGCCGGCTTCACCGGCAAGTACATCGTCGAGGAGACCATGAACATGGGGTGCCTGTGCCGCCCGGTGTGGATCGACGGCGTCACCCGCATCAACACGTACCTGAACGACGGTGAGAACGAGTACGGCGTGCTGAACCCGGGCGCCCCGCTCACCCCGCAGGGCGAGCAGGAGCTCTACAAGATCCTGGACACCGCCGGCAGCCTCGACTGCCTCGTGGTCTCCGGCTCGGTGCCCCCGCGCGCATCCGCCGACTTCCTCGACCAGGTCGTGAACCATGCCCAGGCCCGCGGCGCCGACGTGGTGCTCGACCTGTCGAGCAGCAAGCTGAAGGACCTCTGCCAGAAGAAGCCGCTGCTGATCAAGCCCAACCACCACGAGATGCGCGAGATCTACGGCGTGCGCATCGACACGCACGAGGACGCCAAGCGCGCGCTGCGCATGGCGCATGAGTCCGGCGTGCAGAACGTCCTGCTCACCATGGGCAGCCGCGGCAGCGCCTACTTCTCCAACGGCGAGGACGTCTGGTACGCCCGCCGCGAGTTCAACATCAAGCTCGTCTCCTCGGTCTGCGCGGGCGACTGCACGCTCGCCGCGTTCCTGTACAAGTGGTACGAGAACCGCGACAACGTCGAGGAGGCCCTGAAGCTCGCCATGGCCACCGGTGCCAACGTCGCCGAGAGCTTCGGTCTGGGCGACTTCAGCCACGTCGACGAGTACAGCCGCCGCGTCGTGGTGGAGAAGCTGCCGCGCTAGGGCGACGCGCCCTGCAAGGGAGGCTCGCGCGGGCGCCGGTAGACCGGCCCGACGCGCCCCGCGGCCCGAAGGAGGCCGCGGGGCGCTTTCGTCATACGGCGCCCCTCAGGTCAGGTCGAGGTACGCGATCAGGTCCGCGCGGCGGTTGGGGACCGCCCCGGTGACGGCGCCCTCGAGCGCGCGGCGGAGCAGCTCGCCGATGCGCGGCCCCGGTTTCACGCCGGCGTCCAGGAGGTCGCGTCCGCGCAGATCGAGCGAGTCGAGGTCGTACGCCTCGCGGTTGGCGAGAAGCTCGCGCACCATCTCGCGCATCCGCTCGATGTCCTCGACATACGAGAAGCACGAGGGGGCCTTCCCGAGCGCGTCGGCGCGCTTGAGGTCGAACAGCTCGCCCATGAGGCGCGGCGTGTCGAGGCCCTCGCCGGAGAACAGGCCCATGGCGCGCAGCAGGTCCTCGCGCTCCGCCATCATGGGGCGGTCGTGGTAGCGGATGAGCAGGCACGCGTCGCGGATCACGTCGCCCGGCACGGAGAGGCGCCGCATGATCGCGCGCGCCATCTTCGCGCTGAGCTCCGGATGGCCGTAGAAGTGCCCGCGCCCGCGTTCGTCCCGGGTGAAGGTCGCCGGCTTGCCGATGTCGTGGAGCAGCGCCGCCCACATGAGCGAGGGCGACGGGGGCTGATCGGGGTCGCCCCCGTCGATCCGGAAGCGCGACAGCTCGCCCGCCACCGTGAGCACGCGGGCGATGTGCTCGTACACGTCGTAGGCGTGGTAGGGGCTGCACTGGTCGAACCCGCGGCAGGCCGCGAGCTCAGGGATGGCGGCGCACATGAGCTCGGGGTGGTGCAGGAGGGCGTCCCCGCCGTGCGCGGTGACCAGGATGCCCTCGAGCTCGATGCCCACGCGCTCGCGGGCGACGCGGTCGAGCAGGGGGGCGCAGTCCGCCAGCGCGGCGGCGGTGGCCTCCTCGATGCGGAAGTCGAGCCGGCATGCGAAGCGCACCGCGCGCAGCATCCGCAGGGCGTCCTCCTCGAAGCGGCGGCGGGGGTCGCCCACCGCGCGGATGAGCCCGCGCGCGAGGTCGCCGGCCCCGTCGTAGAGGTCGAGCAGCCCGCGCTCGGGATGCCACGCCATGGCGTTCACGGTGAAGTCGCGCCGCGCGAGGTCGTCCTCCACGCGCTCGGCCCGAGTGACCTGCTCGGGGTGGCGGCCGTCGGTGTAGAATCCGTCCAGGCGGTAGGTGGTGACCTCGATGCGCTCGCCGTCCTCCACCGCGGTGATCCCGCCGAAGCGGATGCCGGACTCGACCACGCGGATTCCCGCCGCGTGCAGGGCAGCCTCGCTTTCCTGCCACGATCCTGAGCAGCAGAGGTCGACGTCGTGGCCCGCGTCCCCCCTGAGCGCGTCGCGGACCCACCCGCCGACGACCCAGGCCTCGAGCCCGGCGTCCTCGAGGACGCGCAGCACGCGCTCGCCGGCCCGGGAGAGCCCGATGCCGTTCAACTGGGGACGCATCTTCGCATCCATCACGGATTCCACCGCCTTCTGTCCCTTGGTCCTGCGTACCAGTATACCGTTGCCCCGCCCACGGGGCGCCTCCGTGCATGGCGCTCCGGGCGATGCCGCCGTCCGCCGCGGCGCAGGGGCGCTGCCGCCCGTCCGACGGCCCCGGTTCGCCGCCCCCGATGCCGACGCGCACGCCGTGGGCGCGCGGCGTGCGCGGCGCGCCCCGCGGATATGGGAAATTGTTGACGGCCGGCCCCCGGCCCGCGCGCGGGGTATGCTAGCGGTCGGACCTGTAAACCTACCGGACCTAGGGGAACACCGACCGATCCATCCCGCGCCGCGCCCCCCGTGGCGGGCGCCTGCGGGCTCGGGCTCCGTCGGCGCAGCGCAACCGCGCCCTCCGCGCCCTCGCCCGCGTCCGTCTCGCCGCGGCGGCATCTGGCGCGAACGCGATCGGTGGTTCCCCGGGCTTGATGAAAGGAGCCTCCATGGACCGCAACCCCGCCCTCACGCCGGAGGTCATCGCGGGCGCCCGCGCCGCCCTCGAGGGCGACCGCGCATGCGCCATCGCCCGCAACGCCGTCACCAGCGCCGGCATCGCCTCCGCCGCCCGCAACCCCCAGGCGGCGGCGCTCGCCACCACCACCTTCGATATCCAGCTCGAGCAGGGGGATATCACCGACCAGAAGCGCTCGGGCCGCTGCTGGATGTTCGCGAGCCTCAACACCATGCGCTTCCGCATCATGAGGAAGCTCGGCCTCAAGACCTTCGAGCTGTCCCAGGCCTACCCGCTGTTCTGGGACAAGTACGAGCGCTCCAACTGGTTCTTCGAGAACGTCATCGCCACCGCCGGCAAGCCCCTGGCGGACCGCGAGGTCGCCTACCTGCTCACCGACCCGCTGTGCGACGGCGGCCAGTGGGACATGTTCCGCTCCCTCGTGAAGAAGTACGGCGTGGTGCCCAAGGAGGCCATGCCCGAGACCTTCCACTCGTCCAACACGGGCGACCTCAACCAGCACCTGACGCGGTACCTGCGCGCCGGGGCCAAGCGGCTGCGCGACGCCGTCGCGGTCGGGGCGGACGCCGGAGAGCTCGCGCGGATCAAATCCGGGCTCATGGACGACGTATACCGCTACCTGGTCATCTGCCTGGGCGAGCCGCCGGCGAGCTTCGAGGTCCGCATCCGCGACGACGCCAACGAGCTCAAGGCGAGCGGCACCTACACGCCCCAGGCCTTCTTCGCCGAGTTCGTCGACATGGACCTGGACGACTACATCTCGGTCATCAACGCGCCGACCTCGGATAAGCCCTATCTGCGCTCCTACACCGTCAAGTTCCTCGGCAACGTCGTCGAGGACGGCGGGGTGCGCTACGTGAACCTGCCGATCGAGTCGCTCAAGCGCATGGCGGTCGCCCAGCTCTCCGACGGCCTGCCCGTGTGGTTCGGGTCCGATGTGGGGCAGAGCTTCCTGCGCGCGGACGGCGTGCTCGACCCCGCCGCGCTCGATATCGACGGGCTGTTCGGCATGGACATCGAGGCCGGCCTGGACAAGGCCGCCCGCCTTGACTACGGCGAGTCGCTCATGACCCACGCCATGACGCTGCAGGGCGTGAACCTGGACGGCGACGGCAACCCCACCCGCTGGCGGATCGAGAACAGCTGGGGCTGCGACCGCGGCAAGAAGGGTTACGACATCGCGTCGGACGCCTGGTTCTCCGAGTACGTCTACCAGGTGGTCGTGGACAAGAAGTACCTGACGGCCGAGGAGCTCGCCGCCTACGAGTCCGCTCCGGTCGAGCTCGCCCCCTGGGACCCCATGGGCGCGCTCGCCCGCTAGGCGGCTCCCGCCGGCAGCGCCTGCCCGCCGCGCTCCCATATCCGCCGACCCGCGGCCTTCTGCCCGATCGGTCCTCGCGCCCCGTCCGGAGGGATCCCCCCGGGCGGGGCGCTTGCGTTGGAGTCGACTCCAATGATACGATGCCCAGGTCGGTAACACGAATCATGGTATTCGTAACACTTCTGAAGGATTCACATGGAAGCTGCAGGTACGGCAATCACGAGGCGCGGCCTTCTGGGCGCCGCGCTCGCCGGGGCGGCGTCGGCGCTCGCCGGCTGCTCGGGTGGGGACGGGGCATCGGCCGGCTCGGGCGCATCGGGCGGGGTCGATCCCTCGCGTCAGGTCGTCGTGGCCATGAACGCGGGCAGCGAGCCCGCGGCGGGGTTCGACCCCCTCGTCGCGTGGGGATGCGGCGAGCATGTGCACGAGCCGCTCATCCAGTCGACCCTCATCGTCACGGACGACGAGCTGAACTTCACCAACGACCTCGCCACCGAGTACCTGTGCTCGGACGACGGGCTCATCTGGACGTTCACCATCCGCGACGACGCGCGCTTCAGCGACGGGGAGCCCCTGACGGCCGCGGACGTCGCCTTCACGGTGAACTCCATCGCCCACGGCGGCACCTCCGAGGCGGACCTCTCGATGGTCGACGAGGCGGTCGCCCTGAGCGACACCGTGGTGGAGCTGCGCCTGAGCAAGCCCTACAACGCGCTGCTCTACACCCTCGCCGTCATGGGCATCGTGCCCGAGCACGCCTACGGCGAGGGGTACGGGGAGAGCCCCGTCGGCTCGGGAAGGTACCTGCTCGAGCAGTGGGACCGCGGGCAGTAGGTCATCTTCCGCGCGAACCCCGGTTACTACGGCGAGGCCCCCAACATCGAGCGCCTCGTGGTCGTGTTCATGGACGAGGACGCGGCGCTCGCCGCGGTGCAGGCCGGGCAGGTGGACATCGCCTACACCTACGCCACCCACGCGGACCGGTCCTTCGAGGGCTACCGGCTCGCCGCGTACGGGACCGTGGACTCGCGCGGGATCTCCCTGCCCTGCGTGGAGGCGGGGGGCACCAAGACGGTCGAGGGGGATATGGCGTACCCGACGGGCAACGACGTGACCTGTGACGTGGCGGTCAGGCGGGCCATCTGCCGGGGCGTCGACCGCCAGGCGGTCATCGACCACGTGATCGCGGGGTACGGCACCGAGGCCTTCAGCGTGGGCGACGGCATGCCGTGGTCCAGCGACGACATGCGGGTGGAGTACGACCGCGCCGGCGCCTGCGAGCTGCTCGACGATGCGGGGTGGACGGTCGGCGGGGACGGCATCCGCGAGCGCGACGGGGTGCGCGCCGCCTTCGACCTGTGGTACGCGTCGGATGACTCGGTGCGCCAGGCGATCGCGAACGAGTTCGCCGACCAGATGCGCGAGCTCGGCATCGAGGTCTCGCCGCGCGGCGGTAGCTGGGACGAGATCTACCCGCACCAATACGAGAGCCCCGTGCTGTGGGGCTGGGGGTCCAACTCCCCGGTGGAGGTCTACGAGCTCAACTACTCGACGGGGTGGGGCAACTACGCCTGCTACGAGAGCGCGACGGTCGATGCGTACCTGGACGCGGCGCTCGCGCAGACGGACATGGGCTCCTCCTTCGACCTGTGGCGGCGCGCCATGTGGGACGGCACCGAGGGCGTGGCCCCGCAGGGCGCCGCGACCTGGTGCTGGATCGCCAACGTCGACCACCTCTACTTCCAGCGCGACGGGCTCGACGTCGCGGACCAGAAGCCCCATCCGCACGGGCACGGATGGTCGCTCGTGAACAACGTCGACCGCTGGAGCTGGGGCGCGTGAGCGGCCGTCGCCCGATGACGGGGGCAGGCGGCGGGTGCGCGCCCGCCGCCCCCGGTCGGCCCCGGGGCGCACGGCGCATGCCCGCCGCCCTGCGCTTCGCCGCCGGCCAGCTCGCTCGCTTCGCCCTGCTCATGGTCGCGGTGAGCATGGTGACGGTCGCCCTGGTGAGCGCCTCGCCCATCGACCCGGTCCAGGCCAACACCGGCCAGGCCGCGCTGCTCTCCATGAGCGCGGAGAAGCGGGAGGAGCTCGCCGAGCGCTGGGGCGCGGGCGAGCCCTTCGCGGAGCGCTACGCCGCATGGGCCTCCGACGCCCTGCGCGGCGACCTGGGGGAGAGCCTGCGCTTCAACGCCCCGGTCGTCGAGGTCGTGGGCGAGCGGCTCGCGGGGTCGGCGCTGCTGCTCGCCTGCGCCTGGCTGCTCTCCGGGGCCATCGGGTTCGCGCTCGGGGTCGCCGCGGGCGCCGCGCAAGGCAGCCTGTTCGACCGCCTTGTGCGCGGATGGTGCTACCTGCTCTCCGCCACGCCCGGGTTCTGGCTCGCCATGTTGGCGCTGATGGTCTTCTCGGTCTGGCTCGGCTGGTTCCCGGTGGGGTTCTCGGTTCCCATCGGCGCCTCCTCGGCGAGCGTCACGCTGCTCGACCGCATCCACCATGCCGCGCTGCCCGCCCTCGTGCTCTCCCTGACCGGCGTGGCCAACGTCGCGCTCCACACGCGCGAGAAGACCGTCGACGTCATGGCGAGCGAGTACATGCGCTTCGCCGAGGCGCGCGGGGAGACGCGCCGCCGCGCCGTGCTCCGCCACGGCCTGCGCAACCTGGCGCTGCCCGCGCTCACCCTGCAGTTCACCTCGGTGAGCGAGATCGTCGGCGGGTCGGTGCTGGTGGAGCAGGTCTTCTCGTACCCCGGCCTGGGCCAGGCCGCCGTCACCGCGGGGCTCGGCGGGGACGCGCCGCTGCTCGTGGGCATCGCGCTGGCCACCTCGGCCATCGTGTTCGCGGGGAACCTCGCGGCGAACCTGCTGTACGGGGCGGTCGACCCGCGCATGAGGGCGGTTGGCGGCGCCGGGGCGGTCCGCGGCGCCGACGAGGGGGCCGGTGCCGGCGCGGGCGGCTCCGCGGCGGGCGCCGGCGACGCCCCGTCCCGTCCGGTCCCTGAGGGGGCGGCTGCCGGTCGTGGCGGCGGGGCGCTCGTCGCGGCCTGCGACGGTGCGACGGCCCCTGTCGCCGCGGCGGCGCCGGGGCCGTTGGAGGGCGGCCGCCGTTCGGTCGCGGTGCCGGACTCCGTCGGCGCCGGTGCGGCGCCCTCGGCGGGCGGCCGCTCGGCAGAGGGGCCGGATCCTGTCGCCGCGGCGGCCCCGGGGCCGCGGGAGGGCGGCCGCTCGGCAGGGGAGCCGGTCCCCGGCGGCGTCCCGTTGCGCATCCACGCGCCGCGCCCCCGCGGCCTGCTCGGGGGGAGGCGCGCCCTGCTCGCCGGCGCCCTCGTCGCCCTCGCCGTCCTCACCGCCGCGGTCGTCGCCGGCGCCCTGTCGGCCGAGCGCGCTTCGGCAACCGATTTCACCGCGACCAACCTCGCCCCGTGCCTCGAGCACCCCTTCGGGACGGACTGGATGGGCCGCGACATGCTCGCGCGCACACTCGCCGGGCTCTCGACCTCCGTCGTCGTCGGCGCCGTCTCGGCGGCCGTCTCGTCCGTCATCGCCCTCGTCCTCGCCGCCGCCTCCGCGCTCGGCGGCCCGCGGGTCGACGCGGTCGTCGGATGGCTCATCGACCTCATCATGGGCGTGCCGCACATCGTGCTGCTGATCCTGGTGAGCTACGCCCTCGGGCGCGGAGCGGCGGGCGTCTGCGTCGGCGTGGCGCTCACGCACTGGCCGAGCCTCACCCGCGTGCTGCGCGCCGAGATCATGCAGCTGCGGGCGCAGCCCTTCATGGCGTGCTCGCGCGCGCTCGGGGTGTCGGGGGTGCGGCTCGCGCTCACCCATGCGCTTCCCTGCGTGCTCCCGCAGTACCTCGTCGGGCTCGTCCTGCTGTTTCCCCATGCCATCCTGCACGAGGCCTCCATCACCTTCCTGGGCTTCGGGCTTTCCCCCGAGCAGCCCGCGATCGGCGTGATCCTGTCCGAGGCGATGGGCTACCTCACCTCCGGCGCCTGGTGGCTCGCGGTGTTCCCGGGTGCGGCCCTGCTGGCCGTCGTGCTCATGTTCGACCGGGTCGGCTCCGCGCTGCGCAGGCTCCTGTCCGTCGAGGGGGTGCAGGCATGATGCGTGACGACACCGCCGGGCGTCCGGTGGGCCATCGCGACGGGGAGTTCCACCATCGCCACAGCCATGCCGGCGCCTCGAGGCACCCGGGCGGCAGCCACCTGCTCTTCGTCGACGGGCTGTCCGTCTCCTTCGACCTCTACGACCCCGACGCCCCGTATTTCAGCGCGCCGCGCCGTCGCGTCGAGGTCCTGAGGGACCTCACGCTGTCGGTGCACGCGGGCGAGGTGCTCGCGGTGGTGGGGGCGAGCGGTTCGGGCAAGACGGTGCTCGCGGACGCGCTGCTCGGGATCTTCGAGCCCAACGCGCTCGTGACCGGTCGCATCTGGTTCGACGGCTCCCCGCAGGACGCGGCGGGGCTCGCCCGTCTCCGCGGGCGCGGGATCTCCCTGGTCCCCCAGAGCGTGACGCACCTGGACCCGCTCATGTGCGTGGGCGCGCAGGTCGTCGGGGCGCACCCCTGGGCGGAGCGGGAGCGCCGGCGCGCCCGCATGCGCGAGCTGTTCGCGGCGTACGGCCTGCCCGCGTCCGTCGAGCGGATGTACCCCCACGAGCTGTCCGGGGGCATGGCGCGCCGCGTGCTGCTGACCTGCGCGCTGGTCGATGCGCCGCGCCTGATCGTGGCGGACGAGCCGACGCCCGGGCTGGACATGGACCTCGCCGTGCGCGCCGTGGGCGACCTGCGGTCCTTCGCCGACGGGGGCGGGGGCGTGCTGCTCATCACGCACGACCTCGAGCTCGCCCTGCGCGTGGCGGACCGGGTGGCGGTCTTTCGCGACGGCACCGTGGTGGAGGAGACCGCCGCCTCGAGCTTCGCCGCGCCGGGGCTTCTGCGCGACCCGTTCTCGCGGGCGCTGTGGTACGCGATGCCGAGGCACGGTATGGATGCGGCCGCGGCCGAGGCTGCGCTCGACGGCGGGGGCTTCGCGGCCGGGACGGCGCATGCGGGCGTCGGCCCGTCCGGGACGGCGCGCGACGGCGGAGACCGCGCGGCCGGGGCGGCGTGCGCGGATGACGGCCGCTTCCCGGGGCCCGCGGCCCCCGTCCCGATGCGGGGCGGGATCGCGGGCGGCCCGGCGGCATCGGGACTGGACGGAAGCGAGGCGATGGGCGATGGCCCTCGAGGCGCGTGACATAACCTTCGGGTACCCGGGGGCCGCCCCGCTGTACCGCGGGCTCTCGCTCGCCGTCGAGGCGGGGGAGCGGGTGGCGCTGCGGGCGCCGTCGGGCGCGGGGAAGACGACCCTGTGCCGGCTGCTCGCGGGGTACCTCGCGCCGCAGGGGGGCTCGGTCTCGGTCGACGGCGCCTCGATGACGGGTCGCGATCGCCGTGCGGGCACCGGGGGCGCGGACCGCGCGGGCGCCGAGGCGGCGCGTGCCGTGCAGCTCATCTGGCAGCATCCCGAGCAGGCTTTCGACCCGCGGATGCGGATGGGGAGGTCGCTCGCGGAGGGCGCCGCGGACCTTCCGCGCGCGGCGGCTCTGGAACGCGTGCGCGGCGAGGGGCTGATCGAGGCGTTCGGCATCCGCGACGAATGGCTGTCGAGGCTCCCGCACGAGCTCTCGGGCGGGGAGCTCATGCGGTTCTGCATCGTGCGGGCCCTGCTGGCGCATCCCGCCTACCTCATCTGCGACGAGATGAGCGCCATGCTCGATGCGCTCACGCAGGCTCAGGTGTGGCGCGCGGTGCTCGAGATCGCGGGGGAGCGGGGGATGGGGCTCATGGTCGTCTCGCACGACCCGGCGCTCGTCGCACAGGTGGCGACGCGCGAGGTCGTTCTTCCGCGGTCGCCCCTCGCCTGAGTGCGGCGCGTCGGGGCGGGGCCTCCCTGCGCGCCGGGAGGGGTTGGGACAGGGCGCACGGCGATCTATGCCATCGCCGGGGCCGCTTCGCGCACCGGGTGATGCTTGAGGCCGTGGGAGTGGGACACGCCCCGCACTGGGGCCTCCCTGCGCACCGGGAGGGGCTGCGCGCCGTCTCAGACGCATCCATTCCGAGGCCATTCGGTGTACGGCAAACTTTTTCAAAAAAGTGCTTGCGCAGTCGGATGGGGTGCCGTAATATACTTTCTTGCGCGAAGCGGCAACGCGAGCGCGGATGCACCATTGGGATGTCGTCTAATGGCAGGACAGCGGATTCTGGTTCCGTCAATGGGGGTTCGACTCCCTCCATCCCAGCCATCCTTCATACGGCCCGTTCGTCTAGCGGTTCAGGACGCCGCCCTCTCAAGGCGGAGATCACCAGTTCGAATCTGGTACGGGCTACCAAATGTTCAACCCGGGTCGCAAGGCCCGGGTTTTTGTTTTCTCATACATGTTGGCAGATCGCTGCGGCGGGGGGATCGGAATGCCGGCCTCGACGAGCGATGCGGCCTGAAGATCGTCGTCCTGCCGGTCTAGCAGGTGCGACGGCCCCGTTCGGATGCGCGGATGGGTGCGACGGCCCCGTGCTGTACCCTTCTGGTTGGACTAGGACCGGTGTTCTATTGAGACATGCTTTTCGTTCTATAACCTCATGTTTCGTCCTATAACCCACTCTTTGTCCTATGGACCTGGTTTGATGGTGGCGAGCCGTGTCCGCCTTGGCAGGATTGCGATATTGTGTGGATCTTTCAGAACCCGTCACTATGCCGGTGGTGGCGAAGGCGATTTCCTGGGGAAATGCTGAGCGATTGACCGTGTCTTCGTCGGTGCTGGCGGCACTTCCGAAAAGATGCACCCAATATCGCAATCCTGCCAAGACGGACAAGTTGACCCGCCTCTGTCCGACAGATGCGGGGATGGAAAACCTGCAGGTAGAGCGGCTTTGAGTCCGGAACGCCCTCGGTTGGCGTCCGGTGGTGAGGCGTATCGGGAACGTGCGCCCGCCCCGTCCCGGTCCATTCGCTGATCCGCGGGAGCGGGACGAGGCGATTCCCCTTCGGCACCGAAGCAATCCGGTGCTTCAGCTTCGCGTGGGGACGGGTCTCCGGCCGGCTTTGAGTGGGGGATCAGGGCGGTCGGCCGACTTCTGGTGGGGGGTCGGGGCGCAGGCTTCGGGTGGGGGTCGGCCGGCGACCCCTCGGGGTCGGCGCCGTCGTATTGCCGGGACGCGGGTCGATACAAAGGAGCCGGCCCTTAAGCCGGCTCAAACGGTAACGGGCGGATGGATTCACAACAAAAAACCCGGGTCTTGTGACCCGGGTTGAACATTTGGTAGCCCGTACCAGATTCGAACTGGTGATCTCCGCCTTGAGAGGGCGGCGTCCTGAACCGCTAGACGAACGGGCCGTATATGGTGCGCGCTTGCGCAGGAAGGATATTACGGGAACTGGCACGGGTGCGCAAGGGGGATTCGTAAGAAAGTCGAACTTGTGGATGACCTGTGGAGGGGCGCTGGATCGGAGCGGGCTGGCGCGTGGGCCGGCGGACAGGGATCGCGGGGCGGGTTCCCGGTTGGGGTGGACTTGTGCGTGGGTCCCCGGTCGGGACGGGCATGCAAGCGGGTCCCCTGACGGGACGGACTTGCGCGTGGGCTGTCGGACGGGACGGGTCGGCAGGGCGGGCGGCCATATCGTCCCGGATCACGGAGGCTGCGCCCGCGCCCGGGTCTCCAGCCTGCGCGCACCGCATGGGCTCACGCAGCCGCTCTGTATTTCCTACGCATGGCCCGCCGGCGCGGGACCTCGTTTCGGTCAGCCGTACAATAGAACCTCAAACGCAACGCGCCGGACCCCCGGCGTCTTCCCATACCGAGGTGATCCATGAACAGCTCCACCCATACCGTCCCCAAGCCCAAGGTCGCCGCGGAGGCGTCCGGCGGGGACGACCACCGGGGTGCGCGCCGCGGGGCGATCTTCATCGGGTTCGTCCTCGTCGTCTACGTCGTCTACCTCGTGGTGACCGGCCAGGTCGCGCAGTTCTGGGAGGCCATGGGCAGCGTCCAGCCCGGGTGGCTCTTCGTCGCCTGCGTCTCCATGCTGCTCTACCTGGTCTTCGGCATCCTCGCCTACGCCATCGCCGTCTGGCTCGATCCTGCGTCCCCCGTCGGCATCCGCGATCTGATCTCCGTCGAGGCGAGCGGCATCTTCTTCGGCAACCTCACGCCGATGCAGATGGGCTCCACGCCCGCGCAGATCTACCGCCTCACGAAGGCGGGGCAGAACGTGGGCGAGGCCGGCGCGATCCAGTTCACGCGCTTCATCGTCTACCAGTTCGGCCTCGTGGCGTGGTGCGCGATCCTGCTGATCGCCCGCATGCCTTTCTTCACGGCGCAGTACGGCGACATCACCCTCATCAGCGTGTTCAGCTTCGGCGGCCATGTGTGCATCCTGCTCGCCATCTTCGCCATCGCGCTCATGCCCCGCATGGTGGTGCGCGTCGCCCACTGGCTGATCTCGGTGCTCTCCCGCGTCGGGGTCGCCCGGGACCGCTGCGAGGGATGGAACGCCTTCATCGACGAGGAGATCTGGTCGTTCTCCGACAAGTTCAAGCTCGCGGCGGGCCATCTGAGCTCCATGGGGCTCACCGTGGTGATCACCATGCTGCAGCTCGCCTTCTTCTACCTCGTCCCGTACTTCCTCATGCTGTCCTTCGGCCATCACGACGTCGACTTCTTCTCCGTGATGGCCGCCTCCGCGTTCGTGCAGCTGCTGTCCTCCGCCGTGCCGCTGCCGGGCGGCACGGGCGGGGCGGAAGGCGGGTTCGCGCTGTTCCTCGGCCATTTCTACGGCAGCGCCGCCACCGCGGGCTACCTGCTGTGGCGCCTCATCACCTTCATCGCCCCCACGATCCTGGCGGCGCCGCTCCTCGGCCTCAAGAGCTCTCACAGCGCGAGCATCCACGACCGATGGGACCGTGCGATCTCCCGTATGGGCAGGCGCCGCACGGCGGGGGGCGCCTCGGCTGCCGCCGCGGTGGCGTCCGCGACCGAAACGGCCGCCGTCGAGCGCGCGGAGGCCGCAGCCTCGCATGCGACGGCAGGGGAGCCCGCCGAAGCGGCCGCGGAGGGCCCTGCGGGCGCATCGGCGCCGCGGCCCGCGAAGGCGCCTGCGCGGAAGCGCGGCACACGGGTGCGCCGCACGGCGGACGGCATCACCGTCTCGCCCTCGGCGCTCGCGCGCAAGCGCCGCCCTTCGAGATGATGTCGGCTTCGGCGCGCTCCCGCGGGGCGCGCCGTTTCTGTGCGCGCGCCGGGCGCCGTGCCCGCCGCGCCGGGGAGGTCAGCCTATGATCGGAATACTCGGGGCCGCTGCGGCGGGCGTCGTCGCGCTCGGCGGCACGGGGCTCGCCGCCGCCGGCAACGCCCTGTTCGACCTCGCGCTCAACCCGCGCGCGCCCCGCTCGATCCTCGTGCGGGCGGGCGCCGGGGCGTCGGCGGGGGTGGATACCGCCGTGTTCGCGGGCGACCCGGCGCGCAGGGAGGCGCGGCTCTGGTTCGATGAGGCCAAGCGACCGGTCGAGCTCCCCTTGGCGGGCGGGGGCGTCCTCCACGGCTGGCGCGTGCTCGCCCCCGGCGTGGTCCCGTCCCCCGACGGCGGCCGCGACGACGGCGCGAGCACCGACGACCTCCATCGCTATCTGATCTTGTGCCACGGCTACAGCGGGCGCCCCTCGGACCTCGCCCGCGAGGCCCGGGCGGCCCACGCCGCCGGCTTCTCGGTCCTGCTGCCGGCGGCGCGCGGCCACGAGCGCAACGCCGACCGCTACGCCACCATGGGCTGCCTCGACGCGCGCGACCTCGTGGGCTGGGCGCGTCTCGTGGCGTCGTTCGACCCCCGCGCCCGCATCGCGCTGTACGGCGTGTCCATGGGCGGCGCCGAGGTCATGATGGCGTCGGGGCTCGACCTGCCCGACCAGGTGCGCTGCATCGTCGAGGACTGCGGCTACACGAGCGCCTGGGACGAGTGCGAGGTCCAGATGGGCCAGCTGCTCCACCTGCCCGCGCGCCCCCTGCTCGATGCCGCGGACGCGGTCTGCCGGGCCCGCGCCGGCTTCAGCCTCAGGGAGGCCAGCGCGGTCGAGGGCGTGCGCCGCGCGCGGGTGCCGATGCTGTTCATCCACGGGTCGGCGGACGACTTCGTGCCCTTCGGCATGCTCGACCGCGTGTTCGAGGCCTGCGCGAGCCCGGTCAGGGAGCGCGCGGTGTTCGAGGGGGCGGGCCACGGCGCCTGCTCGTATGCCGATCCGGCGCGCTACGCCGCCCTCGTCGGGGGCTTCCTGGACCGGCACCTCTGACCCAGCGCGCCCGGCCGGCCCCGCCCCCTCCGGCGCGCCCGCGTTAGATCGCGTCGTCGCGCAGGGCCTCGACGACGCTCGCGGCATGGCTGCGCCGCAGCGCGTAGGCCGCGCTCACCGCGATCACCGCGAGCACGATGCCGGCGGCGGCAGCGGTCTCGGCGACCGGGGGCTCCAGCGCGAACGTGGTGAACGAGTACGCCATCGCCCGGGTCAGGAACGCCGCCGCGATGGCCGCGAGCGCGATGCCGACCGCGAAGCCGCGCAGCGCGTAGCTCGCGCACTCGTAGGCGATCATGCGCCGGAACGCCGATTCTCCCATGCCGATGCTCTTGAGCACCGCGAACTCGCGGCGGCGCAGGATGAGCGAGTTCGTGAGCGTGTTGAAGACGTTCGCCACGGCGATCAGGCCGCAGATGACGGTGAAGCAGTAGATGAACGTCTGGACCGTTTCGGGCATCATGCGGTTCTGCATCTTGGTCTCGGCGAAGTTCGTGTAGGTGCAGTCGAGCTCGGGGAAGTCCGCGGCGATGAGCTCGAAGGCGTCCTGCGCGTCTGCCGCGGTCTCGGCCGACCCGCCCGCATCGAAGTTCATCTGGGCGTCGGCGAAGGCGAGCGTCCCGTTCTCCGCCATCGCGGTGACCGGCAGCAGGAGGTGCAGGGTGCCCGTTCTGGTGGAGATGCCCGTGGGCGCGGTGTCGGCGAGCGCTCCGACGGCGATCTCCTTGCGCGCGGTGATGCCCTCGTCGAGCGGGACGAAGCGCTCGGACCCGTCGGGCGCGTTGTACCAGACGCTCGGCCGCCCGTTCCCGTCCGACATCACGCCGCCGGCGTACATGCCCTCGAGGGGCGCGAACGACACGGTCTCCACGGTGCCCGCGCCCGACAGCGGGCTGTAGGAGCCGTACGTGCCGCCCTCGTTCAAGGTGTACTCGTTCAGGGCGATCGCCTGCGGACGCGCGGGGTCGCAGAACTCCTCGTGGGACAACCCGAGACCGTCGACGTAGGTCTCCCAGCTTGCGGTGTCGATGAAGTCGACGTAGATGGAGCCGGACCACGAGCCGTCGTCGAGCAGGGTGCCGAAGAAGTGATCGGAGCCGTCGGACACCATGGAGGCGGGGACGATGGTGTCGGCGACATAGCTGGCGTGGTAGCCCGCGCGCGTGGTGCCCTCGAGGCCGTCGGCCGCGTCGTAGAGGCGTGCGAGCGCGTCTGCCAACGCGACGTTGTCGACCTTCCCGTCCTCGCGCACGATGGCCCCCGTGCTGCCCTTAGCCGTCGTGGCGTCGATGCGCACCTGCAGGTCCGTGCCGTCCGCCGCGTCGATCGCGGTGCCGCTTGCGTAGTCCATGACGCTGCCGATGACGCCCGAGATGATGAGCAGGGCGACCGAGACGGCAAGTGCGGCGACCGTGACCCTGCCCTTGCTCGTGGCGCGCGTCAGGTTGCGGTGGGCGATGAACCCGGAGATGCCGAAGAGGCGCGCGGAAAGGCCGCGGAGACGGACGGTGCCGCCCTCTGCCGTGCTTTTTCCCGCACGGGCGAGCGCGCGCCGCGCGCGGCGGGTGAGGTGGATGTCGCGGGTCTGGCGGATGGCGTCCACCGCCGAGACGCGGGAGGCGCGCAGGGCGGGGATCCATGCGCTCACGAGCACGGTCGCGAGCGCCACGCCGGCGGAGATGCCGAGCACGGCGGGGCTTACGGTCACGCTCACCTGGATGCCGTAGGCGTCCACGTCGAACATGGCGGCGAGGCCGCTTCCGGTGAGCTGGAACACGGCGAGGCAGCCGATAAGGCTGAGCACGAGGCCGATGGGGATGCCGACCGCGGAGAGCAGCAGCGCCTCGGTGAGCACGGTGCGGCGGAGCTGGCGCTTGCTGGCTCCCAGGGAGGCCAGCAGCCCGAACTGGCGCGTGCGCTCGGCCACCGAGATGGCGAAGGAGTTGTACACGAGCGAGACCCCGGCCACGGCGATGACGACGGCGAGCACGCCGGCGATCATGTAGAGCGTGTTCCACACCTTGGAGCTCCCGGTGACGCCCTGCCAGCGCAGCAGGCTCGAGTGGGTGGCGACCCCGCCAGCCTGGGGGTTGATGTCGGCGGAGAGCTCGTCGGCGATCGTCAAGGCGTCCTGCGGGTTGTGCGTGGTCAAGATCGAGTAGACGCAGGTGGCGTCCGATGCGTCGGCGAGAGCGTCCTCGACCTCGTCTCCCGAGGGGTAGATGTAGACGCTGTTGCCCTGCAGGGCGCGGGTGGACGAGAAGCCGTAGCTGCGGTAGAACCCCACCACGGTGCCGCTGACCTCGCCGAGATCCGCGTCGAAGGTCTCCTCGACGGTCCCGTCCTCGAAGTAGGTGCCCTGAAGCGAGGTGCCGGCGACGGCCGCGCCCCCGTCTTCCGGATAGCGCAGCGTGCGCTCCCCGAGCACGGCCGTGACGGTGCTGCCGAGCTCGATGGCGGACGCGCCGTCGGCGCCCTGCACGGTGAGCCCGCAGGGCGCGAGCTCCACGCCCTCCAGATAGTGGGGCAGCGCGATCTCGCCGGGGGCCTCGGGCGCGCGGCCCGCGGCGATCTCGGGGCCGGTGACCAGGCGCTCGCCCTCGGGGTTCACGGGCCAGGTCTTGGCGAACAGGTAGCTGCCGTAGTCGGCTGCGTTGTCGTCGCCCATCTGGATCGCGCCGAGCTCGGCGACGTCCAGCCGCGCGGAGACGCGTCCGTCGCCCTCGAGCTCGCGGTGGGCGTCGGCGGGGATGTTCGCGGCCTCGACCTGCCAGGAGCCCTCGTCTGCCACCGTGCGCTCGTAGAGCATGTTCGACATGCTCACGACGCTCGTGAGCACGGCGCAGACGAGCGCACAGGACAGCGCGATGCCGATGACGGAGACGACGGTGCGGGTGCGGTTGCCGGAGAGGGACCGCAGGGAGAAGCGGGTGAAGATGCTCATGATGGACCTCCTGCCATGCGCGGGCTACCGGCGGCGCTCGTCGCGCACGAGGCGGCCGTCCTCGATGGCGATCACGCGGTCGGCCATGAGGGCGATGTCCTCGTCGTGCGTGATGACGATGAGGGTCTGGTTGAGGTCCCTGTTCGAGCTGCGCAGCAGCTGCATGATCTCCGCGGAGTTCCGGGAATCGAGGTTGCCGGTCGGCTCGTCGGCGAGGACGACCGCCGGCGCGTTCATGAGCGCGCGCCCGATGGCCACGCGCTGCTGCTGGCCGCCGGAGAGCTGGTTGGGCAGGTAGCGCTCGCGTCCGGTGAGACCGAGGGCCCGCAGCAGCATCTGCAGGCGCTGCCCGTTCACCGCGCGGCCGTCCATGAGGACGGGCAGCGTCATGTTCTCCACCACGTCGAGCACGGGGATGAGGTTGTAGAACTGGTAGACGAGGCCCACCTCCCGGCGGCGGAAGATCGCGAGCTGCTCGTCGGAGCGGGCGAAGACGTCCTCGCCCGCGAGCCTCACCGTTCCCGAGGTCGGGCGGTCGACGCCGCCGATGAGGTGCAGCAGGGTGGATTTGCCCGAGCCCGACGACCCGATGATGGCGACGAACTCGCCCGCCTCAACGGTGAAGCTGACGTCGTCGAGCGCGCGCACGGCGGTGTCGCCCGTGCCGTAGACGCGCGTGAGATGTTCGATGGACAGGATGTTCATGTCCGTCCTCCTCCGGTCGTGGCGTGTCTTCGGCTCCATGGTCCCAAACCGGGCTTGCGCGCCCATGACCGCCGTGTGACGGTTCCGTCACCTTCCGTCGGGGACGCGGCGCTCACACGACGGCCTTGAAGAAGGCGATGGTGAAGCGCGCCCCGCTGACGCGCCCGTCGGGGCCCGTCGCGTTGCAGGCGGTGATGCGGCCCTCCTGGGCCGTCACGAGGCTCTTCGCGAGGGCGAGCCCGATGCCCACGCCCGCCGGCTCCACCTCGCCCGCCGCGCCGCCCGCCCCGCGCCCGCGGTAGAAGCGCTCGAAGATGTGGGGGAGGTCCTCCTCGGCGATGCCGCCGCCGGTGTCCTCGACCGCGATCCGGCAGGCGAGCGCGTCCTCGGTCGCGCGGATGCGCACGCACCCGCCGGCGGGCGTGTGCTCGATGCAGTTCTTGAGCACGTTCGCCAGGGCCTCGGCGCTCCAGCGCGCGTCGCCCCTGAAGCCCGCCCCGGGTTGGACCGACACGTCGACGGCCACGTCCGCGATATCGAAGGCGATGGCGAGCCCCGAGACCGCCTCGTCGACCAGCTTCGCGGCATCCACGTGCCCCGCTGCGAGCGCGACCGTCCCCGCATCGATGCGGGCGAGCTTGAGCAGGGCGGAGACGAGCCAGCCGATGCGCTCCTGCAGCAGCTCCGCGCGGCGCAGCCGGGAGGCGATGTCGCGCACCGCCGCCGCGTCGATCCTGTCGCCGCCGGAGGCCGCCACGCGGGTGCGGATGAGCTCGGTGGTGAGGGAGAGCTGGGTGAGCGGCGTCTTCAGCTGATGGGAGATGTCGGCGAGCGCGTCGGCGAGCCGGGCGCGCTCCCGCTCGAGCTGCTCGGCGGTCAGGGCGAGGCGCTGCGTGAGCTTGCCGAGCTCGCTGGCCAGGACGGCGAGCTCCCCCTCGCGCATGTCATCGAACCCGGGCGCGCGGTCGCTGTGGAGCCTCTCGTCGAGCCGCTCGGCGAGCCGTGCGATGGCGCGGTAGCGCGCGACGGTGAGGGCGCACAGGGGGAGCGCCGCGGCGAGCGCGCCGGCGGCGACGCAGAGGGCGGGCGGGGCGCCGGGCACGGATCCGAGGACGAGGGCGAGCGCGGCGGTCGCGAGGACGGAGGCGGCGAGGGCGCGCGCGAAGGCGCGGTTGCGGGCGAGCACGGCGCATCGCCCCTTACCCGCGGGCGCGGTAGCCGAGGCCGCGCACGTTCACGATGAGGGAGGGATGCGCCGGGTCGTCCTCGATCTTGTCGCGCAGCCGCTTGATGTAGACGGACAGCGTGTTCTCCTCGATATAGGTCCCCGCCTCGTCCCACAGGGCATCCCGGATGGCCTCGCGCGTGACGAGCTTCCCGGGGTTCGCGGCGAACAGCAGGAGCAGGCGGTACTCCAGGGCGGACAGGGCCACCTCGGCGCCGTCGCGCTCCACGCGGGCGCGGTCGGGGTCGATGGCCAGGGGGCCCAGCCTGAGCGCGCGCCGCTCGGGCTGGGCGCGGCGCAGCGCGGCGGCGATGCGCGCGAGCAGCTCGCGGGGCCGGAAGGGCTTGGCGACGTAGTCGTCAGCGCCCATGGTCAGGCCGGTGACCGTGTTGAACTCGTCATCGGAGGCGGTGAGGAAGATGACGGGGACCTCGGGGCGCTCCGCCTTCACGGCGGAGCAGACGGCGAAACCGTTGCCGTCGGCCAGCGAGATGTCGAGCAGGACGAGGCGGCACGCGCTGTCGCCGAGGGCCCGCTCGATGGCGTCGCGCTGGGTCGATGCGGTCGCGACCGAGTAGCCCTCGCCGACGAGCAGCTCGGTGAGCGACTCGACGATGAGCGGGTCGTCTTCGACCAAAAGGATTCTCGCGCCCATGGCGCCCCCTTCTCGCGATGGGATCCGGCGGGTCCGACCCCGCGGGGTGCCGGCGGTGCGCGGTGCCGGCCCGGGTCGGTCGGGGGTATCGTAGCACGCCGCATACGGAAACGCCCGCATCCGGGAGGTGCCGGATGCGGGCGCGGGGTGGGCGCACCGTCGCCGCGGGGGACGGGGGATGACGCGGGGCGGCTGCGGCCGCGCCGCGTCAGTTGTGCACGATCACGCAGTCGCCGACCTGCAGGATGCCGAACAGCTCGGCGGCCTTGTCGGGCGGCAGGTTCACGCAGCCGTGGCTGCCGGTCCAGGTGTAGGCGGTCGGGTCGGAGAAGCTCGAGGACGCCTGCCAGTCCGCATCGTGCAGGCCGATGGCCGAGCCGATGAAGCTCATCCAGTAGTCCACGTAGGAGACGTACTCGGGCTCGCCGGTCGCGGGGTCCTTCTTGCCCACGAGCGCCACGTCGCGCTCGAGGTTGTTGATGCTGTAGATGCCCGTCGGCGTGTCGTTGCCCTCGTTGGGGTTGCCGGTGATGCAGCCCGACTCCCACAGCAGGTTGTCGTTGGCGTCGTAGTAGCGCACATGCTGCTCCGAGATGTCGATGTCGACGTAGGCGCCCCAGTCGCGCCCGCCGGCGCCGTGGTACGCCGCGGCCGTCTGCTTCGTGGGGATCTCGATCTCGCCGGTCTGCTTGTTCGCCACGGCCTGCTGGATGAGCTCGGCGAGCGCCGCCTCGTCGCTGATCCAGCCGTAGGTGCCGCCGGAGACGTTGACCACCTTGCCGTCGGGGCGCGTGTAGCTGCGCTCGGTGCCGACCGTGTCGAGCTGGGCGGCGGCGAGCTGGCGGATCCAGGCCGCGAGCCCCTCGGAGTTCAGGGTGGGGTCGAGGTTCTCGTCGAAGGTGATCCACTGGGTCATCGTCTTGCCGTCGAGCGTCGCGACCACCGTGCCGCCCATCTTGAGGTCGACGTTGACGCCGATGATCTCGTTGGCGGCGTCGCACGCCGCCTGGAGCTCCTCGTCGCTCGCCCCGCCCGCGAGCGGCTCGTACATGGAGTCGTCGAGCTCGAGCGAGGTCTCGGCCGACGCCACAGCCTGCTTGGCGGCGGAGATGACGGCGTCGCGGCCGAGCTTCTGGCTGGCGCGCGCACGGGCGACGGTGAACATGCCCGCCTCCTCGTCATAGGCCCCCGCGGCGTCGAAGGTGCCGGGGCGGTCGGCGTTGAACTGGTCGATCGCCGCGCCGAGCGCCTCCTCGAACGCCGCCTCGTCGTAGGTCACGGACAGCGCCGAGGGGTCGGTCGCGGAATCCGAGCCGCCGGAGACGAGGTTGCCGATCAGCCGGACCGGCCAGATGAGCGCCTCGTTGGCGCCGAGGACGGCATCCGCCTCCGCCTGCGCGTCGACGGTGAACGTGCCCGCCTCGGGCTCGTAGGCCCAGTCGAAGCCCAGGCCCGAGACCTTGAGCGTGTAGGCGCCCACGGAGGCCTCGATGCGGTCCGCGGCCTCGCCGGCTCCCGTGAGGGACACGTCGACCCCGGCGATGGAGGTGCCGGGGTAGTAGATGTTGGAGAAGGCGACGGCGCCGGCGATGTAGCCGACGACGAGCACGCCCGCGGCGGCGGCGAGCGCGATCTTCAGCCCGCGGCGGCCGCCCGGGCGCGGCTCCTCCGCATCGCCGCCGAAGGCGGTGCCGGCGTCGACGGGGGGCAGCCCGTCGCCCGCGGAGGGGCGGACCGCCGCCATGCGGGCGGTCGCATCCGGCCCCGCCGCGCGCTGCGCACGGTGCGCGGGGGCCGCGGGCGCGGCGCCGGGCCGGGCCGCCGCGCGGCGGGTGGCCGCGGCGCTCATGTACACGGTGCTGTCGGGGTCGGTCCCCCCGCGACGGGCCTGGGGGCCCGGCTGGGCCCCCGCAGGGTGCTGGGTCCCCGCGGCGCGGGCGTGCGCGGCGCGGACGGAGGCCAGGCGCGCGGGGTCGACGGGGCGCAGGGACCCGGCGTCGTTCGGGCGGGCGCGGTGCGCCCCGGTCTGAATGGGGCGAGGGGGAACGATGCGTCCCTCGGTTCGGTTGTCGTTCATGCTCGGTCAGTTCCTTCGCGCTCAGATATGCGGCCCGTGCGCGGGCCGGATGTCGGTTCGGGAGGATTATACCTGCATGTGCGGACGCAGTGGTCCGTATGCATGTGTTTTTCAGGTAATTCCTCCCCGCGATGAGGAAGCGGGCCGCCTATCCGCAGATGCCGCAGCGGCGGCAGGCCTCGAGCGCCGCGGGGGCCTGGGCGGTACCGCCCTTCGCGGTCTCCCTGAGGCTCGCCGGGAGCGCCCGGCCGACCTTGAGCATAACCTGCGCCATCTCGTCGAAGGGGACGAGGCTGGCGATCCCCGAGAGCGCGAGCTGGGCCGAGGAGAACGCCGCGGCGACCCCGATGGCGTTGCGGTTCTGGCAGGGGACCTCGACCAGGCCGCCGACCGGGTCGCAGACGAGGCCCAGCAGGTTGGACAGGGCGATGGAGGCGGCGTCGAGCGCGCAGGCGGGAGTCCCCCCGAGCATCTGCACGAGCGCGGCGGCCGCCATGGCGGCGGCGCTGCCGACCTCCGCCTGGCAGCCGCCCTCGGCGCCGGCGACGCACGCCGACGTGGACAGGACCAGGCCGACGGCGGCGGCGCAGTAGAGGGCCTCCTCGACCGCCGCGTCGCCGAGCCCCAGGTGGTCGGCGAGGGCGAGCACGCAGCCCGGGACGACGCCGGAGGACCCGGCGGTCGGCGCGGCCACGATCACGCCCATGCTCGCGCTGCGCTCGAGGACCGCCATGGCGCGGGCGACGGCGTCGGTCTGGACGGCGCCCATGAGCGCGGCCCCGACGCGCTCGCCCGCGGAGTCGACGAGCCGCGCCTCGCCCCCGATGAAGCCGCCCAGGGAGCGCGCGGGCGCGGCGATGGGGGAGGAGGTCTCCTCGCGCATGACCTCGAGCACGCGACGCATGGACCGCGCCGCGCGCTCCCCGCCGGTCAGGCGCGCCTCGCGCAGGGCCATGACCCCGCCGATCGTGAGGCCGCGCTCCGAGCAGGCGTCGACGAGCTGGGCGGCGTCGTCGAACATCTCGGGCGTGGAGACGCCCGGGGCGAGCGTCGAGGCGGACCCGGGGACCTCGATGAAGGTCGCGTTGTCGACCGCGTCCAGCGCGCGCACGCGCGGCAGCACCGCGGGGTCGGGGGCGCCGTCGGTCTCGAAGACCGAGTACGCCCGTCCCCCCGCCTCGGTGCGGTAGGTGCGGCAGAAGGCGATGTTCACGCGGGCCTCCGCGAGCAGGCTCGCGAGCGAGGCGAGGGCGCCGGGCACGTCGCGGTGCGCGACGAACAGCGTGGAGTACGCGCCGGAGATGTCGACGCCCACGCCGTTGATGCGGCTGATGCGCACGCGCCCGCCCCCCAGGCTCTCGCCGCGCACGGCCGCGGCGGCGCCCGAGCCGTCGGACATCTCGATGTCGACGGTGTTGGGATGCAGCGAGGGGTCGTCGCCGGCGATGTCGAACTCGAAGGAGACGCCGCGCTCCCCGGCTAGGCCGAAGGCGTCTCGGATGCGCTCGTCGTCGGTGGCGAGCCCCAGGATGCCCGCCACGAGCGCGCGGTCGGTGCCGTGCCCGCGGTAGGTGTGCGCGAAGCTGTTCCACAGGCGGAAGCGCACCCGCGCGATGTCGCCTTCGAGCAGGGAGGCGGCCACCTGGGCGCAGCGCAGCGCGCCGGCGGTGTGGGACGAGGAGGGTCCGACCATCACGGGCCCGAGGATCTCGAAGGCGGAGGTGGTGGCGAGGGTCTGGGGTTTGGATGCCATGGGCGCTCCTTCGTCGCGGCGCGGTGCGGGTTCCAGCCCGTCCATTGTCGCGCGAGCGGGGCGCGAACGCCATCCCCGATGCCGCGCGGGGTCGGTGCCCGCGCGGCGACCGGCGCGAACGCGGGCGCGGTGCGGGAATCTCCATATCTGCCCGGTCCCTGACCGCGCGGGGGCGGGGCCGCCCGCCGGGCGGGGCGCCGCGTCCGGCCGTGGACACGGGGCGGCCCCGTGCCATAATCAGACGGTGGCGACGCGCGCGGGCAGCCCCGCGCGCCCTGGGGCCCGGCGCGATGCGTCGCGCGATCGGGGCGGACCGTCGCCACATCGGGGCGCGCGATGGGAGGGGCCGCGATGGCGGAGGCCATGAGGATCCTGGTGACCGGTTTCGAGCCGTTCGGCGGCGCGGTCGCCAACCCGGCGCTGGAGGCGGTGCGCCGCCTCCCGGCGGAGGTGGCGGGGGCGCGGGTCCTCGCGCATGCGCTCCCCGTCGCGTTCGGTCGCGATGCGGAGGAGCTGCGCGGCCTGGTGCGCGGGCTGCGGCCGGACGCCGTGGTCTGCGTGGGGCAGGCGGGCGGGCGGAGCCGCATCACCCCCGAGTTCGTGGGCATCAACTACGCCCTCGCGCGCATCCCGGACAACGACGGCGCGCGCCCGCGCGGGGTCCCGGTCGTCCCCGGAGGGCCGGACGCGTACTTCGCGACGGTGCCGGTGCACGCCATGGTGGAGAGGATGCGCGCGGCGGGCATCCCGGCGGCCGTGTCCTTCAGCGCCGGCACCTTCTGCTGCAACGAGGTGCTCTACGCGCTGCTCCACCTGTGCGCGACCGAGGCCGCGGGCGTGCGCGGCGGGTTCATCCACGTCCCGTACGCCGCCGAGCAGGCGCCGGAGCTGCCCGCCGGGACGCCGACGATGCCGCTGGACACCATGGTCCGGGGGCTCGAGCTCGCCCTCGAGGCGATCGTCGGGCATCCCGAGGGGGATATCGAGCCCGTGGTCGGCGGCACCGAGCGGTGAGCCCCGGCCCGCATCCCCGCGGACGGCGGCGCGGCGGGGAGATGACGGGTCCGGCAGGCGCGGCGGCCCCGTCGCCGTGACGGGCCGCAGACACGGCGCCCCCGTCGCCGCGGTCCCGACTCGGGTTTAATTGTCGCTTCCGTCGCATCGCCTTGACCCGGGGCGGACGCGGGCGCGGCCTGCCCTATAATGCAGGGGTTCCGAACCCGACGAATGCAAGGAGCATCCATGAGCTCAAACGTCCGTGTGCGCTTCGCGCCCTCGCCCACCGGCAAGCTGCATATCGGCGGCGCCCGCACGGCCATCTACAACTGGGCGTTCGCCCGCGCCAACGGCGGCACCTTCATCCTGCGCATCGACGACACCGACCCCACGCGCTCCACCGAGGAGAACACCCAGGTCATCCTGCGCGCCATGCGCTGGCTGGGCCTCGACTGGGACGAGGGTCCCGAGGTCGGGGGCGACTTCGGCCCGTACGCGCAGACCGAGCGCCTGGCGCTGTACCGCGAGGCTGCCGAGCGCCTGCTCGCCGAGGGTCGCGCCTACCCCTGCTTCTGCACGCCCGAGCAGCTCGCCGCCGACCGCGCCGAGGCGCAGGCCCGCAAGGACCCCTTCCAGGGCTACCAGCGCCGCTGCCGCGACATCGACCCCGACGAGGCGCGTCGCCGCATGGACGCCGGCGAGCCCTACACGCTGCGCATCAAGGTGCCCGACGACCGCGGCGACGTGGTGGTCGACGACGCCGTCCACGGGAAGGTCGTCTTCGACGCCAAGGAGCTCGACGACTTCGTGATCTTCCGCTCCGACGGCACGCCCACCTACAACTTCGCGACCGTGGTCGACGACGCGTGCATGGGCATCACGCACGTCATCCGCGGCGACGACCACCTCTCCAACACCCCGCGCCAGGTCATGGTCTACGAGGCCCTCGGCGCGCCGGTGCCGACCTTCGCCCATATCTCCATGATCTTGGGCGCCGACGGCAAGAAGCTTTCGAAGCGCCACGGCGCGACGAGCGTCGAGGAGTACCGCGACGCCGGGTACCTGTCCGACGCCTTCGTGAACTACCTGGCGCTGCTCGGCTGGTCGCTCGACGGCGAGACCACCGTGATCCCGCGCGAGGTGCTCGCCCGCGAGTTCTCGCTCGAGCGCATCTCCAAGAACCCGGCGACCTTCGACCCCAAGAAGCTCGACTGGATGAACGCCGAGTACATCAACGCGATGGACGACGACGCGTTCGTGGACGGCATCGCGCTGCCGCAGCTCGCCGCCGCGGGCGTGCCCGTCGCGCGCGCCGACCACGACGATGCCTGGTGGTCCCTGCTCGCCTCCATCGTGCGCCCCCGCACCAAGATGCCCGCCGACGCCGCGGCCGTCGCGGCGCCCGTCTTCGCGACGGCGGGCACCCTCGCCTACGACGAGAAGTCCGTGGCGAAGGGCCTGGCCAAGGAGGGCATGGGGGCCGTGCTGGACGCCGCCCGCTCCGCGCTGGAGGCGGTCCCGGAGGGCGCCTGGGAGGCCGGCGCGATCGACGCCGCCCTGGAGGCGCTGCCCGAGGCCCTCGACATGAAGAAGCGCCTGGTGTTCCAGGCCGTGCGCGTCGCCGAGTGCGGCACCATGGTGAGCCCGCCGCTCGGCGAGACCATGCAGCTCATCGGCCGCGCCGACTGCCTGGCGCGCATCGACCGCGCCCGCGCCCTGGCGCTGTAGGGGCGCCGGGACCGACCGCGACGGATGCGATGGCGAGGGGGGCGCCGGGCCGCGATGGCCCGGCGCCCCCTCATATGGTGGGTTATCGGCACGGCGAGCGGGTATAGATGACAGGATAGGACCGGCGCCGCGCGCCCTCCGCCGTCCCATGCCGACCGGGAGGTTGTTCCGTGCTTCCAGACGATACCGATCAGGCCCGCGCTCCCGAGGCAGGCTCGCCCCACGGCCCGTCGGCGGACCCCGTCGTGGTCTGCCGCGATGCGGCCTACGCGCCCCGCGGGGGATACCGCTCGTTCGAGTTCGCGAGCTTCGAGGCCGCCCCCGGCGCCGTGACCGCCCTGCTGTCGGCCGACCCGTCCTGCGCGCGCGACCTGGGGCTCGCGGTGGCGGGGCTCGTGCGGCCCACCTCCGGGTCCCTGCGCGTCCGCGGCGTCGAGCTCGCGCGGGCGCGGGGCCGCGGCGCCCGCCTCCCGCGCGGCAGCGTCGGGATCGGGTTCGTCACCGGGGTGGCCGAGGTCGACGGCACCCTCACGGTGGA
>DXAO01000048.1 GCA_019117005.1 Candidatus Collinsella stercoripullorum | reverse complement strand
GTCCCAAGACCACCGAGAGTTAGGATCATTGAATGATCAGCATGATTCTCGGCCGCAAGATCGGTATGACCCAGGTGTGGGACGAGAACGACAACGTCGTCCCCGTCACGGTCATCCAGGCTGGCCCCTGCGCGGTCTCGCAGGTTAAAACCCAGGCCACCGACGGCTACGATGCCGTCCAGATCGGCTTCGGCGACATCAAGGCCAAGAACGTCAACAAGCCCATGGCCGGCCACTTCGCCAAGGCCGGCGTCGAGCCCGTCCGCTACCTGCGCGAGGTCCGCGTCGAGAACGGCGAGGAGCACAAGGTCGGCGAGGTCGTCACCGTCGCCGATTTCGCCGACGTCGCCAAGGTCGATGTCATCGGCACCTCCAAGGGCAAGGGCTTCCAGGGCCGCATCAAGCGCTGGGGTCAGCGCCGCGGTCCCATGACCCACGGCTCCCACTTCAAGCGTCATCCGGGCTCCATCGGCCAGTGCGCCTACCCCGCCCGCGTCCTCAAGGGCGTCAAGATGGCCGGTCACATGGGCGATGAGCGCGTGACCGTGAAGAACCTCACCGTTGTCCGCATCGATGCCGAGCAGAACCTCATGCTCATCAAGGGCGCCGTCCCTGGTGGCAAGAACGCTCTGGTCGCCATCCGTATGGCCTAAGGGCCCCCACCCAGTTGGTCCAGCGTCATACCAAGGAGAACACTTACATGTCTAAGTTTGAAGTAAAGAACAGCGAGGGCAAGGCGGCCGCCGAGGTCGAGCTCGCGCCCGAGGTGTACGGCATCGAGCCGAACATCCACGTCATGCATCACATCGTCACCTGCCAGATGGCCTCTTGGCGTCAGGGCACCCAGTCCACCAAGGGCCGTTCCGAGGTCTCCGGCGGCGGCAAGAAGCCGTGGCGCCAGAAGGGCACCGCTCACGCCCGCCAGGGTTCCACCCGCGCCGGCCAGTGGCGCCACGGCGGCGTCATCTTCGGGCCCAAGCCCCGTTCCTACGCCAAGCGTATGAACAACAAGGAGGTCAAGCTCGCCATGCGCTCCGCGCTCTCCGCGAAGGTGCGCGACAACGAGCTCTTCCTCGTCGACGACTACGGTTTCGAGAAGCCGTCCACCAAGGCCGCCGTCGCCATGCTCAAGGCCCTGGGCCTCGAGGGCAAGCGCCTCACGATCATCGTGCGTGAGGACGACATCAACGCCTACCTGTCGTTCCGTAACATCCCCAAGACGTTCATCATCACGCCGTCCGAGGCCAACACCTACGACCTCGTCAACAACGGCGCCCTGCTGATGACCGCCGACATCGCGACCCACTTCGGGGAGGTGCTCGCATAAATGACCGCTCACGAGATCATCATCCGTCCGATCGTGTCCGAGCGCTCCTACGCCCAGATGGAGCAGAACAAGTACACGTTCGAGGTCCACAAGGACGCCAACAAGTACCAGATCAAGGATGCTGTCGAGGAGATCTTCGGTGTGAAGGTCACCCGCGTCAACACCCTCATGGTCAAGCCCAAGACCAAGCGCGTGCGCTACGTCGCCGGCAAGACCCGCTCCTGGAAGAAGGCCGTCGTCACGGTGGCCGAGGGCCAGTCCATCGAGATCTTCGGCAACCAGGCCTAAGGTCTCGGCTCGCTCACGGTCCGGCCGGAAGGCCGGGCGCAGGTGTACCGGGCCCATTTGATGGAGCCGCCCGGTACCGTGGTACATCCGGTGTCACCGCACCCGCATCCCAGCTTGCGGTGGCGAGCGGATAGATTCGAAAGGGATAGGTAATGGCTGTAAAGCACCTTAAACCGACCAGCGCCGGCAGGCGTTGGCAGACGATCTCGGACTTCTCCGAGATCACCGCGACCAAGCCCGAGAAGTCGCTCCTCGAGCCGCTTCCCAAGAAGGCCGGCCGCAACCACGCGGGCCGCATCACCGTCCGCCATCAGGGCGGCGGCGTCAAGCGTCGCTACCGCGTCATCGACTTCAAGCGCAACAAGGACGGCGTGCCCGCCAAGGTCGCCACGATCGAGTACGACCCCAACCGCTCCGCGCGCATCGCCCTGCTCCACTACGTGGACGGCGAGAAGCGCTACATCCTCGCGCCGAAGGGCCTGAAGGTCGGCGACATGATCGTCTCCGGCGCCGGCGCCGACATCAAGCCGGGCAACGCCATGCCGCTGTCCGAGATCCCCGTCGGCACCCTGATCCACGCCATCGAGTTCATGCCGGGCAAGGGCGCAGCGATCGCCCGCTCGGCCGGCACCGCCTGCCAGCTCATGGGTAAGGAGGGCAAGTACGCCATCGTGCGCATGCCGTCCTCCGAGATGCGCCGCATCCTGCTCACCTGCCGCGCCACCGTCGGCGAGGTCGGCAACGCCGAGCACTCCAACATCGTTATCGGCAAGGCCGGCCGCAAGCGCAAGATGAACGTCCGTCCCACCGTCCGCGGTACGGTCATGAACCCGGTCGACCACCCGCACGGCGGCGGCGAGGGCAAGAACCACACCTCCGGCCGTCCTTCCGTCACGCCGTGGGGCAAGCCCACCAAGGGTTACCGCACGCGCAACAAGAAGAAGGTCTCCAACGCCCTCATCATCCGTCGTCGCAAGAAGTAGTCGATACCGAGTTTTTAGGAGTTAGCACCTATGAGCAGAAGTCTCAAAAAGGGCCCGTTCGTGGAAGCTCGCCTTCTTTCGCGTATCGTCGCGATGAACGAGGCCGGCAAGAAGGACGTCGTGAAGACCTGGTCGCGCGCGTCCACCATCTTCCCCGAGATGGTCGGCCACACCATCGCCGTCCACGACGGTCGCAAGCACGTTCCCGTGTACGTCACCGAGTCCATGGTCGGCCACAAGCTCGGCGAGTTCGCGCCGACCCGTACGTTCCGTGGTCACAAGGCCAAATAGGGGGTTTACCGTAAATGGCAACTAAGTCCACCGACACCGCGACCCGCGAGGTCCGCGCGACGGCCAAGTACGTTCGCGTGTCCCCCGGCAAGGCTCGCCTGGTGATCGACCTGATCCGCAACAAGTCCGTGGCCCAGGCCTTCGACATCCTCCACTTCTGCAACCGCGCCGTTGCCGTGGACGTCGAGAAGGTCCTCAAGTCGGCCGTGGCCAACGCCGAGAACAACAACGGTATGCGTGCCGCCGACCTGGTCGTGAAGTACGCCTACGTCGACGAGGGCCCGACGCTCAAGCGCATCCGTCCCCGCGCCAAGGGCTCCGCTTCGCGCATCCTCAAGCGCACCAGCCACATCACCATTGTTGTCGCTCCTGGAAAGGAGGCGTAAGCGCGCATGGGTCAGAAAGTCTACCCCACCGGTTTCCGTCTCGGCATCACCGAGAACTGGCGTTCCCGTTGGTTCGCCGACAAGAACTACGCCGAGACCCTCGGCAACGATCTTGAGATCCGCAAGTTCCTGAAGAAGCGCCTGTCCCGCGCCGCCGTCTCCCGCGTCGAGATCGAGCGCGCCGGCGACAAGGTGAAGATCATCATCTTCACCGCCCGCCCGGGCATCGTCATCGGCAAGAAGGGCTCCGAGATCGACAGCCTGCGCCACGACCTCGAGAAGGTCGTCGGCGTCGACCGCGGTCACCTCTCCGTCGACGTCATCGAGATCAAGCGTCCCGAGCTCGACGCCACCCTGGTGGCCCAGTCCATCGCCGAGCAGCTCGAGGGCCGCGTCGCCTTCCGCCGCGCCATGCGCAAGGCCGTCCAGACCGCCCGCAAGTCCGGCGCCAAGGGCATCCGTATCCAGTGCTCCGGTCGTCTCGGCGGCGCCGAGATGGGCCGTCGCGAGTGGTACCGCGAGGGTCGCGTGCCCCTGCACACCCTGCGCGCCAAGATCGACTACGGCACCGCCGTCGCCCACACCACCATGGGCGCCTGCGGCGTGAAGGTCTGGATCTATCTGGGCGAGAAGCTCCCCGGCCAGCCGGTCCCCAACCCGGCTCTCGAGGGCCCGAGCCGTCCTCGCCGTCGTAATTCCGAGAGGAGGGGTCAGTAGTGCTTGCCCCTAAGCGTGTTCTCCACCGTAAGGTGCAGCGTGGCTCCATGAAGGGCCGCGCCAAGGGCCACACCCAGCTGCATTTCGGCGAGTACGGCCTGCAGGCTCTCGAGGCCCACTGGATCACCAACCGCCAGATCGAGGCCGCCCGTGTCGCCATGACCCGCTACATGAAGCGCGGTGGCCGCGTGTTCATCACCATCTTCCCCGACAAGCCCATCACCAAGAAGCCCGCGGAGACCCGCATGGGCTCCGGTAAGGGCAACCCGGAGGAGTGGGTGGCCGTCGTCAAGCCCGGTCGCGTCATGTTCGAGATCTCCGGCGTCTCCGAGGAGATCGCTCGCGAGGCCCTTCGCCTGGCGCAGCACAAGCTCCCCATCAAGACCAAGATCTTGATCCGCAACGACGCCGAGGGTACCAGCGCCACCGCCGCTGCCGAGGAGGATAAGTAAATGAAGCCCGCAGAGATCCGTGAGCTCACCGACGCTCAGCTTGCCGACAAGCTGAAGGAGATGCGCGCCGAGCTCTTCAACCTTCGCTTCCAGATGGCCACCAGCCAGCTGGATAACACCGCTCGCGTCAAGACCGTGAAGAAGGACATCGCCCGCGTCCTCACGGAGCAGCGCGCCCGTCAGATCGCAGCGGAGAAGACCGCTGCCGCCGAGTAGATCCAGGAGTAAAGCATGTCTGAAACGACTGAGCGTAACGCGCGCAAGGTCCGCACGGGTGTCGTCGTCTCCATCTCGGGCAACAAGACCATCGTTGTCCAGACCACGGAGCGCAAGCGTCACCCCAAGTACGGCAAGATGATGACCACCACCAAGAAGCTTCACGCGCACGACGAGGAGTGCACCGCCGGCGTGGGCGATACCGTCCGCGTCATGGAGACCCGTCCTCTGTCCAAGATGAAGCGCTGGCGTCTCGTCGAGATCATCGAGCGCGCCAAGTAACCAGACCGTTCGCTTCACCCGATGACGTGCGCCGCATCGCCGGGCGCCCGTTCGCCCCATATGCGGCGGCGCACCTCTCATCGTTTCCTAGTTCGGAGGAACTGCCATGATTCAAATGCAAACCGTGCTCACGGTTGCTGACAACTCCGGTGCACGCAAGGTTCGCTGCATCAAGGTGCTCGGTGGCTCCAAGCGTCGTTACGCCGGCATCGGCGACGTGATCGTCGCCTCCGTCATCGAGGCCACCCCGGGCGCCAACGTCAAGAAGAAGGACGTCGTCAAGTGCGTCGTCGTCCGCACGGTCAAGGAGGTCCGCCGCAAGGACGGCTCCTACATCCGCTTCGACGACAACGCCGCCGTCGTCATCAACAACGATGGTTCGCCCGTCGGCACCCGTATCTTCGGGCCCGTCGCCCGCGAGCTTCGTGACAAGAAGTACATGAAGATCGTCTCGCTTGCACCCGAGACCCTGTAGTTAGGGGAGACCGTTATGTCTATGTCCATCAAGAAGGGCGATAACGTCAAGGTCCTCTCCGGCAAGGATCGCGGCAAGACCGGCACCGTTCTGCGCGCGCTTCCCGCCGAGGGCAAGGTCGTCGTCGAGGGCGTGGCCGTCGTCAAGAAGGCCATGAAGCCCACCGCCCAGAACCAGCAGGGCGGCATCGTCTCGCAGGAGGCCGCGATCGACGCCTCCAACGTGATGCTCATCTGCCCCAAGTGCGGTCAGGCCACCCGCGTCGGCCACAAGAAGGACGGCAAGAACAAGCTGCGCGTCTGCAAGAAGTGCGGCGCCGAGTTCTAAACCGCATCCGGCGTTCACGCCAACAGCTCTGGGAGCGTCCCCTCGGGGGCGCTCCCTTTTTTCGTTTCGGGGCCGGTTCGGCCCGTCGCGAGGTGACGGTCGCCGCATCCGCGCCGCCTGCGGTACCATGGGATGGCGTCATCGGACGGAGGGAAGGGTGCGGGATGGCCGAGGAGAAGCTGACGGAGGACCTGCTGGAGCGGCTGCGCGCCTCGGCGACGCCCGAGGAGTACCTGCGCGTCGGCGACACGATCGACCGCACGCTCCCGGAGTACCTCCGCGGGCTGCTCGACGCCCGGGGGCTCAAGCGGGCCGACGTCATCAGGCGCTCCGGCCTCAACGCCACCTTCGCCTACGATATCTTCGCCGGCAAGAGCAGGCCCGGCCGCGATCATGCCATCATGCTCGCCTTCGGGCTCTCCTGCAGTCTGATCGAGGCCCAGCGCCTGCTGCGGCTCGCGGGCGTGTCGGAGCTGTGGGCGAAGGACCGCCGCGACGCCATCGTCATCTGGTGCCTGGACCGCGACCGCACGCGCGAGGAGTGCGACGACACGCTGTGGCGCCTGGGCGAGCGGACCCTGTTCGGGACCGGTCCGCTGTAGGGGCCGCGCCCTCCCGACCGCCATCTGTCACCATACCGATCGACAGGCGGGAAAAAAGTGACAGGTGATAATTTCCCACGTGCCCGGGAAAATGGTGACGGGTGATAATTTCCCACGCGTCCGTTACACGACGGGGAGGAGGTCCGATGCGATGCGCAGGAGGGGAGCGTCCGGCTTGAGCGACGAGCAGGCCATGCATGCGATGGGGATCGACGACGCCTACCGCGTCGAGCGCGTCCTCGCCCGGGGCGCGGGAGGGCTCACGGAGCTCGTGACCCTCGATGGCGCCGGCCCCTTCGTACGCAAGAAGATCCCCCTCGAGCTGGCGGACCGCGCGGTGTGGGCGCGCCTGGCGGACTGCTCGAGCCCGCGGCTGCCCCAGGTGGTCGCCACCTACGAGCTCCCCGACGCCTTCGTCGCCGTGTACGGGTACCTGCCGGGCAGCACACTCGAGCAGGTCGTCGAGGCAGGCGGGCGCATGGAGGCCCCCGACGCGGCGCGGACGGCGGCGGAGGTCGCCCAGGCGGTCGCGGACCTCCATGGGCACGGCATCGTGCATCGGGATATCGCCCCCGCCAACATCATCCTGGCGGCGGACGGCGCGCATCTGATCGACTTCGGCATCGCGCGCATGGCGTCGGAGGCGGGCGAGGCGCCGGGGCGCGCCCTGGGGACCTGGGGGTTCGCCGCCCCCGAGCAGCACGGGTTCGCCCCCGCCGACGAGCGCTCGGACGTCTACGCGCTCGGACGGGTCCTCGCCTACCTGCTGGTCGGGGTGCGTCCGGACGACGGGTCCTTCGAGGGCCTGCTCGCCGACGCGCAGGCGGTCGACCCCGCCCTGCGCCGCGTGGTCGAGCGCGCGTGCGCGTTCGAGCCGAGCGCGCGCTACCGGACCGCCGACGCGTTCGCCGAGGCGGTGCGCGCGGCATCGGCTGGACCGACCGCGACGGACGGCGCATGCGCCTGTCCGGAGTCGTCGGGAGGCGTCACGGGCGACGCGCCGGCCGGCGGCGCCCGGGGCGGGGCGGTGCCCCAACCCGGGGCCCGGCCCGATGCGCGCCGGTCCGTACGGGGACTTCTGCCCGTCGCGGCGCTCGCCGCCGTTCTGGGCGTCGCCGCCGCGGGGCTCGCCTTCGCGCTCCTGGGGCCCGCGTCCGACGCCCTGCGGGGGCAGGGCGGGGACCCGTCGTCCCTGGCCTCCTCGGAGGCGGAGGCGCCCGCGGGGACGGGGTCGACCGCAGGGGAGGGAGCGCTTCCCGACGGGTCGTCTGCCGACGCGTCGCCCGCCTCCCCTGCGGAGGCTCCCGTCCTGCGCGTGGCTGAGTCCGGTTGGACGGCGGATTCCGGGGGCTACATCCACTACGGCATCAGCCTCGCGAACGACGGGGAGCGGACGCGGATCGACTTCCCGGAGTTCCGGATCACGGGGCGCGACGGGGAGGGGTCGGTCGTCTTCACCTCCACGATGGCGCTGGGCTCCATCATGCCGGGGGAGACCCTGTCCTACGGTGGGATCGCCGGGGACGGCTCCGCGGTGAGCACGGTCGAGTTCGAGGCCGTCGAGCCCGCCGGCTACCAGCTGTCGGGCGCGCAGGGCTCGGCGGCGCGGTTCGAGGCGACGGACGTGCGGGCGGTGGACGACGGGTACGGGAGCCTCAAGGCGGTCGGGGAGCTGAGGCTGGCCGACGCCGGGAGCGGTCCGACCCCTTGGGAATACTCGATGGTGCTGGTCAGCGTGATCCTGCGCGACGAGCAGGGGGCGATTGTGTACGGGACTCGGGGTTCACGGACCTCCCGGCGGAGGGCGGGACCGTCCCCTTCGAGGTGCCGCTGTTCGATGCGCCGCCGTACGCGAGCATCGAGGTGAGCGCCCAGCCCTGGTGATGCGCCCGCCGCGGCGGGCGACGGGCTGCGGGGCTGCGCCGCGGCGCGGCGGCGGGGCGGCGCCCGGCTACCGCGCGCGCAGGGTCCGGGGGAACAGGGCCCGCATGCGCTCGGGCGCGGGGGAGGCGATGTCGATCGCGGCCCCGTCGACGGGGTCGGCGAAGGAGAGGTGCGCCGCATGCAGCATGAGGCCGGCGCCGTCCGCCCTCCCGTAGAGCGCGTCCCCGGCGATCGGCAGGCCGGCCCGGGCGAGGTGCACGCGGATCTGGTGCTTGCGGCCCGTCTCGATGCGGACCTCGAGCAGGGCGAGCGGGCCCTGGGGGCTGCGCCGCGCGTCGAGCACGCGGACATGGGTGACGGCGGGCTTGCCGGCGCGCCCCGTCCTCATGCGCCGCGCGTCGTGGCGGTCGCGGCAGATGGGCCAGGTGAGGGTGCGCTCGTCCCAGGCGGGGACGCCGCAGGCGATGGCGAGGTAGGTCTTCTCCATGCGGTGCTCGGCGATGAGCCGGTCGTAGGCGGGCTGGGTCGCCTTGGCGGCGGAGAACAGCACGATGCCCGAGGTGTCGCGGTCGAGCCGCTGCAGGGGCTGCAGCTCCCCGGCGCGCGCGGGCCCATCGCCTCCCCGTTCGGCGAGCCGGGCGCGGAGCAGGTCGGTGAGGTTCCGGGTTCCCGTGCCGTCGCCGTGGACGATGATGCCGGCGGGCTTGTCCACGGCGACGAGGCGGTCGGTCTCCAGCAGGATCCGGGGCGCGTCGGCGGCCCCGCCGCCAGCGGGGGCGCCCATGTCAGTCCACCCCGACGAACAGGCAGCCCGCCTGCGCGCCGGCGAGCCGCGCCGGCGGCCTGCGCCCGGCCAGGGCCGCGTCGAGGGCGCGGCGCATGCGGGCGACGAGCCCGGCGACCTCGTCGGCGGGAAGCAGGGTCCCGTCGACGGCGAAGCGGGTGACGCCCGCGGCGAGCAGGCGGCCCGCCTGGGGGGCGAGGTCGAGCGGGCGGTCGGCGTAGAGGCGCGAGCGGCCGTGGACGTCGGTGCGGACGGGGAGGACGCGCCCGTCGATGTTGCGCAGGGAGAGGGCGCGCTCCCGCAGGCGGCAGCGCGGGCAGTCGTGGATGCAGGCGCCGGCCACCTGGAGGATGCAGTGCTCGCTCGTCATCACACGGGGCCGCCCGGACACGACCATGCCCAGCGGCGTCGCCGCGTGCGGCGCGATGCGCTCGACCTCGTCGAGCGTGAGCTCGGGGGAGAGCCAGAACCCGTGCGCGCCGTGCCGCTCGAGGGCGCGGATGCAGGCGACGTTGTGCACGGGGAGGCAGCTGCGGACCTCCGCCCGGGCCCCGAGCCCGGCGGCGAGCGCGAGCTCGGAGACGGTCCCCACGGCCACGGGGGCGCCCGCGCGCACCCAGGGGTCCAGGCGGGCGAGGTCCGCCTCGCGGCTCACCTCATCGAGGACGGGGACGATGCCCGCCCCGGCCGCGTCATCCGGGCCCATGCCCGCGGCGGCGAGCGCGTCGACCGCCATGTAGATGCGCGTCGCGCCCGCCGCGCGCGCCGCATCCGCCGCCTGCGGGTCGGCGACGACGGCGCAGAGCTCGGGTGCCTCCGCTTCGCGCGCGGGGCGGGGGTCCGTGTCCGCGGTCAGGGCGGTGCCCGCGAACGCCGGCAGGGCGGCGAGGCGCTCCGAGCGGGCGCGGTAGCCGCGAAGCAAGGCGTCCTCGAGCGCGGCGCACGCCTCGGCGCGCACCCGGTGGACGGCCGAGAAGCCCATGCCGCAGCCCTCGTCCAGCTCGACCTCGAAGGACGCGGCCGTGAACGGGGATCCCCCCATGCGGCCGACGTGCTCGACGAGGTCGTCGCGCGTGACGGGGCGCGTGCGCGCGGGCTCCACCGCGAAGCCCTCCGCGCGCGCGGTCAGCGCGGGGTCGTCGGCGCAGGAGAGCTCGACCGCGAACGGCTCCCCGATGCGCGCCCGCACGCGCACGTCGACCGCGCGCCGCCGCGGGACCTCGCGGTGCAGGGCCGCCTCCGCCTCGTCGAGCGCCGCCTGGCTGCGGATGAGGCGGACGGTCGCGCCGGCGGGCATGGCGCGGGCGGCCCGGCACTCGATGACGGAGCCGGCGCGCGCGTCGGCGGGGGCGATGACGGTGAGGAAGCGGTCGGGCTCGCCGGCATGGCGCAGCTCGAGCAGGTCGCCGGCACCCACCGGCTCGTCGAGCCCGATGCGGACGACCGCGGCGCGCACGCGGCGGTCGTCGGGGTGCAGCCCGCGCGTGTCGCGGCGGGCCGGGCGGCTGCCGAGCACCTCGCCCACGACCTGGCCCCGGTTGTTGGAGCGCTCGTAGCTCATCATCTCGTCGCCCGAGGTCCCGTGCTGGTAGGCGCTCGTGAAGTCGCGGTTGAAGCAGCGCTTGAGGCGGCGCGCGCGATCGGCGAGCTCGTCGTCGCCCGCGCGCCGGCCGGACAGCGCGTCGTCGAGCGCCTCGCGGTAGGCGCGCGTCACGGAGTGCACGTAATCGGGCGCCTTCATGCGCCCCTCGAGCTTGAGCGCCCCGGCCCCGGCCTCGAGGAGCGCGGGCAGCATGTCGGCGGTGCAGTTGTCGCGCGGGCAGAGCGCGCGGTCGCGGCCCGCGAGCGGGATGGGGGAGCCGTCGGCGTCGAGCAGCTCGTAGGGCAGGCGGCAGGGCTGGGCGCACATGCCGCGGTTGGCCGAGCGGCCGGAGCAGGCGAAGCTCGACAGCAGGCACAGCCCCGAATAGGAGAAGCAGATGGAGCCGTGGGCGAAGACCTCGAGGTCTATGCCCGCCTGCGCGATACGGGCGATCTCGGGGACGGAGAGCTCGCGGGAGAGGGTCACGCGGTCGGCGCCGGCTTCGCGGCACCACCGGGCGCCGCGCAGGTCGTGGACGTTCGCCTGCGTGGACACGTGGAGCTCGAGCTCGGGCATGAGGCGGCGCGCCTCGAAGAACAGGCCCCAGTCCTGGATGATGAAGGCGTCGGCGCCGAGCCGCGCGCACCGGCGCATCAGCTCGAGGGCGTCGGCCATCTCGGTGTCCTTGATGACGACGTTCACCGTCACGTAGACGCGCGCCCCGGCGAGATGGGCGGCGCGGCATGCGTCGGAGAAGGCCCCGTCGGTGAAGTTCTCCGCCTTGCGGCGGGCGTTGAAGGAGCCCATGCCGCAGTAGATTGCGTCCGCCCCCGCGGCGAGGGCCGCGGCGAAGGGCTCGGGGCCGCCGGCGGGGGCGAGCAGCTCGGGGCGCCGCGGTGCGGCAAGGCGTTCCACATCGTCGTTCATATCGTTCTTTCTGCAGGTATCGAGCGGTTTCGAACCTGAGTATACCGCCCGGGCGCGCGCTGCAGAACTTCTCCGTATGCGCGCCCGGGCACGGGCGCCGCCGCCTCCGCGCGCCGAAGCCCCGCCGCATCGGCACCGCAGGGGAGGGCGGGCGCCGATGCGCTACCTGAAGACGGCGAGCAGGCGGTCGAGGAAGGACTCCTGGGCGGGCTGCCGCTCGGGCGCCGCGGGCGCATCGGGCTCGCTCACGCCGTCGACCACGTAGGTGAACTGGACGCGCCCGACCTCTGTGTTGGCGGGGTCGACGAAGGAGTGCGGCGTGAAGCCCGCGCCGAGCTTCTCGTCGATCTGGCGCTGCAGCTGCTCGAGCACCTTCCCGTCGAGGCCCGCGCAGGCGTCGGCGAGCCGCGCCGCGCCCTCCGAGAGGCCGAGCGAGCCGGCGTGCGCCTGCGCGGCCCCGACCGCGAGCGCGTCCGTCCCGTCGGCGAGGGTCGCGGTGCCGTCCTCGAGCTCCCGCGCCCCGTCGGCGACGTCGCCGGCGCCCGCGGCGAGCCGCTCGGCGCCCGCCGCCGCGCCGGACGCGCCGTCGGCCAGGGCGGCCGCGCCCGCGTTCAGGTCGGACGCCCCGGCGGCCACGCCGTCGATGCCGCCCGCGAGCGCACCGACCCCCGCGCGGTAGGCCCCCACGCCCTCGGCGAGCCCCGCGGTCCCCTCGGCGAGCCGCGATGCGCCCTCGGTCAGCTCCTCCGCGCCCGAGGCGAGGTCTTGGGCGCCGCCGACCAGGCCCCCGAGGGCCTGCTCGGCCCCGGCGGCCCCGCTCGCCTGCGCCATCGCGCGGGCGGCGGCGTCCACGCGGGCTGCGGCGTCCGCGGCTGCGGCGACGTCCCCGCCTTCGAGCGCGGCCTGGAGGTCGCCGAACGCCTGGGCGTAGCCGGCCTGCGCGTCGGCGAGCTCGCCCGCGCTTCCGGCGACGCCGTCGTACGCCGAGGCGATGCCCGCGGCGAGCTGGGACGCGCCGCCGCTCACCCGCGAGGCCCCCTGCTGCAGGCCGCGCGCGCCCTCGTCGAGGGACGACACGGCCTCGGCGAGGCTCTCCCCCTGGGCGTCCAGCTTCGATGCGCCCGCGGAGACGGTGTCGATCCCGGACGCGAGCCGCGCCGTCCCGTCCGCCGCGGACGCCGCGCCGGACGCGAGGTCCCGTGCCCCGGATGCGAGCTCGTCGGCGCCGCCCTGCACCGACGCGGCGCCGCCCGCGAGCCGCTCCGCGCCGTCCGCCGCGGACGCCGCGCCCGCATCGAGCGCCCCGGCGCCGTCCGAGAGCGTCGAGAGCGCCTCGGCGAGCGACCCCGACCCCGCGGCGAGCGACGAGGTCGCCTGCTCGAGCTCGCCGGTCTGCTCCGAGAGGCCGGACGTCTCGGCGCTGACGTCGATCGCCATCGAAAGGGGCATGGCCGTGATCTGCCAGCCGTCGTAGGAGAAGTCCCTCACCTGCGCGGTGACCGTGAAGGTCGCGTCCTCGCCGGGCAGGACCATGGCCGTGAGCACCGTGTCGCCGCCCGCGTGCGCCGCCGTGGTGCCGCCTGCGTCCGTGAGCTCGAAGCGCTCCTCGTCGAACGTTGCCTGCGCCTGCACCACGCAGCTGCCGGCGAAGTCCGCCAGGTTCGCGTCGCCCCCGTTCCCGTCGACGGCGAGCTCGATCTGCAGCTCACCGGAGGCGCCGGCGAGCGCGGAGGCGTCCACGGGCTCGCCGTCCAGCCGGTAGGACACGTGCACGCCCCAGGGGAGGGCGGTCGCGGGGTCGAGGTCGCCCTGGTAGTAGAAGGGGCCAGTGCCCTGCACGTCGGCGACGACGGATCCGTCCTCCTGCGACAGGGCGTCGGTGGTGCTGAGGTTCTCCACGGAGGCGTAGGAGCCCGGGTCGGCGATGCGGGCGCTTCCGGTGAGCTCGAACTTGTTCACGACGTAGATGCCCGTGACCGAGCCGTCGGGCGCGGCCCTGATGTAGACCGTCTCGTCCTTCGGGCCGGCCCCGCCGGCGGCCGCCTGCGCGGCATCCTGGGCGAAGGCGGCCGCCGGGTGCGCGAGCATCGGGACGGCCCCGACCGTGCAGGCGAGCGAGCCCGCCAGCGTGCCGGTGAGCAGGACGCGCCCCACGGCCTCGGCGGTCTGACGGCGGGTCGCATGGGGGTGTTCGACAGGGGTGCTGTTCATGGTGATGCCTTTCATCGAGGGGTTGGTGCGAAGATGCGCGCGGCGCGCAGGGCGCGCCCGCCGCGTTCGGGGGCAGGGGAAACGCGGCGCCCGAGCACGCGGGCGCCCGCCGGCCGCCGCGGGCTGTCAGCCGCAGTCGCGGGCCGTCTCCGCCCCGTCGTCGCGGCCGGGGGCCTCGCCGGCCGGGGACCGTCCGGCGCCGTCGCCGGGCCGCCAGACCGCGAGATGCCAGGAGGTCCGCCGCACGAGGCCGTCGAACAGGCGGAACAGGTAGGGGAGGAAGAGGAACATCATCACGCCCGAGATGAGGGCGCCGCGGAAGATGAGGGTGCCGAGCTGGGAGATGATCCCGTTGGTGGAGATGAGGCGGATCATGAGGCCGGCGAGCACCAGGATCGAGGCGCTCGTCGCGATGGGCACGCCCGCGGAGGCGACGGCGTCGCGCGAGGCGTCGGCGGGGCCCTCGTGCCGGCGCCGGTCGAAGTACTCGCGCGCCAGGACGATGGCGTAGTCCACGGCGGCGCCGGTCTGCACGGAGTCGATGACCAGATAGCCGATATAGGACAGGGAGCTTCCGGCGAAGTAGGGCACGGCGAGGTTGATCCAGATGGACACCTCGATGGCGGCGAGGATCAGCACGGGGATCGACAGGCTGCGGAACATGATGGCGAGCACGATGCCGATGGAGGCCACGGTGAAGAACTTCACCGGTGCGGAATCCTGGTGCACGGTGTCCCTGAGGTCGTAGATCGACACGGCGTTGCCCGCGAGCAGGTAGTCGTCGCCGTAGCGCCCCGCCGCGGCGTCGCGCACCCGCTCGACGAGCGCGAAGGCCTCGTCGCCCTCGCCCTCGACGTCGGTGGTGAGCACGATGCGCGACCAGCCCCCCGAGATCACCTGGTCGAGCTGGTCTGCGGGCACCACCTCGACGGGCATGGCGGCGCCCGCCACGGTGACGTAGGAGGTCGCCCCGTCGATGCCGTCGATCGCCTCGAGGTCCCGGACGAGCGCCTGCTCCTGGGCCCAGCGGCCCTCGGGGACCATGACGACCCAGGTCTCGGCGGCGCCGAACGCCTCGCGCACGCTCGCGTCCTCGCGGCCGGCCTCGCTGTCGGCGGGGACCGCGTCGCCGGGCCCGTACAGGAAGTCCGTGCGCCCCTCGCCCAGGTAGCAGGGGATGGCGATGAGCGCGATCGCGAGCGCGACGGGCGCGGCGACGCGCTGGATGCCGCGGGCGAACCCGTCGAGCGACGGCACGAGGTAGGGGTGCTCGAAGCGGTCGAGGACGGGCAGGCACAGCAGGATGAGGCAGGGCATGAGGAAGATCACCGACAGGAAGCTGAAGACGATGCCCTTCGCGAGCACGATGCCCAGATTGACGCCGATCCCGAAGCGCATGACGGTGAGGGCCAAAAAGCCGAAGAAGGTGACCGAGGCGCTCGACAGCTCGATGGTGAAGCTGCGCTGCATGCAGTGGGCCATGGCCTCCACGGGGTCGTCGAACGTGCGCTGCATGGAGCGGAAGCGGTGCAGGAACACGATCGCGTAATCCATGGACACGGCGAGCTGCAGCACCGCGCCGCAGATCTGGCTCACGAACGAGATCTCGCCCATGAAGATGTTCGACCCCATGTTGAGCACGATGGCCACGCCGATGGGGATGAGGAACACGACCGGCTCGAACCAGGAGTGGGACGTGACGAGCAGGATGGCGACCACGATCGCCACGGCCGCGGCGAGGATGAGCCTCACCTCGCCCGACGCCGACTGCTGCATGGCGACGGTGCTCACCAGGCTGCCCGACAGCGCGGGGTCGGCGCCTGCGTCGCGCGCCGCGGCGCGCACGCGCGCGACGTTGTCCTGGCCGTCGCGCTCGTCCACCACCAGCTGGAAGAGGAACCCGTCGTCGGTCTTCCACGCCTGGACCGCGGAGGCGTCCGCGACCTCGAGCGGCTCTTTCACGTCGACCTGCGTGCCGAGCCACATCACTTCGTCCACGCCCTCCGTCCGGGAGAGCGCGTCGGCCAGGCCGTCTGCGGCGGCGAGGTCGATGCCGCGGGCGTACAGCCGCACGTTGGGGACGCCCGCGCCGAAGGTCTCCTCCATCTGGTCGAGCGCCCGCGTGGACGGCGTGTCCTGCGGCAGGTAGTCGGTCATGCTGTAGTTGACCGCCACGCGGGGCACGCACAGGGCGGCGGCGACGGTGGCGATCGCGAACGCGCAGATGACCGCGGTCCGATGGGCGAGCAGCGCGCGGCTGAACCTGAGCGCCGCGGGCTCGTTCCCGTTTTGGTTTCCCATAGTTTCACCTCACTTGTTCGTTTCTCGACAAGTGTTGTGTTTGGGGTATGATTACGCAATCACCAATGGACCGCCCCCTCGTCGGATACCCGACATCTGCGGCCCCGTGCGTCGCGTACCCGTCGCTCGGGCGCCGGATTGGCGGGCGGTCCCATGCAGCCTTTGTGCAGAAGGGGAGGAGACGGTATGCAGCGGGGGTTCGAGACGCCGGCGTGGTGGCACAGCCCGGCGATGGACAGGCTCGACCGCAGGACGCGCCGGACGCGCGAGGCGCTCTACGCCGCGCTCGCGACGCTGCTGCGGGACCGGCCCTTAAGCAGCGTGACCGTCACGGAGCTCACGCGGATGGCGGATGTGAACCGCTCGACGTTCTACGCGCACTTCCAGGACGTCTACGACATGTTCGACGCCATGCGCGCCGAATTCAGGATGACGCTCGCCAACGTCGCCTCCGAGCAGGCGGGGGACCTCATGACCTCGGGCGCCCGCGGCTTTCTGCGCTCGGTGTACGAGTACTTCCGCGACAACCGGGAGGTCTTCGCGCTCGTGTTCGGGCAGGGGTCCAACGAGGCCTTCTTCGGCGACGCGGTGGCGGTGGTGCGCTCCTGCTGCCTGGACGCCTGGTCGGAGCAAGCCGGGCGGGGCGACGCGGACACCGGGGAGCGCAAGCGGATCTTGGAGTACCGGATCGAGTTCGCGGCGCGCGGCGCGGTCGGCATGGCGCGCGCTTGGATCGAGGGCGGATGCGCGGAGGACGTCGAGTGGATGGTCGAGCAGACCGACGCGCTGATCGCCGCCGTGCGGGACGCCGGATAGCCCGGTCGGGGCCGCGACCGCGGCGGCTCTCGCCGCTCGCGGCCGCTGTGAGAGCATTTGAGGAAAAATTATTATCATTTCTGCCCCGTGCCTTGCACCCCCTGGTCGGCTGAGCTAGCATCGGGGCCACGCGCAAGCGTCGGGGCCGTTCGTGCCTCCGGGTCCCGCAGCCGACGGGCGCCGGGGTCCCGTATGCCTCCGGACCCCGGCGCCCGTCGCGGCATCGTCCGGTATCCCGTCTATCGCAAAGGAGCAAGCATGGACAAGAACGTCATCGCATCCGATAAGGCCCCTGCCGCCCTCGGCCCCTATTCCGCCGGCATCAAGACGGGCGACCTGGTGTTCCTGTCCGGGCAGCTGGGTATCGACCCCGCCACGGGCACGCTGGCCGAGGGCGTCGAGGCGCAGGCCGCCCAGTCCCTCGCCAACGTCGAGGCGCTGCTCGCCGAGGCGGGCGCGACCTTCGACAACGTGGTCAAGACCACGGTCTTTTTGGCCGACATCGCCGACTTCGCGAAGGTGAACGAGGTGTACGCCTCCAAGTTCACCGAGCCGTTCCCCGCGCGCAGCGCGGTGCAGGTGGGCGCCCTGCCCGCCGGCGGCCTAGTCGAGATCGAGGTCATCGCATCCGTCTAGCGCCCCGCGCGGCGGAACCGATCCGGTAGCGAAAGCCCGGTGCCCTCCTCAGGGGGCACCGGGCTTCGTCGTTCCAGGGGGCCGGATGGGGGCCGCCGCGCGCCGCGGGGCCGTGAGGGGCGCTACTCCCTGCGCACCTTCTGCAGATAGCGGTAGACGCTCGGCTCGGAGATCCCCATGGTCTCCGCGCAGCTCGCCACGGCGCCCTTGAGTAGGAACATGCCGTTGGCGTTGAGCGTGCGGATGATGTCGATGCGCTCCGCCTGCCCGAGCTCCGCGAGGACGAGCCCCCGCTGCTCGACCAGATCCTCGATGTTGCGGGCGATGAGGTCCGCCGTGGAATCGGTCAGGCTCTCGACCTCGTGGGCCGCGATGACCGAGGGGAGGGCGGCGGGCAGCTCAGGGCCCTCAGCGTGCGGGGCGCCCGCCGCGGGGGTCCGGTCGTCGCCCGCCTTGGGGTCGGCGGGGAGCCTCCCGTAGGTCTCAACGATCTTGCGGACCACGTCGTCGAGCCGGTTGATGAGCGAGACGTCGCTGTTGATGCACATCATGCCGACGCAGCGCCCCTCCTCCCGGATGATGAACGAGGCGGATCGCAGGGTCTTGTCGCCCGCGCTGCGGGTGGTGTAGCCGGCGATGAAGGGGCGGTCGGCGTAGGCGCCGTTCATGATCTTCACGGCGAGGTCGGTCGCCGGCGCGCCGAGGGAGCGCCCTGACACCTGGCCGTTGCGTATGTCCACGACGGAGTGATCGGGGTCGGAGAAGTCGTGCAGGACGATCTCGTTGTTCGCCCCCAGGACCGCCTCGAGGAAGTCGACCAAGGGGATGAAGCTCTCGACGGTGGGGTTCACGGTTCCTCCCTGCAGCTCTACCGGGTCTTCGACGCAGCGATAACATTTTCTCATTACTGCGCCGTCTCGATTATAGCCATACCTCCGCCGCCGTCCCCCGGCGGCTCCCGCCGTCCGTCGGATCGGCCCGTTGCGGGCGGTCGAAATCGGCCGGTGAACGGTTTTTCTTTCCGAACCCCTCGCGCGGTTGTTCTACGCTGGACGTGCTACCTGCGAAAACGCCAAGGAGTTTCCCATGTCGTACACCGTGCTAAAAAATTATTATTGAATACGATAATTTTCTATCTTAGGATTTACCCAACGGGAATGCTGCCGGAGGCATGTGCCGGCAGCCGGAAGAAAGCTGTGGTAGATATGGCAAGAAGCTCCTCGGCCCCCTCGCACGACGCCCTGTTCACGCGCGAGGGCATGCCCCCGATCAAGGACATGCTGCCCTGCAGCCTCCAGCACGTGCTGGCGTCCTTCGCGGGCATCATCACCCCGGCGATCATCATCGCGTCGGTCTATAACTGGGACGCCCAGGCGCGCACCGACATCATCCAGGTCGCCCTCATCCTGTCCGCCATCGACACCGCGCTGCAGGCCTTCGCGCCGTTCCGCCGCATCGGCGGCGGCCTGCCCATCGTGATGGGCGTCTCCTTCGCCTTCCTGCCTGCCCTGCAGGCCATGGGCGCGGACTTCTCGTTCGGGTCCCTGCTCGGCGGCGAGATCGTCGGCGGCGCCGCGGCGATCCTGTTCGGCCTGTTCTACAGCAAGCTGAAGAACCTCTTCCCGCCGGTCGTGACCGGTACGGTGATCTTCACCATCGGCGTGTCGCTGTACCCGACCGCCGTCAAGTACATGGCGGGCGGCGAGGGCACCCCCATCTGGGGAACCCCGGCGAGCTGGATCGTGGCGCTCATCACCTTCGCGGTGGTGTTCTTCCTGTCCAACTTCACCAAGGGCACGCTCAAGCTCGGCAGCGTCTTCTTCGGCATGGTCGTAGGCATCCTGGTGTCGGCGCCGTTCGGCATGCTCGACTTCTCGAGCGTGGGCACCGCGGGCGTCTTCGCCCTGCCCAAGCTCATGCCCTACGCCCTCGAGTTCCACCCCGAGGTCTGCATCACGCTCGCCGTGGTCTACCCCATGGTGGCGATCCAGGTCATCGGCGACGTGTCCGCCGCGTGCCTGGGCTCCATCGACCGCATGCCCGAGGAGCGCGAGCTCTCCGGCGCCATCGTCTCCCAGGGCATCACGAGCATCATCTCCGCCTTCCTGGGCGGCCTGCCCACGAGCGCCCTCGGCCAGAACGTGGGCATCATCTCGTCCAACAAGGTCATCAACAAGTGGGTCTTCGTCCTGGTCGCCGCGGTGTTCGCCCTCGCGGGCCTGTTCCCCCAGCTCTCCGCCCTGCTCACCGCCATCCCGCAGCCGGTGATCGGCGGGGCGACCGTGGGCGTGTTCGGCACCATCACCATGAACGGCATCCGCATGTTCACCAAGGAGGGCCTGACCCAGCGCACCGCGACCATCGTGGGCACCTCGGTCGTGTTCGGCCTCGGCATCTGGATGGCCTCCGGATGCCTGGCGGGCGAGGGGATGCCGAGCTGGATCTCCACGGTCATCGGCTCCAACGCCATCACCCCCTGCGCCATCATGGCCATCATCCTGAACCTGATCCTTCCGCCCACCCCGCCGGTCGACCGTCACGTCGACGCCGCGAAGGAGGCGGCGGTGGCCATGGTCCTGCCCGACCACAAGAAGTAGCGACCTGCCGTCCGCCGGGCGGCGAGCGCGGCCCGGCGGACGGCGCGTGACGCGGCGGCGGGACCGCCGCGGATGCGCCCCATTCGGGGCGCGAACGGCGTACGGCGGGGGAGGTGCCCGTCAGCCGGGAGGGATCCGGCGCGCCGCCGACAACAGTCCGAGGTGCTAAACCCCGCCTTAGACGACGAAGGGAGAACCCATGCTGATCGTTGGTAACGGGTCCGTCGTCACGCGTGACGAGGCGCGTCCGTATCTGGAGCGCGGGGCGGTGCTCATCGACGGCGACGCGATCGCCGCGGTGGGCGACGAGGACGAGCTCAAGCGCCTGAACCCGGACGCCGAGTACATCGACGCCCACGGCGGCGTCATCATGCCCGGGCTCGTGAACTGCCACACCCACATCTACTCCGGTCTCGCCCGCGGCCTCGCCATCAAGGGCTGCAACCCCACCAACTTCCTCGAGAACCTCGAGCAGCAGTGGTGGAAGATCGACGACAACCTCACGCTCGACGGCACGCGCGCCTCGGCCTACGCCACGGTGCTCGATAGCCTGCGCGACGGCGTGACCACGATCTTCGACCACCACGCGAGCTTCTGCGAGATCCCGGGGTCCCTGTTCGCCATCAAGGATGTCTGCGAGGAGACGGGCATCCGCGCGTGCCTGTGCTACGAGACCTCCGACCGCCGCGGCGAGGCCAAGCGCGACCAGTCCATCGCCGAGAACGCCGAGTTCGCGCAGTGGGCTGCCAAGGCCCAGGCCGAGGGCGACTCCATGATCGCCGCCATGTTCGGCGGCCACGCCACCTTCACCCTGTCCGACGAGACGATGGACAAGATGGCCGAGGCCAACGACGGCCTGACCGGCTTCCATATCCACGTGTGCGAGGGCATGAACGACGTCTGGGACAGCCGCCTGAACCGCGGCGGCATCTCGCCGATCGAGCGCCTGCTGCAGCACGACCTGCTGGGCCCGCGCACCATGCTCGGCCACTGCATCCACGTCACGCCCGCCGAGATGGACATCATCAAGGAGACCGGCACCCATATCGTCAACAACCCCGAGTCCAACATGGGCAACGCCGTGGGCTGCGCGCCGGTGCTCGAGTTCTTCCGCCGCGGCATCCCCGTGCACATGGGCACGGACGCCTACACGCACGACATGCTCGAGAGCCTGAAGGTCTTCCTCGTCATCCAGCGCCACAACGCTGCCATGCCCAACGTGGGCTGGGGCGAGGCCATGACGATGCTGTTCCGGAACAACCCTGCCATGGCGAGCGAGTACTTCGGCCGCAAGATCGGCGTGCTGGCGCCCGGCGCCGCCGCCGACGTGATCGTGATGGACTACAACAAGTTCACGCCGTTCTCCGAGGAGAACGTCGACGGCCACATGCTGTTCGGCATGATGGGCAGGAACTGCCGCACCACGATCGTCAACGGCCGCGTCCTGTACCGCGACCGCGAGTTCGTCGCCTTCGATGAGGAGCGCATCAACGCCTGGACCATGGAGCAGTCCAAGAAGCTCTGGGGCGCGCTCAACGACCGCGTCTACTAGGCGCCGATCGGGTGCCGCAAAAGGGGTTGGATGGAACCCGTCCCCATCCAACCAATATAAGAGGGGATATGACAATGAGCGACATCATGAGGCCCATTCCGTTCTCGAAGCTGATGAACTGGGTGATGACCGAGCACGACGAGTCCGGTTCGATCTTCGGCGTCCGCAAGATGGTGACCGCCGACAAGGAGGGCGCGCTCCCCATCTTCGATGAGAGGATCGAGACGCCCTTCGGCCCGGCCGCCGGCCCCAACACGCAGCTCGCGCAGAACATCATCGCCGCCTACGTGGCCGGCTCGCGCTTCTTCGAGCTGAAGACCGTGCAGATCATGGACGGCGAGGAGCTGTCCGCCTGCGTGAACAAGCCCTGCATCACCGCGGCCGACGAGTGCTACAACTGCGAGTGGTCCACCGAGCTCGAGGTGCCGCAGGC
>DXAO01000047.1 GCA_019117005.1 Candidatus Collinsella stercoripullorum | reverse complement strand
AGCCTTGCGTTAGGATGTTGGGACATGGGAGGGCCCCCTTCGCTGCAAGCCTAGACAACTCACAGCATGCGGGAGCCCTCCCTATTTGTCATCCCCGGGGCGTAAACAACGTCTTGGCACTGAACAGCTAGGCGGCTTCCCGAAGGGCCTGCTCCCGGAACTCGACCGGGACCGGGCCCTTCAGCGTATCGAAGCTCGCGTCGGGCGCGGTGGGGCCGGAGGCGCCCCTTCTGCCCCGGGCGCCCCTTGCAAAGCATGTCGCATCTGACACGAGGCACCCGGGGAAGGGGTCCTCGTGTCAGATGCGACATGCTTTTCGTTTGGGGTACCATGGACGGTCGAGACCCGGCGGGCGGGGCCGCGACCGGCGACCGCCGTGCGGGTGCGGCGTATGGGACGGACACGGAAGGTGGCGTTCGGGATGACGATGGGGGCTTTCGAGGACGACATCTTCTCGTCGCCCGAGGAGCAGCGCGCGTACGAGGAGTTCTGCGCGGCTCAGGAGCGGGCGGAGGAGTTCCGCCTCGACAGGCCGGCGCTCGTCTGCCGCTGGCGCATGGCGGCGCGGCGCGTCCCGCTGCTGAACCGCCACATCCGCGCGCTGGCGCAGCGCACGGTGAACGGCTCCGCCCTCCCGACCGGGGTGCTCTCGTGGGCGAAGCAGCATGTGGAGTGGTCGCTCGCGGAGGGCGACTACCCGGACCCCGACGGCGTGCTCATGCTGGTGATCGATGTGAACGGCAACGCCGCGATGACGGTGGGCGCCTACGAGCCGCTCGCGGACACGTCCCGGGAGGCCCTCCGCGCACGGGCCGCGGAGGCCCATGGCGAGCAGGCGGGCACGGGTGTCGCGCCCGAGCTGCTGTGCGCGGTGCTCGACGGGACGCTCTACCTGGGAGCGGGGGAGGGCGAGTCCCTGTGCGGCGCCGCGACGCTGGTCGAGCAGCTGGCTTCGACCGAGGGACACCGGGTCGTGCGCGCAGGCGCCGACGCCGTCCGCGACGCGGCGGGGGCGGTCCTGCTCGTGTCCGATGAGCACGGCGTCGTCCCCGCATCGGAGCTCGCCTCCGTCGATGGGGAGGATGCCGGGCTCGTCCGCTCCCTGGCGCAGGGCGTGTCCAAGCTCTTCTCATAGCCCGGCCGCTCCGCAGCTTACATCTCCGCAAGGTCGCCCCCCGTCCGCACGACGCCTTCGCGAGACGGCATAATGTCTAGGTAGCGAACGAAGCGAGGAGGCCGACCATGCCGCTCATCTACATCGTCGAGGACGACGAGCCCATCCGCACCGAGCTCGCGCAGGTGCTCGCCCGCAACGGGTACGAGACGGCGTGGTGCGCGGACTTCGGCGCGGTGGTCGACGACATCGTGGCCGCCGACCCCGACCTGGTGCTGCTCGACCTGACCCTGCCCGGCACCGACGGCCAGTTCGTCTGCCGCGAGCTGCGCGAGCGCTCGCAGGTCCCCATCATCGTGCTCACGTCGCGCGTGACCGAGATCGACGAGGTCATGAGCATGACCATGGGCGCGGACGACTTCGTTCCCAAGCCCTACAGCTCCCGGGTGCTCGTGGCCCGTATCCAGGCACTGCTGCGCCGCGCGTCGGCCGCCCCGGAGCGCAGCGTCGTGGCGCACAACGGCGTCGAGGTGGACCTCGCGCGCTCGGTCGCCAGCGCGAACGGCCGCCAGGTCGAGCTCACCAAGAACGAGATGCGCATCCTCGCCCTGCTCATCAACCATGCGGGGACCATCGTCTCGCGCGAGGCCATCATGCGCGACCTGTGGGATTCCGATGCCTTCGTGGACGACAACACCCTGACCGTCAATATCAACCGCCTGCGGAACACGCTCGAGAAGATCGGCGTGACGGGGTACCTGTCCACGCACCGCGGCCGCGGCTACTCGGTGTAGGGGGAGCCGTGTCGTTCTGGATGTACGTGCGCTCCGCGCTCTCCGGGGTCCTCATCATGCTCGCGGCGGTGGGCGCCCTCGACCTCGTGCTCGCGGTGTCGGGCACCCCGTGGTCCGTCACGCTGCTCGCGGACTTCCTCGTCCTCGCCGCCTTCGTCCTCACGCTGCTCGTCGCGTGGCTCCGCCGACGCGGCTTCTACAGCGACCTGGCCCACGGCGCGAGCGATGTGGAGCACCCGCTGTGGATCACCGAGATGGTCGACCCGCCGGACTTCGCCGAGGGCGAGCTGACCTACGGCGCCCTGCGCGCCATCTCGAAGGCCGCCAACGACGACGTCGCGTCCTACCGCAGGCAGGTGGCCGATTACCGGGAGTACGTCGAGACCTGGGTGCACGAGGCGAAGTCGCCCCTCGCCGCGGCGCACCTCATGCTGGAGAACCTGGTCGACGCCGTGACCGACGGCGCGGGCCCGCAGGAGGCGGTCGCCAAGGCGGACGCGCTCGAGGAGGAGCTCGAGCGTGTCGAGGGCTATATCGAGCAGGCGCTGTTCTTCGCGCGCTCGGAGACGCTCGACCGCGACTACCTGATCCGCGGCCACAGCCTGCGCGACCTGGTCACGACCGCCATCAAGGCGAACGCCCGCCCCATGATCGCCGCGCACGTGTCCCCGGTGCGCCGCAACCTCGACCTCACCGTCTTCACGGACGACAAGTGGATGGAGTTCATCTTGGGACAGCTCATCCAGAACAGCGTGAAGTACGCGCGCCCGCAGGGGGCGGTGGTCGAGTTCTCGGGCCGCCTGCTCGGCGAGGGCGGTGCCGACGAGCGCATCGAGCTGACGGTGCGCGACAACGGCTGCGGCGTCCCCGAGGCGGACCTGCCGCGCGTGTTCGACCGCGGGTTCACGGGGGAGAACGGCCGCAGCGGGAAGCGCTCGACGGGTATCGGCCTGTACCTGGTCCGCAGGCTCTGCGACAAGATGGGCATCGGGGTCTCGGCGGACTCGGTCGAGGGAGAGGGCTTCGCGGTGACCCTCACGTTCCCGGCGAACAAGATGCACTACTTCGAGCACTGACCATGCGAAACGCGCCGGGAGAGGCCCATGCTCCCCGGTGCGCCGATCTCAACCCCGCGTCTTTCGCCGAAGCACCCGATGCGAACCGCCCCGCTCCCCTCCCCATGAGAGCTGATCGCGCCGGTGGCGCTCAGAAGCTCTCATGGGGAGGGGAACGGGGCGGCAGGCGGCCCGGGCAGCCGTAGGCGCGATCAGTCCGCGCGGGAGGCGGGCGGGCGGCCCGGGCAACCGAAGGCGCGCTCAGTCCGCGCGGGCGGCAGGCGGCCCGGGCAACCGGTTACTTCACGACCAGGATGTCGCACTCCGTGCTGCGCAGCAGGAAGGTCGAGATCGACCCGAGCAGCGCGTACTTGATCGACGACAGACCGCGCGCGCCGCACATGACGAGGTCGGGCTTGATCACATCGAGCATCTCGTCCTTCAGGGTCTCGCGGATGCGGCCGGCGCGGACGATGATCTCGACGCCCGCGATATCGGGGTTGGCCTGCGCCTCCTCGACCTGCTCGGTGATGGAGTTGCGGAACGCCTCCTCCAGGCCGTTGATCAGGTCGACCGGGTAGGAGCCCGCGGACTCGAGCGCCGTGGAGTCGATCACATGGCCTATGTAGAGCTTGGCCCCGTTGTTCGCGGCGACCTTGATGGCGCGCGCGAGGACGAAGTCCTGCTGCTCGGTCCCGTCCAGCGAGACGAACACCTTTGAATAGCCCTCGTTCATGGTTGCCTCCTCCTCCATGCGGTGCGCCTCCGTGCGCGCGCCGCGAAGCTGGCTTTCCACAGTTATACCCTCGGCCCCGCCGCCTCCCCTTATTTATTCTGTGAACGAGGTCGCTTTTTCGACGCCCTGCCGCGGCCCGGGCGATAATGGAGAACCATATACGGCAACCTCCCGCCCCGTCCCGTCGGACGGGGCGTCATGAAAGGCGCGTCCCGTGGACATCATCGAGCTGCTGAAATCCGCGTTCCTGGGCATCGTCGAGGGCATCACCGAGTGGCTGCCCATCTCCTCGACCGGCCATCTCATCCTGGTGGACGAGTTCGTCAAGCTGAACGTGACCGAGGAGTTCTGGAACATGTTCCAGGTCGTCATCCAGCTGGGCGCCATCCTCGCCGTCTGCGTGCTGTTCTTCCATGAGCTGAACCCGTTCTCCCCGTCGAAGGGCGCCGAGGGGCGCCGCAGCACCTGGACCCTGTGGGGCAAGATCGTGCTCGGCTGCATACCCGCGGCGGTCATCGGCATCCCGCTCGACGACTTCATGGAGGCCCATCTCTACAACTCGACGGTCGTGGCGCTGGCCCTCATCGTCTACGGCATCGCCTTCATCGTCATCGAGTCCTGGCGCGCCGCCCGCCGCCGTAAGATGATCGAGAGCGGCGAGCTCGTCGTCGGATGTCCGGCCGGCTCGCACTTCGCAGCCCCCGCAGCCCCCGCCGACGATGCGGACGATACGGACTTCGGCCGCATCACCACGCTCGACGACCTGACGTGGAAGACCGCCTTCGGCATCGGGTGCTTCCAGGTCCTCTCGCTCATCCCCGGCACCTCGCGCTCGGGGTCCACCATCATCGGCGGCCTTCTGCTGGGCTGCACGCGCACCGTCGCCTCGAAGTTCACCTTCTTCCTGGCGGTGCCCGTCATGTTCGGCGCGAGCGCGCTCAAGCTGGCGAAGTACCTGCTGGTCGACGGCGGGACCTTCGGCACCGGCGAGCTCGCCATCATGGGCGTCGGCTGCCTGACGGCCTTCGTGGTGTCGCTCATCGCCATCCGCTGGCTCATGGGCTTCGTCCGCCGCCATGACTTCAAGGGCTTCGGCGTCTACCGCATCGTCCTGGGCATCCTGGTGCTCGCCTACTTCTTCGGCATCGCCCCCGCGCTCGGGCTGTAGCCGGATTCTCGGAGCGGTCCGCCCTCAGCGCGGGGAGAGCCCCTGCGCGGCGCAGGCGGCCCGATCGACCGCGTGGGCGGGCTCGATCCCGCGGACGAGCACGTCGCAGACGGCCTCGAGGGACATGAGCCGCAGGTTGTCGGCCGCCTCGACGGAGTCGTAGGCCGCGTGCGGGGTCACGATGACGCGGGGGTGGTGGATGATCCGCGGGTCGGGGTGCGTCTCGTGCGCGATCACGTCGAGCCCGGCGGCGCGGATGGCGCCCGCGTCGAGCGCCTCGATCAGGGCGTCCTCGTCGACGATCTCCCCGCGGGCGGTGTTGACGAGGTACGCGGTCGGCTTCATGAGGGCGAGCTCGCGTGCGCCGATGAGCCCGCGCGTCTCGGGGATGAGCGGGCAGTGGAGGCTCACCACGTCGGACGCCCCCAGCAGCTCATCGAGGGTGCCGGCGCGCTCGCAGCCGTGGGCGGCGAGCTCCTCGGCCGTCTTGGTGGGCGCCCAGACGAGCACGCGCATGCCGAGCGCCCGCGCGATGGGGGCGACCGCCTGCGCGATCCTGCCGAAGAACACGAGGCCGAGCGTGCGCCCCTGGGTGCGGTACGCCTCGTAGCCGACCTTGGGGTCCCATCCGCCCGCGAGCACGTCGCGGTTCGAGAAGGTGACCTTGCGCATGAGGTCGAGCATGAGGGCGACGGTGTGCGCGGCGACGTCCTCGGCGCAGTAGCCCGGGCAGTTCGCGACGACGACGCCGTGGTCGGCCAGGCGTGCGAGGTCGAGATGGTTGAGGCCGATGGACATGCTCGCGACGACGCGGACCCCGGCGGCGACGGCCTCGTCCACCGTGTCCTTGATGACCGGGGCGAACTCGCCGATCAGCCCGGAGCAGCCCGCCAGCTGGTCGGCCGTCGGCGCCGCGAGCGGCTCATGCGCGCATCCCACGAGCTCGATGCGGTCGCGCATACCCCAGCCGTCGAGGATCTCGTCAGCCCGGCGGGTATCGCCGTCGAGCGTGTAGTACAGCACCCGGTGCGCCATGTCGTCAACCTTTCTCTCGCGCTCCGACCATCTTACCGCGGGGACGGTGACCCCTTTGGTGATCCCTTTGGGGATCCCTTTGGGGACGGGGTCGTTTTGCACCGCCCCGACCCCTTTGGGGACGGGGTCAAAAGAGGTCACCACGCAGCTGTCCTGATCCCTTTGGGGACGGGGTCGTTTTGGACGTGACCCCTTTACCCCTTTGGGGACGGGGTCGTTTTGCACCGCCCCTACAGGTGCGATTGCGCCGCGTCCGGGCGCGCGGGCTGCGCACACGTAAGCTGCACAGCCGTGTCCGCACGGGCGGGTATACTGGTCAGGCTCAAGATCTCGCCCGCCGCAGCGGGCGACCGGACCTCAGGAGTCGCGTATGCCCCAGCAGCTACCGTGGGAGAGAAACATGCAGGCAGCAGCCCGGTCGGGGGCGCCCCGGCCCGTCGCGGGGGCGCAGGTCCCCCCGCCGGCTCCCGCCCCCGCGCCCGACGCGCCGGCCTACGAGGAGGTCCCGCTCGACGTCTACGACGCCCCGGCCCCGGCTCCCGCAAGGCCCGTCGTGGACATCGAGGGGCTGAACCCGGCTCAGAAGGAGGCGGTCCTCACCACCGAGGGTCCGCTGCTCGTGCTCGCGGGGGCCGGCTCGGGCAAGACGCGCGTGCTCACCTTCCGCATCGCCCACATGATCGCCGACCTTGGCGTGCGGCCGTGGCAGATCCTCGCCATCACCTTCACCAACAAGGCCGCCGCGGAGATGCGCGAGCGCCTTCAGGCCCTGCTGCCGGACGGCACGCGCGGCATGTGGGTGTGCACCTTCCACGCCATGTGCGTGCGCATGCTGCGCGAGGATGCGGACCTGCTGGGCTACACCGGCCAGTTCACCATCTACGATGACGACGACTCCCGCCGCCTGGTGCGCGACATCATGGCCTCGATGGAGATCGACCAGAAGCAGTACCCCATCAACATGATCCGCTCCAAGATCTCGGCGGCGAAGAACGCCCTGGTCGGGCCCGAGGAGCTCGCGCACCGTGCGGACGACCCGCGCACCGAGAAGGCCGCCCGCGTCTACGCGGAGCTCGAGCGCCGTCTGCGCGCGGCGAACGCCATGGACTTCGACGACCTGCTCGTGCGCGCGCTCGAGCTGCTGCGCACCCGTCCCGAGGTGCTCGAGAAGTACCAGGACCGCTTCCGCTACATCTCGGTGGACGAGTACCAGGACACCAACCACGTCCAGTACGAGATCGCCAACCTGCTCGCCGCCAAGTACCACAACCTCATGGTCGTGGGCGACGACGACCAGTCGATCTACTCCTGGCGCGGCGCGGACATCTCCAACATCCTCGACTTCGAGAAGGACTTCCCGGACGCCAAGGTGGTCAAGCTCGAGCAGAACTACCGCTCCACGGGGCACATCCTCGCCGCGGCGAACGCCGTGGTGCGCCACAACTCGCAGCGCAAGGACAAGCGCCTGTTCACCGATGCGGGGGACGGCGAGAAGATCCAGGCCTACCAGGCGAGCGACGAGCGCGACGAGGGCCGCTGGATCGCATCGGAGATCGACAAGCTGCACGACGGGGGCGTGGGTTACGACGACATGGCGGTCTTCTACCGCACCAACGCCCAGTCCCGCATCCTCGAGGACATGTTCCTGCGTGCCGGCGTGCCCTACCGCATCGTGGGCGGCACGCGCTTCTTCGACCGCGCGGAGATCCGCGACGTCATGGCGTATCTCAAGATGATCGTGAACCCCGCCGACGAGATGAGCGTCAAGCGCGTGATCAACACGCCGCGCCGCGGGATCGGCTCCACGTCCATCGCCAAGATCGAGGCGCTCGCGGCGGAGAACCGCTGCTCGTTCTTCCAGGCATGCGAGCTCGCATGCGCCGAGACCGGGATGTTCTCCGCCAAGGTCCGCCGCGGCCTGGGGGAGTTCGTGTCCGTGGTGCGCGAAGGGCGCCGCATGGACGGGGAGCTCAAGGACGTGGTGGAGGCCATCGTCGACCGTGCGGGCCTCGTGCAGGCCTTCCGCGCGGAGGGCACCATGGAGGCGGAGAGCCGCGCGGAGAACATCCAGGAGTTCCTGGGCGTGGCCGCCGAGTTCGAGGAGACCCACGAGGATATCGAGGGCACGCTCGAGAGCCTGGAGGAGCTGCGCGCCGCCGGCATCTCGGACCTGCCGGCTGGGGCGGGCACATTCGGCGAATCCGCCGGTGCCGCGTCGGGCGCACCCGCGCCCGCGCCCGCCGCTCGCGATGCGCGCGACGCGTCCGACCGGGCCGACCCGCTCGATGCGCTCGCGGCGCCGCTGACGAGCGCGCAGGAGGCGCTGGCGTCCCTGATCGCCGGCAACGCCATGGCCGCCGCACCCGCGGAGCCCGCCCACGCCTCCCAGGTCGCGGACGAGATCGAGCGCACCTACGGGCCGCTCGCCTGCGCGGCGCTGCCCGCCCTCCTCGAGTGGCTCGCCCTCCGCTCCGACCTCGACGCGCTGTCCGGGCAGTCGAGCGCCGTCACCATGATGACCGTGCACTCCGCGAAGGGCCTGGAGTTCCCGGCGGTGTTCGTCGCCGGCATGGAGGAGGGCATCTTCCCGCATGTCGCGGGCTTCGCCGCCGCGGACGACCCCGCCAAGCTCGAGGAGGAGCGCCGCCTCGCCTACGTCGCCATCACGCGCGCCCGCAAGCGGCTGTTCCTCACCTATGCCGCCACGCGCCGCACCTACGGTTCCACGCAGGCCAACCCCCGCTCGCGCTTCGTGAACGAGATCCCTGAGGAGCACATCGAGTTCTCCGGTATCGGTTCGTCGGGGTTCGAGGGCACGGGCTGGGAGAAGCGCGGCGATCGCCGCGGTACCTTCGGGTCCGGCCAGGGGTCGAGCATGTACGGCGGGCGGGTCTTCGGCTCGTACACGCGCTCCACGGGGTCGGGCGGTATGTCCCGTCACACGGGCATCAGCCCGGACGCCGGCCTCAAGCCCGCCACGTTCGGCAGCGGGACCCCGCGCCCGGCGCGCGCCGCGTCGGCGCCGAAGGTCGAGCAGCGCCGCCCGGATGCGGCGCGGGCCGCGGAGACCTTCGCCCCGGGCGACACCGTGAGCCATAAGACCTTCGGCACGGGCACCGTGATCTCGGCCGAGGGCGATATGATCGAGGTGCAGTTCGACAAGAGCGGCAAGACCAAGAAGCTCATGAAGGGCTTCGCCCCGATCGTCAAACTGAGCTAGTCAGGAGGTCAGCTGTGGCAGAGCATGAGAACGTACAGCCGATTGCA
>DXAO01000046.1 GCA_019117005.1 Candidatus Collinsella stercoripullorum | reverse complement strand
TCGATGAACTGGCGCATGATGTCGTACACGAGGTTCATGCGCTGCTCATCGATGTCGTAGAGCGCGAGCTTCCGCAGCGGGAGCTCCTGCTTCTTCTGCAGCAGGCTCTGGATGATGCCGGGAGTGTGCGTACTCCCGGCACCTGCGATCACAACGGCTTTCTTTTCCATGATTACCCCTCTTCTTTCATCGTAGGAGAGCCGATAACCACAGACTAAGATGCGCTGGAAAGCGCTTCTATCGATTTTCACATTGCGTAAAACCGCATATGGAGACCGCAGTACATCTTTCTGATGATATACTGGAACATTTATGGTTCCTGTTTCAGTCGGGTGACGTGAACGGGATCGAGCGACCTTGGAATGGAACGCCGCCGTACGGCGCAGGATACGCAGCCGGGCCGCCCCGATGGACGCGGAGCCCCTGCAGGCCGATCGGATGCGGCACCCGCCGGAACCCGGCCCGGCGCCCGGACGAGACGCCCCTACTCCGCCAGCTTCTCCACGCCGTCGAGAACCTTGTTCAGGGTCTTCTTCGCCTCCGCCTTGGTCTTCTCCATGTCGAGCTTCGCCTTCGCGGCATCCGCGGCGCGGCGCTCGGCGTCCTCATCGGGCACCACGAGGTCGCGCGCGTCATGCTCGACCATGGTGAGCGCATGCTCCTCGCACGCCTCGACGCACAGGCCGCAGCCCACGCAGTAGGCGGGTTCGACGCTGAAGCGCCCCGCCCCCTTGAGATCGGTGGCATGGGTGGGGCACAGGCGCACGCAGTCGCCGCAGGCCGTGCACTTGGAGAAATCGCACTCGGGGGTGCTCACCCGGATGTTCTCGGCGAGGTCGGGGTAGCTCTGGAGCGTGGAGAGCATGAGCTGGCGCCCCTGCGTGAGGATGCGCCGGCGCTTGCTCGTCGTGGTCCCGCACGCCGCCTTGAGCGTCTTCTCGAGCGCGGAGATCTTCTTGGAGTGGTCGCGCAGGCGCTGGGTAACGGATGCGACCGCGGCCGTGGCGGGGTTGAGCTTGCTCACCGCGAGGCCGGTGGTCTTCATGATGTTGTCCATGAACTCCTTGCGCTCGTACTCGCGGCGCTTCACGCAGGTGAGGTTGCGCGCCTCGACCTCGAGACCCATGCCGGTCCCGACCCACTCCTCGGCGGTGGCGATCGCGTTGCCGAGCGCCTCCTCGCCGGTGGTGTTCTTGCAGTTCTCGCAGATATCGAGCGGCAGGTAGACGCTCACGTTGGGGTAATCGGCCATGACGGAGAACCACACCTCGGGCGTGACGTCGCCGATGCAGGCAACGACGACCTCGTTCTCGCGGGGGATGCGGCGCAGGGCGCGCGTGCAGGTGACGTACGCCGTCTCGTACGCGGCGGCGGCGCCGGCGATCGCGTCGTAGAGCTTCTTGGGGGCGATGCGCGGGGAGACGAGCGCCTCGGTGGGGCACGCGGCCACGCACAGGCCGCACTTGCGGCACACGTCGCCGATCTCGATGGCGTACTCCTCGATGTCGATGGCGTTCACCGGGCAGGCGTCGCGGCAGGCGGTGCAGGAGCTCTTCTCGAAGTTGCACACGAGGCACGGGATGGAGTTGGCGCGCGGCTTCTCCTTGTAGTCGGCCGGGTTCCACTGCGGGACGCCCTCCCCTTCCGTGCCGAGCAGCGCGTCGGTCACGCCGGAGAACGGATCCTTCAGGGCGCCCAGGCCCTTGCTGATGTCGATGATGTCATCGAACAGATCGTGCTGCTGCGCCATGCGAACACCCCTCCATACGGCACGGGCCCGGAGGCCCGGACGTGCAACTGCATCATTGTAGCGTGACCCCGCCCGCCGACGGGCGACGGGGTGCGAAACCCGCCTATGCGCACACGCGGCGACAGGCCGTGGGGCGGGGCTGTCCGGTACCGAGGCGGAAGGCGCCCGCGGCAAGACGCCGCGGCCCGCTCCCTATGCGCCGTCGGACGCCCCCGACGCTTTCGCCGTTTTCGCTCCGGTGCCTCCGCCACGCCCATGCGCCGTCGGACGCCCCCCCGCTCGTCGAGACGCGGGCAGGGGCCGGCGGAGCCTAATCCACCGGCCCGCGGTAGAAGCGGCCGAAGAAGCCCTCGGAGCGGAAGACGTTGATGACCGCGTGGTCGTCGTGGGCGCGGACGAGCGCCACGATATCGCCCACCTCGTAGGACGACACGACCGTCTCGATCCGCCAGTAGGTTTTGCGGCTGTACCCGCCGATCGCCTCGTAGCACGACGAGCCGTGCTTGAAGGCGTCGTGGTAGGCCTCGAGCACCTCGTCGGGCTTCTTGGTGGTGATCACCATGGTCATGCGGTCGTAGCGGTGGTAGAAGGTCTCGATGGTCTTGGTGGAGATGAACTGGAAGATGATGGAGAACGCCGCCGCCGTCCACCCGAACAGCGCGCCGAAGATCACGAGCACCACGCAGTTCCCCGCGAAGATGAGGCCCCAGATGGATTTGCCGGTCTTGTTGGACACCATGAGCGAGATGAAGTCGGTGCCCGCCGTCGACGCCCCGCCGCGCAGGGCGATGGCGATCGCGAGGCCGTAGATGAACCCGCCGAACACCACGAGGAGCACCGGTTCGCGCAGCATCGGCGCGAAGCGCATCTGGCTCAGGAAGAACGAGGAGAGGAACACCTGGATCATCGAGAAGACCACGAAGCGCTTGGAGATGCTGTTCCAGCAGATGATGGCGACCGGGACGTTCAGCACCACCATGCCCACGAAGGTGGGGAAGCTGAAGCCGAACAGCGAGGTGACGCGGTCGATGAGGATGGCGAGGCCGGTGAACCCGCTCGAGAGCAGGCCCGCGGGCTGCACGAACACCTGGATGGCGAACGCCTGCAGGAACGCCGAGGCCACCACGAAGCACAGGGTGATGACGCGCCGGACGATCGCGCGGCGCTTGAGGTTTTTCAGGCGCTCGAGCTCGGTCTGGACGTCGACGGCCGCGACCGGCGCGCTGCCGATGCGGCGGTGCCCGCGCTCGTCGGCGTGCTCGCGGGCGCGCTCGCGCTCCCGCTCGCGCAGCCGCTCCTTCATCTGGGCTCGCGCCTGGGCGTCCCGTACGTAGGTGCCCTCGTCCTTGGACTTGTCGCGATCCTCGGCCATCTCCGAACGCCTTTCCTTCCGCTGCCAGCGATGCGCAAGGGGCATGGTAACACCGCCTGCGGACGCGCCCGCCGACAAAACGCGCGAGCGGGCGGGGCCTTTACGTTCCCGTGCCCGGCGGATCGCCCCCGCGCCGGACGCGGGCGCTCGGTACGAAAAAAGGCCCCGGGAAACCCCGGGGCCTTGCGGCGAAAGCAGCCGAGCCGATACGCCTTAGTACATGCCGCCGCCCTGAGCGCCGGCGGTCGCGGCGGCGATGGCGTCCTCGAGCTGCGTGTTCTTCGGCACGTCGGTGACGGTGGCCTCGGTGATGAGGATCAGGCTCGCCACGGAGGCGGCGTTCTGCAGGGTGGTGCGGGTGACCTTGACCGGGTCGAGCACGCCCATGGCGATCATGTTGCCCCACTCGCCGGTGGCGGAGTTCAGGCCCTCGCCGGCGGGCATGGCCGCGACCTTGTCGACCACGACGGCGCCCTCGAAGCCGGCGTTCTTGGCGATGGTGGCCACCGGGGCGGTCAGCGCCTTCTTGATGATGTCGACGCCGATCTTCTCCTCGGGGTCGTCGAGCTCGATGGAGTCGAGCGCGGAGGAGGCGTCCATGAAGGCCACGCCGCCGCCGGCGACGATGCCCTCCTCGACGGCCGCGCGGGTCGCCTGCAGGGCGTCCTCGACGCGGTGCTTGATCTCCTTGAGCTCGGTCTCGGTGGCAGCGCCCACCTTGATGACCGCCACGCCGCCGGAGAGCTTGGCCAGGCGCTCCTGGAGCTTCTCGCGGTCGAAGTCGGAGTCGGTGTGCTCCAGCTCGCCCTTGATCTGCGCCACGCGGTTGGCGATGGCCTCCTTGGTGCCGGCGCCGCCCACGATGGTGGTGTTGTCCTTGGACACGGTGACGGTCTTGGCGGTGCCGAGCATGTCGGCGGTGATGTCGGCGATCTTGATGCCGAGCTCATCGAGCGCGGCCTGGCCGCCGGTCAGGCAGGCGATGTCCTCGAGCATGCGCTTGCGGCGGTCGCCGTAGCCCGGGGCCTTGACGGCGCAGACGTTGAGGGCGCCGCGGATCTTGTTGAGCACGAGGGTCGGCAGGGCCTCGCCGTCGATGTCCTCGGCGATGATCAGCAGGCTCTTGCCGGTGCGGGACACGGCCTCGAGCACGGGCATGATGTCCTGGACGTTGGAGATCTTCTGATCGGTGATGAGGATGTAGGGGTCCTTGAGCGTGCACTCCATGCGGTCGTTGTCGGTCACGAAGTACGCGGAGACGTAGCCCTTGTCGAACTGCATGCCCTCGACGGTGTCGATGGTGATGTCGAAGGTCTGGCCGTCCTCGACGGTGATGACGCCGTCCTTGCCCACGACGTCCATGGCGTCGGCGATCTTGGCGCCGACCTCGGGGTCGCCGGCGGAGATGGTGCCGACCGAGGCGATCTGCTCCTTGGTCTCGACGGGCTGGGCCTGGTTCTTCATCTCGGCGACGACGGCGTTGACGGCCTTGTCGATGCCGCGGCGGATGGCCAGCGGGTTGGCGCCGGCGGCCACGTTGCGCAGGCCGTCGTTCACGATGGCCTGGGCGAGCAGGGTCGCGGTGGTGGTGCCGTCACCCACGGTGTCGTTGGTCTTGGTGGCGACCTCCTTCACCAGCTGGGCGCCCATGTTCTCGATGTTGTC
>DXAO01000045.1 GCA_019117005.1 Candidatus Collinsella stercoripullorum | reverse complement strand
CGAGGAGCTGTCCGCCTGCGTGAACAAGCCCTGCATCACCGCGGCCGACGAGTGCTACAACTGCGAGTGGTCCACCGAGCTCGAGGTGCCGCAGGCCTATGCCGAGTACGTCAAGGCGTGGTTCGCCTGCCACCTGATCGCACGCGAGTACGGCCTGGGCTCGCCCGACGGCTTCGTGTTCAACATGAGCGTCGGCTACGACCTCGAGGGCATCAAGAGCCCCAAGGTCGACGCCTACATCGAGGGCATGAAGGATGCGAGCGGCTCCGAGGTCTGGGCCGAGTGCCGCGCGTGGGCGCTCGCCAACCTCGACCGCTTCCAGAACGTCGACGCCGACTTCGTCGAATCCATCCCGGCGCGGGTCTCGAACTCCATCACCGAGTCCACCCTGCACGGCTGTCCGCCCGACGAGATCGAGCGCATCGCGACCTATCTCATCACCGAGAAGAACCTGAACACCTACATCAAGTGCAACCCGACGCTGCTGGGCTACGACTTCGCCCGCGCGCGCCTCGACGAGCTCGGATTCGACTACATCGCCTTCGATGACAGGCACTTCCTCGAGGACCTGCAGTGGGCCGACGCCGTCCCGATGTTCGAGCGCCTGATCGAGCTCACCTCCGAGCGCGGCCTGGACTTCGGCGTCAAGCTCACGAACACCTTCCCGGTGGATGTCACCCGCGGCGAGCTGCCGAGCGACGAGATGTACATGAGCGGCCGCACGCTGTTCTCGCTCACCATCGAGCTCGCGCGCCGCATCACCGAGCAGTTCGACGGTCGCCTGCGCATCTCCTACTCCGGCGGCGCCACCATCTACAACATCCGCTCGCTGTACGACGCGGGCATCTGGCCGATCACCCTGGCGACCGATGTGCTCAAGCCCGGCGGCTACGAGCGCATGAGCCAGATCGCCGGCGAGTTCGCCGATCTTGACGGCAAGCCGTTCTCCGGCGTCTCCCTCGAGGCCGTGACCAAGATCCAGGCGGACTCGCTCGTGAACCCGCTGTACCGCAACCCGCTGCGCAAGCTGCCCTCCGCCAAGGTCCCCGGCGGCGTGCCGCTCATGGACTGCTTCACCGCCCCCTGCCGCACCGGCTGCCCGATCTCCCAGGACATCCCGGCCTACCTGGCCGCCGTGGAGGAGGGGCGCTTCGAGGACGCGCTCTCCATCATCATCGAGCGCAACGCGCTGCCGCACATCACCGGCACCATCTGCCCGCATCCGTGCGGCAAGGGCTGCGAGCGCGCCTTCTACGAGCCCGAGGGCGCCCAGATCCGCGCGAGCAAGCTGCGCGCCGCGCGCGAGGCGTTCGCGACCGTGCTGCCCAAGCTGCAGGCCCAGGCGGGCGAGGTGGCTTCCGACAAGAAGGTCGCCGTCGTGGGCGGCGGCCCCGCCGGCCTGGCCGCGGCGTTCTTCCTCTCGCGCGCCGGCGTGCCCGTCACCATCTTCGAGGCCAAGGACTCCCTGGGCGGCATCGTGCGCCATGTGATCCCCGAGTTCCGCATCGCGAGCGCCGACATCGACGCCGACGTCGAGCTCTGCCGCGCCTTCGGCGTCGAGGTCGAGCTGAACGCCCGCGTCGAGTCCGTCGACGCGCTCAAGGCCGCCGGCTACACCGACGTCGTCGTGGCGACCGGTGCCTGGCTGCCCGGTTCCGCCGGTCTGGCGGAGGGCGATGAGATGGACGTCCTCGAGTTCCTCGAGGCCGCCAAGAAGGCCCCCGAGACCCTGAGCCTCGGCGCGGACGTCGTGGTCGTCGGCGCCGGCAACACCGCCATGGACGCCGCCCGCGCCGCCAAGCGGATCCCCGGCGTCGAGAACGTGCGCCTGGTGTACCGCCGCACGAAGGCCCAGATGCCCGCCGACGAGGAGGAGCTCGACCTCGCGCTCGCCGACGGCGTCGAGTTCATGGAGCTGCTCGCCCCGGCGTCGCTCGTCGACGGCCAGCTCACCTGCAACGTCATGAAGCTCGGTGAGCCGGACGCCTCCGGCCGCCGCGCGCCCGAGCCGACGGGCGAGACCGTGACCGTGCCCGCCACCACCGTGATCTGCGCGGTGGGCGAGCGCATCGACGCCTCGCTCTACGAGGGTGCCGGCGTCGAGGTCGACCGCCGCGGCCGTCCCGCCGGCGTCGCCACCGGCGTCGAGGGCGTGTGGGCCGCGGGCGACTGCCGCCGCGGTCCCGCGACGGTCGTCGAGGCCATCGCGGACGCCGCCGAGGTCGCGCGCGCCATCGCGGGCGTCGACTTCAACCGCTATGCGGACGCCAACGAGCAGCTCGACGTCGACGCGGCCGTCGCCAAGAAGGGCAGCCTCTGCCGCGACACGGCGAACTGCACGCACACCCGCTGCCTGGGCTGCGCCGCGGTCTGCGAGGTCTGCTGCGACGTGTGCCCCAACCGCGCCAACGTCGCCATCGAGGTGCCGGGCCTGGCCAAGCACCAGGTCGTGCACGTCGACGGCATGTGCAACGAGTGCGGCAACTGCGCCGTGTTCTGCCCGTACGAGACCGGCCGCCCCTACAAGGACAAGCTCACGCTGTTCTGGAGCGGCGACGACATGCTCGCCTCCGAGAACGACGGCTTCATGCGTCTTGCCGACGGGAAGTTCTCCGTGCGCCTGGGCGGCGAGATCCGCGTCGCGGACGTGGACGACGCCGGCTGCGGTGTGCCCGAGGACGTGCGCCGCACCATCGCCGCGGTGCGCGACTCCTACGGCTACCTGTTCGTATAGCGAGCGCGGGGCGGCCCCGCGTACGGCGGGGCCGCCCTCTCCCTGCCACCGGGGACGGGTACGGATGGCAGGCGGCGGGAACGGCACCCGCCGGACGGTCCCCGCCCTGCCATCCGCGCCCGTCCCCGATGGCAGGACTGCGAAGGAAAGGGAGGGGAGGGTCCCATGACCGAGACCACCCATCAGATCACCGTCGATGCGCAGGGGTGCATCGGCTGCGGCATGTGCGCCCGCGTCTGCCCCTGCGGCGCCATGCAGGTGGTCGACAAGCAGGCGGTCATCGACTACACGCGCTGCATCAGCTGCGGCATGTGCGCGACCAAGTGCCCCAAGCATGTGATCCGCGACGCGTTCGGCATCTTCGCCGCCGCGCCCGCGCTGTAGGAAGGAGCGTGAACCATGGCCAAGCAACCGGTGAGCTACACCTTCACCGTCAACGGCGTCGAGCGCACGGTGGGCGAGAAGAAGCCCCTGCTGCGCTACCTGCGCGACGACCTGCATATCCACTCCGCGAAGGACGGCTGCTCCGAGGGCGCCTGCGGCACCTGCACGGTGCTCGTGGACGACCGCGCCGTGAAAGCCTGCGTGCTCACGACCGAGCTCGCCGCCGGTCGCGACATCGTGACCGTGGAGGGCCTGCCCGCGCGCGAGCAGGAGGCGTTCGTCTACGCGTTCGGAGCCGTGGGCGCCGTCCAGTGCGGCTTCTGCATCCCCGGCATGGTGATGGCGGGCGCCGGCCTCGTCCATCACGTGCCCGATCCCACCGAGGATCAGATCAAGGAGGCCATCAAGGGCAACGTGTGCCGCTGCACCGGCTACAAGAAGATCATCGAGGGCATCGCCCTCGCCGCCGCCATCCTGCGCGGCGACGCCGAGATCGATCCCGAGCTGGAGCGCGGCGACAGGTACGGCGTGGGCGAGCGCGCCTTCCGCGTGGACGTGCGCCGCAAGGTGCTCGGCTACGGCAAGTACCCCGACGATATCGACGAGACCGATTTCCCCGACCTCGCCTATGCGAGCGCGGTGCGCTCCAAGT